>DATBHX010000037.1:0-68812 GCA_036557225.1 Candidatus Angelobacter sp.
TACCTTTTGAAATCCAATAAGACTCGAGGAAGTATGGCTGAAAAACAACCGGACTTTGTAGTAAGTGATCGACGCCGATTTGGCTCGGAAGGCGAACGACGCCCCGACGCACAGGGTGCGGAAGAGGAAAAGGCTGCGGCAGCAACACCGCCGCCGCCGAAACCCGCTGCGCCCGCGCAACCGGCCGCGCCGCCGCCGGCCGCAGCAACACCGGCTGATCCGGCGCAACCTGAGGTATCGCCGCAAGGCGAAGAGATGCCGGCGCCTCCTACCGCCGAAGAGCAACAGCAGCAGAGTGACGCATACAAGGCTTCAGGCAAGAAGATTGACGAGATGATTGCCGCTGCCGGCAGAGGCGGGCCGGGGCCGACGGAGATGAATTTTGAGCGCGTGGTGGAATCCTTTTACATGAGCGCGCTGATCCAGATGGGCGCTCTGCGGACCAATGATAATGAACCACCGCGGGTGGACATTATCGGGGCGCGCCAGACCATTGATTCGCTAACCCTCCTGCAGGAAAAGACCAAAGGAAATCTTACGGACCGGGAAAAAACTTTGATGCAGAATGTGCTCTTTGAGCTGCGCATGGCCTGGATCGAGATCACCAATGCTGTCGCCAGCTCCGCCACCAAACCCGGAGCTGTGCCGCCGGCCGAGAAGAAATGAACGCAGTCCTCACCGTGCTGGGCAGCGGAACGTCCATGGGCGTTCCCACCATCGGGTGCAATTGCCGCGTGTGCACGTCGAGTGACCCGCACGACCATCGCACGCGGCCGTCAGTGCTGGTGCAATATGACGGCCGTTCCGTGCTGATCGATACAACGCCGGACTTCCGCCAGCAGGCCATTCGCGAAAGGATTACCCGGCTTGACGCTATTCTCTACACGCACGCTCATGCGGACCATATCCTGGGGCTGGATGATGTCCGCCCCATCAGCTTCAAGAGCGAAGGCAAAATTCCGCTGTATGCGCAGGAGAAGACCGCAGAAGCGGTAGAAAGCATTTTTCGTTACATTTTTGACGCCAATTACAAATACGGTGGGATCGCGCGCGTGGAGATGAGGCGCTTGAACGGATCGCTGGAACTTTTTGGAGCGCATTTTGAGCCGGTGAAGGTTCTCCATGGCGAAGCCGAGATCCACGGCTTTCGTTTTGGCTCGGCCGCTTACCTCACTGACTTCAGCTCAATACCACCTGAATCGAAGGAGCGGCTGCGCGGACTCGACATTTTGTTTCTTGACGCGCTGCGCCATCGTCCGCACCCTACACATTCCACCGTGGCAAATTCGCTCAGCCTGGTGGAAGAGCTGAAGCCGCAGCGGGCCTTCTTTACCCATATTTCGCACGATTTGCCGCATGAGGAAACCAACCGCAACCTTCCCGCGCATGTGCGTCTGGCGCACGACGGTTTGAAACTGGAGTTCGAGATCGCATGAGAATCTTCCGTTCCCTGGAGGAAGTGCCCAACGATTTTGGACCGACGATCGTCAGCGTCGGCAACTTTGACGGTGTGCATTGCGGCCATCAGCACGTGCTGCGCGAAGTGGTGCGCCGCGCGCATGCTAACGGCAGCAAGGCCATTGCCGTCACTTTTGAACCGCATCCTCTGCGCATCCTGCGACCGGACGTGATGCCCAAGCTGATCACGCCGCTCAGGAAAAAAGAAGAGCTGCTGGCGCAGACTGGACTTGATGCCCTGCTGGAAATCCCGTTCACGCGCGATTTCTCCATGACCACGGCGAACGATTTCGCCCGTAACATCCTGGCCGGGAAGCTACGCGCCAAAGAGGTGCATGAGGGCGATAATTTCCGTTTCGGGCACAACGCGGAAGGCAACACAGAAAAGCTCAAGGAACTAGGCCAGCAGTTGGGCTTCAGAGTGGAAGTCTGTCCGGTGATGATGGTCCGCGGGATGCCGGTCTCCAGCAGCCAGGTACGCGCTCTCCTGGCCGCAGGCAAGGTCAGCATGGCGCATAGATTACTGGGTCGCGTTTTCAGCGTCTCCGGAGCACCAGGACGCGGGCGCGGCTACGGCCATAAATACACAGTGCCGACGATCAACCTGAGCCGCTATGACGATCTCATCCCTGGAGACGGCGTTTACTTCACCCGGACCCGCGTGGACAATGAGACGTTCAATTCCGTTACCAACGTTGGCCTGCGGCCAACGTTCGGCGACGACTCATTTGCCATTGAGACGCACTTGCTTGACTTCCATCCGATTGAGGTCACGGCGCAGACGGAAGTGGAAATCTCATTCCTTCGCTGGCGCCGGCCGGAGATCAAGTTCCCTTCGATTGACGCGCTGAAAGAGCAGATTGGGAAGGATGTAAAACGGGCGCAGAGGTACTTTGGGATTCTGAAAAATAATCAACTCACCACGGAGACACGGAGGCACGGAGAGAGATGAACAATATTTTCTGCTGCTGTCGAATGTGAAAAGGATCAGAGCCTGAGGGTTCTTTGTCTTCCACTATCGATCGAGTAAGCTCGGATAAACCCCCACCTTATTCTCCAGCCCCAAAATTAACGTGGCCCCAGCTTTTCTCCGTGCCTCCGTGTCTCCGTGGTAGATTTATCGCTGAATGGCCTCAACCGCGCTCCCAAAGCTCACTCAAGTTACTACCGCACAGAAGCGTACGCTGATCGCGGCGGCGCTGGGCTGGGGGCTGGATGGCTTTGACGTGCTGCTCTACAGCAACGTACAGCTCAAGGTCATGCAGTCATTGCAGATTTTCCCCACCGATCTGCACTACAAAGCCATTTCAGGATTACCCAATGCCTTCATGCTGCTGGCTTCCGGTATCGGCGGCATACTTTTCGGCTTTATTGCCGACCGCATTGGGCGGACCAAAGCCCTGATGCTGAGCATTCTCACGTATTCGCTCTGCTCGCTGGGCTCGGGACTTTCCACGTCTCTGGTTGCTCTGATCTTCTTCCGCTTTGTGCTTGGCCTGGGCATGGGCGGCGAGTGGAACACCGGCGCAACGCTGGTCGCGGAAACGTGGCCGACGCATCTGCGAGCGAGGGCCATCGCCATTGTCCAGAGCGCGTGGGCCTGGGGACTGGCCGGCGCGGCACTGGTAACGTGGATCGTACTGGACAAGCTGCAGCAGAACTGGCGCGTGGTGTTCTTTGCCGGCGTGATACCGGCGTTGGTCACGCTGTGGATCAGAAAGAGCGTTCCTGAATCGGAGATGTGGAAGGAGCATCGAAACCAGGCCAGGCAGCAGCCCGCTCCTTTCTCTGAAATATTTTCTCCAGCTCTCCGTCGGCAAACCATCTTTCTGCTTTTGATGAATATCTTCGGCCTGTTCGCTTGGTGGGGGCTGTTCAGCTGGATGCCGCCCTACCTGACGCTGCCTGTCGAACGCGGCGGGAGGGGCTTTAGCCTGATGAACACCGCTACCTTGCTGGTCACACTGAATCTTGTGGGCATGTTTCCCGGCTATCTGTGTTACGGGTGGGTGGCGGACAAGCTGGGGCGCAGGCGGTCTTTGGTTTTGTACACGTTATGCGCGGCGGCGCTGATTCCCTTTTATGCTGCGGCGCGGCAGCAGTGGATCATCCTGATATTGGGAGCGCTGGTTGGATTTTTTGGGACAGGATTTTTTGCGGGGTCGGGGATCGTCGGCAGTGAGCTCTTCCCGACTCGGGTTCGTGCCCGCGCCCTGGGCTTCACCTACAACGGGGCGCGCGCACTCAGCTGCGTGGCGCCCTACACGATTGGGGCCGTGGGCGATAGGTATGGATTAAGTGCGGCGTTTCTGCTCTGCGCGATTGCGTTTGTTCTTACGGCAATCATGGCCGGGCAGCTGCCGGAGACGCGTGGGAAAACCCTGGAATAGCCGCTGATCAACGCAGATCGAATACCAACCAGGAATTACTTGGTTGATCTGCGTTAATCCGCGCAAATCTGCGGCTAAACGATTTGTGTTTCCGCCGGCAACGCGTTCTTTTTCGGTCTGCGATTCGCCTGCAGAATCTTCTTTCGCAACCGCAGGGATTTCGGCGTGACCTCAACCATTTCATCGTCCGCGACGAATTCGATCGCCTGCTCCAGGGTCAGGTTATGGAACGGGACCAGGCGGATGGCTTCGTCGGCGGTCGAAGCGCGCATATTGGTCAGCTTTTTCTCGCGCACGGCGTTCACATCCAAATCGACTTCGCGCGCATTTTCGCCAACAATCATGCCTTCGTAAAGCTCTACGCCGGGGCCGACGAACAAAACGCCTCGTTCCTGCAGGCTGAAAAGCGCATAGGCCGTCGACGGGCCAGGACGATCGGCCACTAGGGCGCCGGTCATTCGGTGTGGTATCTCGCCCAGCCATTCAGTGTAACCATCAAACAAAGAATTCATGATGATGGTGCCACGCGTGTCGGTGAGCATCTCTGAACGCAGGCCGATCATACCTCGGCTGGGAATGGTGAATTCCATGCGCACGCGTCCGGAGCCATGGTTGTGCATTTTGACCATCTGGCCCTTGCGCTGGCCGATCTTTTCAATCACCACGCCGACGAATGCATCGGGAATATCGACCGTCAGCTTTTCCTGCGGCTCCATAAGCTTGCCTTCGATGCGCTTGGTGACGATTTCCGGCTTGCCCACCATCAGCTCATAACCTTCGCGCCGCATGGTTTCGATCAGAATGGAAAGCTGCAGTTCACCGCGGCCCAGTACTTTGAATGTATCGGTGGAGTCGGTTTCCTCGACGCGGAGAGAAACGTTGGTGAGAAGCTCTTTCTGCAGGCGCTCACGCAGGTTGCGCGAGGTGACATACGTCCCTTCGCGTCCGGAGAACGGCGAGGTGTTCACCGTAAATTGCATGGCAATCGTAGGTTCGTCAATCACGATATGCGGCAGCGGCGCTGCGTTTTCAACGTTGGTGATGGTTTCGCCGATGTTGATTCCTTCCACTCCGGCGATGGCAACAATATCACCCAGATCGGTCTGGTCGATATCGACGCGTTTAAGTCCGCTAAAGGAAAAGAGCTTGGTGATCTTTACCTTCTGCAGCGCGCCATCGAGTTTGGCAATGCCGACCTCTTCGCCGGTGCGCAGCTGGCCGTTGAAGACACGAGCAATCGCCAACCGGCCGAGATAATCGCTGTAGTCCAGGTTGGCCACCAGGATTTGCAACGCATTCGCGCTTTCGCCCGCAGGCGGGGGCGTGCTGGCGAGAATAGCATCAAACAGCGGCCGCAGGTTTTCTCCGGGAACTTCCATCTTGTCTGAAGCTGTGCCTGCTTTAGCGTTGGTATAAAGCACAGGAAACTCAAGCTGGTCTTCGCGGGCGTCCAGGTCGATAAACAAATCAAAAAGCTCATTCAGAACTTCCTGCGCGCGCGCGTCGGGCCTGTCGATTTTGTTGATCACGACCACCGGCGGCAGTCCGGCTTCAAGGGCTTTGCTCAAAACGTACCGTGTCTGTGGCAACGGCCCTTCGCTGGCGTCGACCAGAAGCATCACGCCATCCACCATTTTCAGGGCGCGCTCTACTTCGCCGCCAAAGTCGCTGTGACCGGGTGTATCGACAATGTTGATCTTCACATCCTGATACCAAATCGCCGTGTTCTTGGCCAGGATTGTGATTCCGCGCTCACGTTCCAGCTCGTTTGAGTCCATCACGCGTTCGACCAGGGCCTCATTGGCGCGAAACGCGCCGCTCTGCCGCAGCATGGCGTCCACCAGCGTGGTCTTGCCGTGATCCACGTGGGCGATGATTGCAATATTACGGATCTTGGAATTCAAATCAGTCTCTCTGTGTATTGGAAGAGTCGTCTTCTTCCATTTTATCCGCAAATCGGAGGGTGTGGGTTTACCGGCAAATAGAGGGTGTGGCGACACCCGAGGTAAGACCGCTGATTGGCGCTTCCCGAAGTGGAATTTCAGAGCACGAAAATCTTCTACAGCAAGCTTCACGAAGGAATGTTTTTGTTACGATGGCACTCTCATCGGGGGCCGCCTCTGAAAAGAAAGTAGTCAGGGGCAAGTTCTCCTGAGAAAGGATTAATAACATGACAAACGATCTAGATAATCGAGTCCTGAGCAGAAAGGGCGCGAGAATCCTATCCGATGAGGAAATGAGCGTGGTATCTGCAGGAACGCTCAAAATCTCACACCTCCCCCCGCCCAATGGGAACCAAGTTGATGTTCTCGCTGATTTCTAGCGACAAGCGCTAGCTAGACAAAAAGGCGGACGGCAGAAAAATCCTGCCGCCCGCATCCGTCTTACACATGCAACTTGTTCTTAGTGTGAAAGCGACCGGTTGATCTTGATATGATCGTCGATTCCGACGATTGCGCTCTCTTTCACCGGCTGGTAGCCGTCTTTTTCGATCGTGATGTCATAGCTGCCCGGCTCCACCTGGATCTCAACCGGCGTGGTCTTCTGCAGCGGCGTGCCGTTCACCGTGACCTGCGCGCCCTTGGGATCAGACTTGATCTCGATACGCGCCTTACCCTGCGTCGAGTTATTACCGCCAAAAACCTTGCCCACGCCGCCGTTGACCAGGCGGATGTTGTCAGTGCGTCCGGCCACCATCAGGCTGGGAGCATAGTTGGTCGACTGTCCGGCAGCCATCTTCAGCTCGGTGCTGGCATCAAGGTAGCCGGATTTACGCAGAACAATCGATTGCGTTCCGGGTTCGACTAAGAATTCGATCGGGGTGACCTTGCCTGTATCACGTCCATTGATGAAAACCTCAGCGCCCGATGGCGATCCGGCAATCGTCAAAAAGCCCTTCACTGGATTCAGCCGCACATCGACCGGCGTGCGCGAGCCCGCTCCCACCTGAATGCTGCGCGTCTCCGGAGCATAGCCCGGCATGCTGAAGGTCACTTTATACGTTCCTGGCGCGAGTCCGGGGACCGTCTGTGGAGCTGTCCACGCCTGGCCCGGGCGGCCCGCAATCTCAACCGACGCGCCTGCCGGCATCGATGTTACGAGCAACTGGCTTTCGCTCGGCGCAGGCGGCGCTACCGGAGCCGCATAGGCCGCTCTGCCGCGTCCCGAACGTGCCGATGCGCGTGTCTGTGTCTGTGCCTGTGCCGGCGCGGCTTGCGTTTCTGCCGGCTCTTGCGTCTGTGCCTGCGGCTGAGCTTTCGCCGACGGACGACTGAACGGCGCTGGAGTCCTGGCAGCCGAACTCGCCGGCTGGTCCGATGCGCTGTCCGATGAAACTTCTGCTGGACGATGCTGGAAGATCATCGCCAGTCCAACAATCAGGCAAAGCCCGCCGACCACTGCGCCCACCAGCTTCCAATGGTTCGTGGTCTGCACCCGCGCTCGGGAAGATGTCGTTGTCGCCTGCTGTTGGACAGGAACTCGTGTTGTGCCCGGTGACGCAGCCTTCATCACCTGGCTCGAATTCACCGATGGAATCGCTTTGAACTGTTGGCTGGCCGAAGGCGACGGCGGATTCCACATGGACGGATTCACAGCAAATGAACCGGTCGACGAAGCCTTCATCGCCTGGCTGGCCGAAGGCCCAGGTCCCTGATACGCAGGCCGCGATCCCGTAGCATTCGCGCGCGGCGCCGCTACCGGTTCAAGCTTGAAAGCTTCTTCCAGCGCGGCAAACAATTTCTCTCCGCTGGCATAGCGATCGGCCGGGTTCTTGGCAACCGCCTTCAATACGACCTTGGAGATCCCTTCCGGCACACGCGGATGGGCCATCCCCAGCGGATGCGGATCAATATCGGTAATGGCGCGGTCAATCTCGCCCAGATGTTTGCCATGGAACGGGCTGCGCGCCGTGTACAGCTCATACAAAATCGTTCCCACGGTAAACAGGTTGGCTGCGCGGTCCACAGGTTTGTTCTTCACCTGCTCCGGTGAGAGATATGGTTCATTCTCCAGCTTCTTGGCCGGAGTCTGTGAGAGCAGGTTCTTGTCGCGCAACAAACCAAAATCCAGGACCTTCAATGTCCCGTCAGAAAGCACCTTGATGTTGCACGGGTTCAGGAAACTGTGGAAGACGCCCTTGGCGTGCGCGGAGTCCACCGCGGCGCAGAGCTGTTTGGCCAGCTGCAGCACCTCGTTCAACTCCGGCTGGCGCTTCTGCATCAGCTCGCGCAGCGTCTGACCGTCAACAAACTCGGCCGTCATGAAGACGGTGAAATCTTTGTACCCGCAGGTATACAGCCTGGCGATATTCTGGTGGTCCAGCGCGCTGGCCGTCTTGGCCTCGGCCACGATCTTCTTGATCAGGTCGCCGGCATCGTCCAGCCACTCCGGCACCTCAAATTTACGCAGAACAACATCGCGGTTCTGTTGCGGGTTTCTCGCCTGATGGACCGTTCCAACGCTCCCACGCGGCAGCTCTTTCACCAGTTCCAGGCGATCAGTTCGCGGCGCCGCAGACGGGGCTGTGGCAGTGGCACTAGCAGATTCGGCGGTAATGGTCTCTTGGTTTTCCTGCATCGTTGACGCACCTATGCAAGTCCGGGGAGGGGAAACACGGGCATCATACCCTGAAGTCCCGCATGGGATGGCCAACGGAACACTGTCCGAGAATTACGAAGGTAATTGGAAAATCTACTGATTTTCGATCGGTTTGGATCAAAATAAGTCGCCTGGATACAATGGTTTATGGGCTGATTAGAGAAGGTTTATTTTGGCAAAATCAGTACAAAAAACGGGACTGTGGAGCGCCGAGCCTGCCCTGAGCTTGTCGAAAGGCGTCCTCGCCTGCGGCTCCATCCCTTCGCAAGAGCCGGCTTCTGCCCTAGCCGCGTCTCCGAAAGGGCGGGATTCGATTCATCATGAACTCTCATGCTTGAAACAAACTCAATCACTCTCGACACTCCAGCGCCGCAGGCGCGGCATAGTCTAGCCCACCCTGAGCCGATCCCGCGGAGCGGGAGAAGGCGTAAGGGTGGGTAGCTGAATAAAACGTTTTCTTCCTTGCGCCGCAGGCCCGCGCGCAGCTGCTCCAGCAAGCTGCTTTTGGCTTGCTGGACGAAATGCAGCGGAGCGCGCACTTTAAAAAATTCCTTGAACGGACTTTCCTCACACTCAAAGCCTCACAGCCCCCCAATGGCATCTCCCCCAATTCGCGTTTCATCACTTTAGCTTGAGGATTTTTTGTCGTGGACGTCATAATCATAGGCGCCGGGCCGGCCGGCGTGATGGCGGCGATGCGTGCTGCCGATCTCGGAGCGGCCACCACACTCATCACTCGCGACAAGTTCGGCGGCATGGCAGCCAATGACGGACCGATACCTGTCCGAACACTGGCCCACGCTGCCCGGCTCGTGCGGGAATCGAAACACCTGCACCACTATGGCGTGGCGGTGAGTAACCCGCACATCGACTATCCGCATTTGCTCGCCCGTGTTCGCGAGGTCGTCGAGCGGGTCCACTCTGACACGCTGATTCGCTCCGACCTGGAACGGCTGGGCGTCACGATTCTCGAGCAGGCCGGCAATGTACATTTTGTCGACTCGCATACCATCGAAGGTGCGCGAGGGCTGCGCCTGAAAGGCGAGAAGATCATTTTGTGCGCGGGCGGTTGCAGCCGGAAACTGCCTGTACCGGGAGGAGAACTGACGGCAACCCACAGCGATGCCTGGAGCCTGACCTCGGTTCCACCTTCCATGCTGGTGATCGGCGCTGGCGCCACCGGCGCACAGGTCGCTTCGATTTTTAACGCTTTCGGCTCCCAGGTTCATCTTTACGAAGCTGGTCCGCGCATACTGCCAACCGAAGACGAAGATGTCTCGTCAGCCATGGCCGACGCCTTCCGCGATTCGGGTATCGCGGTCCACGAGAACTTCGGCTCGATTGAGGGCTTCCAGAAGACTTCGTCCGGAATTCGCATGCTCTATTCGAAAGACAGAAAGAAGTTCTCGAGCGAAGCTGCCCTCGCCGTGGTTGCCATCGGTTGGGCCGCCGATACCGCCGGGCTCAACCTTCGCGCGGCGCAAGTGAATCTGAATTCGCGTGGCTATGTGAAGGTCAATCCCCAACTCCAGACATCTGCCCAGCATATCTACGCGGCCGGCGACATAACCGGGCGCCTGATGCTGGTTCCCCAGGCCATGAGAGATGGCTACGTTGCCGCCACCAACGCTGTGCATGGTGACACCGTTGCCGCGGATAGCCTCATCAATCCGATCGGCAGCTTCACTGACCCGGAGTATGCGCAGGTCGGGCTCACGGAAACCCAGGCGCGCGCGACCCATGACGTCCTGGTTGCCCAGGCGCTTTTTCAGAATACGATTCGCCCGATTGTCGATGGGCGGACGACGGGCTTCTGCAAGCTGATCGTCGACCGAAAAAGTCATACCATCCTCGGGTGTCACATTGTGGGTGAGAGGGCCGTGGAGATCGTTCAGATGGCGGCCATCGCTATCGCGGGCAAGCTCCGTGTGGACGAGTTGGCGCGAATCCCCCTTTCGTTCCCAACCTACACAGACATTCTTTTCCGCGCCGTGAGCCTCGCGGCAACTGAACTGGATTCCAGCCGCGGCAAGCGGCAGGATTTTTTGCGCTTCGCTGCCTGAGGGCTTGCACTCCTTTGCATCCTGCGCGACCTTTGCGGTGAATCCCTGACGGACCGACCAACTTGGCGTAAACTGTCGACCATGCTTACGCACTTTCCTCAGGCCGTTCCTGAAATTCCGGTCAGCAGCATCGAGAAGGCCGCCGAATATTACGTCAATGTGCTCGGCTTCCATTTCGATTGGGGCAATGACGAGGGCGGGATCGGAGGCATCTCGCAGGGCAATTGCCGTATGTTCCTGACCAATACAGCGTTTCACCAACACTACGGTAATGGCGAGCGGGTCATGGTCTGGCTGAATCTCAACAGCAAGCAGGAAGTCGACGAACTATACCAGCGTTGGCGCGAGGCTGGAGCAAAGATCCTGGCTGAGCCTGAAGACAAACCGTGGCATCTGCGCGAGTTCAGGGTTGCCGATCTTGATGGCAATCAGTTCCGCGTCTTCTACGACTTTGCCTGGGAGTTGCGGCAGCAGCAGGCGTAGAGCTAGTACCCAGCTTCCGGTTGAAGAACTCCGCTCCCGCCTTGTAGCCGCTCACCCAGCTCTTCCACAGCAGCAGATCATGGATCTCATCGGGAAAGATGAGCTGCTCGAACTGCACATTCTGCCGCCGCAAACGCTGCGCCAAGTCGACGGTCTGCCCGAACGGCACGTTGCGGTCGTCATCGCCATGGATGAGCAGCACGGGCGATTTCCACGTCGCTACGGACGCTATAGGCGACGAATCAAACGCCAGCTTCAGCGCCTCTTTATAGTCCGGCGCTTGCTCAGCCCCTCGGCTGCCGATCAAGGCCGACCAATCATGCACACCGTGGAAATCAACGCCGGCGGCAAAGATGTCTGAATTTCGCGCCAGCGCCAGCGCCGTCAGCAGGCCGCCGTACGATCCGCCCCAGATGCCGATGCGTTTGCTATCGACATACGGCAAGCTCTGCAAATATCTTCCGCCCGCCACCACGTCTTTGTACTCTGACGATCCTTTCCAGCCGGCGTTGTCTGGAGCGCGGAACGCCCGCCCATACATGATGCTCAAACGATAATTCACCGAGAGCACCACGTAACCCAGGCTCGCCAGGTACTGATTCTCCGCATAGAAGTTGTGGTAGTAGTACATATAGTGAAAGCCAAGCATCATCTGCCGCGGCGGCCCGCCATGGACAAAGATAAGCGCCGCAGCCTTCGACTGTGAGCGGCTTCGTGGCAGAAACAACTGCCCGTGAATCTCCAGCCCATCTTCACTGCGAAAAACAACCTGCTCCGGCTCGACCAGCTGTGCTGAAGGAAAGTCTTTGGGCAATGCATCGGCCGCAATCATCTCGCGGCCTTTATCGGTGATCCGGTACGGCATGGCCGGCGAGGTGCCGCTTGAACCGAGGCTCACAATGGTCTTCCCATCGGCCAGCATCAGCGGATGCCATTCGATCGTGGCGCCGTGCGTGACCGGCACGTTTACGCCGATCGCCTTGCCGTTCACGATCTCCGATGCTCCCAGCGGAATCTTGAAGATGTGCCGCCGGTCTTCGTCATTCTGGTTTGAGGTGTAGAGAATGGCGGTCTTCTCGGGCACAAGCTCCACGTCTTCGACATCGAACTTGCCCGCGGTCAGCAGCTCCGGCTTTCCACCTTCGGTCGAAATCAGATAGAGATGGTTCCTGCCATCCTGCTCGGAGCAAAAAACAATCTTCCCGCCCGCGGCAAACTTCAGCGACTCTGAGGCAAACGGCGGCAGCGAATCAACCATCTCTTTGCCACTGTGCCAGAGCTCATGCGCCTGAATTGTGTCCGATTTGTGCGCGGCATCGGTCATACTGGGAAGGTCAGCCAGCCATATGGTCCAAGGCTGTGCTCGCCGTGGAATCGCTGGGAGATGGTTCTCTATGCCGGCAATGCGGAGAAATACCAGATGCTCTCCATCGGGCGACCAGCGCGGCGTAAAATCGCGGTCCACGCTCGGCGCAACGTAGCGCACGCGCTCTGCGGTCCCGTCCTGCGCCAGATCAAGAATGGCGATAAAACTGTGCGTCCTCCGCCCTGAGGTCAGCGCAATATGCTTACCGTCGGGCGACCACTGGGCTTCGCTCTCTTCCCCGCGCAGCTCGGTCAACTGGCGCGCGGGCTTGTCGCCCGCCACCGGCGCAATCATCAGATGATGCTTCGCTCCTACCCACAACACCCACTGTCCGTCGGGTGAGATCTGTATGTCCTCGCAATCCTCTTCATTGCAGCCCATGTCGCCGATCAACCGCTGCTTCCCGCTCTCCACCTCCACCGCCCACACCTGCTGCTTCGGCTCTTTGATCTCGCTGGTAGGATTGGCCACGTGACCTTCGCTGCTCACCTCCGAGCCGCGGGCAAAGAGCGCGGTCTTTCCGTCCGGCGTGAGCTTGAGGGCGAAGATGTCCTGGCCATCGTCGCCCTGGTAACGCGTTATCTGGCGGGCGGCGAAGTCGCGCGCGTCGGCGATCCACACATTGCGCTCGCCCTTGCTGTCAAACACCCAGGCAATGCGGTTCGCCTTGGCCGCCGCGGTCAACGCCGTCGGGAAGGGTGAACTCATCACTTGTTCCAGAGTGAAGCTTGCGGGCTCTTGCGCGAATGCGGCAGCGGCAAAAAAGAGTATGCAGAGGAGAAAAAGGCGTTTCATAGACGGGACATCATAGCACTGCCGGACTGCGGCAAAATTTCAGGCGTGAGTGAAGTATTCGAGGAGAGGCGCGTTGGCCATTCAGGGACGTTTTTCCAGGTAAGCCGCCACCAGCCCGGCACAGGCTTCCACAAACTGCTGGTCTTCCGTCGTGAAGGTATTGACGAAATAGCTGTTGATATCGATCTCGCCGTAGAGCTGCTTCTTGACGAAGAACGGCGCGACAATCTCCGACTTCACCAGCTCCGAGCCGGCCAGGTAGCGGGGATCGGCGGCCACATTGTTGACGATCACAGTCTTCCCGGTGCTGGCGGCGGCGCCGCACAGGCCTTTATCCAGCCCGACGCGCTCATGCGGCTCAAAGCTGCCCACGTGCGGGCCCAGCACCAGCGCGTCGCGCGTGCGTTTATCGAGCAGGTAGAAGCCCACCCAGTTGTAACGGGTCATGGTGACATGGAGCTTCTGCACCATATGCTCCATCAGCGCGTCCGCGGTGCGCGCTGATTGGGAGAAGTACCCAAACTCCGTCAGAAGTTCTTTATGCTTTGACATCTTTTCTTATACCGGGTCAGGTCTTGCTGTTGTTATAGCGCGGCCCTCTGGCACGCGGCAATGTCAATTTGGGTTCGCACCAGCAAAAGCCGCCGCGGCCGTCCGACTCAGGCAATCGCGGCGCCCCTATCTCTTCTTCTCCATAAATTTGCCCACGATCACCGCAATGCTTTCTGCAAATGCCTGCTCCGCCTTGGTAAACGTGTTGGTAAAGTAGCTTTCGATATCGAGCTCCGCCACCAGGTCCTTCGCTTTGCCGGCGAAGATCGGCACAACCAGATTGGCCTTCACGATCTCCGACCCGGAAAGATAACGCGGATCGCTGGCTACATCATTCACCACTACGGTTTGCCGGCTCGTGGCTGCTGCGCCGCACAGTCCTTTATTGATGGGAATGCGCAGGTTCGGAGCAAAGCTGCCCACGTAAGGCCCTACCACCAGCACTCCCGGATCGGCTGGATCTACCAGATAGAAGCCGACCCAGTTGTAGCGGGCCAGCTGGTCATGCAGTCGCTGCGAGATATGCGTCATAAGCGACGCGGTGGTGGAGGCGGTTTGCGCGTAGTTGCTGAATTCCTTCAGCAGGTCCTGGTGATTCGACATTCAGTTTTTATGGCCTGGACGATCTTTAAGAATTGTCTTTGTTATAACCCGGTCGCGCGATTCCGGCAATGTATTTTGCAGCCTGAGATTGGCCGCCGGTCATAGCCCTCTCTTGTACTGTGGATCAATCGGTTCCTGTGGGTCAATCGTTGGGATGAACAGTCCAGGGATGAACCGCAAGCGGCTCATTTGAAAAACCGTACTACTGCCTTTACCCTTAATGCTGGTACGACTATGAAAACTTTTTCTCGTAGATTTGCCGCTCTCAGTTGCTTCCTGTTTCTTTCCACCGCGATTTTTGCTCAGGACATCGCCTCTTTTGAGAAGCGTATCACTGTCAAAAAGCTGGCCAACGGTCTTACCGTCGTCATCATGGAGCGCCAGGAAGCGCCGGTCTTTTCTTTTTACACCCGGGTCGACGTAGGCTCTGCGCAGGAAGTTCCGGGCATCACCGGCCTCGCGCATATGTTCGAACACATGGCCTTCAAGGGCACGCATGAGATCGGCACCAGTAACTGGCCGGCGGAAAAAGTAGCTCTGGAAAAAGTGGAAGAAGCCTATGCCGCCTACCAGAGGGAAAGCCACAAGGAAGTAGGCCGCGATGCCAAGAAGGTAGCGGAGTTGGAAAAGGCCTGGCAGGACGCAATCGCCAAAGCCGACGAATACGTGGTCCCCAACCAGTTTGGTGAAATCGTAGAGAGCCAGGGCGGCGTGGGGCTGAACGCCAACACTGACCACGATGAGACGGTCTACTACTATTCGTTCCCGCAAAACCGGCTGGAGCTATGGGCATATCTGGAGTCTGAGCGCTTCCTTGAGCCGGTAATGCGCGAGTTTTACAAGGAACGCGACGTGGTGTACGAAGAACGGCGGATGAGCGTTGACAGTTCGCCGCAGGGCCGATTGCTGGAGCAATTTCTTAGCGCGGCCTATGTCGCTCATCCTTATGGCTGGCCCGTGGTGGGATGGCCCTCCGACCTGCGCGCCTTTTCCGCCACTGACGCCATGCACTTCTTTCGCAAATACTATGTGCCTGCCGACATCGTAGTCACCGTGGTCGGCGATGTGAAAGCCAGTGAAGCGCTGCCCGTCATGGAAAAATATTTTGGCCGCATCCCGGCAGGTCCTGCTCCCGAACCGCTGCGCGTCAAAGAGCCGCCGCAAGCCGCGCTGCGGAGCGTGGTCATCCACGATCCGAGCCAGCCGGTTTACTTAGAGGGCTATCATCGCCCTGACTTCCGCGATCCTGACGATACCGTTTATGACGTTCTCTCTGATCTGCTCTCGAAAGGCCGCACGTCGCGACTCTATCGTTCGCTGGTGCGCGATAAGCGCATTGCGCTAGTGGCCCAGGGCGGCAGCTTCCCCGGGAACAAATATCCCAGCATTTTTTATTTTTATGCCGTACCCAACCAGGGACACACCGCGGACGAGATGGCCAAGCCAATCCACGATGAAATCGAGCGCCTGAAAACGCAGGATGTGACCGACGAAGAGCTTGAATCCATCAAGACGCGCGCCAAGGCCGACCTCATCCGCGGGCTGGGCAACAACCAGGGGCTGGCGGCGCAGCTCGGCGAGTATCAGGCCCTGTATGGCGACTGGCGCGAACTCTTCCGCCAGATTGACGAACTCGACAAAGTTACCAAAGCCGACATTCGCCGCGTGGCCAACAAGACTTTTCGCGAAGATAACCGCACCGTGGCGGTGATTGAGACCGACGCAGGCAAGCCGCCGGCCCCGGCCGCAAGTAAAGGAGAGCAGCAATGAACCGGACAAAATCTCTTTTTGTTGCTCTCACCTTGTTCACGCTCTCACTGCTGGCGCCCGCGCAGTCCGATACGGCGACTGGAAAAGCCTCGAGCCCGCAGAAGGCGCCGGCACCGGCCGCAGTACCCAGGTCGTGGCAGCATGTCCCCATCCCTCCGTTGCGCGCATTCAAACCGCAACAGCCGCACCGCATTGAGTTGCAGAATGGCATGGTGATTTTTCTTCAGGAAGACCATGAACTGCCTTTGATCGACGGCACCATTCGCATTCGTGGAGGCTCCCGCGACGAGCCCGCGGACAAAGCCGGCATGATGACGATCTACGCCGATACGTGGCGTACCGGCGGCACTGCCAGCAAGACCGGCGACGAGCTGGATGACTTTCTGGAAGCGCATGCCTCGCACGTTGAGGCCGCAGAGAGCAGCGACTCTACATTTCTGAGCTGGTCGTCGCTGAAAGAGAATTTTGACCAGGTCTTTCCCGTGGTGATTGACGTGCTGCTGCACCCGGAGTTTCGCCAGAACAAAATTGATCTGACCAAACAGCAGATTGCCAGCCTGATCTCGCGCCGCAATGACGATCTGGATGAGATCGCTGCGCGCGAATCTGCCAAGCTCGCCTACGGAGCTGACAATCCTTATGTGCGAATCCCCGAGTACTACACGGTCTCGGCGGTCACGCGCGACGATCTGCTGGCATGGCACCGCCGCACCATCGCTCCTAATAACATGATCTTCGGCATCGTGGGCGATTTTGATTCTGCCGCCATGGAGCAGCGCTTGCGTCAGGCTTTCGGCAGCATGCCTCGCGGTGAAACCATCCCGCCTCCGCAGATCAGTTTTCGCGAGCCGAAGCCGGGAATCTACTTTGTCGAGAAGAGTGACGTTAACCAGAGCTCCATTGAGATGGTTGACCTCGGCATCGAGCGCCGCAATCCTGACTTCCACGCGATTGAAGTTATGAACCAGCTTTTTGGCGGCGGCTTCTCTTCTCGTCTGTTTGTCAGCATACGCACCAGGCAGGGCCTAGCTTACAGTGTGGGCGGTGGCGTGGGCTCGTCCTATGACCATCCCGGCATCAGCCGGCTGGCAATGGGCACCAAGAGCGGCAGCACCGCTGCGGGCATTGAAGCCCTGCGCAAGGAGATGGACAAGCTGATCACCGGCCGCGTGACGGAAGAAGAGTTGAAGAAAGCTAAAGACGCTCTCCTGAACTCATTTATCTTTGAGTTCGACTCCAAGGAAAAAGTGCTGGCGGAGCGCATGCGTTATGAGTTTTACGGATACCCTGCCGACTTTCTGGAACGCTATCGCGCCGGGATTGAGAAGGTCACTGCGGCTGACGTGGAGCGTGTGGCTCGCAAATATGTCCATCCGGAGAAAATGGCGGTCCTGGTGGTGGGCAAGGCCGCAGATTTTGATCGCGATCTGGCTACCTTCGGAAAAGTGACAAGCATTGACATCACCATTCCGGAGAAGAAGTCGGCGAAATAATTAGTGACCCGCTCTCATGTTTGAGCGATCCCTGAGCCATGAGAGCGGGCCGGAAGTAAAAACCCTGGTTAGCGCTGATTGGCAGTGGTGGGATCGATGATCCTTCCGATCTCAGTCACCTTGGTAGCGGGAAAACCGCTGCGCTGTGCATGTCGCTGTACGATCGCTTCATCCTCCGCCAGATATACGCAGAACAGCTTGTCCGGGCCAACAAAGGACTGCACCCACTGAATACCAGAACCAAGCTCTGCCAGGGCCTCATTGGATGTCGCCGCAGCTTTGCGCAGCTCTTCTCCCTCCAGGGTCCCGACCTTGGGTATATACCTCTCAATGATGTACTTCTTCAACATATCCGTCATTCTCCTTACCGCGCTCACAAACAAATTTTTTGTTCGATAACACAAGGGTAGACGCGGGAAGGTGTTGCCACAAGATGGCAGATTTGCCATTATAGAGATGTGATTCTGCCATCTCGGGACATTTCACCCCAGTTGGTCATGCGCGGGACCAAACGGCAATCACGGAGACGCGCTATGACCGACGTGACCATTCTGTTCCTTGACGGAACCTTTTCTTCCACCGCCGCCGGGCCCATGGAGGTCTTTCACCATGCCGGCGCTCTCTGGAACAATCTAACTGGCTCTCGTCCGGCGCCACGGTTTCGCGTGACTACGGCATCGGCGGATGGACGCGCTGTCCGCTGTGACGGGCCAATCCGCATCACGCCGGACGCGGCGCTGAAAGACATCCACCAGACGGATCTGATCTTTATTCCCACCACCGGAGTCAGCATTGATGACGTGGTGGAACGCAATGCGCCGGTCGTACCCTGGCTGCATCGCTGGCACAAGCGCGGAGCGGCGATCGCGAGCGTGTGTTCCGGCGTGGGGTTGGTAGCGGCGACCGGCATGCTTGACGGCAAGCGCGCCACCACGCATTGGGGCCTGGCCGATCGCTTTCGCGAGAAATACCCTCGGGTCAAGTGGATGCCGGAACTCATGGTGACCGAGGATCGCGGCTTCTACTGTGGCGGCGGCGTGCACGCCGCGCTCGATCTCACTTTGTATCTGGTGGAAAAATTCTGCGGGCATGAAGTGGCCATGCAGAGCGCCAAAGCCATGCTGATCGATATGCCCCGCCCGTGGCAGGCCGGCTTTGCGATTGTCCCGTTAAAGACCGAGCATTCGGACGACTCCATCTCCAGGGCACAGGAGTGGCTGCACGAGAATTTCCACAAGAACTTTCCGCTCGAAGCCACGGCCCGGCGCGTGGGCATGAGCCTGCGCAACTTCGTCCGTCGCTTCAAGCAAGCGACGGGGGACAATCCGTTAACCTACATACAAAAGCTGCGGATCGCCGCGGCCAAGCGCCTGCTGGAGAGCGATCATCGCACCATGCAGGAGATCAGCGACGCCGTTGGATATCAAGACCCGGTTTTCTTCCGCAATCTCTTTCAGCGCCACACCGGTGTTTCACCCAGCGCCTACCGGCGTAAATTTGGCGTGTGAGCCGCGCACGATCCGCCAACACTCTTCGATACGAAAAACCGGCGATGCAGCTTTATTGCGGCCTGGGTTGATTTCGCTTTCCGAAACGCGCCCTGCAGGTGCTTCTTCAACGTAAATCAATGGTAAGTACAGCATGATGGCCACGTTTTTCAAAGCCACGATGTGGCGTTTCCGGACGGATACTCACAAATGTAAAGCTGCATTCATCGAAAAGTAATCTGACATTCACTTTTCCCAGATTGAGACCTGTTATCCGTATATCTCGGGTGGCGTGGAAGCCCCTTGGGACCACAGTCTTAACCGGCCTAAACGGGTTCAGCGATCGCCGCCAATCTTATCTCTGGAGGTATCAATGCTGCACCTCAGACGTCTTGGCATGCTGGGCTCACTGGCCCTGTTGGCTGCACTGTGCACCTTGAACGCCCGCGCGGAAGACAACAAGGGCGAAATCAAGACCGTTTTCGTGATTGCGATGGAAAATCACAACTGGACCCAGCCGGCCAACCAGTTTTCCGGCGGAATTCAGCAGATTTTTCAGAACCCCAACGCGCCCTTCATCAACGCCCTGGTGAATGGGACCGCGACTGCGACGATTAATGGCCGCCAGGTCAATATCAGCAAGCATGTGGCGTTCGCCACGAACTATCACAACGTTCTGGCGACAGCCGGCGTTAACCCGCACATTCATCCATCGGAGCCCAACTACATCTGGGCGGAAGCCGGCTCGAACTTTGGCGTGTTCAATGACAATGATCCCTTTGCCCCTGCAGGTACCAACCTGCAGATCAGCAACGTGGACAACCAACTGCATCTTACCCGACTGCTTGACCAGTGCGGAGTAAGCTGGAAGTCGTATCAGGAAGATATCGACCTGGTCCCGAACGGCACCTCCTTTGACAACGTCGTTCTACCCCAGAATCTATGGACGTCTCCGATCAAGAGCCTCTCCGGAAACTTTGTCAACGGCGTAAACCAGTTCAACGGCTCCACTCAGTTCAACTATGCGGTGAAGCACAATCCGCAGGCTTACTTCACCGACAGCAACGGCGGCAATGATCTGACCACTGCAAATCCGAAGCGCCTGCAATATGCTCCGCTGCAGCAGTTCTTCGTTGATCTGTCCAACAATGCCGTGGCGCAATACAACTGGATCACGCCGAACCAGTTCAACGATCAGCACACCGCGCTCAAGGGCGGATTCAAGGGTGTGACCGGTGATGCCGCGAACATCCTGCAGGGCGATTTCTTCCTGCAGCAGGTGATTCCTGTGATCATGGCTTCCAAGGCCTACAACGATCACGGCGCGATCGTCATCTGGTGGGACGAGGCAGAGGGCGACGGCGTCGCCGGCGACAATCCGGACGACCTGAACCACACCATCGGCGAAATCGTGATTTCGCCTGAAGCTCACCCCAACGAGGGCGGCGTGCCATTCGGAAGCGACGTGTTCCTCACTCACTCCTCGGACCTCCGCACCATGCAGGAAATCTTCCACGTAACCAGACCGTTCTTCCTGGGTGATGCCATCCACGGAAGCGATCTTTCCAGCCTCTTTGCCGAGGGCGCAATCCCCCAACGCAACGGGAATGGAAACGACGACGGCAGGGGTTGCGGAGGAGATCGGGGCGACCGCTAAGCAGGGATCATTAGTCTGAAGTTGCAACTGGCGCAGAGATCGAACCTGGTCTCTGCGCCGTATGTTTTTCGCGGTGGGTTGCGTAATTTACCTGCCGACACAGGCTGTGTGCTAACGTTAGTCGCGGTTGTTCCGTCTATTGCCGTATGAAAACTGCATTGTTCATTCTGGCGGCTATCGCCCTGACAGCATCCGCGCAGACCCCGTCCACGGGCGGCGACCACGCACACCATGACATGGAGCAGCGCGGCAATCAGGGGATGGGCTTTGACCAGGACAAGACCACGCATCATTTTCTCTTACACAAAGATGGCGGGGCGATTCAGGTGACGGCGAACTCGGGCGATGACAAAGCCAGCGTCGACTACATCCGTATGCACCTGGGACACATTCGCGCGGCATTCAAGTCCGGCGATTTCAATATCCCCGGTTTTGTGCATGACCAGACTCCTCCCGGCGTGCCGGTCATGGTCAAGCTGAAAGACCAGATTCATTACCGCTACGAAGACATCGCCAATGGCGGGCGCGTAACCATCAGCAGTGCGAACCATGAAGCGGTCGAGGCCGTTCATCAGTTCCTGCGCTTTCAAATCACCGAGCACAAAACCGGCGATACACTGGGCGCAAAGTAACCGGAAACCCTTCCTTCTATCTTTAGCTGGATTCGTCAACAACGCTCCGTGACGAAGTGTTTGCATCCTGTCCCGGTGAGGCTTATCATGGCGCGGTTCGCTACCGGGAGCGGGCCGGTTCTTGTTTTTAAGGATCGCACACCTCACTTTTGCTTCGGCAGAAAGGTGGTTCCATGATTCGTATCCTGCTGTTCTGCGCAATGCTGTTCCAGGCTGCAACGCAACCCGCGTCGCCAAAACCGGCGATCGACAATGACCGCGTCACGGTGTGGGATGTTTCCGACTCTGTAGCGGCTCAACCGCTCGACGCCGTGATTGTCTCTGCCTCGGGCAATGCAACCTTCGTTCCCAAGGGCGCAACGCCGAAGATCTCAGGACACTCGCTAGTGATCGACTTGAAGGACCATCCGGTGCCACCGATAGAAAATAAAACCAGCTACCCGCTGGGGTTTCCGCGGCCAGGATCAAAGAAGCTGCTGGAGAACGCACGCGTGATCGTGTGGGATTACACCTGGCAGCCGGGAGTGGCCACACCCATGCACTTCCACGATAAAGACATTGTGGCGTGGTTCCTGGAAGACGGCGACCTGAGTTCTACCACTCCGGACGGAAAGTCCACCGTCAATCAGTACACTGCCGGCACCATTAAGTTTAACTCTCGCGACCGCACGCACTCGGAAACGCTGGTCAAAGGAAAACAGCACGCCCTTATTACGGAGCTAAAGTAAGGTCGATTCATTCTGGCGCTTTGCTCAACCCGCCAGTGGGCTTCCTTGCACTGGGTGGTGTTCTGCGCCCGAAGCACGCGGTTCCGCACGCAAGCCGGCCTCTCCGCTTTTGACCGTAAAAACAAAGCCGTGTTCCCTCCCGCCAAGATGGCGAGGGAACACGGCGATTTTCTGTTGATACCTAAACGCTGGTTTTGGCGCAATGCTTCTCAAACGCCTGCTTCAACCGCGATGCGATGGTCATGGGATCGCTCACTTCGATATCGCTGCGCTGCATCATGTAGACCAGCTGGCCATCGCGCAGCAGGGCAATCGAGGGCGAAGACGGCGGATAGCCGGTGAAATGCTGGCGTGCTGTCTCGGTAGCTTCGCGGTCCTGGCCGGCAAAGACGGTGATCATGCGGTCCGGCCGCACTCCGCTCTGTACAGCGGCGCGAACGCCGGGGCGCATACGCCCGGCAGCGCATCCGCAGATGGAGTTCACCACCACCATCAGCGTGCCTTTTTGCTTGATTGCGTTTTCGACTTCGGCCGCAGTGCGCGCCTCTTCAATGCCTGCACCGGTAAGCTCCTGGCGCATAGGCGTCAGCATTCCCTCTGGATACATTCGACTCTCCCCTCTCGTTCGGATCTCCTCCTATTTTACCAAGGATCGGCGCTGCGTCAGTAGACGAGATAGGCTCTTCTCGATCAAGGGCTAAATTCATCGCTAACGCGATGAACGTCTGCCTAAAGGCCCGCGAACCCGGCATGCCGGGATCGCTAGACGCTGATACTGCCAGTGGCCAGTTTTTCAAACTGACCCACTGGCAAGAAACCAATTCCCTATTCCAGATTCTTGCTTTACCCTGAACCGAAGCCCCTTGGAGATCCAGGAAAACATTCCTCTTGGCCCGCTGACCACCTTGCAGGTAGGTGGCCCGGCGCGCTATTTCGTTGAGGCCCACAACGAGCATGAAGTTATGGAAGCGTTGGCCCTGGCCACGGCCAGGCATCTGCCTCTCTTTGTGTTGGGCGGCGGCAGCAACCTGGTTATCGCCGATGCAGGCTGGCCCGGCCTGGTGCTTAAAGTCTCTTTGCATGGGGTCGAGTTCGAAGGCGGGCGCGAGAAAATGCTGTTCCGCGCCCGCGCAGGTGAAGACTGGGACGACCTTGTCGCACTTGCCGTCAGCAAAGATTGCGCCGGCATTGAGTGCCTGAGCGGCATCCCCGGCACCGTGGGCGGGACCCCGGTGCAAAACGTGGGCGCTTATGGACAGGAAGTTTCAGAAACCATCACGCGGGTGCGCGCGCTCGAAATCGCCAGCGGCAACGTCATCGAGATGAGCAACGCCGACTGCGGTTTTGCCTATCGCACCAGCAAGTTCAACAGCACGATGCGCGATCAGTACATTGTGCTGGAAGTGGACTATCTTCTCGAGCGCGAGGGCGACCCCAAAATCGAATACGCCGACGTCAAAAAATTCCTTGCCGCGCAGGCAGGCTCGGGAAAGCCCACGCTGAAGGCGGTACGCGACGCCGTTCGCTCCATTCGCCAGAGCAAAGCCATGCTGATTGTGCCGGGCGATGAGGACTGCCGCAGCGCCGGATCGTTTTTCAAAAACCCGCTGGTGAGCGAGGCGGAGGCAATACGAGTTGAGGCCCTGGCGCAAAAGCTCGTGCCCGGTAAAACATTGCCGCGTTATCCCGGCAGCAGCGGCCGGGTCAAGCTCGCAGCGGCATGGCTGGTGGAACAAGCCGGCTTCCACAAAGGATATTCACGCGACCCTGTGGGCATCTCGCGCAAACACTCGCTGGCGATCGTCAATCGTGGCGGCGCGACGGCGAAAGACATTGTGTCGCTGAAAAAAGAAATTCAGCAGAAAGTGTTTGATGTCTGGGGCGTGATGCTGCAACCGGAGCCGGTGTTTGTGGGGTTTGACCAAGGCTAGCAGGGCACTGATCTGCCTGTTCAATCGTCTGATTGCCAAAAATTGAGGTCGATCAACCCGGCGAGGCTGGTATAAGTATGTGCATGAGAAAGTTGTTCCTGCTTTGCACGCTTGTAGGAATCGTGTTCGCCCAACAACCTTCCAAAAAACCTGCGTCTGCGCCATTGAAGGAGTATTCCTACCCATCTGATGGGTTCGCAATGAAATTTCCGTACGCTCCAGACCCCCACGCTGATTCCATTCACTCGGACTTCAAGGTGTGGACGGTCCACCTGGAAGGGAGCGCCGGAATCAGCCTACGAGTGAAAGTGGACTCTCTACCCTGCGATGCTGCGCTGGAGAGGCTCAAAGCGATGGCAAAAGCCGATAATCTGCCGATCCGGGAGTTTTCCGTGAATGGGCGGCCTGCGTGGGAAGAACAGCAGCACCGAAGCGGCAACTCGGTGGTGTTAGAGCGATATGTATGTGGCGTAGGCCGTTATTACATTCTCACTTTCGGGTGGCCGGCCAGTGATTCCCGGCCGCAGCTAGGAATGGAGATCATGGATTCGTTTCGTCTCATCAAATAGCAGCCCAAATGTGTTTGATTTTGGCGCTTATTGCCCCACTACACTGCCATCCTTCATCAGCAGCATCCGCTCGCCCAGCAGACTTGCTTCGCTGCGATCGTGCGTTACCAGCAAGACAGGAATGCTGTTCTGCGCCAGCCACTGTTTGAGGTCGCCGATGATGGCCAGCTTCAGGTCATCATCGAGCGCGGAGAACGGTTCATCCAGCAGCAGCAGTCGAGGATTGGTCACCAACGCGCGAGCCAGGGCCACGCGCTGGCGCTGGCCGCCGGAAATTTCATTGGGCCGGTGCCCGGAAAGATGGGTGATGTGGAAGCGTTCCAGAATGTCGCGCACCAGGCGGGTGCGCTGGTCGCCATTGCTGCGAATGCCGAAGGCAACGTTGTCTGCCGCTGTCATATGAGGAAAGAGAGCCAGGTCCTGGAAGACGTAGCCAACGCGACGCTGCTGGGGTGGGAGGTTGATGTTGCGCCGCGAGTCGAACAATACTTCGCTGCCGACGGAGATCGCGCCTTCGTCGGGCGTGGTGAGTCCGGCCAGGCATTGCAGTATTGTGGTCTTACCCGAGCCGGAAGGCCCAAAGATCACGGTGACGCCGGGAGGCAAGGAAAACTTTACGTCCAGAGAAAAGCGGTGGAGCCTTTTGGAGCTGAATGTTTTTTTGAGTTCGAGTTGCAGGCCACTCATCAGGCCGCTTATCTGTGGATCAGTCATCGCGGTTCCAGCAGGGCCGTACGCCGGTTCAATCCGTACACCACACACAGAAGTGTATAAGAAAACAGCAGCAGGACAAGCGCGGTCTGATTGGCAGCGGCGTAGTCGAGAGCCTGCACCTGATCGTAAATGTCGATGGAAAGCGTGCGCGTGGCGCCGGGAATGTTACCGCCCACCATGAGCACCACGCCAAATTCGCCGACCGTATGCGCAAAGCTCAGCATGACGCCGGTGAGCAGCCCCGGCCAGGCCAGAGGTAGAACGATCTGGGAATAAACTTTCCACCGTTCTGCGCCCAGCGTGCGGGCTGCATCGATCAGACGGCGGTCGACGCCGCGAAACCCGGCAACCATCGGTTGCACGGCAAAAGGCATGCTGTATAGCACTGAAGACACCACCAGCCCGCTGAAGGTGAATGCCAACGTGCCGCCGGTAAGACGCTCAAACCATCGCCCCAGCACGGTGCCGTTGCCAAAGGCGATCAGCAGATAGAGCCCAAGCACAGTTGGTGGAAGGATGAGAGGCAGCCCCAGGACTGCTTCCAACAGAAACTTCCAGCGCCGCTGTGAAAAAGTGATCCACAGCGCCACCGGCACGCCGATGATCGTCAAGATCAGGGCGGTGAGCGTGGCTAGCCTTGCAGTGAGCGCGAACGCCTGCCAGTTCACTTCTTCCCAGCCTCAAAACCCAGGTCGTGCAGAATAGCCTGGCCTTCCGCGGACATGATGAAGGCGAGAAAGCGCTTGGCCTGGTCCTTGTTTCTTGAAGATGCAACCACAATGCCGGCCTGCTCGATGGGCGGATAACTATCATCCGGCAGCAGCACATAGCTGCCGGTGTTGGCCATTGATTCCGAAAGTGCGCCGGACAGGCCGATAAAGCCCACATCGGCATTCCCGGACTGCGCAAACTGTGCCGTTTGCGAGATGTTCTCTCCCAACACCAGCTTGGGTTTCACTTCGTCAGAGATTTTGAAGTGCTGCATCGCCGATACAGCGGCGCGTCCGTAAGGAGCATGTTCAGGATTGGCAATGGCGATCTTGCGTATCTCTGGCGCTTTGAGAAAATCGAGATTGCCGTCGAGCGTCTTTCCATCTTTTGTAGGCAAGTGAACGTTCGAGGTCCTGGCGGTCCAAAGCACCAGGCGTCCGCGCGCATACTGCGTGAAGGTGTTTGGTTCGGCGTGGCCGGCCTGTTGCAGTTTTTCCGGATACGATCTGTCAGCCGAGAGAAAGACGTCAAACGGAGCGCCGTTCTGTATCTGGGCAAAGAAGTTGCCGGACGATCCCATGGAAACGTTCACGTGGATTCCAGTTTGCTTCTCAAACGCCGGAGCTAGCTTCTGCATGGCGCCGGTCAAGTCGGATGCGGCGGCAACTTTTATCTCCTGCTGCGCGCTTGCGCCGCTCGCGAGAAACAGCAAAACCAGCAGGGATCGAAAAAATGAACTCCCTACAAACGTGCGTTTAGGGACGTACAATCATCACCTCCGTGGATTTGATGAGCGCCGCTGCCGTGTCTCCTTTTTTGAGCCCCATTTCCGCGACCGCGTCGGCGGTGATGATACTGGTAAGAACCTGCCCTGCAATCGAAAGCCGCACCTGCGCCATCAGCCCATGCACTTTGATTTCCAGCACGCGACCTACAAGCTGGTTGCGTCCGCTGATGCGGCGGAAGTTGCGCCGGCCTTCCGGACCTGACTTGATTTCTCCCTTGGGAATAAAGCGTTCCAATTCCTGTTCAGGAACACGATGGTGGCCGCCGGGCGTGGTCACCGTGTGGATCTTGCCTTGATAGATCCACTGCTTCAGGGTGGGATAGCTGATGCCTAGCCGCATGGCGGCATCTCTTGGTTTTAAAGGCATAAGAGGCGATTTTATTTGATAAATAATGTTTTGTATATACGATCTTAGGTTAATCGGCCTCTGCGGCGCGGGATTTTGGGGACTTCGCTCCGTCGACGGAAATCCATTCCGGTGGCTTTTGCGTACGTTGAATGTATCTTTCCGCGCGCTTTTTCATCTCAAAGGTACGGGAAAAATCTTTCAGGGAAGGCCCTACAATAGTGTTGGGAGTCGAGTAGACAGCGAGCCATGGTCATCAAAAAGCCCAGTGATATAGCTTCTTCAGAAATCACTCCGAAATCGACGTATGTGAGCCGGCGCAAGTTCATAACCGGGGCCGCGGCAACGGTCGGCACAGCTCTGGCCGGCGGATTCTATCTGCGCAACCATCTGGATAGCTCTACGGTACATGCCGGCGGAGCCAAGCTCAGCGGCATTGTGAAGAGCCCTTTCAGCACCACGGAAAAGCCGAACTCCTTCCAGGACATTACCAATTACAACAATTACTACGAGTTCAGCACTGATAAATACGAACCGAATGGGCTTTCCAAGAATTTCCGCACGAGGCCGTGGACGGTCGCGATCGCCGGACTGGTGAAGAAGCCGAAGACGCTCGATATCGACACGATCCTGAAGCTGGCGCCGCTGGAAGAACGGATCTATCGCCATCGGTGCGTGGAAGGATGGTCGATGGTGATCCCCTGGGTGGGCTTTCCGCTGAGCGCGCTGATCAAACAGGCTGATCCTCTGCCCAGCGCAAAGTTTGTTGCCTTCCAGACGATTTTGGCGCCGGACCAGATGCCGAATCAGCGCAGCCGTGATGTGCTCGACTGGCCTTACGTGGAAGGTTTGCGCATGGATGAAGCCATGCATCCGCTCACGATCCTGGCCGTGGGCCTTTACGATGAAGTTCTACCCAACGTTGACGGCGCGCCCTTGCGCTTAGTAACCCCCTGGAAGTACGGATTTAAAGGGATCAAAGCGATCGTCAAAATCAGCTTTACTGATTCCATGCCGCCCACCACGTGGAACAAAATGGCGCCGGACGAATACGGGTTTTATTCCAACGTAAATCCGCAAAAGGACCATCCGCGCTGGAGCCAGGCCATGGAGCGCAGGATCGGCGAATTTCGCAAGCGTCCCACACTCATGTTTAACGGTTATGCTGACCAGGTAGGCAGCCTCTACACCAACCTGGACCTGCAGAAGAACTATTGATGAAACAGCTTCCGGAAAAATATGTGCGGCTGCTGAAGCTGCCGGCTTTTGTCGTCTGTCTGGGGCCCGCTTTTGTGCTCACCTGGAAAGGATTTCAAGGCCTGCTGGGCGCGAACCCTATCGACGTGATCACACGAACAACGGGCCGATGGACGCTCACGTTTCTCCTGATCACGCTGAGCGTGACGCCGCTGCGGCGTATCACCGGGATGGCCTGGCTGATTCGCTTCCGCCGCATGCTTGGCCTCTTCGCGTTTTTCTACGGATCGCTGCACCTGGTGACTTATGTGTGGCTCGATAAATTTTTTGATGTCCACGAGATGCTGCACGATATCGCCAGGCGTCGCTTTATCACCGCCGGAATGACCGCGTGGGCACTCATGCTGCCACTGGCGCTCACGTCGACGAAAGGGGCGATCCGCCGCCTTGGCGGCAAGCGCTGGCAGAAGCTACACCGGTTGATCTATTTCAGCGCCGCGGCCGGCGTGGTGCATTTCATCTGGCTGGTTAAGGCCGATCTGCGTCGTCCTCTGACTTATGGAGCCGTGCTGGCATTGTTGCTCGCCTTCCGCATACTTATGTGGATCAGGAACCGCGTCACCGCCCGATCAACTGCAGTACGGCAAGCGATTCATACCTAATCCCCGTGGGGTTTGCAAGGGGTTCTTCAAGCGGCTCACGAAATTCGCAAAAAAGTCATAAAGAATATTGCGAAAATGCACGTAACCCATTCCCGCGTTGACAGAAATGCATCATAAAGAACTGGAGAAGGTTTAGTTATGGCCCCGCATCGCAAAACGGATGACGGCGGCCCACAGGGCCCCATGCAGAATCTCGAGAACATTAACGTCGCCGAAGTGCTGGATCGCGTTCTGGATAACGGCATCGTGGTTGATCTCTCAGCGCGCCTTTTCCTCCTTGGCGTGGACCTCCGGTCGATTCAAGGCAGGCTCGTGGTTGAGTCCGTGCAGACCTATTTCTAGCACTATTCCGCGCATTCGATTTTCATTGAAAAAACAAAAGGCGCATCTACCGGATGCGCCCTTGTAGTTTTTCTGTGAAGACCAGCTACTCGTGGAAGTTCATTCGGATTTGCGTAGTCTGTTCGATCGGTTCGCCATTCAACTTGGCTGGTTTGAAGCGGTATTGCAGGACTGCTTCAAACGCCGAGTCTTTGAAAATCGGCGGACCGCTGATGAACTTGGGGCTGGAGACCTTTCCATCCTTGCCCACCTTAACTTCCACCACCACGATTCCGGCCATATGCCGGGCTTTGGCGATCGCAGGATAAGGCAGAGCCACGGTCCTGACTAATTGCAAAGGTTCGAGCTGTGATTGCTCGATCGCTGCTGCGGATGGCGTAGCGGTAACTACCGGCCGCGCCAGGGCTGTAGGCATGCTGCCGCTGCCCACCGCGAATGACGGAGCCACGTCCGGCGCCGGACCATTACCGGCGGAGTGCTGAATCTTCGAGGGCGCGTCATTGTTCAGCGTTGCGATGATCGAAGCCGGCTTTTCCGCGGGCGCCGGCTTTTCTGCCGGAGAGGAAGTCTTCTCGCTGTTCTTCGCCGGCTTATGTGTTTCACCGTCAGAAACCGGCCTGCTGCTTGCACCCGCAGAATTCGCCGTCACTACCGCGGGCGGCGTAGCGGGATTTGCAGAAGTGTTTGGCTGCGAGACAGGCTGGCTGCCCGCAGGGGCTGACGGCTGTACAGGAGTATTGACCGCTTCCTGCGTATGCTGTGCCGTCGACGTGCCGGGTTTGCGCATTTTGAGGAAGGCAAAGGTCGCTGCTGCCGCAACCAGCACCACGGCAACAACGCCAACCAGCATATATTTGCTGCCCGATTTCTTGTCTTCAGCAGCTACAGAATCGAAAGTGCCAAAACTCGTACGGTGAGAAGTTTCAACGCGTCTCTCTTCTTTTTTCGGAGGCGTTGCCAGCGGAACTACTTCCACCGGCCCGCCGACTCTTACCGGTTCCACTCTGGAAACCACAGGCGCGGCAGCGCGCGGCGCAGATGGCGCAGGCTTGATGACAACTGCAGGCGGGGCCACCGGCGCAGGCGGCGCCACCACCGGCCTGGCTGTAGCACCAGGCGCGGGTGGACGCACAGCCTCAACCGGCTGGCTCTCATCGCGTGGGCGCTTTTCTTTCTGCAGCAGAGTAGAAATCTGATCGGCCATGGTCTTGAGCACGGCCACATGGGTAATGGTGAACGCGTGCGGCGTTGGCGCAAAGACGGCAAGCACGCCAGTAACGCGGTTCTCTTCGCGGATCGGCGTAACCACCATGGAACGGATGCCCAGGGCGCGAATCGCCGCAGTGTCCACGCGCGTATCGGTTTCGCAATCATCGCAGCGCAGCTCTTTGCCGCTCTGGATGCATAGTCCGGTGAATGTGCCTTCTACGCGCAAGGTCGCGCCGACATCGGGCGCGCTGTTGCCGCTACGCGCGCGGCAAACGATTTCGTCCGCGTTGCCTTCGCTGAGCGCGATGGCCACTCCGGAAGCGTTGGTAAATGCCTGGGCGCGCTGTGCGATGACCGCCAGATCGTCCGGCGAAGCGCCACGCGCTCTTCTGCTGGCGGTGTTGTTCGCAGTATCTGAAGCTTGAGTTGCCATGTTACGCCGTCCCTGAGGAATTCAATTTTTTGATCAGCCCTGGACCTCACCAGGCTCATCCATCAAAATCGTTACCGGCTGGAAAACGCCAGCCTGGGCACTCTAAAAGTGCGCCACCACATGCGGCCGCGGCGACAAGGGCGTGAAGCCGTGTTTCTCGGTTGTTCAGAAACAGCTGGATCGGCGAAAAATTCAGACTCGTGGCGTGCTGCCTTTCGCGCTGTTGGGGGAAGGGGCGCTTGCTGCAACTACTGTCTGTCTTCTTACGGCCAAACCCGCTTGGTCTTGTCTCCACCGTTCGCCGTGCCTACCGGCTGTACTGCCACCGGACGCGCGGCATCACTTGTGCCCGCTGCTCCACCTTCCAGGATTCGGGCGGCCACTCGCAGGGCCTCAATCTCCGCTTGCAGACCCGAAATCTGCGCCTGGAAAATGGCGATTTGGTTTTCTTTCTCTTTTATCGCGTCATATATATTGGTCATGGTTGTTCTATGGCCTCAGGCGCGAATATAGCAACAACTGAACGAATGTCAATCAGTACCCAGGTACATAGGTTCAGCCGTTTACCCTAGTTACCGTCTAGAAGGACATGTACTTAAGTACCTAAAGTCACCATCGCCCTCGCGCAGCACGAAACTAGAAACTACCTATAAACCCCAATAAAGATCGTAGAAAAACCTAGGTTCCATTTTGGTATGCGGTAGCAGGAGTCTTCTGCCTGCACGCACCGGTCGTGTCGTTACCTTCGTAACTGTATTCCCGGGACCAAAAGGGAACCCGGAGCGTCGTTTGGCGGGCAAAGCCGGGCCCGGCGATTGGCCAATGATCGGCTGGCGCCCATATCAGCAAGTTCTTCTGCGCTGAAAGGCATGGTCGCCGTGACGAGTGGACCGTGTTCTTATCCCAAAGGCCAATCTGGAGAGACGCGGTTTTAACTTTCGAAAATGGAATTGGCAAAAACGGCTAAACTTCCATTTCTTATATATGCAAAATCGAGTGCTTTTCTCTGGACTCCGCAGCAAAAGTGGTTAGAATTCTCGCCGTCTCTCGGTTCCGGTTTTCGGGCCTTTTCAGAAGCACTCGGCCTCGCCGGAACCATGGAGAGGGAGACAGCAAGTCCGATTCAAGGAGATCCTCGATGAAGCGTTTGCAAATATTTTGCTTACTCGCATTGTTGTGCTGTTTGCCGGCTATGCTGGCAAACGCGCAAAGCGCCGCCAGCGCGCAGCTCTCGGGAACCGTTTTGGATCCTTCGGGAGCAGTTGTCGCAGGGGCAAAAGTTACGGCCACCAACCAAAGCACGGCCATTGACCGTACCGTTACAACGACGTCCACGGGAAACTTTGTGATTCCCAATCTGACGCCGGGCACATATGACGTAAAAGTAGAGGCTAAAGGCTTTTCCCAAAGAATCAGCAAAGACCTCAAACTGAACGTAGGCGATCAGAAGAATCTGGATTTCAGCCTGGCGGTCGCCGGCTCAACCCAGACCGTGGAAGTAACTACGCAAGCTCCCCTGATCGAAACCTCCAAGACTGAGGTTTCCACCAGCGTTACCGACATCGAGATGCAGAAGTTGCCTACCTTTGCGGCCACCAGTGGCGGCGCGAATGATTACGCCTCGCTGGCATTAACGGCCCCGGGCGTCAAACAGGACACCAGCACTCTCACCACCGACTTTATTGCCCCTGGCGCCATCAATAATCGCGCCAACTTATACAACGTCGACGGCGCGAACATTACTGACCAGCTTGTCTCCGGGCGCGACGGTCTGGGAGCTTCCATCGACGAGATCCAGGAGTTCCAGGTCCTCACCAATAATTACAACGCGGAATATGGACAGGCTGGCGGCTTGATTATCAATGCCGTAACCAAATCCGGCTCCAATCAGTTCCATGGCGACGCGCACATGTATTTCCGTGGGCGTAACCTGCAGGCATCGAGCCCGTTTTACAACCTCGGCCTGTTGGGGGGAGGCGCTATTCCGCAATCGGCGCCACCGACAGGCGCTGGTGGTCCGCCCCGGTGCCCCGATTCCGATTTTACCGGCGCCACCATGACGAGCGTGGAAGGCTGCCCGCGCGCACCCTTCCATCGCAAAGAGGGTGGCTTCACCATCGGCGGACCGATCATGAAGGACAAACTGTTCTTCTTCGGTAGCTATGAATTGAGCCGCCAGGCGGTGCCTCTTACGCTGACTCCTGCTTCAGGTACGGTCACATTGCAGGCTCCCGTCAATAACCTGCTCTGGTCGGGCAAGCTGGATTACAAGATTTCACAAAAGCACAGCCTCACGGCCCGTTTTAATGTCGACCGCATTCTGCAAGATAACTTGATCGTCCAAACCAGCAACAACATCACTCCGGACGATTTAACCTCGAACGTTGCCCACGTAAGCACGATCAATGCGGGTATCATTTCTTCACTCACTCCGACGCTGGTCAATGAAGGACGATTTGCCTTTGTGCGCACACTGACCAGCACACCGGATAAAACCGATGTCCCCGGAGCAATTCACACCTCGACCGGTACCATCACCGGGGCCAACTTCTGCTGTCCGCAGGGCGGTTTGAACAAGCGCTACGAATTCCTGGATAACCTCACCTGGACCCATGGCAACCACTCGTTCAAAACCGGCGGTACTGTGAGTTACTATCCCTGGTTCTCGCTGTTCCCGCAGTTCCACTTCGGCCAGTTCAGAGTCAATGCGGCCGACACCGCGGCGACATCCTTCACGTTTGGATTCGGGCCCGGTCAAGTTACTTCCAAGGACAACATCTACGGTTTCTATTTCCAGGACACGTGGAAGCTGTTCCGCAATTTCACGCTGAATTACGGCGTCCGCTACGATCTTGAAGCGGGAGCGTTCAAGGGCGGCAAAATCCATGGCCCGAACGGCACGTGCTTCCAGGGCAACGGAATCATCTCGGCGTGCTCGTCGGATTACAACAACTGGCAGCCGCGGCTGGGCTTTACCTATCAGCCGTGGAGAGGAACGCTCTTCAAGGCATCGTTCGCGGAAGTAACCATGCTGGCGTTCAACAACGTGGTGCTGGACTCGCTCAACTTCGACGGAACCACGCTGAACACCATTACGACGACTAATCCGGCCGTATTGGCTGCCTATCCGAACGCTCCGAGCGCGGCGCTGTTGGCGTCACTTGTGCCTCCTGGAAGCGACTTCTTCGGCCGTGTCCGTCCCATCTCGACCCACCTCCACAACCCCGAAATTCACATGGTCAATTTCGGGATTCAGAGAGAACTGGGCAAGGACATGGTGGGCGAAATCCAGTACATCGGGCAGTTTGGCACGGGGCTCTTTGGCGAAAGGGATGTGAATGCTCCGGTGATAGCGGCCGATCCCGCCCATGCGGGCTTCTTCTATTTCCAGAACCAGGCCCCAGTGGATCCAGGCCAGCCAATCAGTGCACGTCCAGACAATCGCTTCACCGCAGTACGCACCAATGAGAACTCCCGCACCTCCCAGTACAGCGGCATGCTCATAAGCCTGAGCAAACGGATGTCTCATCATTTCTCGGTCAATGGCAGCTACACCTGGTCCCATGCCATTACATCGGGAGAAGATTTCTTCGGGCTTTCCGAGCCTGGAGATCCCACCAACATCAAGGCGGAGCGTGGGCCTGCCTTCAACGACGTTCGGCACGCCGTGAACTTCAGCGGTGTGTTTGAAACAGGCCGATTAAGTGATACCCATATTCTGCGCGCGTTTACCAATGACATCAGCTTCGGTGTTGTTGAACAGCTCCAGTCTGGACGGCCTTATCCGTTTTCGACCGGTACAGGCGGATATGCCAATGCCATCTTCTTCGGCACGGGCAGTGAAACCCAGCAACGTCCTAACGTGCTGGCGGATGGAACCATTTCCACCGCCGGTCTGGCATCTGCTGACGGAACCAATGGCTTGTTTGTGACTGGCCCCAACGCAAATACGTTCCTGGCGCCAGCCAATGCAAGCGCGTTGGGCGCTATCTCGGCGGACACCGGTCAAGTCGTTGATTTCAAGCAACTCAACGGAAACATGACGCGGGATGCGGGACGCAGCGACCCGTTCTATCGAACGGACGCTTCACTCAAAAAGACGATCCGCATACCAAGAGCTGAGACAATACGCGTTGAACTGCAAGCGGATGTCTTGAACCTGTTTAACCACACAAATTTCCAGGGATTCAATGCGTTCAATGCGCTCTCCCTGTTGCTTCCTGGAGGGCCGGGATGCTTCAGCTGCATGCGGCCGGATGGAACCTACGCAGGCAAAAGCGGGCAGATCCTGCACCTCAGCGACATCAACCACGGCAGGCTCAGTTCCAACCTGCTTGATCCGGAGTTCGGCGGCATAGGCGATCCAGGCACAGCCGATCAATCGCGGCTCTTCCAACTCTCATTCCACGTGCGCTTCTAAACCGAAGCGAGCGTGCACAACCAGAGGCGGGCCTTCGGGCCCGCCTTTTTATTTCGATATTTTTGATGGCATGGCCTCGGCCGGCTCTGCCGCTGTGCTCGCCAGGAGCAAACGCTTGATCAGGCGGTTCCATCCGCTCACCAGGATGCTGCCGATCAACATCAGCGCAAGGCACAAACCAATCCACATTCCCACCGCGCCCCCGCCATGCCGGAAGCACAGGTAAGCGCCCAGAGGCAGGCCAACCGCCCAATAGCCCACCAGGTTCACCAGCATGGGAAGGCGCGTGTTACCGGCGCCGCGCAAAGCTCCTGTCGCTACAACCTGCAAGCCATCAAATAACTGGAAAATCGCCGCGACGATGAGCAGCGTAGCGCCGGCATTCACTACTTCGAGCTCCGGCGTGTAGATTCGGGCAATGGTGCGTGAGAACAGGAACAGCATCAGTCCGGCGCAGGACATAAAGCCGCCGCCGAAGAGCAGAGCCATCCAGCCGGCGCGGGCAGCGCCGTGGATATCGCGAGCGCCGATGGCATGGCCAACGCGGATCGCCGCAGCCGAACCGATTCCCAGCGGCACCATATAAGTGAAGCTGGCGACGTTGAGGGCGATCTGGTGTCCAGCCAGCGGTACCGCGCCCAGCTTGCCGATGAGAAACGTAGCAGTGGAAAAGGCGCTGATCTCGAAAAGCAGCTGCGTTGCCGCGGGCAAGCCCAGCCGCAGCAGCTCGCGGATGCGCCATAGTTCCAACCGTCGTGAAGCGCGCCACAACCCGCTGGAGCGTTTGCGATCGTAATAAACAGCAGCCACGGCCAGCACCAGGACCAGGTAGATCCTGGAAATGCACGTAGACCATCCGCTTCCGGCAACGCCACGGGCGCGAAATCCAAGATATCCGTACACCAGCGCCCAGTTCCCTGCCAGGTTCACCAGATTGGCGGAGACCAGGGCAAAGACGACGGGCTTCACGATGTGCATCGACTGCAGATATCGCCGCAAGGCAAAATAAAGCGTCAGCGGCAGCGTGCTCCACACCAGCGCTTTCAGAAAGGGTACGGTTTGCGCCACCAGCGCCGGTTCGAGTCCGAAGCGGGGAAACAGCGGGATCACCGCCAATATGCCAAGCATGAGCACTGGCGAAAGCACGCAGGCAAGATAGAGCGAGTTCCACATGCTGCGATGGCAGTCTTCCAGACGCCGCGCGCCGTAGGCCTGCGCAACCACCGTGTCCATGCCCAGCATGATGCCGCTACCGAACAGCCCAATGGTGTAGAACAAAGTGCTGCCCAGGCTCACGGCGCCGATGGCGGTCGCGCTGTTGGGCAGCCGGCCTACCATGACCGTGTCAATGAACGCCATGGTCAGCCAGCCCAGTTCGGTCAGTGCCAGCGGCGCAGCCAGGCGCAGCATGGGACGAAATTCCTGGCTGATGTCGCGAGTAGGGAGCATGAAATCGATTTAATCACACTGCAAGCCGGATCGCTGGAGTGCAGCGACAATAGAAAATGGCTACTGCAAGCGCCGGCCGTTCGCTGCGACCACAAACTCTTGCAACCGGCTGCTATTTCGTTGATGGAGCGCTAAATGACCTGGAATGGTTCAGGGTCAGGATACTCTTCCAGAATGGCATGATTGCCGGAGATGATCTGATTGGGGTTGGCGACGGCGCGCCGCAATTCAAAACGGACTTGTCGCTTGCATTGCCGGCAAAGTGGAAAGCGGTCTCCACCCAGCAACGTGGCCTCATGCATTAAGCGATGTTCATCATGCGTGACGCGATAAACACCGCTTGCGGGAACGAATTCTCCGGGCCGGTACTTCTTGTTCACGCCGTGGGGTCCTTTAGCCCTGGGATTCCACTTTGAAACGCAACAAGCGATATTAGAAGTTTCCAAGATAATTGACAAGTTCATCCTGCGAAGTTGTCCCAGGAGAACCTATCAGTCTTAATACCTTTACAGGTTCTGTAGATGATCAGTTTCCTGAAGCGACGCCCAATGTTTTGCGAATTACGCGCGGAGATCTCCGATTCGATCACTGACCTGTGTAAATGAACATTCATCTGCCGGCAACCGAACTAGGGTATAATCCCGGCACACTCAACCGAATTCAATTCAATTTATAAGGTGCCCATGGCCCGAATCCTCTCTGTGGCTAGCAGCGAAGTACTGAAAACGACCCGGCAGATGTTGCTGGAGCAGGAAGGCCATTCGGTTTGCTCGGCTCTGACCCTGGCAGAGGTGGAAAGCCTGGGGCAGACCGCGAAGGTTGATCTGGCGCTGATCGGCCATGGAATTCGCGGCCCGGAAAAGCGCAAAATTGCACGTGCGGTCAACCAATACTATCCTGGTCTTCCGATCCTGGAGATGTGCTTTCATTCACCGGAAATTCCCGGAGCAGACTTTGTTTTCAGTGACTCTCCTGCCGATCTGGTTCGGGCCATCGAGCACATCCTGGAAGGCCGGCGTGTTCGCGGCTATACCGATTGAGCCGGCAAATCCGCCCGGATTGGTTCAGGCTTTTTCGGGTAGTGGTGCAGTTTGAAAAACTGCACCACTAGCAGTATCAGCGTCTAGCGTCCCGGCGAGCCGGGACGTGGGCCTTTAGGCAGACGTTCATCGCGAAGCGATGAATTAAGTGCCCAAACTGCACCACTACCCTTTTCCGTTGACACGCTTTAAGACATTCGCTTAGCATGAATGCGAATGATTCCTTTGATCTCAAGCCATCGCCATCACCATCATCACGCAGCTAAACGTGTCGGCGGAGGCCTATAAGAGCGAAGCATAGGCAATCATAGGATTCTGTAGCCCGCCGACAAAAAACGGCGGGCTTTTTGTTTGTGCGTGAAAAACCACATCTTTCGAGCCACAGAATTGCAAACAATAGCCGCGAGGCTCGAACACGCCGAGCGGCTTGACGCAAGGCTGAAGAACTCCAGCTCACGAAAGACCGCAGAAGCGGGTTGGAGCGAAGCGACAGGAGTAAAGACTGTGAAAATCGACTTTGACAAGATGGATGGCCTCGCCCCAGCCATCGTGCAGGAAGATACTACCGGCGAGGTGCTGATGGTGGGCTTCATGAACGCCGAAGCTTATGCCCGCACAGGTGAGACCGGCTACGTCACCTTCTACTCGCGTACCCGGCAGAAGCTATGGACAAAAGGCGAGACCTCCGGCAACCGGCTGCGTGTGATCTCCGCGCTCACCGATTGCGACCGCGACACGGTTCTGTTCCGCGTCTCTGTCGAGGGCGATGGCCTGGTCTGTCACATGGGAACGAAATCATGCTTCACTGAGCCGCTCGCAATGGCCAAGGCAGAGGCGCAACGATGAAGCTGCGCGTAGGATTGCCCAAAGGAAGCCTACAGGATTCAACCATTGCGCTGTTCAAGCGCGCAGGCCTGAATGTATATACCAGCAGCCGCTCTTACTTCGCCGGCACCGACGATCCGGAGATCGAGTGCATGCTGATCCGTGCACAGGAGATGGCGCGCTACGTCGACCATGGCGCATTGGATTGCGGCCTGACCGGCAAGGACTGGGTAGTGGAGAGTGGGCTGGAGCTGGAGACCGCGGCTGAACTGGTCTATGCCAAGCAGAGTCTGGGTAAGGTGCGCTGGGTGCTGGCCGTGCCGGAAGACTCGCCATTCAAGAAGGCAGAAGACCTGGCCGGCAAGATCATTGCGACGGAGCTGGTCAATGTCACGCGGAATTATTTTTCTGCACGCAATGTGCCGGTAAAGGTGGAGTTCTCCTGGGGCGCCACGGAAATCAAGCCGCCCACGCTGGCTGACGCCATTGTCGAAATCACCGAAACCGGTAGTTCACTGCGCGCCAACCGGCTGCGTATTATTGAAACCGTGATGGAGTCGAGCACGCAGCTCATCGCCAACAGAGCGGCGTGGGCGGATGAGCAAAAACGCCGCAAGATCCAGAACCTCGCTCTTATGCTCTGTGGCGCGATCTATGCGCAGGGACGCGTTGGCCTGATGCTGAATGTCCGTAAGGCTGATCTCGAGGGGGTGCTTGCCGTGCTGCCTGCGTTGCAAAAGCCCACCATCTCAACCTTAAGCGATGGCGATTGGGTAGCCGTGAACACGATCATTGAAGAAACTACGGCGTGGAAGATCATGCCACAGCTGAAAGCAGCGAGAGCGGAAGGAATCGTTGAATATCCGCTGAACAAGGTGGTGCTGTAATGCTGCGGATACTGCGCGGACGCGGCGCAGAGGCCCGCGTGCGTGCGCTGGAACAGCGCGGCGCAACCGATCTGGCGTCAGTAGAAAAGCAGGCGAGCCGGATTGTGGCCGGCGTGCGCAAGAATGGCGATCGCGCCTTGCGTCGCTACGCGGAAAAGTGGGATGGCCTCAGGAACAAACAGACTCTCCGCGTGAGTGAGACTGAGCTTGAAACCGCGTGGAACTCGGTCGCAGAAGATTTCAAAGAGGCAGTGCGGAGCGCTGCGGCAAATATCCGCCGGTATTGCGAATGGCAGATGCCGCAGGCGTGGCGGAATACTGTATCGCCGGGAATACAGGTGGGGCAGGTGGTCCGGCCGCTCGCGTCTGTTGGCTGCTACGTGCCCGGCGGACGCTACCCACTGCCTTCTACGATGCTGATGACGGTGCTCCCAGCGCAGGTGGCTGGGGTTCAGCGGATTTGCGTGGCCTCTCCGCAACCCGCGCCCGAGACTTTGGCGACAGCGTATTTTCTGGACGTGAAGGAGCTGTATCGGGTAGGCGGCGCGCAGGCGATTGCAGCCCTGGCTTACGGAACTGCATCGGTACCGCGCGTTGATAAGATTGTTGGCCCGGGAAATCGTTTTGTAACCGCGGCCAAGAAGCTGGTTGCCTTCGATTGCGGGATTGATTTTCTTGCCGGCCCCACGGAAGTCGCCATTGTGAGCGAGTGCGGCAACGCCCGCTTTATTGCGGCCGACCTGGTGGCCCAGGCAGAACATGATCCCGATGCGCTGGCGGTTTTCATCACATCAACCGAATCGCTGGCGGAGAGCGTTGCGCGCGAAGTCAAAGCGGCTGCAGCCGGGAATGAGATTGCACGCGCGTCGCTCAGAAAGAACGGTGTGGTGCTGCTGGCCGGATCGCATGAGCAGGCGCTCGATTTCGCCAACCGCATTGCGGCCGAGCACATCACCATTCGTGAAGAGGACCTGCCGTACGTTGCCAGCGCAGGGTCGATCTTTATCGGCGACTACTCTCCACAGGCCGCAGGCGACTATGCCACAGGCCCGAACCACGTTTTGCCGACCGGCGCAGTCGCGCGCTTTCGCGGCGGTCTGAGCGTACACGATTTTGTGAAAGTTATTTCCGTTCAGCAACTCTCGCGTGACGGCCTGGACCGCATCGGCGCCACGGTGGTCACGCTGGCGGAGGCGGAAGGGCTCAAAGCCCATGCTGAATCTATTCGAGTGAGGAACGCCCATGCTTAAAGCCCGCAGATGTGTTCGTGAAATGCGTGAGTATCACTCTCCCTTGAGCAGCCCCGCAATGGATTTGCGGCTCGATATGAACGAGAACACCACCGGGTGTTCGCCTCGCGTGCTGGCCAGGCTGCGATCGCTGGATGCGCAGACGCTGGCGCTCTATCCGCCGCGCGAGCCGGGAGAAAAGCTGGCGGCGGATTTTCTGGGCGTGGCGCCGGAGCATGTGTTTCTCACCAACGGCGCCGATGAAGGAATTGACCTGCTCTGCCGCGCTTATCTCAATCCGGGCAGCGAGATCATCGTGGTCACGCCTACGTTTGCCATGTATGAGGTCTTTGCCCAAACTGAAGATGCAAAAATCGTGCGCGTGCCAACGGGGCCAGAGTTCAGCTTCCCAGAACAACAGCTCCTGGACGCCATTTCAACGCAGACCAAAATCATCGTCATCTGCAATCCCAATAATCCGACCGGGCTGCCGGTGGAGCGCGCCAGCATCTTGAAAATTCTCGCGGCCGCTCCCGAAGCCGCCATCCTGCTGGATGAAGCTTATTTCGATTTCTATGGCCAAACCATGATGGACCAGATCGGCAGGATTCAGAACCTGTTTATCGCGCGCACATTTTCCAAGGCCTATGGCCTGGCGGGAGTGCGTTTGGGCGTGCTGGCCGGCGACAAGGACCAGATCTCCATGTTGCGGCGCATGGCCTCGCCATTCAATGTGAATGTGCTTGCCCTGGAGTGCCTGGCGGAGGCGCTGGCAGACCGCGACCACGTGGATGCTTACATCCAGCAGATCAAGACAGGTCGCGCGTGGATGCAGCATGAACTGGAGCAGCTCAACTTCAAATGCTGGCCCAGCCAGGCCAACTTTGTGCTGTGCCGTTTTGGTGAAGCGAAGAAAGCAATCCTGGAAGGCCTTCGCGCCCGCGGCATTGCTCTGCGTGACCGGCCCGATTGTGCCGGCTGCGTGCGCATCACCATCGGGAAGCCGGAAGAGATGCAGCGTGTGCTCACCGAACTCAAGCATGTGCTGGCGACGATTCCCTCTGCGCCTCAGGTGGCGCGATGAGAAAAGCCAGGCTGCGCCGGAAGACCACCGAGACCGATATCGAACTGGCGCTGACCATCGAGGGCCAGGGGCGCTATGCGGTCTCCACGGGTATCCGGTTTCTCGACCACATGCTGGAGCTCTTTGCCCGGCATGGGGCGTTCGACTTGAAGCTGAAAGCAACAGGTGATCTCGACGTAGACCAGCACCACACCGTGGAGGACGTTGGCATCGCGCTGGGCGAGGCATTCAGCAAGGCTCTCGGCAACAAGCGCGGCATCATGCGCGCGGGTTATTTTCTGATGCCCATGGACGAAACGCTCGGCGTGGCTGCGGTGGATTTCAGCGGTCGTGCGGCGGCGGTGGTGAATACGAAGGTCAAGGTGCGGCTCGTGGGCGACCTGCAGTCCGAGCTGGTAGATGATTTCTTTGCAGGCTTTGCTCGCGGGGCGCGCGCGAATGTTCACGTCAAGACAATCTACGGACGCTCCAACCACCACAAGATTGAAGCCCTCTTCAAGGCTTTTGCCCGCGCGCTGCGGGTCGCATGTTCGCGTGACCGCCAGCTGGCGAAGATGCTGCCCAGCACCAAGGGGCTTCTATGATCGCCATCGTCGACTACGGCGCCGGCAACATCAGCTCGGTCAAGAAGGCGCTGGAGCATGTGGGCGCTGAGGCACAGGTAACCGACGATCCGGCGGTGATCGCCATGGCGGACAAAATTGTTGTTCCTGGCGTTGGCCATTTCAGCCGCTGCCAATCGTTGAATGCGCATTTGCGGGCTTCCGTGCTCCAGGGCATTTCAGCCGGCAAGCCGTTTCTGGGAATCTGCGTAGGCATGCAGTGGCTGTTTGCAGGGAGCACCGAGTCGCCCGAGACCGCGGGTGCAGCAGTTTTTCCCGGAGAGTGCTCGCGCTTCCCTGCTATGGTGAAGTCGCCGCATGTCGGATGGAACCAGATTGAGATCAGCGATGGTTCGCGGCTGCTGCGTGGGATTGCGAGCGGCGCGTTCGTCTATTACACGCATTCGTTTCGTGCGCCGGTGGTTGAGGGAACTGTTGCGTGCACGCAGTATGGCGGAGCATTCTCCGCTGCCGTTGAGCGCGACAATGTTTTTGGCGTGCAATTTCATCCGGAGAAATCTGCCGCTACGGGTATCAAAATCCTGGAGAACTTCTGTGCCCTCTGAGCCGCCCAGCAAGCCAAACCCCGGCTTCCACCTCGACAGGCAAAAACCAAGCTTGCCGGGTACCCCGTACCGGCTGGCCAAACGCATCATCGCGTGCCTGGACGTAGACGCCGGACGTGTCGTGAAAGGCGTGAAGTTCCAGCAGCTGCGCGATGCCGGCGATCCGGCGGAGCTGGCGCACCGGCATGCCGAAGCCGGAGCGGATGAAATTGTGCTGCTCGACATAACGGCCACCTCCGATGGCCGCAAGACACTGGTAGAAACGGTCCGGCGGGCTGCGCGTGAGCTGTTTATACCCTTCACTGTCGGCGGCGGCGTGCGCACGCGGGAAGATGCAGCAAGAATTTTTGATGCGGGAGCAGACAAGATAAGCATCAACTCGGCTGCAGTCGCGAATCCGGATTTGATCGGTGAGATTGCCCGGCGCTTCGGCTCCCAGGCAGTAGTCATCGCCATTGACGCCCGGCGAGGCGACGCGCCAGTAGACGCCGCAGAGGTCTTTGTCGCGGGAGGGCGAACGGCTACCGGCAGGCCCGCGCTTGCCTGGGCGCGCGAAGCCGAAGAGCGCGGCGCGGGTGAGATCCTGCTGACCTCCATGGATCGCGATGGAACCGGTGCAGGCTTTGACTGCGACCTCACGTCGGCAGCTGCCCGTTCCGTTTCGATTCCGGTGATCGCTTCCGGCGGCGCGGGAAGCGCGCAGGACTTTGTCGAGGTCTTCACCAAGGGCAAGGCTGACGCCGCGCTGGCGGCGTCAATCTTTCATTTTGTGACACCACATTTTTCAACCCCGCATGTTACTGCCCCACATTTCGGCACGCACGCTGTGGCTGAACTCAAGCAGGCGCTGCTCAACGCCGGCATTCCCATGAGGTGGCCGTGCTGATTCCATCGATCGATCTCATGGGCGGCAAGATCGTGCAGCTGGTCCGGGGCGAACGCAAGGCGCTGGAGTCCGATGACTTTGAGTACTGGATCGAGCGCTTCGCTGCGCATCCGCTGGTGCAGCTGATCGACCTTGACGCGGCCATCGGGAGTGGCCTCAACAGCGATCTGATCGCGATGATCTGCAAGCGGCTTCCCTGCCAGGCCGGAGGCGGGATTCGCAGCATCGAGCGTGCGCGCGAATTGCTGGCTCTGGGTGCAAGGCGCGTTATTTTTGGATCGGCGCTGCTGAAGGATGGCGCCATCAATACCCAGCTTGCGGCGGACGCCGCAAATACTCTGGGAAGTTCGCACCTCACGTTCGCCATCGACTCGCGCGAAGGTAAAGTGGCGATCAAAGGCTGGAAGGAAGGCACGAACGTGCTGCCGGCTGAGATGATTCGCGCTCTCGATCCCTATTGCAGCGCGTTTCTGTACACGCATATCGAGAGCGAAGGCACAATGACGGGGTTTCCCATCCAGGTGGCGCGCCGGCTGGCGGCTCTGACCTGCAAGCGGTTGATGGTTGCGGGCGGCATCAAATCACGCGCCGAGGTGAATGAGCTTGATGCCATCGGCGTGGATGCTGTGGTTGGGATGGCGATCTATACCGGAACAATGGAGTGACGTTGGTGAGAGGCCGGTCGTTGGATCAATTATTTCTTTCCGCTATAGACTCCCGCGATCCCAAAGCTGTACGGCGTCCACGTGGCGTCTTTAAAGCCCACGGCTTCCATGCGTGACAGCATTTGCTGTGGCGCCGGGAATTTGTGGACCGATGCGGGAAGATACTCATACGGGCCGCGGACGCCGGAGATCATTGTGCCGATCCGCGGCAGGACTCGGCGAAAGTAGAAGCCATAAAGCTTGCCCAACACGCCGCCGGGCTCGCTGAAGTCGAGAATGCCGGCCTCACCGCCGCTCTTGAGCACGCGAAAGATCTCGCGCAGGCCCGCATCGTAGTTAGCCAGGTTGCGGAAACCGAAGGCGGAGACCACGAGGTCAAAGCTGTTATCGGCCAAAGGCAGTTGCAGGGCGTCGGCTTCGAGCGGCTGGATTTTCCTTGCGCTGTACTTCGGCAGTCCATGGCGCAGCATCTGGTGAGAGAAATCAAGAGCACAGATCGCGGCTTCACTGCTTTTCTTTTCGGCAACGGCGCGCAGAGCCACCGACATGTCGCCGGTGCCGGCGCACAGGTCGAGCACACGCGCGTCACTGCGGGAAAGTATGTGGGAAAAGATACGCGCTGTGCGCCGCCACCAGAGGCGATCAACGTTCATGGAGAGCACGTGGTTCAGCAGGTCATAGCGAGGCGCGATCTCGTCAAACATCTGCCGCACGGCCTGAGCAGCGGAACGTTCATCGCTGGTACCGGGCGGCGTGGTGCCTGCGGCGCTGCCGTTTCCTGGCGCGGCAGCTTTGGCGAAGTCATTTGATATCGGTGTCCGGGCTTGCTCAGGCATGGTTTCTGATCATCTCCACGGCGGCGCGGACCATGTGCGCGGGAACCTCGCTTGAGATCGTGACTTTTCCAATCTTCTGCGGAAGGACAAAATGCACGGCGCCGGCCACGGTCTTTTTGTCGGAGGAGAGACGGCCCAGCACGTCGTCAACCTGCCAGGGTGCCGTGGGCAAGGGCCCATAAGCCAGCACTGACTGGCGAATCTCTTCTGCCGTCGCGGCGCTGCAGAAGCTGGCATCACGGGCGATAGCGGCCGCAGCAATCATGCCCCAGGCCACGGCCTCGCCGTGGAGGAACTGCGTATAACCGGTGGCCGCTTCAAGCGCGTGGCCGATGGTGTGTCCGAAGTTGAGGATGCGGCGCAGTCCCGTCTCTTTTTCGTCGGCCGAGACCACTGCGGCTTTCACGCGAACAGAAGCGGTGATGATCTTCAACAGCGCCTTTGGATCACGCGCCAGGATCCTGGCCGCGTGCCGCTTCATGAAGTCGAATAGTACGCGATCACGAATCACGCCGCACTTGAGCGCCTCAAACAAACCGGAGCGAAATTCGCGATCATCAAGCGTCTGTAAAAGTTCTGGATCTACGAGCACGGCGCGCGGCTGGTGGAACGAACCCACAAGGTTTTTTCCCGCACGCAGGTTGACGCCGGTCTTGCCGCCGATGCTGGCATCCACCTGCGCGACAACCGTCGTTGGAATCTGGATGACAGGAATACCGCGCATAAAGATCGCAGCCAGGAAGCCGGCGCTGTCGCCGACAACACCGCCGCCAAACGCGACGATGAGAGACTTGCGATCAGCCCGGGCATCCACCAGTTGCTCGGCCAGCTGTTCCACGGTATGCAGCTGCTTGGCGGGCTCGCCATCGTGCATCTCCAGGACCTCATAGGGCAGCCGCGCCTGGCGCAGGGCCGATTCCAGCTTCTCTCCCCAGTGACGGCGCACGTTGGGCGAGGTTATGACAAAGATGCGGCTGGCGGAAGAAGGCAGAACACGGCGCAGTTCGCGTCCGGCGCGGCCAAGCAGGCCGGCGCCCACAAGTACGTTGTAGCTCTCCGGTTTGGTTCGAACTCGAATGGTCTGCACTTGGAACGATGATAAATGATCGTTCCGGCCGGTGGGCGATCGTCCACAGATCGAGAGCTCAATTCGTATAGGCGATTTGCCGCCGATCAGCGATTCTTTGTTACCATTTGTGGTTTATGAAGAAGCCCCCTGCACAGGTGGACTATATTGTCGTCGGCGCTGGCGTGGCCGGCCTGCGCGCGGCCATTGAGCTGGCCGAGGCGGGCAAGGTGCTGGTACTGGCCAAGCAGGAGCTTACCGAGTCAGCCACGCAATATGCGCAGGGCGGAATCGCCGTGGCCCTGAGCGACGAAGACGAGATCAGCCTCCATCTTCAGGACACCATCAACGCCGGCGACGGGATCGTGAACACCGATGCAGCGCACGTACTGGTGGAAGAAGGTCCGGACCGGATTCAGGAGCTGATCGACTGGGGCACCGAGTTTGATCGCAAAGGCACGCGGCTGACGTTTACCCGTGAAGCGGCGCACAGCCGTGACCGAATCCTGCACGCGCACGGCGATTCCACAGGCCGCGAGATTGGCCGCGCGCTCTACGCCAAAGCGGCGTCGCTCAAGAACATCGCATTTTCCGAATTTGAGTTCACCGCGGGATTGCATAGCGAGAACGGGCGTATTTGCGGCGTCAAGCTGATCAATGCAGCGGGGGAAACGCATACGGCCAGCTGCAATGCGGTCCTGCTGGCGACAGGCGGCGCCGGGCATGTTTACAGCAACACGACGAATCCGGCGGTCGCCACCGCAGACGGTGTGGCCATGGCGTTCCGCGCAGGAGCGGAAATCAGCGACATGGAGTTCGTGCAGTTCCATCCCACGGCGCTGTACGTCAACAACGCGCCGCGATTTCTACTCTCAGAAGCGTTGCGCGGTGAGGGCGGAGTGTTGCGTAACGCGGAGCTGCATCGCTTCATGGCCAAGTATCATGAGGCGGGCGAGCTGGCCCCGCGCGACGTGGTAGCGCGGGCCATTGCGCATGAGTTGGAGATCTGCCGGCTGAAGGATCCGGTCGTCTATCTGGACCTGACCCATCTCAAAGAGGCGCACATCAAAGCGCGTTTTCCGCGTATTTACGAAACCACCCTGAAGCACAATGTTGATATCACGGTCGACCTGATTCCGATACGCCCCGCGGCGCACTACCTGATGGGCGGCATACGCACGGACCTGCACGGACGCACCAGCTTGCCGGCGTTGTTTGCCGCCGGTGAAGCGGCCTGTACCGGCGTCCATGGCGCAAATCGCCTGGCCAGCAATTCCCTGCTGGAAGGGCTGGTGTTCGGCTCACGCGCAGGCAAGATCATGCGCGAAGAGAAGAGCCATGCTCTACAGGCGATCTCCGCGAGCTCGGGGAATCCGGAGAATGCACAGAATTCGGCCTCTGCCGCGGACACAGAACGCTTGATCCGCGAAATTCAGCAGCTCATGTGGAACCACGTCGGAATCGTACGTACGCGCAAGGGCATGACCGAAGCTCTGCAGCTTCTCCAGGCCGCCGGAGAGCGCGTTCCGCCAGTCACCTCTCGCCGCAACGGCGAAGCCGGCAACATACATACGGCAGCGCTGCTGATTACGCGCTCGGCGCTGGCGCGTTTAGAGAGCCGCGGCGCACACTATCGCACCGACTATCCTGAGCACGATGATGCCCGGTTTAAGAAGCATTCGATTGTTGGGGAGAAGGGCGTGAAATTCAGCAATTAGCAAATAGTAATTAGCAATTAGCCAAGAGCTGGAATTGTGAGTACATGCTCCGGCCAATTGCTATTTGCCATTTGCTAATTGCTCCTGAAAACCAACGGGCCCTGGCTTTCACCAGGGCCCAACCATATTGGAGAGAATTACGCTGTCAATGATTCCAGGACTGGATGCCTGGAGTTTGAACCCTGCCATACGCGGGCAGAGCCAAAGTGTTGAATATATCGTCTAACGATACACGATCTCGCGGCAAGTTACCAGCGTACGAGGCCCTGGAAGGGGCGAAAGCCGTGTAAATATCGACCGTGAAGCCAAAAATCCGGTACTTTGCGGATCTCGCGAACTTTCATAAGTAAAACCGACGCCAGATAAAAAAAATTTAAAATAACTCTATTTTTTGGCACATAAACCTACCCTTTATAGAGTAAGGCCCCTCCAAGCCAGCCTGGACGGGGAAAATACGCAGGGATGCTGTTGTCCATACAGGGCTCCGTGCAAATTGCTGAAAAGGATGGACATGACTAATTCCCCCGAGTCTTCGCGCTGGTATGTAGCCGAGTTGACGGAAGAGGTCACGCTTGAGGGTGATCCCCTCAACGTGGTCCACAAAAAAACCCGCGTGATCTTTGCCGATTCGCCGGAAGATGCCTACGAAAAGGCCCTGAGCATGATCACCGAGCACGAGCTCAACTATCTGAATGAGCACAAGCGCGCCGTGCGCACCCGTTTCTGGGGGCTGCGCGAGCTGCCTCTCTCCAATGAAGATATGGACCGCGCGGGAATCCTGCCGCAGGAGCGAAGAGGGTCGGCCCGTCGCCGGAACTCCACCGGGTTATCACCGGAACAGCAATTTGCCTTGCTGGTGTCGCTTAAACCTGGGACGCTTCCGAATTAGGCTTTATCGCTATCACCATTCTTGCCCTGTGCTTCCTTGCGCGGGAACAGAAGTGAGGCGATCACAGAGATCGCCAATACGCCGGCAATCACCGCCAGTGCAGCCCATGTGGGTACGTGATACCGCTCCGGCAGCAGCATCTTGGCCCCGATAAATATCAACACCACTGACAGCCCATAATTCAGGTAATGGAAGAGCTTCATCATCCCCGCCAGGGCAAAGTAGAGGGAGCGCAGGCCCAGAATGGCGAAGACGTTTGACGTATAGACGATGAAGGAATCGCGCGTAATGGCCAGGATGGCGGGAATGGAATCGACCGCGAAAAGGATGTCAGTCGTCTCGACCACCAGTAGCACCACAAAAAGCGGCGTGAAGAAGAGCTTGCCACTGCGACGGACCATGAAGCTTCTGCCTTCGTACGTATCGGTCAGGGGCAGGAAGCGCCGGCAAAGTTTGAGAACAAAGTTGTTGGAAGGGTCGGTCTCCTCGTTGCCTTCCACCATCAATTGCAGACCGGTATAGATCAGGAAGACGCCGAAGACGTAAAGGATCCAGTGAAAGCGTTGGACCAGCGCCACGCCGCCCAGGATAAATATGCCGCGCATGATCAGCGCGCCGATAATCCCCCAGAAGAGCACGGTCTTCTCTTCTTCCTGCGGGACTTTGAAATAGGCAAACAGCAGGATGAAGACGAATAGGTTGTCGACGCTTAACGCCTCTTCCAGAAGATAGCCGGTCACGAACTCCAACGCCTTGGTCGGCCCCATCCACTGATGGATAAAGATGGCAAAAGCCATGGCCAGCCCGATCCAAAAGGCGCTCATCAGCAGCGCTTTTTTGAAAGGGACAACCCGGTTGCCGCGGTTCAACACCGCTAGGTCGAGGAAGAGCAGGGCCAGAATAACCGCATTGAAGACGATCCAGAATGCGATGGGCATGGAATCAGTGCGCGCGACCGCGCTTTCCGTCGGCCCAGGCTGACCACAGGGCAAACGCTTTCATCTGATCGTCAAGATGGGTCTCCTGGATCAGGGCATCGATCTGCTTGCGGTCCTGGCGCGGGCCCAGGCGCTGAGGATCGTCGGCGATGGCGTAGGTCAGGTATGCCGCGATGGCAATGTGTTTTCTGAGCTGAGGCAGATCAACCTTGTCATAGGTGTCAGAGGACGCATGATAGTTGATCAGGTAATTTGCCTCCTCCTGATTGGCGACGAGATTGGGCACGCCTTCGAGAAGAAAATCCATATTGTCAGTGCCGACAAAAGCGTCAGTCGTAAGCGTGTTGGCTTCAAACTGTTTGATGGGCTCGAGCAGCCGGGTTAGGGGTTCCACCAGGTCTTCACGGCCACCCAGCGAGAAGCCCGTGGTCTTGCCCGTGCCTTCGTCCCATGTGAGCATGGCCACGGTGTTATCGAGCTCAGCTTGGTGCGCGCGGGTATAAGCCCACGAGCCGACGTTGATCTCTTCTTCGCCGGTAAAGAGCACAAAACGAATAGTGCGGCGAGGCTGCAGCCCGGCAGCTTTGATGGCGCGAAGCGTTTCGATCACCAGCGCAGCGTTACAGCCATTGTCGAGCGCGCCGGTACCAAGCTCCCAGGAGTCAAGATGGGCGCCGATGACCACGAACTCGTTTGGCTTTTCCCGTCCCTGGATTTCCGCTACCACGTTGTAAGCCTTGACCGGCCCGCCGACATGGTTGGGGATGGAATACTTCATGCGAACTTTTTCGCCTGCCGCCAACAGCCGGGCGACGCGTTCTCCGTCTTCACGCGCCAACAGCATTTGCGGGTACTTGCTGATCTGGTCATTGAAGCTGCCGATATGACGATAAAGCAGGTCCTGATCACGGGTGGAGATGAATGCGATGGCCAAGGCCCCGGCTTTCTGCGCGGCGCTGAGCTTGTCAGCCTGGGTGAGATATTCTTCGAAAAGGTCGTCCCAGGTTTTCATGGTGTGGGAGTGAACCAGCGCGATCGCGCCGCGAAGGCCGGCGGCTTTCTGAAAGTCTTCAGCTTTGCCAAGGCCAACGTCGACCACAGGCAGCCCTGCAGCAGGAGAAGTTGCCGGAGCAATCCAGGTAAGCGAGACGGCGCGCACGTGAAAAGGAGCGGGGCTGACGACATCGACTTCCGTATTGCCTTCAACCCATGAAGCGGCCAGCGGCGAGGGCTCAGTGTGGACATTTTCACCGCCGGCAGCTTTGAAGGCGTCCACGCCCCATTGGACCGCGCGATCCATGGCCGGAGTACCGGGGACGCGGCCGCCGATTCCATCCGTCAGAGCGCGGAGATTCTTTTCCAACGTAGGTGACTGTTGCCCTTCAGCAATCAACTTATCGGCAGGCGTTTGCCCAACAGCGTACGTCGCCAGCAACAACAGCCCCATGAGTCTCAGAATTCTCATGGGGCGATTATAGCGGGTGAATCCGGCATCCTATTTTTTCTTCTTTGCCGGAGTCGCGGTCTTCTCTGGAGCCATATTGGCCGGAGCTGACGAAGCGGGCGAAGGAGCGCAATAACGCAGCTTGACCACGGGCGTGCTGCTGCCTTCGAGAACGGTCAGGATATACATCGCGTCATATTCATTTTCGCCGAGCGGAGCAATCGTGCCGGCCTGGACGCCCTTGATGATCCCGGGCAAGGTATTGCTGTGGCCAACCACCAGAGCATTGCCGCCAGTACCGTAGAAGACGTCGCGCACCAGCGTGTTGCTGTCTTTGGCAGGCACGATGGTCGGCTTGATGCCGAGAGCTTTGGCCAGCGGGTCGGCAGTCTGCTGCGTGCGCTTGGCGTCAGAGACATAGATCCGTTTGATTCCCGAATCCTTGAGCACGCGGGCAAGGCATTCAGCACGCTGCTGGCCCTGGGCGCTCAAGGGGACTTCAGGTGTGTTTTGGTTCGAAGCTTTTTCGGCGTGGCGCACAAGAACAACGGTGGTAGCGGACTGTTGCTGCTGAGCAACGGCGATCTGGCCCAGGAATAAAGCAGCAAGTCCAAAGGTAAAAGCCAAGTATTTCATCTGTTTGTTTGACTCCATGATGTTAGAGATTCTGTACACGTTTCTAAGTCTGCGGCTATTGTGGAACGCCAGGGCGGCCACCAACTTGCGCAGGTCTTTTTCATTTTTACGACGGTATCTTCTGCGGGGTCTGCGGTGGGCTATCGCCCATGCCGTTGATCAGCCGTATGGTTTCGAGAATTACGTCACCACTGATCTGGATGCTTTTGACGCTCAGCTTATCGATGGTGTCTTCCGTGGTGTGGTGAAAGCTGTCGTTATAGCCGTAGGGGCCATCGATGATATCGGCTACGGGCACACCGGTTTCAGCGAATGGAATGTGGTCGTCAGTGACCGCATTCGTTTCTTGAAAGAAGGTGGATTGATAGCCAAGGCGGGTTGCAGCCTGTAACACCAGGTCCTCAAGCCATGGGGTGGAATTCTGGTCGCGGAGGACGGAGACATTCGCGTCACAGATCATATCGGCCAGCAACAGGCCTTTGATCTTCTTGCTGGTGCCATCGTCTTTCCATTTCTGGGCAAGATGCCGGCTGCCCCAGAGCGCGTCTTCAGTCCGCCAATTGCGAACCATGGATTCCTCGCCATCGAAGAACACAAGCCAGATGCTGTAGCCTTCCAGCTTTTTGCCGCGAAGCTGGTCGGCAATGGCCAGAAGAAGCGCCGAGGTACACGCGCCGTCATTCGCGCCGACAAAGCTTGTGTTCTTCAGCCAGTAATTGGTTTCATAGTGCGAAGCCACAACAATGATGCCGTCTTTCGTTCCCGGAAACTTGACGATGATATTCCGCATGGGAATTTTGCCGACCGAGGTATCAGCGACAAACGAGTCCTCTTCCACCTGGTCAGACTTGAGCTTGTTTTTGATGTAGCCGCGGACCTGGTCAAGGGTCTTGCTGCCGGCCGGTCGCGGGCCAAAAGCCACGATCTCCTTGGTGTACTGCATGGCGCGCGGAGCATCAATGCGCAAAGCTGGTCCGACGGGTTCAATCGGCTTGGCTTGAGAAGGCGCAGCGGCAGTTTGCGTAGCCTGCGCACCCGCAGTGCCGGCGGAATTAGAAGGGGAATTATCTTTTGAACACCCCAGAATTGCCACTGCGAAGACTATGACCAGACAGCAACCAAAGCGGGCACGCGAGATCAAGCTTGCACTCCTTCAACCACAACGGTTCGTTGAAACCCAGATGCGGCTAACTGAATTCATCGCTTCGCGATGACGTCTGTCGGCACCCCACCGTGCCAAAACCGGGCGCATCGGGGACACCGGGAAGGCCCGCGTCCCGACACGCCGGGACGCTAGCCGCTGATACGGCAGTGGGGCAGTTTTTCAAACTGACCCACTCCCAGTTTAATCTAAGCCTTGTTGTTCGCGCTTTTCCCTGCGCTTACGACGTTGCTTGGGATGAACCAGCCAGACCAGGCCGATGCTCAGGATATAGAGAAGCACCATCGGTGCAGCGTAGATGGTTAGGTTCAGGATATCGGTGGTCGGGCTGAGAATGGCCGCAGCGGTAACGCAGATCAGCACAGCTCCGCGGATGTGCCGAAAGAGGAACTTGGCATTGACCACGCCCATCATGCCGGCAAAGCCGAGAACAATGGGCATTTCAAAGATGATCGCGAGTCCCAAAATGATGGTGAGAAATAACTTGGTGTAGGCATCAATGGTGATGCTGGCATGGAAGGCTGATCCGTAGCTGCCAATCAGAAAATCCATCGCGACCGGAAAAATGACTTTGTATCCGAAAAACCCTCCAGCCAAAAAAAGCCCGACGGACAGAAAGAGGAACGGCAGAACAAAGCGTTTTTCATGCCGGTAAAGCCCGGGCGAGATAAAGCTCCAAACCTGATACAGGATCACCGGTGAAGCCACAAAAATCCCAGCCATGAGGCCGACTTTCAGGTACAGGTTGAACGGATCAGTGGGACTGAGGTAGCTCAGATGGGGATCAATGTTGTATTTCTTGAACACAACGATGATCGGCTTCTCGATCAAAGGATAGATTTTGTCCTGAGCAAAAAACCAGCAAACGCCGAAACCTACCGCGACGGCTGCCAGGGAGCGGATGATGCACTTCCGCAGCTCTTCAAGGTGCTGGAACAGGCTCATGGAGCCCATTTTTCGGAGTTCGCGTTCTATGTCTTGTTGATCGGGCTGACCGGGTTCTGCGACTAGCTCAGGCATCGTAATCCTGCGGGACCGTGTTCTTGATGCGCTCGCTCAAGCGATTGAGGGCGCCCTGGATGGAAAGGTCTTCGTCGTTATTGATTTTGGCGATCTCCGGCTCCAGATGCTTGGCAGGGTTGACCTCTTCCAGTTCCATTTTGCGGATCTCATCCGTGATCTGGCCCTGGAACTCGTTGCTGGCCTTTTTGAATTCCGCCATGAACTTGCCCCAGGTGCGGGCAAGTTCCGGTAACTTCTTGGGTCCAAACAAGATGAGAGCCAACAGCATGATAAAAATGATCTCGCCAGAAAAGCCGAAGTCCATAAAATTTCTTCAATTTATGATACCGCAGGATTTCTTAAAAAAGTCCGCAATTTTGATTAAGTTTTCCAATCCGGAAAAGCCCGAAACTCAAGCAGCCCGAGCGGCATCTTACCAAGCTGGAATACCGCGCGGGCAGACGGAAAGCAGAGTAGCCGGCCAGGGCTGAAATGCATGTAAAGTCCTGAGCAGAAGAGTGTTATACTGCAGAAGTTACCCGCAATTGGAGCACAAGCTCGGCGGCCAAGGATTGTTCATGTCTCGTGGAACTCGTCGTTCACTGTTCTTTGTCCTTCTCGTCATTCTCACCTGCGGTTTTATAGGTTCGGCCGCTTTCAGCCAGCGTAGCGGATCTCCCTACATGACCGGCGCTTCGGACTCCGATGTCCGCGACAGCCTGCGCCAGTTCTCGGAGATTTACAACCTGGTGGAACAGAATTACGCCGAGCCGGTGAATCCCGACAAAGCAATTTATAACGGCGCGATCCCGGGCATGCTGCACGTGCTCGATCCGCACTCGAACTTCTTTGATCCCAAGTCGTACTCGCTGCTGCGCGAAGAGCAGAGCGGCAAATATTACGGCGTGGGCATGCAGATTGCTCCGCGGAACAACAAGATCATCGTAGTAGCGCCATTTGCCGGTACGCCGGCGTACAAGGCGGGCCTGCGCCCTGGTGATGTGATCATCGCCGTGGACGCCAAAGCCACGGACAACATGAGCGTGAGTGATGTGGCCGACCTGTTGAAAGGGCCGAAAGGGACCAACGTCCACATCTCGATTCTGCGCGAGAGCAATGATAAGCCGCTTGAGTTCAACGTGATTCGCGATGAGATTCCGCGCAACAGCGTTGACCTGAAATTCATGATCCGGCAAGGCGTTGGTTACATGCACGTGACCGCGTTCAATGAAACCACAGAGCAGGAAGTGGAAGACGCGTTGGCGAGCTTTGGCGATCTCAAGGGCCTGGTGCTCGATCTTCGCGGCAATCCCGGCGGACTGCTGAATGAAGGCGTAGGCGTGGCCGACAAGTTCCTCAAGAAAGGCCAGGTCATCGTTTCGCATCGCGGACGCAGCTCACCGGAGAAGACCTACAAGGCGGCGCACGGCAACGGCGGCAAGGATTATCCGCTGGTGGTGCTGGTGAACCGCGGCACGGCTTCCGCGGCGGAGATTGTTTCCGGCGCGATCCAGGACCATGATCGCGGATTGATTGTGGGCGAAGTCACGTTCGGCAAAGGCCTGGTGCAGACGGTTTATCCGCTCTCTGAGAACACCGGACTGGCGCTGACGACAGCCAAGTACTATACGCCCAGCGGACGTCTGATTCAGCGGGACTACAACGGCGTCTCTCTCTACGACTACTACTACGCACGCGAAGACGAGGACAATCCAAACAGCAACGCCAACACGAATTCGACCACGCCTTCGAAGGAAGTGAAGCTCACCGACAGCGGACGCACCATGTTCGGCGGCGGCGGCATTACTCCTGACGTGAAGATCAAGCCGTTCAAGACGACGAAGTTTGAAGATTCGCTGCTGGTCAAATACGCGTTCTTCAATTTCGCCAAGCACTATCTGGCAAACCGCCATATCGACAAGAACTTTGAAGTCACCGACGCGGTGATGCAGGAGTTCCGCAAGTTCCTTGATGCGGAGAAGATCCCCTACACCGAGGCCGATCTGAGCGAAGGCACCGATTACATCAAGTCGAGCATCAAGACGGAGATCTTTATCTCCGAGTTCGGCCAGGAAGAGGGACTGCGGGTGCGGGCGGAGAGCGATCCGCAGGTAGTTGCGGCGCTCAATATGTTGCCCAAAGCGAAAGAGCTGGCGGACAATGCCAAGAAAGTGCTGGCACAGCGCGCAGCGGCACAGCAGGCGAATCGATAATCTGTTGCTTTGAAAGAAACGCCCGCCGGAAACGGTGGGCGTTTTTCTTTGCAGCCAGGAAATCGCCGTGCAGCTATGAGAATGAGAGCCTTCCAATTCATCATGCGTTAACGATCCGCATTAATCCGCTTAGGTAATTTTCGTGCGCCTTTCAGCAGCAACTCTGTTCCAGAGTTGATCATCCCATCTCGCGAGCTGTTCCCCCGGAGTAAGGCCCCCATGAAGTACGTTCTAGCTGCTGTGCTTTTCCTCTCTCTCTCAACCTTCTGTTTCAGCCAGAGTTTTAACACGCAAAGTTACCCAATCGGTGGATTGGCCGGCCAGATTATTGCGGCTGACTTTAATGGCGACCATATCCCTGACATCGCAACCGTTAACACCGACACCAATAGCGTTTCCATTCTGATCAACAATGGCGATGGCACTTTCCGTCCACACGTGGATTTCGCCACCGGCCCCGGACCTAACGGGCTGGCTGCGGTGGATTGGAACAAGGACGGAAAGATGGACCTGGCGGTGTCCACCGGCGGAGCGGACGCGGCCCACAGCGTCTCAATCCTGCTGGGCAATGGCGACGGCACCTTCCAGCCTCACCATGACATGATCGGAGCGCCCCACGCAAACTCCATTGCCGTAGGCGACTTCAACGGTGACGGCAATCCTGACATCGCAACCTCCAGCAACAACCCGGTGAACGCGGTGCATGTAAGTCTTGGCAATGGCAAAGGCGGTGTGAAGGCGCAAAAGATTACCAGCGGTATCGGGATTGGCACGCAGCCGCCGCCCGATTCCAATACTTTTCTGCTCTCAAAAATCGCTAGAGCGGATTTCAATCGCGACGGCAAAGACGATCTGTACTACACCGAATGCTGCGACACGTTTGTGATCGTGCAGCAGGGCGCATTTGGCGTGCTGGTGAGCAAGGGCGACGGCACGTTTAGCGACCACGTCATCACAGGGCCGATTGTTCCGCCAATTGACCTGAATGTGGTGGATATCAACCAAGACGGACTCTCCGACGCGATTTTGCCATTTGACGGCTGCTATGAACCCTGTGACGGCGTAAGCGTGCTCATTAACAAGGGCGATGGCACTTTTGGCGGAGGCGCTGGATTTCCCGTGAACGTGGAGAATCCAGGGTTTCTTGTCGGAGGCACGGCATTCGACGTGGACGGCGACGGCCATCAGGACTTCGTGCTTGTAGGCGACGATACAAACGATCCGTCATTTAATCCCGATAATGAGCAAATGACTCTGATCATCCAGAAACAGAATGCGGATGGAACATTCGCCAACCCACCGCAATTCGTAGGCGATCTTTCTTCTCAACTGATCACGGTGACCCTGAACGCGCCAATTGTGGAGAATCCATCTGTTGTTGTCGCCGATTTTAATCACGACGGCAAGCCTGATCTGGCCATGGTGAGCAAATTTGGCGGGCCGGTATTTGTGGTGCTCAACACCACTCCGCCCAGCGCATGCAAGGTCAGCACGGTCGATCACACGGTTACGGTCTGTCATCCGTCGGACGGCGCTGTGGGGCTTTCACCGGTCCGTATCGTCTCTCACTTCACCTCGTCCACGCCTCCCAGCGTGAGCCAGATCTATCTCGACGACAAGCTGGTATTTCAAGGTGCCGGCGGCAGCATCGATAAGAACCTTGCTCTAGCACCCGGCGAGCACCGGTTGGAGGTCAAATCCTGGAGCAATGGCAAGCCTTTCCGCAATGATTTTTCTGTCTCGACCCCAAGGTCGATTCCGGCGACGGTTCCGCCTTGTTCGGAAAGCACAAACTTTGCCGTGAACATCTGTTCGCCGGGACAAAAAGCCTCGGTCGACGCTCCGGTGCATGTGGTGGCCGCGGCCAAGTCGACTGCACCGATCACGACCATGCAAATCTATCTCGATAACAAAGAGGTGTTCCATTCGCCGAACAGCACTCTGATTGAAACCGATGTGCCGATGGCGTCCGGGTCGCATCTGCTGGTGGTAAAAGCATTTGACAGCACGGGCAGACATTTTTCCAGCAGCAGGAACATTACGGTGCCGACGGTGCCGTAGCAGAGGTTGTAGCCTGGTTATGAACTCGCCCGCCGCAAGGCGGGCGGGTTTGTGTGCGGCAATCGGCAGCCAGTGACGGAAGTCCCTGGTCAGGTGCTTGGTAGAAAAACGCTCACCGCGGTACCTCGTCTTAGAGAATTCTGGCTGCTGCGAATCGTAATATATCCTCTGTATTTTTCTGCCAGTTGTTTCACCACCCAGAGTCCGAGCCCGGTACCCACATTCTCTTTCGTGGTAAAAAACGGCTGAAAAACCCGGTTCATATTTTCAGCATTGATTCCCTGCCCGTCATCGAGGACTGTCATTCTGATACCCGGTTTCTGGCCATTGCGCCAGTCGCTGGAGCGGGAAACCCGCATCTTGACAGTTCCGTTCTGCCCGACAGCATCCAGGGAATTGGAAAGCAGGTTCGACAGGATCTGGCGGATCTCGCCATCACTTCCCATCAGGATGGCGTCGTCGGCGCTCTTGATTGAGAGCTTCACTCCTTTGTTGCGCAGTCTGGGCTCATACAGAAACGCCAGGTCGTTCAGGAGGCGGCCAAACTCGATTCTTGACGCTGAATTTCCGCTTTTGTAGAAGCCCAGCGTCCTCTTTGTTATCTCAGCCGCATGGCGAAGCTCCTGCCCTGCCATGCCCAGAAATTCCAGGTCTTTTGGGTCCGTTGTTTTGGAGGAAACAGCGTAAATGAGGTTAAGGGCCGCTTGCAGGGGATTATTGATTTCATGGGCAATCGTTGCGGAAAGCCGGCCCAGCGCCGCCAGCTTCTCTTCCGCCACCAGGGCCTGTTCCAGCCGTTTTGACTCGGTAACGTCTCGTGTGACTCCAATCAGCTGTTTTGATCTAGGCTCGGCTATTGACCGTACGATCTCGCGCAGCCAGACCGTCTGCCCATCGGCTTTGATGAAGCGATAGTCAAGTTGGGACGCTTCATTGGTTTGGGCCACCAATGCATAGCATGATTTGACAGACTGAGCATCTTCGGGATGAATGCGTTCCGTCCATAGCGCGGCGTGTTCTGCCGAATTCATATTGCTTCCAAAAACCCGTTCAGCTCCGGAACTGACGAAGTTCAGACGCAGAGTCTGCGCTTCCGCCCGCCAGAGGACAAGGTCTACTGATTCCAGTACATGCCGGTAAAGCCGTTCAAAAGATAGTTTGCGATCCAACCAGGAGGTAAGCAACGCCGCCGCCAGCACCAGCAGCGTGGCCGAAACAATTCCCGCCAAGGCCAATTCGGAAACACTCACCGTACTGGACATTGGCGTGGCCATGTCTGAAGCGGTGAAGGTCGCGGCGGCCATCGCCGTATAATGCATGCTTGCAATGCCCGAACCCATCACGATTGCTGCCAGGAATTTCAGCCAGCCATAGATCTGCTGGGGCTTGCGAAAATAGAACATGAGCCCAAGCGCAAGACAAGAAAATGTAATGGCAACGATGAGAGACAGGAGCACCAGAACGGCTGAGTAGTGATGGATCATCTGCCCGCGCATGGCTACCATTCCAATGTAGTGCATGGCGCCAATGGCGGCGCCCATCGCCAACCCGCCCAATAACAACTGCTGAAGTGAGAGTTTGTCCCCCGCGACAATCAGCAGCGCAATCGCCGCCCCGAGTACAGAAGCCGCCAGCGAAAGCAGCACCATCGGCACGTGATAAACAACCGTAACGGGTAAGCTGAAAGCCAGCATTCCCGTGTAGTGCATTGACCAGATGCCGGTCCCCATTGCGATGGCCCCGCCACCAAGCCATCCAAATCGCCTGGCGTCCTTGTATGCTGCAATCCGGCCGGCAAGATTAAACGCCGCGTACGAGGCCATCGCCGCGATAACAAATGACAGGCCGACCAAGCTGAAATTGTAGGAGTGAAGTAAACGCTGTCCTGGCAACATGGGAGCACCCCACGGAAATCGGTATACGAATGCGGACTGGGTACAGCGAAGTGGCTACCGGCTAATCCTCAATTTGAACCATGGTAGCACTCGTTCAGCGTCAGTGCCACACGATCGTGGTCTGCCGGAATTTGGCCTCGTTTCGCTGTGCGTGACTCTCCTCTTGATGGCTCTTTGATACAAAGATCGACTACTTCTCTGGTACGAATTAAGCACAGCCTTAAACATGTGATCTGTGCGGCCGGTGGTTCCTGAGTACTCCACAGTTTGTGCTGCCGCCTGCCTGCCACCAACGATGCGCGGCCCACAGCTGCTCTGGCGCCGGCCGCCGCTTATGGCAACGGAGAAGCAAATCTATTCCTCGACGGTAATAGGCTGAGCCCCGCTAAGCCACTCAAAAGACGGCTGAAGCCTGGCGGGAAGGAACCCCATCTAATGTGTTAGGCTTTATTTTGTGTAACTTTGCGCTCATTGCAGAGTAGCTCCTAAGGGAAAAACAGACTTGATAGGACAAACGCTAGCCAAGGTTTTTGGCACCAGTAATGAACGGGCGGTCAAGAAGATACAGCCGTTGGTGAATGAAATCAACGCGCTTGAGCCGCAGATGAAGCAGCTCACGGACGAGCAGCTGCGCGCCAAGACGCAAGAATTTCGCGCCAAGGTCAAGGAACGGCTGAAAGAGGTTGAGGAAGAGATCTCGCAGATTACCGAAGAGCTGAAGAAGTCTTCAGAGGGCGAGACCACCACCGAGTTGGAAGAGCTCAATAAGCGGCGGGGCGAAGCCAAGCAGCAGGTGCTGGATGAGATCCTGCCGGAGGCGTTTGCCGTGTGCCGCGAGGCCGGCCGCCGCGTCTTGAACATGCGCCACTTCGACGTACAGCTGATCGGCGGCGTCGTACTGCACCAGGGCAAGATTTCAGAAATGAAGACCGGCGAGGGTAAAACTCTCGTTGCAACGTTGCCGGTTTATCTGAACGCGCTTAGCGGCGACGGCGTCCACGTGGTAACGGTCAACGACTACCTGGCCAAACGCGACTCAGAGTGGATGGGCAAGATTTACCGCTTCCTGGGGCTGAGCGTGGGCGTGATTGTGCACGACCTGGATGATGACGAGCGTCGCGAAGCCTACGCCGCCGACGTGACCTACGGCACCAACAACGAATTTGGCTTCGACTACCTACGCGACAACATGAAGTTTGACCTGGCGGAGTGCGTGCAGCGCGGGCATAGCTTCGGCATCGTAGACGAAGTTGACTCGATCCTGATTGATGAAGCCAGAACGCCGTTGATCATCAGTGGCGCTACGGATGAATCGACCGACAAGTACGACCGCGCCAACCGAGTAGTGCCGCACCTGGAGAAAGGCGAGGAGATCGAGAAGCCACCGGGAGAGCCGAAAGAATATACCGGCGACTACGTGATCGATGAAAAGCACAAGAACTCGACGATCACCGACCAGGGCTGGGAGAAAGTGGAGCGGCTGCTGGGAATCGAGAACATCGCGGACCCGGAGAACTGGGCGATGAAGCACCACGTGGAAACCGCGGTGAAGGCGCATGCCATGTATCGCCGCGACGTTGAATACGTGGTAAAGGACGGCGAAGTCATCATCGTGGACGAATTCACGGGACGCCTGATGCCGGGCCGCCGCTGGTCTGACGGTTTGCATCAGGCCGTGGAAGCCAAGGAGGGCGTGAAGATCGAACGCGAAACGCAGACGCTGGCGACGGTCACCTTCCAGAATTATTTCCGCATGTACAAAAAGCTGGCGGGAATGACCGGAACCGCCGAAACCGAGGCGGCGGAGTTCGACAAGATCTACAAGCTTCTGGTGGTGGTGATTCCGACGAATCGAAAATTGCTGCGTGTTGAGAACCCTGACATTGTTTATCGTACGGAGAAGGAAAAATATTTTGCTGTGGCGGATGAGGTGCAGAAGATCGGCACGGAAGGCCGGCCAGTGCTGGTGGGCACCACGTCGGTTGAGAAATCCGAGCGTTTGTCTGACCTGCTGAAGAAGAAGCAGGTCAAGCACGTGGTGCTGAACGCCAAATACCACGAAAAAGAAGCCGAGATTGTGGCCCAGGCGGGCCGGCTCGGCCAGGTGACGATCGCAACGAACATGGCAGGCCGCGGCACCGATATTCTGCTGGGCGGCAATCCGGAGTTCATGGCGCGCCAGGAGACGGTGAAAAAAGGCATCGCGCAACAGTTGCGCACGGCCGGCGGCGAGGTGGCGCTGGAGCAGGACACTTCGGAAAACATTGTCTTCTACTACAACAGCCTTGAATACAAGTGCCCGGCGGACAAGTGGAATGAGATTTACGGCAAGTACAAGAACGAAGCAGACGCCGAGCACGACCAAGTTGTAGCCGTGGGCGGCCTGCACATTCTGGGCACTGAGCGCCACGAGGCCCGCCGCATCGATAACCAGCTTCGCGGACGCGCCGGACGCCAGGGGGATCCCGGGTCGTCGCGCTTTTTCCTGTCGCTGGAAGACGACCTGATGCGCATCTTCGCCAAGCAGTGGGTTTCAAACCTGTTGCAGCGGCTGGGCATGGAAGAAGGTGTGCCGATTGAGTCAAAGCTGATTTCGCGCCGCATTGAGGCCGCGCAGAAGGCCGTGGAAGCGCAGAACTTTGAATCGCGCAAACACGTGCTGGAATATGACGATGTAATGAACAAACAACGCGTCGCGGTCTATGGGCTGCGCAAGGAGCTGCTGGCGGGAATCGACCAGAAAGAGCTGATCCTGGACGACTACGTCGCCGCAATGGTGGCGGATGCGCTGGACCGCTTTGCACCGCGCAACGTCCACGCAGACCAGTGGGACACGGAAGGCCTCAACAAATATCTGGTCGAGCAATTTGGGCTGGACATGGAGAAGCAAGGCATTGATGCCGACCAGCTCAATCGCCAGGAACTGGGTGACGCGATCTTTGAAAAGCTGAAAGAGCTTTACGATGCGAAAGAGAAACAGATTGGCGCCGATGCGATGCGGTATCACGAGCGCATGATCATGCTCAGCGTGCTGGATACACAGTGGAAAGACCACCTGCTGGCGATGGACCACTTGAAGGAAGGTATCGGGCTGCGCGGGTATGGACAGCATGATCCGCTGGTGGAGTATAAACGCGAGTCGTTCGATATGTTTGAGAACATGATGCGACGCTCGCAGGAAGATACGGTCCGTTATCTGTTCCACATGCAGATCATGGAAACACCAGTAGCCCAGCAGGCGACTGCAGCGCCTGTTGACGGCAACCAGGAGCTGCCGGCGGCGCCGCCGCGCAAGCGCGCTTCTACGTCCATGGATGATCTGGAGGCGCAATTCCAGCGTCGCAAGAAGAAAGAGCTGGAGCAGGCGCGCATGGCGGGATCGAATGGAAGCACGTCGCCACGGCAGGTCGTGCGCGGACAAGCCAAGGTCGGGAGAAATGATCCTTGTCCGTGTGGATCGGGCAAGAAATATAAGAAGTGCCATGGCGCGGGGACGACCGCGTAGTTCTGAGCAAGGATCCCGAAAAGTTTCGTAGATACCCATCAAAGTAAAAGAGGTGCAGCGTCGCTGCACCTCTTTTTATGTTTTACTTCGTTTAGCGATTTCCGCGATCGCCGCCTCCGCCACGGCTTCCGCCCCCGCCTCCGCGGCCTCCACGGCCGCCTCTGCGATGCCCGCCACCCCGGCCACCACGTCCCCCGCCACCGCCATGCGGACGGTCTCCTCTCGGACGATCCGGCCTTCCATGGCCTGCGTGAACGGTTTCGCGGTTTGCATCTTCGCGATTGAAGTTGGGTTCGCTGTCTTCTTCTGCGAAGTCGCCGCCACCTTCAAAGGTGATCGTCTCTTCGCCTTCGCCGCGAGGTTGCCCGCCGTTCCCGCCTTCATGCCCGGCTTCCTCACCTGCGGGAGCACCTTCGCCTTCAGCCCGAGGCTGTGATGCCTGCATCTTGGCGCGCTGTTCGCGCAGAATCGCCTTACGCGACAGCTTGATCCGGTTACCCTCGATCCCCAGGACTTTCACCAGCACCTGATCGCCTTCTTTCAGCTCGTCTTTCACTTCTTTCACGCGATGTTCCGCAATCTCGCTGATGTGCAGCAAGCCGTCAGTTCCGGGAATGATCTCGACGAACGCGCCGAACTCAGCCAGACGCACCACTTTGCCCAGGTACGTCTTACCGACCTCCGGCACCGCCGTCAGATCGTTGATCCTCTGGATCGCCTTCTGTGCACTCGGTCCATCATTCGATGCGACGTTCACCTTGCCGCTATCGTCCACGTCAATCTTCACGCCGGTTTCTTCAATAATGCTGCGGATCATCTTTCCGCCCGGTCCAATCAGGTCGCGGATCTTGTCCACCGGAATCTGCAGCGTGTAAATACGCGGCGCAAAGCTCGAAATGTCCTCGCGTCCGCCGGTCAGCGTCTGTTCCATTTTGTCCAGGATGAACATACGCCCACGCCGTGCCTGCTCCAGCGCTTCATGCATGATCTTTGACGTGAGGTTCTGGACCTTGATGTCCATCTGCAGCGCGGTAATTCCCTTGCGCGTGCCCGCGACTTTAAAGTCCATATCGCCGTAGTGGTCTTCTGCTCCAGCAATGTCGGTCAGGATCGCGTACGAGTCTTCTTCTTTCACCAGTCCCATAGCAACGCCCGCAACCGCCGATGTCAGCGGCACACCCGCATCCATCAGCGAAAGCGACGCGCCGCAAACCGACGCCATGGAAGACGATCCATTCGATTCCAGAATGTCCGAGACCACGCGCATGGTGTAAGGCCACTTGTCGACGTCCGGCAGCACCGCGGAAATTGCACGCTCTGCCAGGGCTCCGTGACCCACTTCGCGACGTCCCACACCGGTCATGCGGCCCACTTCGCCCACCGAGAACGGCGGGAAGTTGTAGTGCAGCATGAAGCGCTTCTTGGTCTCGCCTTCAAACCGCTCGATGCGCTGAGCATCGTCCGGCGTGCCCAGCGTGGTGGTCACCAGCGCCTGGGTCTCGCCGCGGGTAAAGACCGCCGAACCGTGCGTGCGCGGCAGCACGCCAACTTCAATCGAAATCTGCCGGATCTCATCAAAGGCCCGCGCATCCGGGCGTTTGCGGTCCTTCGTTACCTGCTCGCGGAAAATGCGCTCACGCAACAATTCGTAATAGTGTGAGAGCTTGGCTGCCGCTTCGTCATCATCTTCCGGCAACTCCGCCTTCAGCGCTTTCTTGATTTCGCGGACCTTCTCGTAACTCTCATGCTTCGGATGCTTCTTGGTGTCCAGGGCATCCGTCAACTCTCCGCCAACTTTCTTCTTCAGTTGGTTAAAGTACGCTTCGTCAAACTCGGGCGCCGTAACTTCCAGCTTCTTGTTTCCACTGCGGCTGACCAGGTCGTTAATGGCCGCGCAAATCTTCTTGATCTGCTCATGGGCAAAGTCAATCGCGCCCAGCACCTGCTCTTCTGAAACTTCCTTCGCCCCCGACTCCACCATCACAATGCCTTCAGCCGTGCCCACCACCATGATGTTGAGCAGGCTGTCGCGCATCTGCTCATACGTGGGGTTGACCAGGTATTCGTCATTCACCAGGCCTACGCGCACCGCGCCTACCGGGCCATGGAATGGAATTTCAGATAGGGTAAGTGCAGTGGAAGCGGCATTGATTGCCAGTACGTCAGGATCGTTTTCTGTATCGGCGGAGAGCACCAGGGAAATCACCTGGGTTTCATTGCGGAAACCTTCGGGGAACAGCGGCCGGATGGGACGGTCAATCTGGCGGGCGGTCAGGATTTCACGCTCGCTGGGCCGGCCTTCGCGTTTGATAAAGCCGCCGGGAATGCGGCCGCCGGCATAGGTGTATTCGCGATAATCCACCGTAAGCGGGAAAAAGTCGATCCCTTCGCGTGGATCGGGCGCGGCGCACGCCGTACCCAGGACAACGTTATCTCCCTGGCGCACAATGGCTGAGCCTTGTGCCTGTTTGGCCAGATGTCCGGTTTCAATGTGAAGGGTTTTGCCGCCTGCAAGTTCAACAGTGGCTGTCTGTTTCATGATTCCTCTCTTCCAGAGGAGACCAGTAGCGATCTAAGCGAGAATACAATTTAAGCGAAAGTCCAATCAATACGAGTGGCGGAGACACACACGTCCCCGCCGGCGTTAAACGCCAGTACCTGCAATCGATTTGAATCGATTATTTACGGATGCCAAGTTTCTGGATGACGTCTTTGTAACGCTCAGTATCGTACGTTTTCAGATAGTCCAGCAGGCGACGGCGCTTGCTGACCATCATCAGAAGACCGCGCCGGGAGGCATGGTCTTTTTGGTGGCTTTTGAAGTGCTCCGTCAGCTCTCCGATACGCTCACTCAGAATGGCAATCTGGACTTCCGGGCTGCCCGTATCTGACTGATGTGTACGGAAGCGGTTGATCACGTCGGCCTTTCGCTCTCTCGCTAACACTGAATTCTGGTCGACTCCTTATCTAAATCTCGTCCTGTAAGTGACTTAACAAGAGTAACACGGCACCGGGAAAAGTGCAAAGCCAGGGGCTGAGTTCTCACAACGGCCTGTCGGCGCCGGTTCCACCACGGGCGAAAATCCTTTTCACGCTCAACCACGCCAGGCGCAGGAAGAGCAGGCAGACCAGTGATCCAAGCAATAGCACAACAATCGAGAGGGCACCCGGCGCTTCCCGATAGTTTGAGAGAGTTATCGCCTCAATCCCCAAAGCAAATCCGAGGAAACCCGCCACGAAGATTACCAAAGCGATGCGCTGGATCGGAGTTGCCGGTCTCCGCTGCAATAAGAAGTCTTTGTCGTGATCATTTTCCATTTCTATTCACCACGTGCGTATACAGTGTAGCTGCTTTCGATCTTCGACTTTCCTCCGTGTCTCCGTGCCTCCGTGGTGGATTTTGCCTTCTCCAATGACGGCGATTCCGGCGATTGCGGCGATTTTCCCCGATGTCCTGATCAACCGATCTCCCGTTGAGACAACCCCGCTTCGTCCCAACGCTTCCCTATAAATAAGCCACTATCGTAGTACTCCAAAGGGGGGACCTATGAATAACTTCTTGAAGATCGCCATGTTCGTGCTGCTCTGCGCCTGCTTTGCTGCGGCCCAGACTCCAGCCACACCACCCGCAGCCGGACAATCTCCTGCCGCTCAGCCACCCGTAGCCGGGCAGCCGCCAACCGCTCAGACGCCGGCGGCTTCTACCATGCCGTCAACCAGCCAGGCGCCTGCAACGTCGGATATCAAAAAGCCCATGCTGGAATTTGCCAATGCTAATTCGGCAAAGATTGCCTGGATTTCAGCCGACAACCAGAGCGAGAACCTGGGCATGCATTACGGCACCAGCCCCACCAGCTTGACCGGGGCGGTCGATGCCATTGAGAACACCAGCGGCAAGGGCCACCGCGCTTCGCTGGTCAACCTGCAGCCCAATACGACCTATTACGTACAGATGACGACCAGCACCGGCCAACCCGTTGGTCCGACCTACACGTTTAAGACTCCGGCACAGGGCCAGCCCGCGATCCACCAGCAGCCGCTCGGACAACAATAGTTAGTTGCTATCCCGTTTCATCCTGCCACCGTTTGATGTGGCAGGGTGAAGCAGGGCTCGCAATTCTCTCTCGCGGCATCCTTTCCTTTCTACTGTTAAGACGCGCCATCCCGAGCCGACGCGGGCAAAGATTCACACTACGGGCTGACCTTCAACTCGGCGACGGGGATCGGCTCCGCTGCTCTCAAAGGCACGCAATAAAAAATTAGGTGCCTTGCACTTCATTGGTCATTTCTGGCGGCCCTCCGTCAGCCTTTCACCCGCTCGCTAACTCCGAATTCTGGTCGACTCCCTGTCTAAACCCCATCCTGTAAGCGACTTATAAAGAGCAATCACTTAGAAGAGGATCGTGCAAAGACGACTGTGATAAAGCCCTCAGGGCTCGTAGTACAAGAACGCTTGACAAACTTGTTACTTAAGGGCAGAGTTCTTCTGATTTGGGAGTCCCCCCTTGCTCCCGCCGGCCCACGGGTTTCTCAAAAGCACTCTCTTTCCGAAAGGCCCCCGGTGACGAGCCCAACTTCCTCTTACGTTAAGCGCGAAATTGATGCCCAGCTTTGGCATGCTTGCAAGGAATGGCAGGAGTATCAAACTCCGATTCAGTGGATCTCAGTCGTTTCCTCGCCTGGAAATGGGAACACCGCGCTTTTAGAAAATCTTCGTCTGCAGATTGAACAGGACCAGGGTTCCCTTGGCCAGAGCCGCGTCATTTTCGCTCCGGGAGCGGGTTCTTCCCCCGATCAGCCACCGGCGCTGCTTGACC
>DATBHX010000038.1:0-64460 GCA_036557225.1 Candidatus Angelobacter sp.
TTGGCCTCTTTTTCCGTTCCAATCCGCATGCCATAGAACGACCGCCATACGAAGAACACGGAGATCGCAAAGAACAGAGCGAAAAGGATATGGCTGACGGACGAGCCCTGTTCGCGGGTTATCTTAACGGCCAATTCCACCGCCAGCAGCCCGAAGAGCGTGGTGAATTTGATGATCGGGTTCAGAGCCACGGACGAGGTGTCTTTGAACGGATCACCCACGGTATCGCCTACGACGGTTGCGTCATGCAGCGGAGTGCCTTTTTGTTTGAGTTCAACTTCCACAACTTTCTTGGCGTTGTCCCATGCGCCGCCGGCGTTGGCCATGAAGATGGCCTGGTACAGGCCGAAGACGGCGATCGAGATCAGGTAGCCGATGAAGAAGAAAGGCTCCACGAAGGCGAAGGCCAGCGTGGCAAAGAACACGGTCAGGAAGATATTGAACATGCCCTTCTGCGCGTACTTGGTGCAGATTTCCACCACTTTCTTGCTGTCTTCAATCGAGGCCTTCTCCACGCCTTCCAGCTTGATGTTGCGCTTGATGAACTCCACGGCACGATAGGCACCTGTGGTCACTGCCTGAGTGGATGCGCCGGTGAACCAGTAAATGATGGCACCGCCGGTGATCAATCCCAGGACGAAAGGAGCGTGCAAGAGCGACAGATAATCGGTGTGCTCGCGCAGTCCGTTGGTGAGGGCCATCATGATGGAGAAAATCATGGTGGTCGCGCCGACGACGGCCGTGCCGATCAGCACAGGCTTGGCGGTGGCTTTGAAGGTGTTGCCGGCGCCGTCATTCTCTTCCAGCAGATGCTTGGCGCGTTCAAAGTTCACGTCAAAGCCGAAATCTTTTTTGACTTCCTGTTTGACATTGGGGACTTGCTCAATCAGTGACAGCTCGTAGACCGATTGCGCATTGTCGGTGACTGGGCCGTAGGAATCCACGGCGATGGTAACCGGGCCCATACCGAGGAAGCCGAAGGCCACCAGGCCGAAGGCAAAGACGGCGGGCGCGAGCATCCACTGGCCTGGAGTCCCAATGGCGCCGCCCAGTCCGAGCGTGCTGACGTAGTATGCGATGCTCATCAGTGCAACGATGCTGATACCCAGCCAGTAGGCGGAGAAATTGCCGGCAACCAGTCCGGAAAGAATATTGAGCGAGGGGCCGCCTTCTTCTGACGAGGTCACAACTTCGCTAACGTGAGACGACTCGACCGAAGTGAAGACCTTGACCAGCTCAGGAATGATGGCCCCAGCCAGCGTGCCGCAGGAGATGATGATGGAGAGCTTCCACCACAGCGACGGATTATCGCCCAGATCAGGAATGATCAGCTTGGAGACGATGAAGGTCAGGATGATGGAGACAAATGAAGTGATCCAGACCAGAGAGGTCAGCGGGGCTTCAAAGTTCATGTCGTCAGAGTTGGCGTACTTCGCCTTGGCGATGGCCTCATTGACGAAATAGGAAACGGCGCTGGCCACCAGCATCATGATGCGCATCACGAAGATCCAGACCAGCAGCTCAACCTGGATTTGCGCGCCTTTCACGCCCAGCAGGATGAAGGTGATGAGGGCGACGCCGGTTACGCCGTAAGTTTCAAAGCCGTCAGCGCTGGGGCCGACGGAGTCACCGGCGTTGTCACCGGTGCAGTCGGCGATCACGCCGGGGTTGCGGGCGTCGTCTTCCTTGATTTTGAAAACGATCTTCATCAAGTCAGAGCCGATATCGGCGATCTTGGTGAAGATGCCACCGGCGATACGCAGCGCAGCCGCGCCCAGAGATTCGCCGATCGCAAACCCGATGAAGCACGGGCCGGAATAGCTGGCGGGGATGAACAGCAGGATGCAAAGCATGATCAGCAATTCCACGCTGATCAACATCATTCCGATACTCATTCCAGCTTTGAGCGGAATGGCATAGATGGGATAGGGTTTGCCTTTAAGGCCGGCAAATGCAGTACGCGAGTTGGCGAAAGTGTTGACGCGGATACCGAACCAGGCGACGCCGTAGCTGCCGGCAATACCAATCAAGCTGAACAGCAGGATGATGGGCAGGGTGGTTGCGATCGGCTTTCCTGCTACAGGAGAGAGCCATCCGAAGTACAGCACAATCACCACGGCGATGAAGGCCCACAACACCAGAATGAACTTGCCCTGCGTGACCAGGTAGGTTTTGCAGGTTTCATAGATCAGCTCAGAGATCTCTTTCATGGAGCGATGGACCGGCGCGTTCTTGAGCTGTGTGTAGATGATGAAGCCGAAGAGCCCACCGAGCGCGCAAAAGAGCAGCCCGATCTCAAGCAGCGCAGAGCCGGTAAAACCGAGGAAGCTGACGCTCTTCAAATCAGGCAGGCGCAGGTTGGCTTCACCACCGGCCTCTTCCGGCGCCTGGGAAGCCTGGCCTTGCATTGCTGCTGCCGGCGCCGCGGCAGCCACAGCTGCAACATGCGATGTAGAGGGTGAGGGCTGCCCCTGCTGGGCTATCGCCATAGGAAAGGCAAAAGCAAGAATGGCCATCACGGCCAGGACAGTAGTCCAGTGCGAACGAACTACGCGGCCCATCAGGCCCGTTGCGAGCCGGGTGTGCATATGTAACATCCTCCAAAGAGATCTTTAAAAATGTGGACTTTTATCGATAAACCACGATTCACTGGCAATTCCCGAAACGCGCTTCCACATCAAGAAACTTCGTGGTTTGAGGTTTGGCCGCGTTGGAACCATTGGCTAGCCCTAAAAACCAAGGCATATTCCAGGGTCTGGCTAGTCCAGTAAAACTCGCTTTTATAACATGTTAGGGGAAGAAGATCAATTGCGCAACCCGCGATCAGAAGGTCGCTAAAAGACTGCAGCTGTGTGACTTGCGGGATCGAAATTTACGGCCAGCGTCATCTCCACGGCCACAGCTTTGCGCTTCAATCGATACGGTTCCCAGCGCCACTGCTGTACGGCGCGCGAAACCGCTTCGGCCAGAATAGAGTCGCCTCTTACGGTATGGATGGCCAGCGGTACTCCTTGTTGATCGATGAGCACCTCAACCACGACGGTCCCGCGAATCCCGTCTCTTTGCGCCTCTGGTGGATAGATGGGCTCGACCATCCGGCGCAGCTTCAGGTTTGGAGTGCCAGGGGTCTGTGCGGAAGCAGGCATTGCACCTGGCTCTTCTACCGCGACTTGCGCGACGCTGACACACAACACCAGCATGAGAAAAATTCCTTTCGCAATCGATTGCGACCAAAATCAAAACATTGCAGAAAGAATTTCAAAACTACGCTGATCTCGAACCGCACCGCGGCTCAGTGAATCGGCAGCAGCGGCCTTCCCAGCGCAGCTTGCACGAATGTTCCACCCACGGCGACTGCCACCGCGACTGCCACGGCCGCGACGGCAAACCGGCGCTGTTTCACGGTCGGGACTGGCGACATCTGGGCGAGCACGTAAGCAAACAGCGGCACGATCTGAATGGCGTGAATGGCGATGAAGTGCGCAATGCGCAGATCGCCGCCGATGGTGCTCCAGTTCAGAAAGGGAAGCCCGGGAGCAGAATCAGATGCGCCGACGGTATGTGAGCCGCGGGCCAGCATGTATCCGCCAACGGCGTTGCCCACCAGGAAGATCACGATGCTGTAACGGATGGCTGAAACCATGGGCCAATCGACCAGCCGCGTCTTGACGCGATTCAGGCAGAAGAGCGCAAGCATCCAGGTAACGATCGCTGTATTGACCATGACCATGCTGTTGGTCATCTGCGCAAGAGCGCTGTCAACCAACGTGTGGCTGCCGGCAGCATAGACGCTGCGCCATGCCTGCGCGCCCAGGCTGAAGATTTCCAGAGCCACGCTGGCGGCAATCGCTCGTCGGACCAGCTTGAGCTGCCACTCAGGAATGCGCAATGCCAGAAGAAACAAGCTGATGGTGGAAGCAAAGGTCGAGAAGGAAAGAGAGAACTTGATCGGCTTGATCCAGGGGTTGATCGCCGGACTTAGAGCGTTTGCCGTGCCTGAGGCAAAGAAGGCCAGCGCCGCGAAGACCGGAATCACCGCCATAAGCGCCCAGCTCAGGAGCGAGAGAACGCGGTCATTCACATACAAATCGCGGAAAAATTCCCGGACAGTCGCCGGAGATGCAGTCTCCATGGCTGCGCGGAAAAACCCTGAGATCCAGCCTGCGCCTGTGCGTACTGGAGTGGTTAAAGTTGCTGGTTCTATCCAGAGTTCGATTTGCCGCGTCGCGACTTGTTCCCTGCGCGTGGTGCCTCGTAAATACGTCATGGCTGCCGCCAATCCTTTCAGTTTTCCGGACGGCCCATGTTTTTGGAGACACGTATCCTGTCGCTACCACAGCTGCATCTGCGGCGCCAGGAACGGGGCCGACCTGGTCATGCACTACAGCCGGCAGGTGATTGTCGATTGGGAAAGACTGAGACTGTGGCTGGGATGGCGCAAAGACCGCACACGGCTCTACGTGTGCATGCGCATGAATCCCTGGCACCCTTCAGTACCCTTTACAACCAAGCCCGCATAGCCTGATTGCCCGGAGCGGGAACTTTGAGGTTTGCCCATTTACGTGCAACAACGCACGGAAATGGGATCCTGAAATAGGCTGGACCTATGGCTCTAAACATAAACCCAGCGACTTTCTAAAGTAAACCGCCGAACAACGTCAGGATGCGTGGGCAGCATTAAAGCATTGTTGGAAGCAGATTAGACTTTCAAAGAATCACATATTTTTTTATTACTGCCATAGTTTTTGCCTTTGGATCAGTCGATTACGCTGAGAGATGGGAGTTATAGGCAGTTGATCTGGAATGAAGGCCAAGGGGCAATAGCTGTAACAGGTTATGAATATGTCGTCTTGCGACGGACACAGGCAAGAAAAAAGGCCGGGCAATAGGCGCCCGGCCTTCCATACGGCAAAGGAAAAAACTAATCCACCTGGATATCACCGGAGCCGGTGTGCAGGTCAAGCAACACGCCGCCGTTGCCCACCTTGCCTTGAATGTGATTGTGCGCCATGGAGCCCTGCATGGTTACCGGGTGATTGACTTTCAATGATCCTGAAGAGGTCCGGGCATCAATATTGAAGGAGACTTCTGTAGGCACTTTCAGGGTGATGTTGCCGGAGCCTGCCCCCAGCCGCCAATCGCTGGTGGGTATGCCTTCGGCATGGATGTCTCCGCTGCCGGCCTGGGCGCGAAGGCCGCCTTTTACGCCATAGAGTTTGACATTGCCTGATCCGGTTTCAGCTTTCACGCTTCCGCCGGCGCTCTGGCGAACTTCAATGTTGCCGCTGCCGGTGTTGGCAAAAACGTCACCGGCGACGTCATCGGCGTGAATGTTACCGCTGCCGGTTTCGCAGTAGAGAACGCCTTTCACGGAATTGACTTTCACATCACCCGAGCCGGTGTTGGCGCGCACGTCCGCACCGATACGTTCCACGGTGACGTTGCCGGAGCCGGTCTTGGCGGTGGCAGGCATTTGCAGGCCGCTGATGGTGACATCGCCGGAGCCGGAGTGCGTGTTCGAATGCGTCTGCGCCGGCACGGTGACGTCATAGTCGATGGAGATGTTGCGGGTGAGTTCGCGATCTTCAATTTTGCCGATGGTGATGGTATTGCCGTTCTGAGTCACCGGCGGGTTTTGCTCGATCTTATGGATCCGCTCTTCCACGTTGCCGCTACCGAACAGCCATGAAGTGCCGTTGTTGCCATGGATCTTGGCGGAGACATAAACCGAGCCGCTGCCGCCGGAGTGGACGTTGATGTTTCCGGAACCTGACATGACCTCGAGCTCAACCGTGCCGGTGACCTGGAGTGTGCGCTCAAAGTGGCCGGTGGTCGCGGCATACAGCGGGAGCGTGGCCACCGAAAGAACTGTCAGGAGGATGATCAGGGTCTTGGCTGATTTCATTGCGCCTCCGATTCTTGGTTTTTGCGAATTTATTGCAGGATGACCTGCTGGCCTTCTTTCAGGCCCGATAGCAGCTCCGTCTTGGAGCCATTGGAAATGCCTACGGTCACGTCGAGCTTCTTGCGCCCGTCTTTCGCGTTCGGATCCGGCACCTCGACTGACGCTTTGCGGTTCTTGTCATAGATCAGCGCGCCTTCCGGAACCATCAGGATCGCTTTGTGCTCTTCCAGGAGGATTTCAGCGTTGGCGGTCATCTGCGACTTCAGCTCACCGGAAGAGTTGTCAATCGAAACGCGGACCTCAAAGGTGGTGACGTTGTCTTTTTCCACGCCCATGGGCGAAATCTTGGTCACCTTGCCCAGGAACGTCTTGTCTTTGTACGACTCAACCTTGATTCGCGCCGGCTGGCCCAGATAGACCTTTCCAATATCGGATTCGTCGACCTTCCCCTTTACATAAACCTGGTGAATATCGCCCAGCGTCATGACCAGGGTTGCCGAAGAGCCCAATATAAGGATGGAGCTAACCGCCGTGCCGACCTCGACGTCGCGCGAGAGGACAACGCCATCAATGGGCGAGACGATCGTGGAGTTCTGATATTCCTTTTGTTTCTCATCGAGCTGAGCCGATGCCTGGGCCACCTGCGCTTCAGCCTGCTTGAGTTTCGCGTTCGCGGAGATCACGTTGGCTTTGCCGAGTTGCTGCTTGTTGACCGCCATCTCGTAGTTCTTCTGCGCGTCATCGAGGGTTGAGTCGGAAACCACGCCGTCCTTGGCCATTTTCTGCGCGCGTTCATAAGCCCGCTTCAGCATGGGGATATCCGGGCCTTCGGCATCAACTTTGGCATGTTCCAGATCTGCCTGGGCGGCGTGGGAAGCAGCTTCAGCGGCCTGCAGCGACGCTTTTTGCTGGTCGACCTGCGCCAAAATCTGTTCTTTATCCAGCTCGGCCAGGACCTGCCCTTTTTTTACCGTATCGCCATAATCGACCAAAAGTTTCTGCACGATGCCGCTGGCTTTGGACTTAACTTCCACATTCGTGATGGGCTCGATCTTGCCAGTGGCGACGACGCTTTTCGCCAAGTCGCCGCGCTCCACTTTGCCGAGCTTGGATGGGTCGATCTTGGTGCTGCCGCGGGTGGCCGCTACCAGAACCACCACCACGATGATCAGGACGGTAAAAGTGCCCAGAATATAGATAAGTCTTCTGCTCTTTTTCTTGCCGTTCGCCATCGGCCCACCTCTCCCACACTTCTGTCTGTTGTGAATACGCTCGGTCGAACAGGGAAGTTCCAAGAAAACACACTTATTCGGTTGCGGACAAGTCTTTAGACCGTTCGTCCCGGAAAAGGTCAGCAAAAGTCAGTGAAAGCATTGGACTTTCGCCCATTCTCGACCTTAGTCCGCCGGTATATCATTAAGACTCGATGGTCACCCTGGTCCTACTCAGGATCATCCTGGTGCTACTGCTCGTGGCAGCGAACGCCTTTTTTGTTGCCGCGGAGTTCGCCATGGTGAGCTTGCGCGATACCCGCATCCAGCAACTCATCGAGCAGCACCGCATGGGCGCTCGCACCGTGCGCAAGGTCCAGCAGCGGCTCGACGAATTCCTTCCCGCCGTACAGTTCGGCGTGACCCTGTGCAGCCTCGGCCTGGGCTGGGTAGGCGAAGGCACGCTGGCACGAATCATTGAGCCGTGGATGGCGAACATCCCGTACGCGAAGTACTATGCTCACGGCCTCGGGGCGACCCTGGCCTTCATTGCCATTACATATCTCCTCATCATCCTGGGAGAGCTGGTGCCCAAATCGCTGGCGCTCGATCGCGCCGAGCGTGTAGCTCTTGCCGTCGCCGGCCCCATGGACGTCTTCATGACCCTGGCCCGGCCCTTCCTGATCTTCATGAACCGGTCGGCCAACCTGGTGCTGCGCGGCTTCGGTTCTCGATTGCGGCAGGAAGGCGGCGCCCATTCCCCTGACGAGCTCAAACTGATCGTGACCGCCAGCCGCCGCCTGGGATTGCTGCCCGAAGCCGAAGAAGAGATGATCCACCACGCCCTGGAACTGGGGAGCACTACCGTACGCGAAATCATGGTGCCCCGGCACAAGATCTTCTCGCTCTCGGCCGAAATGCCGCTGGAAGAAGCCATGGCCAAGGTGGTCGACGAGCAGCACTCGCGCGTGCCGGTCTACGATCCGGAGAAGGGCAGAGAGAACATCGTCGGCCTGCTTTACTCAAAAGACCTGTCCCGCATGATGCAGATGCGCCTCTCTTCCGCCGATATTTTTGCCCGCAAAACCGGCGACCTGAAAGTGCGCCACATCATGCGTGAAGTCCTCTTCGTTCCCGAGAGCAAGACGCTCGACGACCTGCTCAAAGAGTTTCAGGCGCGCAAGCGCCACCTGGCCATCGTGGTCGATGAATTCGGCTCGGTCAGCGGCCTGGTCACCGTGGAAGACGTGCTGGAGCAGGTGGTCGGCGAGCTGGAAGACGAATTTGACGTCGCCCAGCGCGCCGCCATCCCCCTGGCTTCCGGCGCCGTGGTGCTTGACGGTGGGGCCAACCTGCGCGACCTGGAAACACAATACGAGATCGTGCTGCCGCGCGAAGAAGGCTTTGAGACCCTGGCGGGATTTGTAATGTCCCAGCTGGGAAAAATCCCCAAGGCCGGCGAACGCTTCGAATACGATGGCCGTCGTTATACCGTTTTGCAAATGGATAGCCACCGCATCGTGCGGGTAAAGATTGAGAGCCTGAGCCAGCCGACGAGTCTGGAAACAGCTATTTAGTTTTCTTGCAAATGAAATTGTGGAGCGCAGGCGCCCTCGCCTGCGAGGACAAACATTTGCCACCCCCGCCCCGGCGGTGAAGGGGTTTTGCTACCATACTCTCACGCCCTTGCTCCGCTACATCACAACCCGCCTGCTCTACATGATCCCTGTCCTCTGGCTGGTTGTGTCGGTGGTTTTTCTTCTCATCCATCTGGTTCCGGGCGATCCCATTCAACAAATGCTCGGTGAGAACGCCGCTGCGCCGGATGTGCAAGCGCTGCGCCACGCCTATCATCTCGATCTTCCCCTGCGGCAGCAGTATGTCGACTACTGGAAAGGCGTTCTGCATGGCGATCTCGGACGCTCACTTCGTTTCGATCAGCCGGTGTCGAAGGTTGTGCTGCAGCGTTATCCCTGGACACTCCAGTTGACCGTGGCTTCGATGATCGTTGCGCTGCTGATCTCGATTCCGGCAGGCGTACGATCTGCGCGGCGTCGCAACCGCTGGGACGACCGTCTGCTCAGCTTCGTCAGCCTCTGGGGCCTCTCGTTTCCCAACTTCGCCCTGGGGCCGATCCTGATTTTGTTCTTCGCCATCCGGCTGGGATGGCTGCCGGTCTCGGGATCGGGAACGATGGCGCATCTGATTCTGCCGGCGATCACTATGGGCGGATCGCTAGCCGCGATCCTTACCCGCATGGTGCGCACGGCGATGCTGGAAGAGCTAGCGCAAGATTACATCCGCACGGCGCGGGCCAAGGGCCTTTCAGAAAACGTGGTGGTCTATAAACACGCGCTGCGCAATGCCATGGTTCCGGTGCTGACCGTAGTTGGGTTGCAGTTCGGCGCGCTGCTGGCCGGCGCCATCGTTACGGAGACGATCTTTTCGTGGCCCGGCATTGGCCGGCTTACCATCAGCGCGATCGGCAACCGCGATTACTATCTGGTCCAGGGCTGCATTCTGATGATCGGCCTGACCTATGTAGTGGTGAACTTCATGACCGACATGCTCTACTCGCTGGCCAATCCAAGGATACGGCAGTAATTCTTCTGAAGTCCCAAGCGGAGCGAGGGAGCCCTATGCCCTTCACGCATGTTGGGGTGCACGGACAAGCGCAAGGCGATGGCCCGATAAAACAGCATTTTAGAACGTAGGGGTCCCTCGCCTTCCTGCCCCATCGCGCAAAGAGCGCGCGCGACGGGGGCCGGTTCGGCTCGGGATGGGATCACATAACCGGCTTCCACGCCTTGCACTCAACTGCGGTGAGCGGCGCATTCAAGGGCGGGCCCTCGTGCGAACGAACGACAGCGTCAGTGGTCGAACAAAAGCTCTTGCCGCCAGTATCTTTGTTAACTGGAGTCGCCGTTACAACGTAGCCGCGACAGCTGGTTTGCAGGCAAACGCCGCGTACGCTAAAGCGATAGCCGCTCTTCTCGCACCATTTTCCCGCCGTGCAGTTGGCATTGCCGACTTCGCCGTCGAGCAGACAGGCATGCACTGCGTTCGCGTTGTTTCCGGAGCAGTCATTGCCGGGCCCAGGCCCCATGGCCGCCAGCGTAGGTGAGTACCCTTTCCGCGGATAAGAGGTTGCGTAGGTGATTTCCGCAGTGTTCAATGTACGCACTGTTGCGGCGGCTGCAGCTTCGTTGGCTGACGTTCGTGCACGCAGCAGGTTGGGAATAGCAATAGCTGCGGCGATCAACCCGATACTCGCGTCGGTTGGGATATTGGTGCTGGTGGTGGCCCGCAAGGTGGTGTCGTCGGCATAGGCCAGGAAGATGTTGGGTTTGGAATCGCCCGAGTTCAGGAACTTCGGGAGCACACCGACCGCATCCGCCGGCATCTGCTTCAGCATGGAGGCAAACATGCTTCCGACATTCTGATACACCAGCGCCGATGCCTTGGCCGGCCCGTTTGTGGCCGCAGCGATCTGGCTTGATTTAGCCAGCGACTCTCCGCTGCGATGCACCCGCACGGCGTCTTGTGCCAGTTCATGGTTGGTCGTGATCACCATGTACTTATCCATGAAAAAGTAGTTGATCTCGGTGGTCGTGCCGTTCGCGGAAGGCGTGGTCAGAGTGTTAAAAGTCACACCGTCTTCCTGCCGCTCTCCACTTTGCAGTGGCACCTGGGTGAGCAGGCGTTTGAAGGTCTGCTGTAGTCCGACCGGATCAGAAACGCCCAGGATGAATTTGAAATTTGGTTGCGCTGCCTTGTCGCCGTCGGCGGGGAATGGAGGCGAGGTCATTTCAAAGCCGAGCTCGCCGGTCAGCTTGCTCAGGAGGTCCTGTTTCAGATTGATGTTGAGCTGAGCTTCCATCTGCGGCAGCATCGCCAGAGAGCCCGGGCCGGCGATCTCGACGATATCGTCAAAGATCTGGGCTGGATTCTTGAGCCGGAAGACCTCGGCAATGGCGGATTTGGGTGAGACAAAATCCAGCGCTCCCAGCTGCCCTGGAGCTGCGATCCATGAGACCACGCCACGGCGCGGCCCCGTGAAGCCCAGTTCCATCTCCGTAGTGGACCGTTCCGACGTCAGCCGGCTGTCCATGATCGCGTACTTGGCGTCGGCGAAGCCGGTCTTCTCCAGGAGCATGCCGACCTGGGCTTTGTCTTGAGGAATCAGGCTCATCAAGCGGTGCGCATCCACGCCAAAGACGGTGTTTGTGCCTGCCTGATACGACTGAAGCAGCCTCTTGCCCAGCCCGCTGGAAGCGAACGACGGGCCGCCCTTATCAAGCTGGGTGTTAAACTCGCGCACTGTGGCTGCGCTGGTGCCGATAAGAACGAAATCCGGCCGGATCAAAACTACCGGCTGCAGCTCGCGACCGTCCGTCGCCGTTTGCAGCTGCTGGGGATCAAAGATGCGCAGGCGGTCAGTGGGTTTGGCGCCCAGTTCCTGCTCGACCTTCTCCAGGAAGGCCTGCAGTCCGGGCTTCCTGACTTCGGCGATCAAAACCCCGTTTGGCTCCTTGCCGTGCAGACTGCCGGTTATGACCAGCTCATCGCCCAGATAGTCCAGAAAGTCGCAAAACTTGGCGACGCCGTCCTCGACCTTTGGTTCAGAGTCGTTGAGATGGTTCTTCTGGAGGAAAGAGCGCAACGCGGCGCTGTCTTGCAACTCCTGATGAAAAATGTCCAGGCTCTGGCGCAGCTGTGGGCCAAAATTTGATATCGCGCCATAGAAAACCGTGTTCTCAGGAAGCCGTGACAACACATTGCTCTGCGTGCGCAGGGCCGGGTACCGCATTTCTTTTCCCAATCTTTCAAACAGATGATTGACCGCATTCATGAAGTCGGGATCTTTCAAGGCATCCTGGAGCCAGGCCATGTCGGTGTCAGACTTGGCAGCGGGCTTCTTGACGGTTGCGGTCGAAGTCCGCGTAGCTGGGCGCTGAGGCGCTTTGGGCGGTACCTTAGCCGGAGCCTGAACTGCGCCGGCAGAAACGGTGAACAACAAAAGCGCGATGATGGTCATCCCGCTGACTCGCATGGCCCTGGTAAGCACACTTTGAGCGCTGTGCATGAACTCTCCTTAATCTTTAGCCGGGGAAAGATACAAGATAGTATCCTTCGCTTGAATTTACGAGAAATATTTCGTGAAAGTTCAACCAAGGTGCAATGTTTGCTATGAACTCCAGGAAGTATCTAAAGAGTTCAGGTCCTTGCGACTGAACTGGCGTAGCTAGACTTCTAGTCTTTGAAACGCTGCCTCGATCCCCTGCGGGCTGATCTCCAACCGGCCTAGGCTGATGGGCAGCTTGAAACGGCGCGGACCGGCGCTTCCAGGATTGAAATACAGCACGCCGTCTTTGCTCTCCTGCTTTGGCTGATGCGAGTGGCCGCTAATGACCGCGGCAAACCCCGCGGCCCGGGGGTTGAGATCGAGCGCATTGAGATCGTGGATGATGTAGATGTGGAATCCTGCCAGCTCTACCACCTCAGTTTCAGCAAAATGCCGGGCCCAGGCTTGGGTATCGACGTTGCCGCGAATGGCCGTGACCGGCGCAATCTTTTTGAGGGCAGGCACGATGTCGGGGGAGCCGATGTCACCGGCATGGATGATGTGTTCCGAGCCGCGCAGAAGCGCGAGGGCTTCCGGTCGCAGCAAACCGTGAGTATCAGAGATAACGCCGACGATCATAGGTTTTTCCGAAGTCCCGAGCGCAGCGAGGGATCCCTACCTTCTTTAAGGATGAATACGGGAGCCGGTGAACTCTCTTTGAGCGACATAGTCCGGAGATCAATGCGGCATCATTTTTGCCCTCAAGATCACTCGCGGCTATAGCGATCCCTCGCTCTGCTCGGGATTTCAAAAAGAGGCTGATTGCCGAATGCTAATGTTACAGCCCCGCTTCAATGCGCGATCTCGGGTCCAAGTAGTCACGCAGAGCGTCGCCGATGAAGTTGAATGAAAGCACAGCCAGCATCACCGCTGCGGCGGGGAAGAGGACCAGGTGGGGCGCATCGAACAAATGCGCGCGGCCGTCATTCAACATCGATCCCCAGCTTGCCGTCGGGGGTGGGACCCCCAGGCCAAGGAAGCTCATTGTGGCTTCTGCAAGCACGGCCGCAGCCATGCCGATGGCCGCCTGCACAATCACCGGCTGAATAATGTTGGGAAGAATGTGGCGCGTGACGATGCGCCAGTCGCTGGCGCCCAGGGCTCGCGCTGCTTCCACAAATTCTCTTTCTTTTACCGCCAGCACCTGCGCGCGGACCAGGCGGGCGTAACCAACCCATCCGCCAATGCACAAGGCAAGAATCAGGTTGAAGATTCCCGGGCCAAGAAACGCCACAAACGCGATGGCCAGCAGGATTCCCGGGAAAGACAGAAAGGCGTTCATCAGGATCACGCTGAAGAATTTGTCGACGTAGCCACCGTAATAGCCGGCAATCGATCCTAAGATCAGCCCAAGGAGCAGCGACCCTGCCACCACGCTGGTTCCCACCAGCATGGAGATGCGCGCGCCGTAAATGATGCGGGAAAGGATGTCACGGCCCAGCTCATCCGTGCCAAACCAGTGGCTGGTGCTGGGCGGTTGAAGACGGGCCGGCAAGTCGATGCTGCTGGGATCGTGTGGCGCCAGCCATGGCCCAAACAATGCCAGCAGTACAAAGACGGCCACCATCACCATACCCGCAGCCGCGAGCACGTTGCGACGGCCCAGCGCTGCTGCGGTGTTCCAGGTGGTGGAAGCCATGTGTTCACGATGATAAATGATAAATGTTCTTCTAAGATCCCGAGGGAAGCGAGGGACCCATATTCCCTTCCATATAGTCGTCGGGAACCGGTTGCGGTAGTTAAACTATTGAACCCGTGAAGTATTAAATTGCGGCTCTTTCACCATTGCGGCATAATCCCGCGCCATGAACGACTTCAGAAGCGTTGCATGAGATAATGGCGTCCATTGCAGGAGGGACTCTTTATGGCAGAAGAAGTCTCTTCAAACGAGAAGCTACCTGAGTCGGAGCTATGCACCCCTTGCCTTTATGCCGGGTTCAAAACCAAGGCTACTAAACAAAGAAATGGTACTCGTCTTTGTGACGATTGTGAGGAAAACTACAAGTTAAGGTATTTTGGAGATGTTTGGCCGGAGTAGGCACATCGGGCCACGCATCCACAGGTTTCTGGGAAATCTCTTGAACCCTTGGGCTTTTGCCAGTGATAGGGGTTCCTTGCTGCGCTCGGAACTACGGTACCGCGACCCGGCCTAACACCTTCCTTAAAGCCGTCACAAAAATCTCGTTTTCTTCCGGCGTGCCGATGCTCACGCGGATTGCGTTGGGAATGCCCCACGGCACCAGTGATCGTACGATCACGCCCTCGTTCTGCATGCGTTTGGCAAAGGCATTCCCGTCTTCCTCGATATTGAAATAAATAAAGTTCGCGCTGGTGGGAACGGCGCGGATGCTTATCTCGTCAAACCGGTCCATCAGCCAGCCGGCGCCGACAGCATTGTTCTCTACCGTGCGGCGGATGTGGGCTTCATCGCGGATGGCTGCCAGCCCCGCAGCCTCTGCCAGTCCTGAGATCGAAAACGAATTCCGCACCTTGGCGAAATAGCGTAGCAACTCCGGTTCTCCGCAGGCATAGCCCAGGCGGATTCCGGCCAGACCATGGGCCTTGGAAAAAGTTCGCAGCACCAGCAGGTTTGGCTCTCCCATGCGCACATGCTCGAGCGATCGCGAATAGACGATGTCGCGCTGCCGCGCAAAATGCTCGGCAAAATCGAAATAAGCTTCATCCAGCACTACTAATACGCCATCGGGTACGCGGGCCAGAAATTCATCTGTGGCATCGGCGTCAAACATGGTCCCGGTGGGGTTGTTAGGGTTGGCGAGAAAGATGACGCGGGTCTGCTCGTCGATCGCCGCTGCGATGGCGTCGAGATCGTACGTGTCATTCTGCATCGGGATCTGGATCAGTCGCGCGCCCATGGTTCGCGTGACCAGCGGATAGCTGATAAACGACCGTTCACTGGTGATGCAGTTGGTCCCGGGGACGAGCAGCGTTCGCGCTACCACGTCGAGGATGCCGAGCGAGCCGTCAGCAATAAAGATCTGCTCGCTCGCCAGTCGATGGCGCTGGGCCAGTGCGGCGCGCAGCTCGCTGGCGTCATTGTCGGGATAAAGATTGACTTCAGTCGCGGCGGCGCGTATCGCTTCAATTGCCAGCGGCGATGGGCCAAAAGGGTTCTCGTTCGAAGCCAGCTTGATCATCGCAACGCCGGATTCGCGCTGCGCCTGCCGCATGGGCTTGCCGGGAACATACCCGGCCAGCGCCCGTATGTGTTCCGGGATTTGGTCGAGAACCGTTTTTTTCATCGAGACCGAGAGGACAACAGAAGTTTGTATCACAATTTCTGTTGCCGTGCTTTGCCCAGATAAGAAGTGAAGTGCAAAAGTATTTCAGGATTGGCGATGCCGTCTTCTTTTGGCATTTTCCGGGGCGTTATGGGCGCGTTGTCTCATTCGATCCGCCGGACGCGAACCTGGTTCGCGAACCGATCTGCGCAGCGCGGTAACTTCAGCCGGCTCAAGCTCGCGTGATTCTCCTGGTTCCACATCCAGAGCCAACGGGCCGTAACGCACGCGCTTGATCTTTTCCACGTGATGGCCAATCTCCTCAAACATGCGCCGTATCTGACGGTTCTTGCCCTCGATCAGCGTTACTTCGTACCAGGGATTGGCGGCATCCTTGGTGAGACGAACCTGCGCCGGCGCGGTGAAGACCTGTTTGGGTTTGCCCGATGTCCCACGGCTGCTACGCGAAATTCCGGTGCGCACTGGGGCACTGCCGATGCGAATCCCACGGCGCAGCTTTTCGATTTCTTCTTCCGTTGCGCGCCCCGCAATCTTTACCAGATATGTTTTCTGAACATGCGAAGCTGCTCGGGTCAGGCGGCTGGCGAGGTCGCCATCGTTGGTCAGAAGCAGCAGGCCTTCGCTTGACCAATCGAGCCGGCCGACGGGATAGATGCGCGCGCCCACGTTTTTAACCAGGTCCATGACCGTAGGCCGTCCCTCGGGATCGGAGACCGTAGTGACGTAGCCCTTGGGCTTGTGGAGTAGAAGATAGACGTGGCGTTCGGCGCCGCGCAACAGCGTGCCGTCGACTTTGATGTGATCGTTGGCGAGATCGGCCTTGCTGCCGAGTTCCGTCACGGTGTGGCCGTTCACACTCACGCGGCCCTGTGTGATCAGCTCTTCGGCTTTGCGCCGTGAAGCGATGCCGGCTGCGGCGATGATCTTTTGCAGACGCTCGGCCGGCACTTCAGCCTCCTGTGCTCTCAGAGGCAATCTGCCCGGCAGCCTGCTCATCGGCTTGGTCGTGCTGAGGGTCTGACGAGACGGTAGGTTCGGTTACGTTCTGTGGGACTTCGGCCCGGTCTTCGGCCATCTGCTCCACGCCGCCGTCTTCATTATTATTGGGAATACCGGTTGCGTCGGCGATAGCGCCTTCGGCGGAGGAGAAGAGCTCATCTTCACTTTGCAGTTCGCCGGCAGCCAGCTTTTCAAATTCTTCCAGGCTGGGAAGCTCGTCAATCGCGCTCAGGCCGAAGCGCAGCAGAAACTCTTTGCTGGTTTTATAGAGCATCGGACGGCCGATGACCGCCTTGCGGCCGGCAGTGGTAATGAGCTTACGCTCCAGCAGCGTGCCGATCACACCGGCTGCGTCTACACCGCGAATGTCGCTGATCTCCGGCACGGTGACCGGCTGCTTGTACGCAATCACGGCAAGCGTCTCCAGCGCTTGCAATGAAAGGCGAACTGGCTGCTTGAGGCTCTTGGAGAACGCTCGCACCAGGTCATGATGCTCAGGCTTGGTCGACATGCGATAGCCGCCTGCGACCTCGCGGATCTCAATGCCGTGCTCCGGGTTGGCGTAGTCGGCGATCAGTTCGTCCAGATACGGCTTGAGCAGGCCGCGCAGCTCGGCTTTTTCTGATTTTTCTTTCGTGCGCCTGGCCGCGCGCGTTTCAGAAGCTTCTTCAACGGCGCCTAGATGATTTTCCAATTGCTCGGTGCCGGGCTGCTGATCGCTATTGACCAACGCTTCCGCTGCCGGCTCCGGCGCATTCTTCAACGCCAGCAGATCTTCTTTCAGCAGCGCAGCCATCTGGTCGAGCGTGATGGGCTCTTCCGTGGCATAAATGAGTGCTTCGAGTTGGGATTTGAGTGACATCAGTCGTTAGTAGTTAGTACTTAGTATTTAGCCGCCGCCGTTTCCACAACGTCGTGAGACCGCAAGGGATTGAGGTTTTTCCTAAATACTAATTACTAAATACTAAGTACTGCTTATCTCCAGTCATCCCTTACCGCTGCGTCTTCTCCCATGACCGCGTCGAACATGGGATGCTTCTTGATCAGGACCTCGCCAAACACTTTCTCCTGCCGCAAGAGGACGGCCTGCAGCCGCACCAGCTCCAGCAGGGCCAAAAATGATGAGATGAGCGCATTGCGCGTAGTGATGTGCTGCAACAGCCTTTTCAGGCGAATGGGCCGGTCTTCCATCAACAAGCGGCGGCGGAAATATTCGATCATCTGACCGACGGTGACGGTTTCTTCGTCGACTTCCAGGATGGGCCGCGACTTCGCACGCTCCAGAATCTGCTGGAAGGTGCGGACCAGGTCAACCACGTCGGCAGCCAGTTCCGGCTCCGTGCCCTCTGCGTCTTTGAATTCCTTGAGCGCCGGGTTGCTCACCACGGCATCTTCAATCTGCTGTTTCTGCAACAGCATCTGCGCGGCGTTCTTGAATTTCTCATGTTCCAGCAGGCGCTGCACCAGCTCTTCGCGTGGATCTTCCTGCTCGCCCGGCGGCGCGTCAGGATCGCGCGGTAGGAGCATCTTGCTTTTGATATGGATCAGCAGCGACGCCATGTAGATGAACTCGGCGGCAATGTCCACGTCGAGCTGCTTCAGGTTTTCGACATACGCCAGATACTGCGCCGTGATTTTCGCGATCGGGATATCGTAAATGTCGATGTCCTGTTTGCGCACGAGGTCCAGCAACAGGTCTAGCGGGCCGTCATAAACCCTGGCCACGCTGACGGCAAAAGGGAACTCGCTCGACTGCGGCTTCGCGGATTGTGAGATTTCAGCCATCGACAGCAATCGTTTGAGTTGAACACATGGAACAGTTCAACAAACACATTCTAAATGTGTGTTGGGTTCCTGCGACATCAGCATTTGTGGATTACGTGGTTTTTTTTACGACAACTACTGCAGAGCGCTGTAGTCGCCCTTGAATTGCTCGACCGAAAGATCGCCTTCTGGCAGAGCCAAGGAAGCGCCATCGGCCGATCTGCGCAATTCAATCTGCACGCTGCCATTGTGGCGTGGGAACTTTTTCCAGTGGTCCTGCAGCACCTTGGGAGGAAGAATGAAGTCGCATAGCGAGCGGTCACCTGCCTGAGCAAGCAGCACCAGCACATTGAGCGGCCGATCTTCCAGTTCAAACTTGTACACTCCATTCGTCTCTGCCGCCGCGTACACGCCGACTTTTCGGCCTTTGCGCGTGATAAACGTCCGCGGGCGGTCTTTCTTGAGCGGATAGGTGGTGGAGATTCGCTCCAGCCAATCGGCGGTCCGTATCGTCCAGCGCTCTTCTTCGGTCTTGGCGTCGGCGATGGATTCGGGAACGCGGGGCAGGTTTGTGCTTTCGTCAACTGCCGCCAGCCTTTCCACCGCGCCAATCTTTAAGAGACCTACCGCGTCGCGGGCCGCAACCATGGTTTCTTCGGCGGTCTTGCCGGCCTTCTCCGCACCGTGCTGGACGATCTCCATCAGGCGGGCAGGGTTCTGCGCCAGCATACGGCGGCGCTCATGGATCGGCGCCAGATGCGCATTCACGCTCGCAACCGCCAGGGCTTTGCATTCCACGCAGGTGATCCCGGCCTGCGTACAGCCTTCAGTGATGCGCGCCAGCCGGGCAGGATCGCTGAAAATCTGGTGGAGATTGCCGACCGGGCAACGGTCGGGGCTGCCGCGATCGCTCAATTTGGGGCGGTCGGTGACGCTGTTCTTGATCTTCTCTTCCACCACCGCCGGCTCATCGCTCAGCAGAATCGAGTTGCCGTACGATTTGGACATCTTGCGCTTGTCCATGCCCAACAGTTTGGGCGCTCGGGTAAGCATGACCTGAGGCTCGGGGAAGACGGGTTTTTCCTGGTATTTATAAAAGTGGTTGAAGCGGCGCGCCACTTCGCGTGTGAGCTCGAGATGGCTGACCTGATCTTCGCCCACGGGAACAAAGTCTGCCCGATAGACCAGGATGTCCGCTGCCTGGAGCAGGGGATAGCCGAGAAAGCCGTGCATGTGCAGGTCTTTGTTCGGCATCTGTTGTTGCTGTTCTTTGTAGGTGGGTACGCGTTCCAGCCAGCCCAACGGCGTGATCATGGAGAACAGAAGATACAGCTCCGCGTGCTGCTTCACATGCGATTGCACGAAGATGGCGCACTTTTCCGGATCGAGACCGGCGGCCACGAAATCCAGAATCACCTCCAGCGAGTTGTCGGCCAGGCGCGCGGTGTCGTCGTAGTCCGTGGTGAGAGCGTGCCAGTCAGCGACGAAGAAGAACGCGTCATGCGTATCCTGGAGCTTCACCCAGTTCTGCAGCGCGCCAACATAGTTGCCCAAATGCAGCTTGCCGGTTGGACGCATGCCGCTCAGGACTCTAGTGCGAGAAGTTTGCGACGTGTTGGACATTTGTGGCCGTGAAAGCGGCTTCAAGCCAGCCAAAAAGCAATTAGCAATTAGCTCAGCTAAAGCAGATTGACGCCGAAACGGCTCATCGCTGAGAGACAAAGGCTAATTGCTAATTGCCAATTGCTAGTTGCTAGGTTATCACGTTCCCGTCTTGTCCCCCGCCGCCTGCGGCTGCGGCGCAATCGACTTTACCTTGACCGGTTTGGCGGGGATGCCCACAGAGATGTTGAAAGGCTCAACGTCCTTGGTCGCCACGCCCAGCGATCCCAGAAGGCCGTGCTCATGCACACGGACGCCGCTCATTACCGTTGCGTGATAAGTAATGCGGGCGCGCGGGCCGATCTCAGTCTTGCGATTGGTGACGATCATGCCATCGTTCAAATCGTGATCGTGCGAGTAGACATTGGCATAGTCGGAGATCGAGCTGCCTTCGTGAATTACAATCTCGCCCCGGTCGTCCAGCAGCACATATTTGTGGATGGTGCAGTTATCTTCAATGGTCAGGTTGTACCCGAATGAAACTTCCACGCCGTGAAAGATCTTCACATTCTTGCCGATGTGCTTGAGGACGTGCTTGGCGATCATCGCCCGCATGCGATATCCCAGCCAGTGGTTCAGGCCCAGCGGCGAACGGTCATACATCATCCAGAGCCAGATCAGAGGTTTGCGCTCAGCATACTTTTGCGCGTCCGCATCGCCGTAATATTCGGGCTCCAGGGTGGCGTTGCGGGGATCAAAGCTGTGCACCAGCGCCTGCTCGGCGATCGGAGCATTCGACCCGGGCTCTGTATAAGGCCGGCCGAGGTAGATTTCGTGAAGCGTGTTGCGCACGACGTTACAGCGGTGCTCGATGTCACGGTTGGAAAACTGTTCATCGAGCTTCTGGATCCAGTCCAGAAACACCTTTTCCGCTGCGGAGAGCGGTTGCAGGTTGCGGTACTCGTAACGCGGCATAAAAGCCTCTCAGAAAGCCTCAGATTACTTTGCTGAAACCACCATCATATAACGACGCCCGGATCTCGCCTGAAGCGTGAACCAAACCTCACAAGACATTCGATTCAAAGAGGATGATCGGGACGCAGCGAATTTCCGGTTCCTCGAACCTGGACAAAACCTCGTCTCGAAAACCCCTGGCCTGGGCGCGAGCTGGCGACAGAGGAGCGGAAGCGAATAAGCACCCTCTTAATTTTGGTGCGAAGCGAATAGGCAAACGCTTTCATATTACCTGTGTAATCTTCTATTGGGAATAATTTTTAAGGTAAAACTGATGCCAACGATATTTTTAGGAAGCAGTGCCCGACGGATTGTATGTTTAAAAATCAGTATAAAACACTCGCAAGAGCGGGATTTTTCCTGCTGTTCTGCGCTGCATTCATGCGCGCCCAGGATGAAGCAGACAGCATCAAAGCGGTTCCGATCTTCACCGGCTCTACCAGCTATTCAACACGTGTCACTGGCGGCGTATATCAAGACGCGATCTCAGTCAGCCCGCTTGTCTTAGTTCCCGTTGGGGACAAATGGCTGGTTGAAGCCAAAGGATCGCTTTCTGACACTTTCGCCAAGGCCGCTACCGGCGACTATAACGGAACGGTTTCTTACGGCCTTGGCTATGCCCAGGTGGACTACATTGCCAACCGATACGTAACACTCAGCGCCGGACGCTTCATTGTGCCCTTCAATATCTATGGCGAGCGGCTGGCGCCCAACTGGATACGTGCTTTGCCGCTGACGCCGATGACTTCATCCGTCACCAGCGGCTCCAGCCTCGGCGGAATGATGCGGGGCGGTTTTCCGGCGACAGAAAAGATCAACGTAACTTACGCTACGTATTTTTCCTCAAACAACACGCACCACTTGCTGGCGACCGATCGCTCCACCGGCGCCCGCCTGGGCTTTTTCCTGCCGCAGCAACGGCTGGAACTGGGGGCATCATTCCAGCAGGGTTTGCAGGCAGACCGGCCGCATTCTTCCGGAACCTACTTTGTCTGGCAGCCGGACCGGGTTCCGTTGAGCGTGCGCTCAGAATATGTGCGCTCGTCAGGCATGAAAGGAAGCGGTTACTGGATAGAAGGCGTTTATCGGCTTAACCAGATCTCGCTGCTGCGGCGGTTGGAGATCGCCAGCCGGGCGCAACAGTTTTTTGCGGCTGACAATCTCTCCCCCGCGACGGTGAAGAAGCTGGGTGCGCTGGGCAAGAACACCAAACAGGCCGACTTTGGTCTGAACTATTACCTGCGCAGCGATGTACGGGCATACGGAGGCTATAGCCGGCAATTTGTCGTGGGCAAGAACGCCAACCTCTGGGCGATGGGAATTACCTATCGTTTCGTGCTGCCGATGTGGCCGCAGGGAGGTGCTTTATGAGAATTAGGTTTGCTTTGGCGGCGATGCTTGTCGCTTCGGCTATTTTCTGGGGGCTAACAGCAGGTGCTTCCTCCGGGAGCAAAGACGGGGCCAAGGATTCTGCTGCCGCGTCTGCTCCCGCAGCTTCGAATGCGCAGGATGAAACCATGCGCCTGGAAGGCGAAAAACGATTTCGCTCCAACTGCGGACGTTGTCACGCTGCGCCGCCAAAATTTCCGCCGCGCATGATGGCTACCATTGTGCGTCATATGCGCGTCCGGGCCACCATCACCCATGACGACATGCGCCTGATCTTGCGTTACATGACGGAGTAGACATGCGCAACTTCCGACAACGCGCGATTCGTTTTTTTGCATCCGCTGCAGCACTCTTTTTTGCCATGTCGCTACCGGCCTTCGGCCAGTCTCGAGTCATTGAAGTGCTGGCCGATAAGGACAGCCGATTCAAGATCGCCGGCCAAAGTCGCGCCGAGATCACGGTCAAGGCAGGTGAGCCAATTCTGCTGCGGATCGACGCCCGCAAGGGGAAGAGTTGGAACCGCGATGGAACCGTCCATGGCTTCACGCTCTTACGCGCCAGGGACCATCGCAAAGTCAGCGGCTGGGACCTGGAGCTGACGCCCGGTACACACGAGTTCACGCTCACGGCTCCGGCTGAACCTGGCGAATATGAGGTTTTGTGCACGGTTGTCTGCAGTGAAGACCACGAAGCGATGCGGATGAAGTTTGTTGTTTTGCCGAAAGAGTAATTTAGAGGCCCGAGCGCAACCTGAGCGGGCTGCAGTATAGAGGAGATACGATGCGTAGCACCAACTTCCGGGCGCTATTGCCACTGCTGATCGTGATGGTGCTGGTCACCAGCGCGCTGGGAACTGACAAACCGAAGGACAACGTTCTAACGCTGCACGGCGAAATCATGGATAGCCAATGTGGCTTCAATGTTCACTCTGAGGGCCACTCCCACGACTTGATGACAAAAAGCAAGTTGAACGGCACCCGTAACGGCGCTGCCTGTACCCAACACTGCGTGAAAGAGATGGGCGGAAGCTATGTGCTGGTCGCGCAGAAAGACGTGTATAAGCTTGAGGACCAGGAGAAGCCGGAGCTGTTTGCCGGTAAGAAGGTAAAGATCACCGGGCGAGTGGACACAAACACTCATTTGCTCCATATCGTGACCATCGACGAAGAAAAATAAGCGGAGACCGGCCATTCGGCGGGCGTTCGGAAGGCTCCGAAACGACGCGCTACCGGTTTCACTGCTGTTTTGAAACATTGGTTAACCACTCATAAAAGCCCACTTTTGAATAAAAACCAGCGCATTTGCCCTGCCTGGATTTCATAAGCCAAGTTCCATATCGGGAATATGCCTTAAGGTTACCTAGGTACCGTTGTACTGTGGGCGGTTTTGCCGCATAAATAAGGCACTTCCGGGATACTTCTGACTGCATTGGTAAGTAAGGAAAGAAAGTTATGTGCAGTGTATTCCTATGGTCCAGGAGAGTCGCGCAAGCGGGTCTTCTTGGACTCATATTTCTCGCTTCGATTGCGGCGGTAGCGCAGGACACGAACCAGGATCCTGGCCAGATTCCTGCCCAGATTCCTGCCCAAGATCTACCCCTGGACGTCAACCTGAAAGCCATTCCCATCCTTACTGGTTCGGGAGCCTACTTCACGAAAGTGACGGCAGGACAGTTTCAGGATGTTCCGTCCATCAGCCCGCTTCTGCTCGTCCCGATTGGCGACAAGCTGCTGCTTGAAGGCAAAGGCAGCTACTCTGACACGTTCACCAAGAACACGAGCGGTGATTACGCCGGGAAAATCGCTTACGGCTTTACCTACGCGCAGGCGGACTACATCACCAAGTATGTAACCATCACCGCGGGACGTTTTACTACTCCCTTCAACATCTATGGAGAGCGCTTCGCGCCGAACTGGATCAAAGCGTTGCAGGTGGGCCCGGTAACTTCGTCTTTGACCAGCGGCTCCGCGCTGGGAGGGATGCTGCGCGGCGGTTTCCCAGCGAATGACAAGATCAATCTGAATTACGCGTTTTACTTCTCCACCAATAATACGCATCATCTGCTGGCGACAGATCGTTCCACCGGCGGGCGCGTGGGATTCTTTATCCCCGGGTCGCGAGTGGAGATGGGCGTTTCCTACCAGCAGGTGCTGCAGGCCGATCGCGCCCATGCTGCCGGAGGCTATTTTGTGTGGCAGCCCAATCGCGTGCCGCTCAGCCTGCGCTCGGAGTTTGTGCGTTCTTCCGGCACCAAGGGCAACGGATACTGGATTGAATCAGCGTACCGGCTGAGCCAGATCTCAGCACTGCGCCGGGTGGAGCTTGTGGGCCGCGGAGAACAGTTCTTCGCCGCCGCCAACCTGAGCCCGGCGACCATCAAGAAGTTGGGCGCCCTGGGCAAAGACATGCAAGAGGGCGACTTCGGCCTGAACTACTACTTCCGCAGCGATGTACGCGCTTCAGCCGGCTATGGACGCCAATTTGTACAAAACGCGAACGCCAATCTCTGGACCATCGGCATGACGTGGCGGTTTGTGATGCCGCTGGGACCATCAGGAAACAGATTATGAGGATGAGCACAGCGATCTCCACGGCTTGCCTGGCGCTGGCCATGTTGCTGGCGATCGGCGCAGCAGCCAAGACAAGCGGCAGCAAGGATTCAACGCCATCGACGACCGCGGCAACTGCCACAACAACAGCCCATTCCACGCAGGACGAGACCCTGCATCTGGAAGGCGAGAAGCGGTTTCGTTCCAACTGCGGACGCTGCCACGCAGCGCCGCCCAAGTTCCCGTCACGCATGATGGCGACCATCGTTCGCCACATGCGTGTCCGGGCCAACATAACCGATGGCGATATGCGCCTGATCCTGCGCTACATGACGGAGTAAGAGTGAAGAATCTGGTCAATTGGAATTCTGGGAAAGCCTGCTGCCTTGTGGTTGCACTCTGCCTGCTGCCGGCTCTGCCGGCTGCAGGGCAGGGGCGGGTGATTGAAGTGCTGGCGGACAAAGACAGCCACTTCAAGATCGCCGGCATGAGCAAACCGGAGATTACCGTGAAGGCCGGCGAGCAGCTCACGCTCAAGATCGATGCGCGCAAGGGCAAGACCTGGAACCGCGATGGAACAGTGCACGGGTTCACGCTGCTGCGGAAGAAGGACCACGCCAAGATCGCGGGCTGGGACCTGGAACTGAAGCCCGGAGTACAGGAGTTTGCGCTGACGGCGCCGGCGGAGCCGGGGGAGTACGAAGTTTTGTGCACAGTGATTTGCAGTGAAGACCATGAAGGAATGCGGATGAAGTTTGTAGTCGAGCCGTAGAGTGGAAGCAAGACGGGCGATTGCGGGATCGTTCGGGAAAATTGATCTAAAAGAAAGAGATAACAAAATGAAACAAACCACAACAATTACAGCCACGCTCCTTGTCGCGACTCTGGGCATCTTCACCTTCGGCAAGGACAAGCCCAAAGAACAGGATGTGGTGAAACTGCAGGGCGCCATCGTCGACAGCCAGTGCGCCTTCAACGTCCACTCTGAGACCCATTCGCATGAGTGGATGATCAAGCGCGGCGTCCAGGACGCCACCGACGAAAAGACCTGCACACTCCACTGCGTGAAAGACATGGGCGGAAGCTACGTGCTGGTAGTCAAGAAGGACGTTTACCGGCTTGACGACCAGGTCAAGAGCGAATTATTCGCCGGCAAGAACGTAAAGGTGTCGGGGACGCTGGATACCAAGACCAACACATTGCACGTCTACGAGATTGCAGAAGACAAATAAAGACTCAGGCTGACTTGAGACACGCGAACAAGCGGCTGCGCACAAGCGCAGCCGTTTGCGTTTTAGAGCAACTCGATTTCCGCGCCCGCGGGCCACGGAATGCAGTCCGTAGCTATCGCAAGGCTTCTACCTGTCAGGCGCTCTTTTCCCAGGCGAGTGTTTCGGCTGGTCTGGTTTCGCTCGCTTGTTCCGTGACGGTGATCGCCGCGTGCTCCACGGCGGAGAGCGAATCGCTCAAAGGACAGGACGAATGGTGCAGCAGGCGCAGAACGTCAGTGATTTGCGCCAGTCTTGCGCTTTGCTGGGCATAGTCAACTTCGGCGTTTGGCCCGGCGGCGACGGATTCGATATAGCACCAGAGGAAATGGTTGAGCAGGTCAACTGCCCGCTTCAGGTTCTGCCCCAATCCGGCGTTCAAAAGGCGGTCCAGGACGCGCTCCTGGTCGCCGGGGTTGCAGCATTGGAAGCTGCTCCAATGCAATTGCAATTCAAGGGACTTGAGTTCGTGCGAGAGACGAGTGATCTGGTTGGAAAGATCTTCCATTGTCTAATCCTTTGCTTGAACTTTATTTGGCAACGCTAGACATCGGAAGAAGTGGCAGACGATTGGCAGACGACCGGAAGGGTAGCGTAAGAAATAAGATGCCGGAATAGCGATATGGGTACGGTTACCTAAGGACATGCCTGTCGCCTCTTGAACCATGCTTCAAGACTTGCTTTCAATGGATTGGACACTTCCGGTTCGGGAATAGAACGGGAATCGGGTGCCTGCCTCGTCGATTGATCGCCATAACATCCAGAATTCTGCACAGTTCCTGGTGCAATTGAAGATCGGGGCGCTGCCGGTATGCACCAAAAGAATCATCCCTAAAACCGCGCTCAGGTTACCAGAGTCACGTTGTTCCAGAGGGATGAAATGGGCTTGAATAGGCTTTGAAGATTGCTTAGAACCTCATGAGAATACGACGTTTACGCCTTGCGTTGTGTCTGATGCCGGTGCTCCTGGTGACGATTGCCCGGAGCATGTCGGCTGCCGCCGCTGTTGCCGACAAGGACGAGCACTTCCCGGTAACCTCAACATCGAAGCCCGCCGCGCACTATTTTGAGACCGGCATGGTGCACTATGAAAACCATCGCTGGAATTTTGCTTTGCGCGACTGGCGTGAAGCCGTGCAACTGGATCCGAACTTCGCGCTGGCTTACACCTGGATTTGTTTCACCACGACCGATCCTGCGGAAGAGAGCAAGGATCGCGCTGCCGCCAAGGCACTCCTGGATACAGCCACGCCGGCTGAGCAGTTGATGATCCGCTGGATGGCGGGCGTCCATGAGAACCACTATGTTCAGGGCATACAAGCCATGAATGACCTGGCGCAGATGTTTCCGCACGATAAGCGCCTGAATTTCCTGATCGGCTATTGGCTTTACAAGCAGGATGAATACGAGCATTCGCGGACCTTTACCTTGAAGGCGCTGGATGCAGACCAGAAGTACGCCACGGCGTATAACCAGCTGGGCTATCTGTATTCTCGTGTACGCGAGTATGACAAAGCGATCGAGGCGATGGAGAAGTATGTAAAACTCCTGCCCAACGAGCCGAACCCGCATGATTCGTACGGCGAGATGCTGCGGCTCTCCGGGCGATTTGACGATGCGCTGGCCCAATACCATATTGCGCTGAAGATTGATCCAACGTTTTATATCTCGCAAAAAGAGCTGGGAGAGACCTACGCGTTGATGGGGCAGGGCGAACGCGCGCGCGAGGAGTATGCCAAGGCCGTCCAGGAAGCGCCCGGCAGCGGCTTGAAAGCGGAGTACATGCAGAAGGCGGCCATGACCTGGCTGCGCGAGCAGAAGTTTGAGGAAGCCGACAAAGCATATGCCGAGGCCGCCGCCAGCGCCCACGAGATGGGGCAATGGGTGTGGGAGGCGCGTGCCTATCGCATCAAGGCCATGTATCAGCCGGACCGGGCGGTTGCGCTGGAAGACCTGAATCGAGCAGACAGTCTCTTGACCGAAAAAAGCCAGCTGCTGGCCGAATCTGATCTGGATGAAGAGCGGGCGCGCATCCTGCGTGTGCGTGTGGAGAAGGCGGTTGCAGCGAATGACCTGGCGGCCGCAAGAAAGATACTGGGTGAGCTGGAGAAGATGGGCGCTTCAGGCTCCATCAGCATTCAAAGGAGCTACGCCGGCGCCGCCGGAACGCTCCTGCTGGCGCAAAAGAAATATCGCGACGCCATTGCGCAGCTGGAGCAGGACTTCGTGAATCCGATCTCGATCAAGCTGTTGGTGCTCGCATACCAGAAGGACGGCGATAAAGCCAAGGCTGATGAGTGGCGCAAACGGCTGATCGATTGGAAGATCCCGATGGTGGAAGAGGCACTGACGGTGTTTGCTTTCCGCGCGCAGCAGGGAGTCGTGGCGAAGAAGTAAAGGGCCTCCGAGGAACTGGTGCCGAGAGCGTTGTAGCGAAAATTTAACGAAACTTCTGCTATAATCGTTCAATGCATTCCCCTGTCCCTGAAACCCTGGCCTGGGCGCATCCCCTGGTGCAGGAGTGGTTCACCAACAAGTTTGGAACGCCTACAGAGCCTCAGGAAGCAGGCTGGCCGCACATCCTGGCCGGACGGACCACGCTCATCTCCGCGCCTACAGGTTCAGGCAAGACGCTGGCTGCGTTTCTGATCTGTATAGACCGGCTGGTGCGCAAAGCACTGAGCGGCGGGCTCACAGACCGCACGGAGATTCTCTACATATCGCCGCTGAAGGCCCTGGGCAACGATATACAGAAGAACCTGGAAGGGCCGCTGAGCGAGATCACAGCGCTGGCTGGAGAAAAAGGACTGCTGATGCCGGAGATCCGGACAGCCGTGCGTACCGGCGACACGCTCACCCATGAACGCCAGAAGATGCTGAAGCGGCCTCCACACATTCTGGTGACGACGCCGGAGTCGCTCTACATTCTGCTCACTGCGCAGCGCAGCCGCGGCATTCTGAGCGAAGTGAACACCATTATCGTGGACGAAATTCACGCCGTGGCCGACGACAAGCGCGGCGCGCATCTGACACTCTCTCTCGAGCGACTGGACACGCTCACCGGCAGCCGGGCCACGCGAATCGGTCTTTCGGCGACGCAGAAGCCGATTGAAACCGTTGCGCATTTCCTGACCGGCAACAACAGGCCTGATCCGGTGGTGGTAAATGTCGGGCACAAACGCGCGATGGACCTGGCCATTGAAGTTCCGGGGCAGGAGCTTGGGCCGGTCGCCAGCAACGAGCTTTGGGACGAAGTTTATGACCGCATCACGCAGCTGGTGCAGGAGCATCGTTCCACGCTGGTCTTTGTCAACACGCGAAGGCTGGTGGAGCGTGTGGCCTTCAACCTAGCTGAGCGGCTGGGTGAAAACGTTGTGGGCGCGCACCATGGCAGCCTGGCGCGCAAGCTGCGTCTGGACGCCGAGACCAAGTTAAAAAACGGCGAGCTGAAGGTGCTGGTGGCGACGGCTTCGCTGGAGCTGGGCATTGATATCGGCCACGTGGATCTGGTGGCGCATATCGGTTCGCCGCGCTCGATTGCGGTTGCGCTGCAGCGCTTTGGCCGCTCCGGACACTGGCGCGGCGCCACGCCCAAAGGCCGCTTCTTTCCCACCACGCGCGATGAGCTTCTGGAGTGTGCCGCGCTGGTGCGCTCCATCCATCAGGGTGAGCTGGACCGGTTGATTATTCCCGAAGCCCCGTTCGACGTGCTGGCGCAGCAGATTGTGGCTGCATGTTCGGCGGAAGAGTGGGGTGAAGACGAGCTGTTTGATCTTGTTCGGCGCGCTTATCCATACCGCGATCTCGAGCGCAAAGATTTTGACGATCTGTTGGCCATGCTGGCGGATGGCATTGCTTCCCAGCGAGGGCGGTTCGGCGCCTATCTCTATCGCGACCAGGTGAACAAGCGGCTCAAGGCGAGGCGCGGGGCGCGGATGATCGCCATCATGAATGGCGGGGCGATTCCGGAGACTGCGTTGTACTCGGTGGTGGCGGAGCCGGACGGAACTGTGGTCGGCACGCTGCATGAAGACTTTGCCGTTGAGAGCATGAAGGGCGACATTGTTCTGCTGGGCAACATGAGTTGGCGCATACGCCGCGTGGAAGCTGCAGGACGAATCCTGGTGGAAGACGCGCATGGCGCCCCGCCGACGATTCCGTTCTGGCTGGGCGAAGCGCCGGGGCGGACCGAAGAGCTTTCCCATCAGTTGGGCGAGCTGCGGCGGAAGATCAGCGATCTCACGCCGAACACCGTGCCTGGGTTTGTGAACCAGAAATCCCCTGAGGTGCTGGCAGCGGTGGAGTGGCTCAAGCAGGAGTGCGGGCTTGATGATTCCGGAGCGGAGCAGGCGATCGAATACATTGTCACCGGCCGGACCGTGCTGGGCGCGGTGCCGACGTCAGACACGGTGATCGCCGAGCGCTTCTTTGACGAGGGCGGAGGCATGCAGCTGGTGGTGCATGCTCCGTTTGGCGCGCGCATCAACAAGGCCTGGGGACTGTCGCTCCGCAAGCGTTTCTGCGTCTCATTCAACTTTGAACTGCAGGCGGCGGCCACGGACAACGGAGTGAATATCGCACTGGCCGAGCAGCACAGCTTCCCGCTGGCCGATGTTTTCCACTTCCTGCATGAGAATTCAGTGAAAGAAGTTTTGCAGCAGGCGGCGCTGCTCTCGCCGCTGCTGGAGACGCGCTGGCGCTGGGACGCGAACCGCTCGCTGGCTCTGCTGCGTTACTGGAATGGCAAGAAGATACCGCTGCAGGTGCAGAGAACGCGTTCGGCCGATCTGCTGGCTTCGGTGTTTCCTGACGTGGCGCAATGCCAGGAAAACGCTGATGGGCCCATTCGCGTGCCCGACCATCCGCTGGTGCGTGAGGTGATGAAAGATATCTTCCAGGAAGCGCTGGATCTGGAAGGCCTGAAGAGCGTGCTGCGCAAGATTAATTCCGGCGCGATCAAATGCATTGCCGTCGATACGCCAGTACCATCGGTCTTCTCGCACGAGATTCTGAACAGCAATCCCTACGCGTATCTGGATGACGCTCCGCTGGAAGAGCGACGGGCACGCGCGGTGGAGATGCGGCGGACACTGCCCGAGTCCGTCTTGCAGGAGGTGGGAGCGCTTGATCCGGCGGCAATTGCCGAGGTTCAGACGGGAGCATGGCCGGATGTGCGCGATGCGGATGAACTGGCTGATACGTTGCATACGCTGATCGCGCTGCCGGAAGGTTTTGCCCCTGAAGGTCATCGGGCGCCGCAGGAGACGTGGCAGCCCATGTTTGAGGTGTTGCGGAGGTCGAATCGGGCAAGCAGGGCGCGAGTACCTGAAGCATTGTCCATCGCAGGCGAGGGCGCCTGCGGTCCACAATCATCGTGGAGCGCAGCCGCCACCGGCTGCGGTGAAAGAACCTTTTGGGTCTCGGCGGAGAAAGCGAAGGCCTTCCGTGCGATCTATCCTCAAGCACCATTTGAAGATCAATTACCTGAAGTCGCGGGCGAAACGCCGTCCGTCGAGGACGCGTTGAAAGCCATGGTAACCGGCTGGCTGGCGCACCTTGGACCAACCACAGCTTCAGCTCTCGCGGAGATACTCAACTTACCAACAGGCGAGATCGACAAGACGCTGTTGCGGATCGAATCAACCGGGCTGATCTTGCGCGGGCACTTTACCGGCAAACCGACGGCCGAAGCAGCGAACGCCGACGGCGCACTTGCCGGATTGGAATGGTGCGAACGTCGATTGCTGGCGCGCATTCACCGGCTCACACTCGGATCGCTGCGTAAGCAGATTGAGCCGGTTACAGCTGCAGTGTTCATGCGCTGGCTGCTTCGCTGGCAGCATGTTTCTCCCGGCTCACAGACACGCGCGGAGCATGGCACGCTGCAGGTATTGCGCCAGTTGCAGGGATTTGAGATCCCGGCGAGCGCGTGGGAGCGGCAGGTATTGGCGCGGCGCATCAGCGATTACGATCCCAAACTGTTGGACCAGCTTTCACTGACGGGGCAAGTGGGCTGGGGAAGGCTCTCACCGCATCCGGCGATGCTGGAGGATTCCTCAGGCGGCGGGCGGCGTGTGGTCCCGACCAGCGTTGCGCCGATTACCTTCTTTGTTCGCGATGAGGCGGAATGGATGGCGCTGCCCAACGTGCGTACTGCGCACCACGAAGCCGAGCAGGAAGTGCGCGGGTTGGGTCCGGGGGCGCGCGAGGTACTGAGCTTCCTGCGGACACGAGGCGCTTCGTTCTTTGCGGATATTGTTCGCGGCACGGACAAATTGAAATCGGAAATCGAGACAGCACTGTGGGAGCTGGTAGCGGCAGGGCTGGTAACGGCCGATGGGTTCGATAACCTGCGCGCTTTGATCGATCCCAAGCGGCGTTCCGGGCAGGGAAGTGGTAAGACAAACCGTCCGCGGCACAGCGCGGGGCGTTGGTCACTCCTTCATCCGCTGCATGGCGATGACGGCGGCAAAGCGATGGAATCGGTCTGCCGTGTGCTGCTGGAGCGCTACGGTGTGGTCTTTCGCGAACTACTGGTACGCGAAAGCATGCTGCCGCGCTGGCGCGATCTGCTGATCACCTTCCGGAGGCTCGAAGATCGTGGTGAAATTCGCGGAGGAAGGTTTGTCAGCGGGTTTATTGGCGAGCAGTTTGCATTGCCGATCGCCGTGGAATCGCTGCGCGCGATGAAGGGCCTTCCGCCCAGCGGCGAGATCATTACGATCTCAGCGGCGGACCCATTGAACCTTGCCGGGATCGTCGTGCCGGGCGAACGCGTAGCAGCGATTTCCGGCAAACACGTCAGTTTCCGTGATGGCGTTCTGGTGGAGACGCCGGAGATGCAGCCCATCAATATTGCGAGCCGGCAATGAGCAACGACAATGAGTTGGTCGAAGGCGAAGACTATTATCTGGAGAATGGTAAGTGGGTCTTCACCACGAAATATCTTTTGGATCGAGGATTTTGCTGCCAGTCAGGGTGCCGGCACTGTCCGTATGGGTTTCGGCGGCAGGATTCGCAGCAGATTTCGGATAGCAAATAGCAACTGGCAAATAGCAATTAGCCAATGCTCGGCGTAGCGAACGGTTTGGCTAATTGCTAGTTGCTTTTATTCGTATCGCAATGCAATCACCGGATCGAGCCTCGCGGCCTTCATGGCAGGATAGATTCCGAAGAAAAGTCCTACGCTGCTGGCAACCGCAACCGCCAGAAAGATGGCCCAAATCGGCACCGATGAGGGAACATGGGCCAGCTTGATGAGAAAGCTGAAGATCAAAGACAAAACCACGCCCAGAATACCGCCAATGCCGGTCAACGTCATGGCCTCGGTAATAAACTGGAAGCTGATATCTCGCTTGCGTGCGCCAATGGCCTTGCGCACGCCAATTTCCCGCGTCCGCTCCGTGACCGACATTAGCATGATATTCATCACGCCAACGCCGCCCACCAGAAGTCCGATTGACACGATACCGACAACCAGCTGAAAAATGCCTGCCATGATGTCCCGAAACTGAATGCCCAGTTGCTCGGCGCTGCTGATGCCAAAATTATCGGGCGCGTTCGGCGGCACGCGGCGACGCAACCTTAGCAGACCGCGAATCTGGTCTTCCGCCACACTCTTCATCCCAGGATAAGCCTGGGCGATGAAAACAACCTCGTCATCCTGCGGATAATGCTTCTTGTAGGTGCGATAGGGAATAAAAACTTCTACATCGCCCGCCTGGTTGAGCGTACTCTTCTTTTTGTCAAACACGCCGATCACGGTGTAAAGGTTGCCATCCACCAGCAACTGTTTGCCTTCGGCGGTTTCATCGGGGAAGAGGCTTTTTTCCGCGTCATACCCGATCACCACCACGTCTTCACGGTGGAGGTCTTCCTGGTCGGTATAAAAGCGGCCTTCTTTCATCTTGCCGTTGACCACCTCAGCATAGCTTGAGGTCATGCCGCGAAAGACGATGTTGGTAAGTTCGTGATTCTTGTAACGCGCGGTGCGGATAGGCTGGGGCTGGTCGCCGATGCGCGCCAGGATTTCCATGACCACGTCTTTTACCGCCGGAAGCTGTTCCTTCATCGCGACGCCGTCGTCATACGTCAACACCTTGCGTGTGCGCTCTTCCGGCGAGAGCCTGCCAAAGCGGATCCCCGGCTCAAATTTCAGGACAAAAAGATTGTCGACACCAAACTCATTGAGTGAATCCTGAACACCTTTCTCGAAGCCGAGCAAAACGGAAGCCACAATGATCGCGACCATGGTGCCGATCACCACGCCCAGCACGGTGAGAAAAGACCGCACCTTGTGGGTCCGGATCGTCTCCAGCGCCATCTTGATGTCTTCAATGATCAGCTTGGACTGCATGACTAGGTTTCAAACCTCAGTGCTTCAATTGGATTCAGTTTTGACGCCTTGTAAGCCGGATACACGCCAAAAAACACTCCGATCAATCCCGCCGTCACCACTCCGATGATGACCCAGCGAATCGGGAGGTCCATGGGAAATGAGGTGAGACGCCCGACGGCAAACGCGATCACCGCCGCGGCCACCACACCAAGCACTCCCCCGATCGTCGCCATCACACCGGACTCAACCAGGAATTGGAGAAGCACATCGCGCCGCGTCGCACCCAGCGATTTACGCACTCCAATTTCCCGCGTCCGTTCTGTGACGCTCGCCAGCATGATGTTCATAATTACAATGCCGCCAATCACCAGAAAAATGGCGACAATAAAAATCGACGCGCTCGCCAGATTGCCGGTCACGCTGTTGTAGAGCTCCATGATGCTGGAAGGCTCAACCACGCCGAACGTATCATCCTGTCTCGGTTTCAGGTGCCGTCGCGCGCGCATCAGCATGCGCGCTTCATCTTCCGCCGGCGCCATCAGGTCAGCAGAGATCGCTTTCACGTTGATGTTCATGGTCACGTCGCTGCCGTACGCCTTGCGCCAAGTCTGGATCGGTATATAGACAAAGCTGTCCTGCGACTGTCCAAAAGCGCTGCCCAGCTCCTTGGCCACGCCTACCACTTCATACTCTTCACCATCGATATAAATGGATTTCCCAATCGGATCGGTGCCGGTAAAGAAACGCTTGGCCACATCCACGCCGATCATCGTCACATTGGCGCGGTGCATATCGTCGGCTTCGCTGATGTAGCGGCCGATGGCAGCCTCTTCCTTGTCAATGCCGCCCATGTTGGCCGTTACGCCGCGCACGTCAATGTCTTCAATCGTCTCTGTTTTGTATTTGACCTTGCCCAGCCGCCTGACTTCCAGGCCTACCGAGTCAGCCAGGGACATATTGTCGCGAACGTACTCATAGTCGTCCCAGGTAACGTTTTTGTTGGACCGCGCCAGCTTGACGTACTGCTCCGCGCTGGTGATCAGCGGGAAGCGCATCACCAGAAAAACGTTGGACCCGAAATCGGCCACTTTTTCCGCCACGTATTTGTTGGCGCCCTGCACCATGGAAACCACCACAATCAGCGTGCACACGGAAAGGATGACGCCCAGCAGGGTCAAAAACGAGCGCAGCTTGTGCTGGCGCAGCGTTTCCAGTGCGATCATCGTCGGCTCTTTTAGTGATACGCCCCGGCGTGGGCTCTTTTTCATTGGCATAGGCTTGACGGCTCTAACTGGGGAGTTTCCACTTCCAGTGTATTACGACCCCTTAGGTAAGACGAAAATTAACGCAAATAGTTCCATTTTCCCGAAGTCGTCTGTTTTTTTGACGGACGCCAACTGCTTTCGTTTGACGATCCTACCCAGGTCGGGGGAAAATAGGGTTAACCATCACGTGGGCCTGTGGCGCAGTTTGGGAGCGCGCTTCCATGGCATGGAAGAGGTCGTCGGTTCGATCCCGACCAGGTCCACCAAATCCCTACCAAAAGCTAACAAGCTCATCTGATGAGCGCGTTTTGAGCGCGTCCCGGCCTGCCGGGAAGGTCGTCGGTTCGATCCCGGCGATGCCGGCCTGTCCCATGAACGGAAAGTTGTAACGAAGCGGCTTTTTCTTCACTACTCATCAGGGAAACTCATCGGACGTATTAATCCTTTAACCCGAACTCTCCGAGGGAGCGGGACGGAGTGGGAAAAGCTCATCCTGAGAGTGATTCGGTTCAATCTGGGAAATAACTTTGAGAGTGCCGGCAGTCAGGCGCTGGTGAGCGTGGCCCGTTTTTTTCGTTTGCATTGCAGGGGAGTTGATCGTGGATGACCGAACCAACAACGGCAAACCAAACGATGGCGCTGGCCCCGGCAGCAGCGATGGGCGTCAGCCGGCGCACACGAATGGACCTGGCAGTGCAGGCGCGGCGGAGCAGGCGCGCGGGCATAAGAGCCTGATTTCTGCGGTTTCTCTGCCTTCGGGCGGCGGCGCCATCCGCAGCATGGGAGAGAAATTTGACGTCAACGCGGTCACCGGGACCGCGTCTCTGAGCCTTCCTTTGGGCCTGACACCGGGACGCGGCGGCAGCACGCCGGATCTGGACCTGGCATACGACTCAGGATCAAGCAACGGGGTCTTTGGGTTTGGCTGGAGTATGTCAGTGCCGGAGATCGCACGCAAGACTGACAAGGGCTTGCCGAGATACATGGATGGGGAAGAAAGCGATGTGTTTCTGCTCTCCGGAGCGGAGGATTTGGTGCGTGTGTTGGATGGGGCGGGCGGGCTCCTGATTCTGCCCGTGCGCACGCTGCACGGCGTTCAGTATGACGTGCGGCTGTACCGGCCGCGTATCGAAGGAACATATGCCCGTATCGAGCGGTGGACGGAGCTTGCCACCGGAATCAGTCACTGGCGCACGATCACACGCGACAATGTGGTTTCGTTATTTGGGATGGAGGATGCCAGCCGGGTGGCCAATCCGGCGGACAAGAGGCAGGTGTTTCGCTGGCATTTGTCGCAGGTGATCGACAATCACGGCAACGTCGCTCTGTATCAGTACGTAGCCGACGATGGAACGGGCGTTGATGTTACTACGGCCCATGAAGCCAATCGCTCTGACGACGTGCGCACGACGCAGCGGTATTTGAAGCGGATTCTCTACGGCAACGCCACGCCGTATTTTCCGGATTGGTCCGCTGCGCCGGAGGCCGACATGCCGCTGCCCGCAGCGCCTGCGGACTGGCATTTTCACGTAGTGTGCGACTACGGCGATCACGCACCCGATGCGCCAACGCCTGCACCGGACCGCCCCTGGCGGGTGCGCCCAGACGCATTTTCCTGGCACCGCGCCGGATTCGAAGTGCGCACCTACCGGCGCTGTGCGCGCGTATTGATGTTTCACAATTTCCCCGCGGAAGCCGCGGTGGGCGCTGACTGCCTGGTGCATTCCACTGAGTTCCGCTATTCCGATGAAGTCAATCCAGCCGATCCCATCAATCCCAATTACACCTTCGTGGCTTCGATTACACGACGTGGCTATCGCAGAATTGCGGGCGAGGGCGGGCCCACCTACGATCAGCGGCCCACGCCGCCCCTTGAATTTACCTATGGCCAGCCGGAGTTTCATCCCGAGGTGTTGCCGCTGACCGATCCGCAAAGCCTGGAAAATCTGCCGGAAGGAATCGATGGCGGACGCTTTCGCTGGGTCGATTTGGATGGCGAGGGCCTTTCAGGTGTTTTGAACGAGGGAGACGGCGGGTGGAGCTACAAGCGAAATTTCAGTGCGTCGAACCTCGTGACCCTGGCAAACGGAGAGCGCGTGCCGCGCGCGCGGTTAGGGCCGCTGGAGCCGGTGGGCGCATTGCCTTCGGGAGCGCACTTGAATGCAGGAGCGGGCGGGCTGCAATTCATGGATGTCACTGGAGAAGGCAGAGCAGAACTGGTGAATCTGAGCGGGCCCGTGGCGGGATTTTACGGGCGCACCGAGGAGGGAGGCTGGGACGTTTTTAAAGCTTTCACGCATTTGCCCAGGGTGGACTGGGGCAGCCCGGATTTGCAATTTGTCGACGTGACGGGCAACGGGCTCTCGGACATTTTGATCACGGCAGACGATGTTTTCACGTTGTATCCCTCGCTGGGCGCGGATGGATTCGGCCCGGCTGAGCGGGTTTGGGCTGCGCTGGATGAAGCCAAAGGGCCGCATGTGGTGCTGGCGGATGAAACGCAGACTGTATCGCTGGCGGACATGACCGGTGACGGGCTGCGTCACCTGGTGCGCGTGCGCAATGGCGAGGTGTGTTATTGGCCGAATCTGGGTTACGGCAGGTTTGGCACCAAGGTGGTGATGGATACCGCGCCGCGCTGGTGCCCGGAAGAGCAATTTGATGCGCGTCGACTGCGCCTGGCGGACATTGATGGCTCGGGCACGGCAGATTTGGTGTATGTCGGCGCCGATGGCGTGCATGCGTGCTTCAATCAGTCCGGCAATTCCTATGCTGCGGGGGTGTTGCTGGCGGTTTTTCCCAGCGCGGATGCTCTGAGTTCAGTGCAGGTAATGGACCTGCTGGGAACGGGAACGGCGTGCCTGCTGTGGTCATCGCCGCTGGCCGGTGCGGCCAGAAGGGCGATGTTTTATGTGGATTTAATGGCGTCAAAGAAGCCGCATCTGCTGCTGAGCGTGAAGAACAATCTGGGCTCAGAAACGCGCATCAAGTACGCCCCTTCGACGCAATTTTATTTGCAGGACAAATTCGCAGGACGCCCGTGGGCCACGCGGCTTCCCGTTCCGGTTCAGTGCGTGGCGCGCGTGGAGACGTATGACTGGGTCGGGCGGAGCCGGCACGTTACGCGCTATGAGTACCATCACGGCTATTTTGACGGGCCGGAGCGCGAGCTTCGCGGTTTCGGCATGGTGGACCAGTGGGACACCGAGGAGCACCGGAACGATGAGCTTTTCCCCGATGTCGAGACGGTGAACGAGGACGCGGAATCGTGGACGGCCCCGGTGTTGACGCGTAGCTGGTTTCACACCGGCGCGCTGATCGATGCAGCAAAAATTTCTAAACAGTTTGCCCATGAATATTGGATCGAGCCGGGCATGCGAGGGGAGGATCCGGCGTCGGTGGCAGCGCGCGAGGCGCTGCTGTTGCCCGATAGCGTGGTGGCTGGCGCCGCGCTGCATGGCGACGCGCTGCGTGAAGCGGTGCGCGCGCTGAAAACGGCCCCGCTGCGCGTTGAAGTCTATGGCCAGGACGGCACGGCGCGCGCGGCGAATCCCTATTCGGTGGAAGAGCACAACTACACCGTGGAGCAGCTGCAGCCGGCGGGACCGAACAGGTACGGGGTATACCGGCGGAGTTCGCGCGAGAGCGTGAATCTGCACTATGAACGCCAGGAGAACGATCCTCGCATCACGCATGACTTTGTGCTGGATGTGGATGATTACGGCCAGGTGCGGCACGCGGCTTCCGTGGGCTATGGACGGCGGCCGGGATATGCCGAGCCGGAGCCGGCCCTGAGCGCGGCATTTCGTGGCATGCTCGCGCATGACCAGACACGGCTGCACGTCGGCGCCAGCGAAAACCAATATACGCAGCCGGTGCCGCCGCAAGGCCCCGTGGCGGCATTTCATATCGATGCGCATCGCGGGCCGATGCCATGCGAATCGATTTCCGCAGAGCTGACCGGATTCGCGCCGGCGGGCGCGCTGTTCCGCTTTAACGAGATCATTGCCAATTATCAGGCGCTGTGGGCCGGGGCGCAGGATATTGCATACGAAGAAGTCTCGACGCCGGATATTGAAGGCATTGGCGTGCCGGTTGGATTCCAGCGGCGCATCGTCGGGCGCACACGCACGCTGTATCGCAGCGACGATTTAACCACCCTGCTGCCCTCGGGGACGGCGCAGGCGATGGCTCTCTCGGGCGAGAGTTATGAACTGGCGCTGACCACCGGGCTGATCTCGCGGGTGTTCGGTGTGCTCGTGGATGATGCGCTGCTGCAGGAAGGCGGCTATGTCCGTCTTGCCGGGCAGAACGACTGGTGGATTCCTTCCGGGCGCGTGTATTTTTCCGCGGGCGATGCGGATAGCGCTGCCGTGGAGCTGGCCGCGGCTCAGGCTCATTTTTATCAGGTGCGGCGCGGAGTGGATCCCTTTGGGAGCATCGATCGCATCACCTATGACGCTTACGACCTTCTGGGGATTTCCACCGCGGATCCCGTGGGGAACGTAACCATCCTCGCGAATGACTATCGTGTGCTGCAGCCGTATCGCACCACGGACGCCAATGGGAATTCGCACGAAGTCGCTTATGACTGCCTGGGCGTGCTGGCCGGCTCGGCTCTGCATGGCGCCAATGGAGAAGGTGATTCGCTCGCCGGTTTTGTGGCGGACCTGACTGAGGCGCAGATTTTGGCCCTGCGCGCCGACCCGCTGGCAAATCCCGGCGCTTTGCTGGGCAATGCCACGTCGCGCGTTGTGAATGACCTGTTTGCTTATTACCGCACGCAAGCATCGCCGGCGCCGGATGCGCCGATGGTCTATACGCTGCTGCGCGAAACGCATGTCGATGGCGGTGCCACCAATTACCAGCACATGTTTGCGTATTGGGACGGCTTTGGACGCGAGGCCCAGCGCAAGACGCGCGCTGAAGCAGGCCCGGTAACCGGCGCGGCAGACAACATCGACCCGCGCTGGGTGGGGAGCGGCTGGACTATTTACAACAACAAAGGCAAGCCCATCCGCCGGTACGAACCGTTTTTTACGACCACGCACCTGTTTGAATTCAACCGGCTGGAAGGCGCCAGTTCGGTGTTGTTCTATGATCCGGCTGAACGGTTGGTGGCGGCGCTGCACCCGGACCAGACGCTGGAAAAGCATGTGTTCGATGCGTGGCGTGAAACGGTCTGGGACGCCAATGACATGACGCTGGTCGGCGATCCGCGCGCCGACGCCGATGTGGGAGATTTTTTTCTTCGCCTGCTGGGGCCGGGGCCGGGGGTGTTTGCGTCGTGGCATGACCAGCGTATTGGCGGCAATTTTGGCGCGACGGCGGACGAAAAAGCGGCCAATCAGGACGCCGCACAAAAAGCGGAAGCGCACGCCGCAACGCCCACGATGCAGCATTTTGACTCGCTGGGGCGGGAGTGCCTGAGAGTGATGGACAACGGCGTGGGGGGCGCCGGGCCGCAACGCCTGGCCACGCGCACGGCGCAGGATACCGAATCAAAGCCGCTCGCGCTCGTTGACGCGCAGGGGCGGCATACGCTTGAAGTTTGTTTGCGTGAACCCATTGAGGGAGGCGGTTTTCGCTTTGTCGCGGGCTACTCTCTGCCCGGCACGCCGCTCTATCGCAACAGCATGGACGGCGGAGCGCGCTGGTCGCTGGAAAATGCTGCGGGAAAACCCATACGGAACTGGGACGCGCGCGGGTTCATTCATCGCACGCTGTATGACGCATTGCAGCGGCCCACGCATGTCTATATCGGACGGAGCGGCGCTGGCGAGATTCTGGCCGAGCGGCTGATATACGGCGAAGGTCATCCCGACGCGCCTCGGTATTTGAAAGGGCATCTGTTCCGCCACTATGACGGCGCGGGCCTGGCGGAAATGTCGCGCTATGACTTCAAAGGGAATTTGATTGCCTCGAGCCGGCAGCTCTCCGCGCTGACGCCGCCGACGGCGCAAGCCGGTACAGCGGCGGATCGGTTTTATCCAACGACGGTGGATTGGTCTCCATTGGCTGCGCTGGGAACGGGATCAGCACTGGACGTGGCGGCGCTCGATGCAGCGGCAGCGCCGTTGCTTGTCGGCAGAGACAAGTATGTGTCCGCGAGCAGGTTTGACGCGCTGAACCGGCCGATACAAACGGTACTGCCCTATGCGGCTGCGGGGGGAAAACCCTCCGTGCTACAGACCGGGTACAACAAGGCAGGATTGCTGGAGACAGTGGATGTGTGGGTGCGCGTAGTGGCAGCACCGGAGGCGCTGCTCAATTCCGCCACGGCCGATCAGCATGCGATCACCAACGTGGATTACAACCAGCACGGCCAGCGTGCAGTGTTGGAGTGCGGTAATGGGTCGCGCACGGAATACAAGTACGATCTGTTGACCTGGCGGCTTGAGACCCTGACCACGACGCGCCCCGATCGCAATCCGGATGCACGCACGGTGCAGGCGCTCTCCTACACCTATGACGCCATGGGTAACGTAACCCGCCTGCGCGACGACGCGGATTTGCATGACGTGGTGTTTTTCGATAACCAGCGCGTCGATCCGACACTGGATTACACCTATGACCCCACGTATCGCCTGGTACAGGCAACCGGGCGCGAACATCTGGGGCTGGGCGGGGGCGGCGCGTTGCTGCCGCCCGTGCAGGCGACGAATGACGACAGCGGGCGCATGACATCTGCCCCGGGCACTCGGCTGATCAATCCCAGTGATGGCAACGCAATGGGGCGCTACACCGAGACGTATAGCTACGACGTGGTGGGAAACCTTTTGCAGATGGTGCACCAGGTCTCCAGTGGCGGCTGGACATGCCGGTATGCGTACCAGGAGACGAGCCTGGTCACGCTGGCGGAAGTCAGCAACCGGCTGAGCGCGACAAGCCTGCCTGGCGATGCACCGCTGGGACCATATTCGGCGGCTTACACGTATGACGCGCACGGCAACATGACGGCGATGCCGCACTTGCCCGTAATGAGCTGGGATGAGCGCGACCGGCTGCAGTCGACGACGCGGCAGCGCAAAGTCAACGGCGGAATGCCGGAAACGACTTTATACACCTATGACGGCGCGGGCGAGCGCGCACGCAAGCGCACCTATGCGGCAACCGCTGCCGACGGCATCGCTCCCGTCTTAAAGAAGGAGCGGATTTACCTGGGGCCACTGGAAATTTACCGCGAATTCGCAGCCGACGGCGTGACGCCGGTGCTGGAGCGTGAAACGCTGCATGTGCTGCTGGACCACAGAAGGATTGCGCTGATCGAGACGCGCACCCTGGGGAATGATCCCGCGCCACAGCAACTGGTGCGCTACCAGTACACCAACCACCTGGGCTCGGCGACACTCGAATTGACCGGCGCCGCCGAAGTGTTGAGCTACGAAGAATATTTTCCCTATGGATCGACCTCTTATCAGGCGGCCAGGAACCAGACGGACCTGCCCAGGCGATATCGCTACACCGGGCAGGAGCGGGACGAAGAAAATGACTTGAACTATCACGGCGCACGCTATTGCGTGCCCTGGCTGGGGCGGTGGGCCAGCGCCGACCCCAAGTGGCCGCTCGATGGCCCCAACCCATTTCTATATGCGTACGGCAATCCCATCATGTGGCTTGATCCGGAGGGAAAAGAGAACCTGTCAGCCAAGATCGCCCCGGACATCGAGAAGAAGAAGGACTTTATCAAGAAGCAAAAAGACTTGGTGGCGGAGCGGGAGAAAGGCAAAGCCACGGCGGATGCCAAGATCAAGGCGGACAAGACGGACAAGGACACACTTACAAAAGAACGGGACACAAAGCTGGCGCGGCGCAAAGTCCTGAAAGATTTGAAAGATAAAGCTAAGGGAAAAAAACTTAATCCTGCGCAGGAAAAAGAGGCGAAAGACCTCAAGAAAGACACCGACGATCTCCTGAAAAAAATCAACAGCAAAAAAACCGATATCGACAAGCAAACACAAGCCATCAAGGACCTGGACGAGAAGAACAAGCTTACCAACGACTCCATCACCCAGGCCGAAGGTGATTTGAAAAAACTCAACGATCTGAAAGCGCAATTGGATACCCCCGCCGCAACCGTCACGAAGGGTGGACAACAATGCACGACAATTCCGATGTTGGTGACCGCTTATTCGGATACGGGGCCAGGGAGCGATGCCGGCTTTTTCAAGAAAACAAAGTCGCCTGGAAAACCGGGCACTCGAGGGTCGGGCACAGTGGGGCCGGGCACTGTGGCGGTGGCGAATACGGATCCCAAGCCTTACCCCTATGGCTCGACCGTTACGGCGAAAGACATTTCCTCCGGTGAGGAATTGTACAAAGGCGAGGTGCATGACATCGGCGCCGGCTGGGACAAGAGCCATCGCGACGTGCCGGCAGAACAGTGGATTGACGTTTGGAAGCCTGCAGGCAAAGAGGCGAGCAACTTCAAAGTATGGGCGTCGGTGGAAATTTGTAGACCAAAACCCGTTACGCCTTAAGCACGGGCAAGATCGCGCTTTCGGCAATTCGGGCGGGGATTCATGTTCGATAGGAAATTCAGCGGTAGAAACATCAGGCCAGCGTTCCCTTGGCGCGCGACTCACGGTGCCACGCGCTCGCTGTTTGCGGCCAATGGATCGATGACAGGAGAACTATCATGAGCGGTACGGGCAGCCAATTTTCAACGGCAGCAACTCAACCAGGAACGACCTTTGCGGTTTCAGGAAGGGTCTTCAATTCGCAACACTCCGGTGTGGGCGGACTTCAGATAGAAGTAGTGGACAAAAATGTTGGGGCAGACGTGTCTCTGGTCCAGGGCGCGACGGATGCGTCCGGCAGCTACTCCGCGCAGTTTTCGTCCGTGGAACTCGCCCGCCGGGGAAAGACTGCGCCGGATATCCAGGTGCGCGTCCTGATCGGGAAAACCGTGCTCGCTGCGTCGGACGTTCGATATAACGCCTCTGCCAATGAGAAGATCGATGTAATCCTGCCCGCTGCGGCGGCTGCTTCCTTACCCACCGAGCATGAAACACTGACCGCGACTCTGTCACTCCAATTCAAGGGCAACTTGCGCGACCTGAAGGAAACGGACCAGCAGCAGGACATCACGTTCCTTGCTAACAAGACCGGTTGGGACGCGCGAGCCGTCGCCATGGCCGCTCTGGCGGATCAATTCAGTCAATCCACCGGCGGCTCTGCGCCGGCAGGTGCGACCGCACCTCCGCCTCCGCGCTTGCAGCCGGAGTTTTTCTACGCCCTGTTCCGCGCCGGGTTGCCCGCAAATCCAGACGTGCTCTATCGCGCCAGCCCGCAAACCGTCGCCGGCGTATGGAAGCAGGCCGTGGCGCAGGGAGTGATTCCCAAAAAATCGGATGCCGAACTGAAACAAGCCCAGCAGGCTTTCCAGACCCTGAGCGCGCAAACATTCCTTACGGGCCCGCCTGTGGCTGGAATATCCCCGCTCAAGGACATGCTTGCTTCTTCCGGGCTGAAGCCTGAGGACCAGCCAAAATTTGCCACGCTGTACGCCGCGAGCCGGAATGATTTGCCGCAATTCTGGAAGTCGGTTGCCGATACTTTCGGCCAGGCTGTCGCCAACCGCCTGCAAGTGGTAGGCAAGCTCGGATTTCTCACCATCAATAACGCGCCGCTCATCCAGCAATTGCAACAGGTGGGAGGCGCGGCCGGACTGTCCGACCCCGTGCAATTGGCACAAGCCGGATTCCACCGCATCGCTCGATGGAGCCAACTGCTCGGCCCTAATGTCGCCGTGCCGAATGAGATTCCCGGTGATACCCCGCCGGCCAAGAAAGCGAACTATGCGGCTTATCTGGCGGCGCAGGTTCGTCTCAGTTATCCCACTGCATCGATTGCGGAAATGGTCAAGGCGGGCGACTTCAAGGTGGATGCTGCCGATAAAGTCACCCAGTTCCTCAACGATAACCAGGGAAAATTTGAGATCGGCATGCAGCCGGTGCAGCAATACATGGCGAAGAACAAGGTGAAAGTGGATGACGCCATTGTGGCTGAAGTGAAGAAGCTCCAGCGGGTCCACCAGATCACCCAGTCCGATCAGGCGATGGCAGGGTTGCTGAAAAACGGCGCCCACGCCGCCTATCAGATTGTACGAATGGACAAGCAGTCATTTGTCGAGAAGTTCACCCAGGATATCGGCGGAGCTGACGACGCGGGACGCGTCTATGACAAGGCCGTACAGGTTCATCACGCGGTGGTCAATGTCGCCATCAGCTACATCACCGCCAGCAGCGGGTTCAATCTCGGGGCCAGTCCTCTCTCTCTCCCCAATGGCCAGCCAAGAGTCGCCCAGGCAATAGCTGCATCGAAGAGCAACCATGGGCAGATCCTGCAGCCTAAGCCTACCGGCGCCACTCCGCAGAATGCCGACGATGTGATCGCTTATCCCACCTTGGAATCGCTGTTCGGCTCCATGGATTTTTGTACCTGTTCTGATTGCCGCTCCGTGCTTTCGCCCGCGGCATATCTGGTGGATCTTCTGGATTTCATTGATCAGGAGCCTAGCGCCGCGGACAAAGCGGCGGGCAAGCTCAATCCACAGAGCATTCTGCTCGGCCGGCGTCCAGACCTGCAGCATCTTCCGCTCACTTGCGAAAACACCCTGACCGCGCTGCCCTACATCGACATAGTGAATGAGACGTTGGAGTACTATGTCGCCAACCAGATCAAGGCGCTCTCCTTGCAGGGCTATGAGGGCCATGACACCAATGGATCAGCCTCAGCCGACCTGCTGGCCAGCCCGCAGTTCGTTGTCGACGCAGCGTACACTCTGCTCCGCGGTGAGCGTTTCCCTTCGCAGCTTCCGTTCCATCAGCCTTTGGAAAATCTGCGGCGTTATTTCCTCCAGTTTGAGGTGCCTTTGGCGTTGGCCATGGAACGCCTTCGCAAGAACGACGACCTGGAGCATGGAGCCAATCCGTACGGATGGCGCGACATCCTTGCCGAGGAGCTGGGCTTGTCCCGCGATGAATACGATTTGCTCACCAATGGCGCTCTCACATTGAAACAGATCTACGGGTTTGATCCGGCGAAAACGGATGACCAGGTTTCCGATGAATTGTCGAACGCCAAAGGCTTTTCGCGTCGTGCCGAAATCAGCTATCAGGATGTGGTTTCGCTTCTCAGCGCGCGTTTCATCAATCCCAACAGCGACCTGATTCCTAAATTGTCCAAGCTGGGCGTGAACATCGCCATGCTGGTGGAACTCAAGACCAAGAACGACGCCGCGACGGACAAGAAATTTGACGACCTTCTGCCTCAGGGAGCGGCTGCGCCGGACCCGGCTGAATATGGCGGCGACATTAAGAATTGGGTGAAAAATCCGGATAATTTCAACCGCATCATGGCGCTGATCACCTTGACGGACCCCGCCAGCAGTCCGGATCCATGCAACTTTGCCGACCTCGAATTTCGTTTCGCCAAGCCTATGGCGGGGCCGAATGACAAGTCCACACGCCTGGGCATTCCAGAGTTTGTGCGTATGCTCCGCTTCATCCGCCTCTGGAAAAAGACCGAATGGACGATTGAGCAAACGGATGCCGCACTTTGCTCGCTGTACCGCGCGGACCTCAAGCCGGTCACGGCCGGCGATCTCGATTCAGTGGCCAAGCTCGATGCCGGCTTCAAGAGCCTGCTGCCTCGGCTCGGCATCATAAGCCGCGTGATGCGTCTGCTCAACTTGACCGCGGAGCGCGATCTCCTGCCGCTGCTGGCCTGCTGGTCAGACATTACGACCAGCGGCGACAATGCCCTCTATCGCCAGATGTTCCTCAACCCGGCCGTTTCGCCGCGTGACCCGGATTTTGCCGACAACGGCTTTGGGGAATTTCTGGTGGATAACACAAAAAAGCTGGCCAGCCACGCTGAAACCCTGCGCGCGGCATTCAATCTAACCGGCGACGAGTTCGACCGCATTCTGGCGGACCGGGGGTTTGACGCCACCACGGTACTGACCTTGCCGAACATCAGCGCCGTTTATCGCAGAGGATGGCTGGCCCACAAGATGCGCCTGAGCGTGCGCGAACTGCTGCTGCTCATCTCGCTCACGGGCCTCGATCCCTTCGCCGCGCCTGAATCTCCCAGTGCGGGAAATCCTGCGATTGTTCATCTCATCACGCTGGTCCAGGCCATGAAAGCGCGCTCATTGAAATCAGCGGCTGCTCTCTATCTGATCTGGAATCAGGACCTCAGCGGAAAATCAGCTCCCAACTCCGACCAGGTCACTGAATTCGCGCGCACTCTGCGCGGCGACTTTGCCGCAATCGATGACCAGTTTGCCGCGACCGAAGATCCCGGCGGCGACATTGCGCAGGCACGCATGACCCTGGTGTACGGAGAGGAGGCGGCAGACGCCTTCTTCGCGCTGCTCAACAACACAATCGTGCTGGACCTTGCCTACACCCATCCCACACCCGCGCTCGAACCTGCGATCACCGCGGTGGATCCCAATCTGGCCTACGATAATTTCCGCCATCGCCTGTCTCATACGGGTCTGCTGAGCGCAGTGACCCAGGGCAATCTCAAGGCTATTGGCGGTGTTACTCCTGCTTTCCAAAAGGCGGTGGATGGCCTGTTCGCTCTGGGCCAGGATGCGAGTGGCTCCTTTTTCTCGCGCTATCCCGAATTGAAGCCACTCTATGACGCTTATGTTGCCTCGGTTGATCCCGTTGATGTCAAGCGCAGCAAATTGCTGGCCGCGTTTCGCCCCACACTTTCACGCCTGCGCAAGCAGCAACAAGCCCTGCAACGGCTGAGCGCGGCGGCCGTCATTGATTTGCCCTCGACCCAGAGTCTGGTGAATGCCTCAGCCGCGCCGTTCCCGCTGCACGCAGGCGGAGACACGACGCAGCCCGCGTTGAATGACGTGCTAGCCGTAGAAACGCCTGGACTGGCGGCGCAGTTCTTCTTCCGCGACACCGCCACGAATCCAGTGGATAAAAGTGATCCGGCAGCAGCGACTCTGGACTACTCGCCGGCTGTGAACCCGCTGCCGCCCAACACGACTACTCCAGGCGCAGCGATCTCGGGCACGTGGTCGGGCTCACTGGAAGCGCCGGAAGCTGGTTTTTACAACATCATTGTGGAGACCGACGATGGTGCCACCGTGAACCTGACTCTGGATGGAACAGCCCGGGCGATGGTCCAGAATGGAGCTCTGTGGCGCAACAACGATTCCATCGAGTTGAAAGCGGGAAAACTTTATGACATTACCGTGAAGGTGGAGAAAGTAACCCAAAACCTTAGCATCAAGTGGGAAACGCCCAAGCGCTCGCGGGAAGTCATTCCCGGCCGCTATCTCTATCCTCCCACGATCATCGCTCCATTCCACGATGCCTACGTCCGTTTCCTGAAAGTGACATCTCTGGCAACCACGCTGCTGATCAGCGCGGATGAAATGGTACGTTTTGCCAACGATCCCGATTACCAGATCAATGCGGATGGCTGGCTGAATGCGCTGGCTGTCAGCGGCGATCCCGCTCCCGCCACAGCCGCGGCTTTGCTGCAACCGCTTGAGGCGCTGCTGGCCTTCGCGGAAATCAAGGCAGCCGTTTCTCCTGCCGACGATCAATTGTTGACCGCGCTGCTCGACCCCGTCGCGGCGACCGCCGATCCCGACGGCCTGATGTTCTCTTTACTGCGCTGGGACAAGGCTTCGCTTACAGCGCTTCTCACTTTGTTTGGCGCTGCCACGGCTGACTTGAGGCACTTCGATCTTTTCCGGCGAATTAACAACGCCTTTGTCCTGGTCCAGACCATGGGCATCTCCGCTGCTGCGCTGATCAAAGCAACTACCAACAATCCTGACAGCAGCACGGTGCGCGATTTGCAGTCCGCTCTGCGCGCCCGTTATGATGCCGCCAGTTGGCGTGACATCATTCAGCCCATCAACAACGGCATGCGTGGCCTCCAGCGCGATGCCCTGGTCGCTTATATCCTCCATCAGTTCCGCGAAAATCCGGCAAGCGAACAGATTGATACCCCAGACAAGCTCTTCGAGTACTTCCTGATGGATGTCGAGATGGAGCCATGCATGCAGACTTCGCGGGTCCGCCATGCCCTTTCCACCGTCCAGCTCTTCATCGAACGCTGCCTGATGAATCTGGAGCCCCAGGCCGCGCTCTCAACCACGCAGGCTCAACGCTGGGAATGGATGAAACGTTATCGCGTCTGGGAAGCAAACCGCAAAGTCTTTCTCTATCCGGAAAACTGGCTCGAACCCGAATTGCGAGACGATAAGTCGCCGTTCTTCAAAGAAATTGAAAGCCAGTTGCTGCAAAGCGACATCACCGAAGATACTGCCACCACCGCTCTACTGGATTACCTGAGCAAACTGGAGGAGGTCGCCAAGCTCGAACCCTGCGGCATCTACCACGCCCCGGGCGATCCCAGCCTGCAAACCGGCGACGTGGAGCACGTGATTGCCCGCACCGCCGGCGGCCATCGCAAATATTATTACCGCCGGTTTGAAGACGGCTACTGGACGGCCTGGGAGCAGATCAAGCTCGATATCGAGGACAATCCTGTTGCTCCCGTAATCTGGAAAGATCGTTTGCTGCTTTTCTGGTTTCGAGTGACCAAGCATGGTCAGGACGCAGCGACCACTCCCACTCGCAGTCCTGCTGTGGACCTCGTGAGTCTCAAGACAGATTCCATCCCGTCCGGCGATCCGCCCGTGACGGTTGATTTAGTGCTCTGCTGGAGCGAGTACTACAACGGAAAATGGCAGCCGCCGAAGACGTCAGATGTGCAGAGCCCGGCATTCCTGGACGTCTTTTCAGCGCAGGGTTCGAACGCATTCGATCGCTCGCAGCTGACGATTCAGGTTGAGACGGATGGCGATGACAGCGATCCGGCGGAAAAGCTCTGGGTATTCGCGTCCTACCCCGGCGTCGGCGCCGCAGGATTTCACCTCTACAACACCCATAGCAATCCAGTGATTATGGGACAGCCCGATACGCACAGTATGTTTGACTTTCCTCCGGAGTTTCGCGAGGTGAACCGGGGCAACCTGAACGGAGGAGCAGGAGACCTCACAAATATTTACTTAAAAATCCAGGGCGGCGTCAGTGAGAAAGAACGCAAGATCCTCAGTCCTGTAATTCCTTTTCGAGTTACCGACTCCTTGCACCCGCGCGACCACTGGTTCGATACTCCGTTCTTCTTCGAAGATCGACGCCATGTCTTTTACGTCACAACCAGCGAACAAGCCACCTTCATTCGCGACTTTGCTGATTTCGGAATCAACGTGAAGGAGCAGTACAGGGCGGTCAAACTGTCCGGCATGGTCTTCCGCGACGATGGTCCGATCACAAAACCCCGGCCCAACATCGGCCCCGGCGATCCCGGCATCGTCGATAGCCAAAGCATCGGACGGTTTGTGACGGAGGATGCGTTCATCAGCCGCGGGCTGGCCTCGAACACCAACATTACTTATCGCAACGTTGAAATTGGGCCGGCAGGCGCGGTTTCGAACATCCAGGCGGAAAGGTAAAGGAGAGCCACCATGATCAGAGCGAAGAACTATTCCGGATATCACGATGAGGTCATGACCGCGGGCTGGCTGGGAATCTCCTTGGGCCATTGGGACACCCAGTTCGATTACCGCTTCGAGAATTTTTTCCATCCTTTTGTTGGAGAACTGATTGCTAAACTCAACCGGGACTCGCTTCCCGGCGTGATGGACGCGGTCTGGCAGGACAGTCTGAAGACGCCCGATCCTGTGGCTGACCCGGCCCACGATTTCTTTCACGCCCTGTATGGCCCAACCAATGATCAGTTGACGCGGGTGGAATCCTTTGCCAAGCAGATTGACGTGGGGGAGCATGGGACATACGCCAACTACAACTGGGAGCTGTTCTTCCACATTCCCGTCATGGTGGCCGTGCACCTGAGCAAGACGCAACGCTTTGCCGAAGCCCAGCGTTGGTTCCACTACGTTTTTGATCCCACCAGCACTGACAAAACAACCGCTCCGCCCAAGCGTTTCTGGAAATTTCTTGCCTTCCGCCAGGACCAACAGCCCAAGCAAATCGATTACCTGCTGACCTTGCTCAGCAAGAACCCGGCAGATCTCTCGCCGGACGATCAGCAGGCCCGGCAGGACATTCTCGACGGGTATCAAGCCATTCTGGCCAAACCTTTCCAGCCGCACGCGGTCGCGCGCACGCGCCACCTGGCTTATCAATACAACGTGGTCATGAAATACCTGGATAACCTGATTGCCTGGGGTGACAATCTGTTCCAGCAGGACACGATTGAATCGATCAATGAAGCAACGCAGCGCTACGTCCTGGCGGCAAACATTCTTGGCCCGCGTCCGCAGCAAATCCCTCCTACGGGGACCGTCCAGGTGAAAACGTATGCGCAGTTGAAGGCAGCCGGTCTGGATGCGATGGGCAACGCCCTGGTGGACCTGGAGAGCCAGTTCCCATTTAACTTTGCCTCAGCAACCTCAGGCGATGGCAGCGGTTCGGGCCCGCTGTTCGGCATTGGGCGCGCCTTGTACTTCTGCGTCCCGCGCAATGACAAGCTGCTGGGCTACTGGGACACAGTGGCGAACCGTCTTTTCAACATTCGCCATTGCATGAACATCGCGGGAGTGGTGCGCCCGCTCGCGCTGTTCGATCCGCCGCTTGATCCCGGAATGCTGGTCAAGGCGGCAGCGGCAGGAATCGATATCAGCAGCATCGTCGCCGGATTGAATCAACCGATTGGCCCGGTGCGCTGCACCATCCTGATTCAGAAGTCGCTCGAATTATGCGCTGAGGTCCGCGGCCTGGGCAGCACTTTACTTGCAGCTCTGGAAAAGGGCGATGCCGAACACCTGTCACTGTTGCGCCAGAAGCATGAAATCCAGATTCAAATCCTGATGCAGGATGTGCGCTTCCTGCAGTGGAAGAATGCGCAGGAATCCACCAAGTCGCTGCTCACCAGCCGCGCCACCGCGCTTGAGCGGTTGCATTATTACCAGCGACTGCTCGGTCTGCCGGCGGACCAAAATGCTCCCGATACCTTGACGATCGATCAACGCGAACTCACCGAGGCAAACTTCGACGAGGCCTACGCCGCGCTTGTCGGGCAGTATGACAAGACCATCGCCGTGCAACCGTTTCCCAACCTGCAACTCACCGGCACTACCTCTCCGGCGCAGCAATCCGGCGCTACCGGAAGCGGACGTCTCTACCTGAGCCGGAATGAGGATGCCGAGCTGAATACACATTTACCCACGGCCAGGGATACACGCCTGGCTGCCAATGTGGCTGAGAACGTGGCCGGAGTCCTGGCGCTCATCCCCGATTTTGATGTCAACCTGCAGTACTGGGGGCTCGGCGGGACATCGAAAATATTCGGCGGAGTGAAGCTTTCCGCCGTGAGCAAGATTGCCGCTGAGGTTCTAAAGACTATTTCCGCCTATGAACAGGACCAGGCGGGGATGGCTGGGCGAACCGCCGGCCACGAGCGCCGCGCCGATGACTGGATGCTCCAATACAACCTGGCGGCACACGAATTGATGCAGAATGGGCGCCAGATCCTGACCGCGCTCATCGCTGAGCAGATCGCCCACCACGAGTACCTGAATGTCCAGCAACAAATTGCAAATTCTCAGGAGATCGACGACTTCCTGCACGCCAAGTTCACCAACGAAGAGCTTTATCTCTGGATGCAGGGTGAGATTTCGCGCCTTTACTACGAGTACTACCGCTTCGCTTTCGATACGGCGCGCAAAGCCGAGCGCACGATGAAGCAGGAACTCATGCGTCCCGAGCTCGATGCCCAGGATTTTGTGGAGTTCAATTACTGGGACGGAGGTCGCAAGGGCCTGCTTTCCGGTGAAGCCCTCCTTCTCGATGTGAAGCGAATGGAGATGGCGTATCACGACAATAACAAGCGCGAGCTGGAATTGACCCGGCACATTTCTCTGCGCCAGTTGGACCCGGTCGCACTGCTCGCATTGAAGACCACAGGGTCGTGCACCGTCTCCGCGCCGGAATGGCTGTTTGATCGCGACTGCCCCGGCCACTACATGCGCCGCATCAAGAATGTGGCGCTGTCGATCCCATCGGTAGTCGGCCCTTATACCGCCCTCAATTGCACGCTAACGCTGCTCGCCAGCAGCGTGCGGAAGTCGCCGCTCCTCGCCGATGGCGAATACGCGCGCCAGGGCGCCGCCGATGACCGCTTTGTGGATTATCCGGCTTCCACGCAATCCATTGTCACTAGCGCCGGAAGCAATGACACCGGCCTGTTTGAAACAAACCTGCGCGACGAGCGCTTCTTGCCTTTTGAAGGCGCAGGCGCCATCAGCACATGGAAAATCGAATTGCCAAAGGACTTTCCCGCGTTTGACTTCAACACCATTTCTGATGTGGTCCTGCACATGCGCTACACCGCGCGCCAGGGACTGGATAGGGTCAAGGTTGTACAAGCTGTGAACGATCTGTTCAGCGCCGCCACAGATACTCCGCTGGCCATGCTGTTCAGCCTGGCGCACGATTTCCCCGTCGAGTGGTCGGCCTTCATCAGCGGCGCCGCGGATTTCCAGGCTGCGATCCGCCGCGACTACTTCCCCTATTTCACGCAAGGGAAGAACCTGAGCATCACCAGCGTGGAGATATTTGCGGGTCCCAAGGGTGCCTCGCTGCGTCATCACGCCGTTGCTGGCGCAGATCTCGATGCGTTCAGCAACGCCATGAACAATGCCGATCCCGCCCAGCAGACCTATGCTGTCGACGTTCCGCCGGATGCGGCAGGTCCCACGCAGGTCCTGACGCGCACCGCCGGCGCGGAAGTCTATCTGGTCCTGCGCTACACCATGGGGTAAACCGCGGCAATTCGGAAGGGGATGCTTCAGACGACGGATGGCGTCCCCCGGCTTAAGTGCTTTCAAGCGCCAAGCTGCCCCTGGCACGGCGCCGGAGCCGATACACTCGAAGCCAGAGCCCTCCGACAGAGAGGAAAGGCAATGAATAAAGCAGCAATTGCCACTGTCCAACGCCGGGAGGAGAGGCCCCCAGGTAGGTTGTGGTCTCGTAGATGCCGCGTGAGCTTTTGAGACGCACCGTTACTTGCCAGGATTTCTCAGTGTCAAACGGCGCCTCCGCTGTGTATTGTCCATCCTGGGTTTCATGACTCTGGGGCTCACGGCTTGCAGGATAAAAGGTTACCGGCGAATTTTGGCCTGCAGGCGCAACTCCAATCTCGACCTTCAGATCATCGGGTACCGTTGCTCCAGAGGAGGAACGTACCTGAACAAAAAATCTTCCCATATCCATGTGCTGCTGCGCCCATACAGAGATCGTCCAGGGGCCAACCTGCTCATCCGTAATGATGCGGGCAGGCGGCCCATGATGATCGTGGGCAAACGCACTTATGCTGCCCAGAAGCAGGAGATTGACAAAGCAACAAACAAAGTATCTGAGACGCGCTGCCGGTGGCCGTGGAAAAACGAAACTCATCATGATGGTCAGGCTGTGTATGCCGGGCGTGATTGCCATGCGCATGTGCAGAGGGCCCTTTCCGCGTCCTGCCCTGCGGGAAACAAGTGGTAATACATAGCGATAATCATGGGGATGAAAACTACGGTGTTGTAAAACAGATGCAGTTCCACTCGGGGAACCAACAGTTGCAGGATACTGGCCGGCACCGGCGAGCCAAACAGGTTATGGTGCAGAGTTGCCTGTCCGATGAGCAGCAGATGCTCGATATGGTGCCAGAATTGGATGACCAGCGCGACCGTCCACCATTTACGCGCGACACCGACAAAGCCCTTGCGAAGCACCCAGATACCCACCAGCATGATCAGCGCGTAACCGTAATGTAGGACTTCAGAACTCACCAGCCAGGGAAACCAGAGACCCAGTACTCCCCCAGCTCTGGGTCGGGGCCAATGCAGCAACCATATCTGGACTGCCTGGGCCAGATGCTCGGCCCAGTGCGCAAGAACAATGATCATGAACAATCGCAGTGCGCGCTCATGCCATTGCACATTCAGCTTCTCGTGCATACTTACTTGGGACTGCAATTTCGACTTCACGCCTTGAAGAGTTGGATTTGTAGCCGCCACATCGTCCTCCTTGAAGATTCCTGATTGAAGAAAAATGCTGGATAAAATGCTGGATAAAAAATGCTGACCAGAGTTGGCTCGCTGGTTGGGAAGAAAGTCCTATGCCATCTCGCGCGCCAATGCCATTGCGGCCTGCGCCGCGACTCCCTGCCTGGAGGTCGCGTTCAGGTAATTCTGGGCATACAGCGTGATGCCCCGCGATAGCGACACCAGCGTGAGTGCGAAGAAGAAGCCAAAAACCACATGCGCCGTCACCAGCACTCCGTAGGTGATGCTGACCATCGCGCCAAAGAGCAATTGGCCCCGGCGCGTGCACGGGCTCGTGGCCGGGTCCGTCACCATATAAAACGTAAACAGTACGAATGTCACGCCGGTCATGGGCAGCAGCGTGGCCCCCAGCGGAACGCCGAAGATCAGATTGCGAACCAGACCCTGCACCAGGAAACCGCCGGCCCATCCCAAGACCACGCAGATTCGTTTGGTGAATTTCATATTGAGAAAGCTGCCGCTCATCACAATGACTGCAGGCAGAATCCAGCTTCCCCAGCCGTGAATGTTTTCCGTGAAGTGGTACGGTGGCGCAATGCCGACCCAGGGAAAGAGCAGAAGCGTGAGAGTGATGCCAAAATTTGACGGGTTCAAAAAATGACGCGGGCCATTTTGAAGGGCCACTCGGAACAACGCTTTCGAACAAATGGCTGCTGCTGAGGCAAACACAATTGGCATCAGCCGCGAACTCGAGTAGAGCAGCATGGCGCAGGCCACGCCGGTGATATGCGCCGACAGGAGAAAGTCCACTGTCTTTTGCCAGCCGCCCAGGAACCTTGGCTTGCGCGGGTGGAGATAGCAATCCACCAGTTCAAACCATATCTCGCACGCATAAGCGGTGAAGACGCTGACCAGAGGCTGGATCCAGGCTTGTTCGAAGCCGAAAACCGTATGGCCGAGGATGTTGAAGACGGTGATGGCGATGGCAAACCGGCGCAATCCTCCCAGGCGATTGGGTGCGTTTGCAGTCATTTCGAACGTCACAAGTTCCTCCTTCCCGGCGACGCCAGCAATACTGTGTGCAGGCCTGAAGTCAGGTGTAAAGTTTCGCGATGAATGGTTCCGTCCCCGTCACGCCAAGAAAGATCAACCGCGACCGTTGCCGATGCCGGTAGCTGTCCCAGGCCGAAGTGCAATTCCGGGCTGCGCTTTCCTGAATGCCCATTGCTGATATCCACCTGCTGGACCATGAGCCTGCCATCGGACAAGTGGAGACGGGCAGTAGCGCCGATGGCATAGCGGCCGTGAAGCTCCCGCGACGGATGGCCGGGGAAGACCCTGGTGGCCGGAAATGCATCGCCGTTTGTGGGCAGCAACAGATAGAGTTGCAGGAAGCTGTTGGTTGTCGTGGTCTGATTGTGGAAGAAGAACGAATCTTCCCATTGGTTGGCGGTGGCGAAGTCCAGCAGTCCATCTCCATCCACGTCAGCGGTAGCAATGCCGCGGGTTACCTGGGGATCATCCAGCCCTAGGTCATGGGAAAGATCAACGTAGCGGCCGGTTGCGCTGGGAACAAAGAAATGGTTGTGATCGTGGCCGCTTAGATCATCGCCCTGGTGCAGGCGCGGCCAGCTTGCAGGATGGCGAAGCAGATTATCATTGCCCATCGCCAGTTCGTGCAACTCCGGCCAGCGGTCCGTATTGCCTTTCACAAAGCCGGCGGCCTGGACGATTTCGAGAGAGCCTTCATTATCGAAGTCGCCAAAACGAATGTCCCAGGACCAGCCGTTGCGCGCGAGGCCCAGAGGTTCGCTGGCCTCGCGGTAGGGAGCAATCCCGGCGCGCATGAGATCGACCTTGCCCGTGCTCAGGAATATCAGGTTGCTCTCTTCCAGCGCGAACTCTGAGGTGATATTGCTGACTGCCAGATCGGGTATGCCGTCATGGTTAAGATCGCCGCAGTCTACGCCCATGCCTTTGAAAGAATCGTGGCCAAGGACTTTCGAAGCCGGGGTCATCAGCGTTCGCCTGCCAGACAAACGCTGAAAACGCAAGTGTCCCGGCGTGGAAAGATTGTGCAGGAGAACGTCGGGGCCAAAGTCGTTGGCCATATAGATCTCGGGAAGCAGGTCACCATCAAGGTCACACGCGGCCAGGGCCAGGGTCCAACCTGATTGAGCGGGGCCTTCGAGCACGTTCTTTTGTTCGGCGAACTCGACTCGAGGGGAATCGCCGCCGGCGGCACTCTTCCACAGAAGAAAATGCTTGAAGCCTCCGTTGTAAGCGCGGGACATGGAATCCTGCATTTCGGCAGCGTGAGTCGAGTGCGCGTCCAGAACGCGCGAGCCATCGGCAAAGTAGTTTCCAAAAAGCAGATCGACGTGCCCGTCTCCATCCAGGTCTGCTGCAATCGCGGCATTGGTGTACCAGTCCTCAATCGACGACAGTAGTTCCTGGGCTTTGAAGCTGGCGCTGTTCAGTTCCCCCGGGTGCTGCCGCAGGAAGATCACCGGGGAACGGCCCCAGTAATAGACCACAATGTCCATGAGCCCGTCCTCGTTTGCATCGACTGGAAGGCAGCCCATGGGCGCCATGGTGCTGGAGTCATAAGCCAGCGGTGCTGGGTTCAGCACAAATGGCTTGTAGCGCGGCGGCGTGCCGGGAACCGGAGCAACAATCACCTGGTCTGTCCGCGTGTCTACATAGCAAAGATCGTTGGGTAGCCCGTCACCATCAAGATCATTCATTGCGACGGAGGCCCCAACCGATGAAATCCACGCAGAGATTCTTGCCAGCCGCGGATTCACGGAGCGAATTGTTTTTTGGGAAGGGCCCGGAACTTGAGGCAACACACTCCGCTGAAATTGGAAATGGCTGGTCAGGGTATTCCGCTCACGTGCGGAGACATCCGGCAGTTGCGTGGCGAAGTAGAAGCCGGTGAGAATCAAGGCCGCGGAGAGCTCTTTGAGATGATGTTTGAGCCAAAGCAATAGGCGCATTGTCATTCACCTTTTGAAAGTTAAAACCGTCTTCGCTCGCCGGCTCGGCAAGTTGGAAAGTTGGCGCATGCAAGCAAAGCGCGCGAGAAAAATTGCGCTGCAGGCTAGCAGGCATACTCCCGCGTCATCTGAAGAGGCAGATTGAGTGTTTTGTGGCTTCGCCCCGTCACTTACAGGGCTTTATGTGACATAACCGGCTAGCAATAACAGCCAGTGGCAAAACCGGAGAAGCGGTTTTGCGTGGCTGGAAAGATTGTCGCGAATACCGTACACCTAAATGTGTTCGCTGGCAAACACTTCCTGAAACTTGCAAATACTTCCTGAAATGGGACGGAATTCCCGCCTGCCTTACTCTAACCCTTCACTTCGTTGCCGATGCCACCAGCACCTTCCAGTTCGTGAAATCCGTACCCTTAAGCGTTCCCAGCGAATCTGTGAGATACTTCAGCCGCCCGGTTGCCGGCGTGGCTGTCTGGTAACGGTCGGCCAGGAAGTACGGAGGCAGGGTTTGCAGATAAAGAGAGGCTCTTATGGTTAGAGTGTCGATCGGAACGTTGGATGGAATGGCAATCTCATAGCGCACGATCGACTGTCCTGTCCCGCCCGTGTAGATCGGATCCTTGGCCGCGTCTCCCTTGGGCAGCGTGGCTTCCAAGAAGAACTCCGGAATCTTCAGATCAGGCGGGCCAGTAGGAGACCAGCCAGCGGGCAGCAGGCGATTGTCTTTGATTTCATGATCGCGCCGGGTAAAGCTGGTTGTAATTTGATGGTTTGCGTCCTCGGTGAGCTCCTCGTAAATCTGCACCTGATCAGAACGAGTGATGGGGTTGGCCTGGCTGAAGTGTGGCTGATATTGTCCGTTCGCGAAGGATTCCGTCGGTAGTACCTTCCCGCTGGAGTCTACGATCTGCCCCATATCGTTGGTGTCTCCAGAGACAAAGAAACGCGCTCCGTTATTGAACGCCTCAAATTTAAGGAAGGCACGCCGGAATCCAACGCCGCTGGGGAAGCGATGTCCAGCCAGGTTGTTCACGACCACCTGAACGCTGAGCCTGTCTCCTTGCGCGTGTAGGCTATAGATCCCCACCGTTGCCGAGATGTTCTGAACCTGCTGCACCATGTTGTCCACTGCTTTATCCAGATCCGTGGTGAAACCAGTCATGTAGTCCTTCGTACGCACGCCCAGAACGTCATTGTTTCCGTTTTCGTTGACGGGCTGCAGGAACATCTCCTGCAGGAATCCATTGGCTCCCAGGAACTCATGGCGGCGGTATCCCTCATCGCGGTAGCGGACATTGATCTGGTCCGGCAGCGCCAGATGCTCGGTCTGCGGAAGCGTCAGGTCCTGTACCGCAGCCATCCGCGTCTTGATTTGGAACACATCGATGTTCTGTTTCCTGTTGACGTAGCCGGTGGGCATGTGGCATTCCTGGCAGGTCTTGGGCGTCGTGCCTACCGATCCATATTCATTGCGATACTTGCTGTTCAGCCACTCCACATAGGTTGCTTGCTCCACTTCCGTTGTGTTCGGCGTCGGGCTGTCCACCACCGGCAGCACAATGGTGTGGCAGCTTCCGCACATCTGCGGCGACTGAATGTACGAGTTGAATTTGGGCTTCACTCCCATTGCCGTATCCATTGGATAGGTCGTGATTACGTCGTCCTTAAATGGCCCGTTGAGTTCGGTGCTTCGTGTCAGATCGAATAGGCCATTGATCTTGTATTGCAGGAAATAACTCAAGCTGTTGTCTTTCGGCGGGGCCATCTGATGGCAGACCATGCAGCTAATGCCATCGCGCGCCAGCCCTCCATAGAGGAAGCCCGGCGACGACTGATCGGTGTCATAGACAAAGTCCACCTTGAAGGGTTTGTCCGGATGGTCGGCTGCGTAAGACCGTTTGCCCATGATTCCATGGCAACCCATGCACGTGTCGATTACCTTTTGCTGTGTTTGCGGCTGACTCTTCAGGAAAGCAAGCTCGCTATCCAGTTGCGAATAGAACACCGGGTCGCGTCCCGCGAGCCCCATGGGCGACCAGCGCCACTCCCCATAAGGCGAGACATTGATGTCAGGAAGAATGACCATGCTCGGCCCGAATCCGGAATTAGAAAGACCGCCATGGCATGCCAGACACTGCGCCGAGGTGACGAATTGCGGATTCCTCAGCAGATCGACGGGAAACTTCTGTACATAGTTGTCCAGCGGCTCCGGCGGCATTCTTTGCAGAACTGGCGGAGCTGTCAGCCGCGCAAGATGGCGGACAGGCTCAGTCGCCAGCACTGCGTTCTGTGCGTGCTGGGGAAAGCCTTCATTGGCCACCGGATCCGCGCCGCTCTTGCCGGTACCGCACGCTCCCGGAGGCTTGGAGGGAATTGTCATCCAGGAATCGTCAACCCGATATTGCAGCGGCCATCCCGGCGCGCTCTTGAGGTTGTTCAAGGTCGAAAAAGTATGCTCTTTCTCCGCCGAGGCATGGCAGCGCAGGCAATAGAGCCCATATCCGGCGTTCGGGTACTGGAATGGGTCGGCGAAATTCATGGGAAAGGTTTCGCTGTTCCAGACCTCGCCCCAGAACCAGCCATCTCGGGACTTGGCTGAATTCTTGATCATGAAGGTCCAGTCGTTTGAGCATCCGAGCTGATCCGGCGGAATGCCCGCATAACGCGCGGCCGGCGCAGGACCAAATTGTTCCTTGATGATCACCGCGCCATCGGGAATTTCGCCGTTACGGTCCCCAAGCAGCCATTTGGAGACTTCAGGCGAATAGAAGACTCGCACCGGCGGATGCACGATTGCATCCTTCTGATCCATGTAAGGTCCGGTATCGCGTACCCACTTGTCTTCACACCAGCCGAGCTTGCGATAGTCAAGCGTACTTAGATACGCGAGCACCTGTTTCTCAAACGCCACGGGCTCTCCCGCCAGCGGCAGGTTCGCCGGCAGCCGCAATTCCGTTGGCACTGGTTTCGCGTTGGGGCAGGGGTTGGGAATTTGTGCGTTTGCTTGGCTTAGAACGCAAGCCGAAATGAAAATGAAGATGGAACAGTGCCTCGCAACAACGGTCTTGCAGGAACGGCCGTGCATAAGTGTCTCCCAGATTTTGGCCAGGGATTGTGGTTTGCATTGTTGTTACAGAGAAGGGAATAAGCAAGCAAAAAGCCGCGGCGAAGAAATTCCCATTTTGGAACGGCGACTGTCGCTAAGCACACTGGCTTTGCACATAAACCGCTTTACCAGTGATTCACACTGATAACACTGATCAAAACCAATACTGCGCGCATATATCTGCTGACTAATTAGTCTTTTAGTCCTTCTTGTCAGTGTCAGCAGTGCTCATCAGTGGTGAGATTTCCTTTTTATGCAAAGCCAAGCACAGCGGCCACTCACCTTGAGTGGCTGCTGTTTTCGCTGAGAATTGCCTATTGGCCGTAAACCAGAACGTGGAAAGTCCCGGGAATGGCTGTCCGCTGCGGATGCGGATGCTCCGGCGTCGGCGCCACTGGAGGCGTAAAGTCCGCAGTACTCACGAACAGGTTGTGCGTGGTGGTATCCAGGCCCATGGTTTTGGCGCCGTACTCGGTCTTCACAGTCTCGACCTTGCTGAACTTGTCCGGCGTGTCTTCATGGAAGACGTGGATCATCCCGTCGCGCGTCGAGGCGAAGATCAAACCAGTTTCCGGGTCGTAAGCCGCTGCATCAACTCCGCCAGAAATGGGAAATGACTGCACGACCTTTCCTGTGTCGGCATTGATCGCCACCAGCATCTGGGGATTGCGGCCGGCACTGAACAGACGCCGGTGCTCAAGGTCGATCGCGAGGGCCGTTGGATTTCCTGCAGGCGCGACCGGCCAGCGCGATTTGATCTTCAGTGTCTGGCTGTCGATGGCAACCAGTTCGTTCTTGTCTTCTAGATTGACGTACACAGTTCCCTTGCCGTCGGCAACCGCAAATTCCGGTCCGCCGCCCAGCTTGATGGTTTCTACAACCTTGCCGGTTTTGGCATCAATCACCGTGCAGCTGTTCGGCTCGCCATTCATGGCAAAGACGCGTTTCGAAGCTGGATCGTAAACAATGCTGTCGGCATCACTGTCGGCCTTGGCTTCGCCGAGAAGCTTAAGTGTATTCAGATCAAAAATGATGACTTTGCCCTGGCCGCCATCGGTAATAAAGCCGCGTTCAAACTCCGGTGCCAGCGCCACGCCATGGTCCTGTTTCAATCCGGTGATGTTGCCGATTACCTCGCCCTTATCGGCATCCAGAACTTTGATCTCAGTGCCGTGGGAGACAAAAACCCGGCGTGTGGAAGAATCGACCGTAATGTAGTCAAAGTACTCGCGCGTACTACCCGCAGCCGCGTCGAACGGATACTTGTTGAGCAGGTGGTAACCACCCGCTGCCGTCATCGCCACAGCAACGGCGCTGACCAGAACAAGAAGAGCGGCCATTATCTTGCCTTTCATGCTTGCTTTCATTGTCGGATCCTCCAGTCTCGCCTTGAATGCTGCCCAGTATAAAACAGGCAGCGAGCGAGAAAGTGTGAAGAAGGCATTAACATATTGGGATTGCTGGGTTCGCACCCATCACAATTTTCCATTTCGAGGACTTGCCGCCATGCTGAAACGGCTTTTCATTCCGCTTTGTCTGTTCATACTGCTGTCTGGATTTGCACTTGCGCAAAACATAGCTGAAGACACGGCCAACGCTCCGCGGCCGGTGAAGCTCGTGCCTCCGCCATCATCTGGCCCGGTGTACATCCGTTGCGGGGCTTTGTTTAGCGGCAAGTCCGAGCAACTCGAGCAGAATGTAGTCATCGTCGTCGAGCGCGACAGGATCAAGCAGGTGGGCAAGCTCACGCCGCCCTCAGGCGCACAGGTGATCGATCTCGCAAACCTGACGTGCCTGCCTGGGATGGTTGAATCGCACACGCACGTCTTTCTGCAGGGTGACCGTAAGCCCGGCCAGTATGATGCCCAATTGCTCAAGCAATCGATAGCGTATCGCGCCATTGAGGCTACAACTGCCGCGCACGCAGCCCTGGATTGGGGCTTCACCACCATCCGCGATCTTGAAACCGAGGGCGCCGGCTACGCCGATGTTGACGTGCGCAATGCCATCAACAACAGGTTGGTTTGGGGACCGCGCATGCAGGTGGTCGGGCGCGCCATGGATGTAACCGGCTCATATCCACTACAGCCGGCTTATGCCTGGGATGTCACGGTCCCGATTGGAGTCGAGACGGTGGATGGGGTCGAGGGCGCGCGCAAGGCGGTGCGGGAACAGCTTTCGCACGGCACCGATTGGGTCAAAATCTATGCCGACCGCGGGGGCAGGATTCATGACAACATCCTCGACACGATTCCCACCTTCACGCTCGACGAACTTCGCGCGATCGTCGACGAAACCCACCGTGAACGCCACCGTGTGGCGGCGCATGCCACTGGGCTTTTGGGCGTGCACAACGCAGTGGAAGCAGGTGTCGACACGGTCGAGCACGGCAACTACATTGCGCCGGAAGATATGAAGACGATTGTGGCCAAAGGCATATGGTTCGTTCCGACGCCGTACGTCGCCGAGTATGACGCGCAGTGGCGGGCTGAACGCGCCGGCACTCAGCCACAGGAAACGCCGGGCCTCAAGATCGAAGAGGACACCTTCCGCCGCGCCTTGCAGGCGGGCGTGAAGATTGCGTTTGGCACCGAC
>DATBHX010000039.1:0-81994 GCA_036557225.1 Candidatus Angelobacter sp.
CCGCCGTCGATGATGATGTCACCCGGCTCAAAGCGCTGCGCCAGGGCGTCGACGGTCTGCTCGGTCGGATCGCCGGCAGGAACCATGATCCAGGCAGCGCGGGGTTTTTTGAGCTTGGCGGCAAAGTCGTCGAGCGAAGTAGAGCCAGTGGCGCCTTCACCGGCAAGTTCATTAACGTTCTTGGGGCTTAAATCGGAGACCACGCACTGATGGCCTCCGCGCAACAATCGCCGCACCATGTTGCCGCCCATACGGCCCAAACCGACCATGCCTAGTTGCATTGTTCTTGTTCTCCATTTCGAGCGAACCGAAGAAAGCTTATGTCAGCGATATCTATACTAAGCCAGCAGGCCTTCGCGTTTCGCACCAGGAATTGTTGTCTCCGGTGCTTGAATTCCTTTTACAAGAAGCCAAACCCCGAGAACGATTTCGAAAATGATCATTGGTATTCCAGTTCTCGCCCGTCGAATATGTCCATAGGTCTCCTCGATCATAGTGGGGAAGAGCATGACAGTCGGCACCACAAAGAGCGGCAACAATGACGAGAGGATTCCCCAAACCGCCAGCACCCGGGGAATGTAGCGCGACTTGAACCACAAATAGGCGAAGACGAGCGTTCCCAACGCGAAAAACGCGGCTCCGATTCGATATCCGGAGATCTCAAGGTCAAGGAAATATCGCGCTAACGCATGCAATTGTTCCGAACTGAACGCGTTGAGATACCCGGCTCCGCTCAGAAGCCGCAGCGCGGCAAAATCATTCAATATGACGGCTGCGAGAATCGAACATGCGCCAAGACGCCAGAACACCGCCAGCAAAGCGAGCGTTCGATTGACGGGCTTGAGGATCACATAGAGAGCACAAATTAAGGCGACGTCACCGGCGAGCGTGACCAGGTCACCGAAGATGCCAATGCGAAAGAGGCGTTCCGAGAGCTCTAGGTTCAGGGCAGTCTGCGTTGGATCGTCCGGCACAATCAGGCGAAGTCGGACATAGAACTCGGAAAATAGCGCAATCAGCATCAAGAACAGATACAGGAAACCGGCGGCTCTAGCCGCGGAACGTTGTGACGGCTCGATGACACTCAGCGTCATTTGAGGCTTCGTGCTCATGGTCTCTTTAGAGAACAGCGACCCTCACCTGCGATTAGGATTTCAGAAAGCTTTACAGTCAAATCGCTGATCAATTACTTCAAGGCTTCGGCAACAAGCTGTTCCAGCTTCTCTAAACCCGCGTTCACATCGGCCGGCAGATGAACGCGCAAGGCACGCCGCTTGCGTTCCGCGAGAACCTGGAAATCGCCCCGCGCCTGCGCTGCCTTGACGATCCCGAAAGTGTATTTCTGCTCCGGAACCGGCAGATTGACGGCATCGTCACAGGTGATCTGCAGGAAGACTCCGGTGTTAGGACCGCCTTTGTAGGCTTGTCCGGTGGAGTGCAGGAAGCGCGGCCCAAAACCCAGACAGGTGGCGACGTGCTTGCGATCGCGCACCGCGTGCCGAATCCTCTGCAGCCGGTTTTCGTGCTCGTCGTTCATCTGTATGTAGGCGAGCAAGGCCATGTAGTCGCCGGCGCTGATCTGGCTCAGATGAGCACGCAAGATTCCTTTGAGTGACAGGTCGTTGGCGGCCAGATACTTCAGGTTTACGGCGTTGCGCTCATCGGTGAACAGCCTGATGCCGCTTTCTTCGTGGACTGGAGTTTCCGCTGGAAGCTGACCGGTTTTCTCATAGGCCTCGGTTAGCTGGCGTGTGACAATTTTGCTGGCCTCAACGTCGGGCTGGTTAAACGCATTGATGCCGAGGATCGATCCGGCAACTGCTGTCGCGACCTCCCAACGGAAGAACTCCTGGCCAATGTCGTAGATGTCAGCCAGTTCGATTTCAACCACGGGCTGGCCTGCCTGGCGAAGCGCGTCGATCTTTTTGGCTTGCTGGTTGTCAGCTTCACCGGCGAGGCGGAGATAAGCGAAGACACGATCATTACTGTAGACTTCAGGCGAAGAGAGCTCTTCGCGGTCGACAGGGATGAGCCCTTTGCCTTGCTTGCCGGTGCTTTCCGCCAAGAGTTGTTCAAGCCATGCGCCCAGGTCGTGGATTCCGGGCGAGGTGATGATCGTGACTTTATTCCGGCCAAGGTTACCGAGAGTGCCCAGGATTGCGCCGAGGACTGCACCAGGGTTCTGTTCGACGGGCACATCGGGACCGCAAGCCTGGACCATCTCGTCCGTACGATCAAGAAATTTGCGCAGATCGAGACCCATCACTGCTGCGGGAACCATGCCGAAGTTGGAGAGAGCAGAATAACGCCCGCCGATACTGGGAAGGCCGAAGAAGATCTTGCGGAAATGATCGCGCTCGGCGACCTGCTGCATCTTGGATCCTGGATCAGTGATGGCAACAAAGCGCTCGCCGGCTTTTTCTTTTCCAACAGCTTCTTGCGCGCGAGTGTAGAAGTATTGCTTGAAGATATTTGGTTCCAGCGTACTGCCGGACTTGCTGGCTACGATGAAGAGCGTTCGCGCCAGATCAACCTGTTCCTCGATGGCCTTAACCTGAGCGGGATCGGTCGAATCGAGCACGTGCAGTTCAGGATGGCCCGATTGCTTGCCGAAGGTGATCTTGAATACTTCCGGGCACAGGCTGGAACCGCCCATCCCGAGAAGCAGAGCATGGGCAAAGCCGGCTCTGGCGGCTTCGGCCTGGACTTCAAGCAATGGTTGAAGATTCTGCCGCTGCTCTTCGACTACGCGCAGCCAGCCGAGCCATTTGGATTCGTCGTCGTTCGTCCAGAGCGAGGCATCGCCCTGCCAAAGGCGAGCCATCTTGCGATTGTCCCGCCAGTCCTGAATCGTGGCCTGGACGGCCTGGGTGAGCGACGTGGAGAACTGCCAGCGCGGCGGCTGAACAATCGATTTTGTGCTCACGGTTTCGCCTTTTTCTGATCCACAACCTCATGCAACTGGGTGAAGGCTTCATCAAAGAGGCGAATGGCATCGTCAAGAAGCTTGGCAGTGACCTGCTTCATGGAGATGCCGGCCTTTTCCATGTCAGACATGGTTTTGTCCGCGGCGGGCAGTTCGGCGTCAAGCGTACGTCGCAGAACGCCGTGGTCGCGGAAGGAATCCATGGTGGCCGGAGGAATGGTGTTGACCGTATCCGGGCCGATCAGCTCTTCGATGTAGAGCACGTCACGATACTTGGGATTCTTGGTGCTGGTACTGGCCCAGAGCAGACGCTGCGATTGCGCGCCCTTCGCTGCCAGAGCTTTCCAGCGCGGGCTTTCAATCATCTTCTGATAGTAACGATAGGCCTGTTTGGCGTTGGCAATGGCGACTTTGCCTTGAAGGGATTTGAGTAGCTCCGCATCGGAACCCGTTGCGGTTTTCAACTTCTCATCGATCATTGAATCGACCAGAGTATCGATGCGGCTGACGAAGAAACTTGCCACGCTGGCGATGCCACTGATGTCCTTGCCCGCTTTGAGCGCAGCCTCCAGGCCGTCGAGGTAGGCTTCGGCGACGGCAATGTAGGCTTCCTGGGCAAAGAGCAGAGTGATGTTGATGTTCAGGCCTTCGCTGGTAAGGCGGCGTACGGGTTCCACGCCTTCAGGCGAGCCTGGAACTTTGATCATGAGATTGGGGCGATTTACGGTCTTCCACAAGCGGCGCGCTTCTTCAATGGTGCCCTGGGTATCGCGCGCCAGGGTTGGTGCGACTTCGAGGCTTACGTAGCCGTCACGCCGGTTGGTGGATTTATAGACGGGCAGAAGCTTGTCGGCGGCGTCCTGAATGTCGCGCACGGCGATGCGCTCGTAAATTTCGCCTGTAGGCAGGCCTTGCTTGCCGAGCTGAGTGAGGAGATCAGTGTAGTCATTGCTGCCCGCGATGGCCTTTTCAAAGATGGAAGGATTGGAAGTAATGCCGCGCAGGCCGTCCTGATCGATCGCTTTCTGGAGTTGGCCGTTGAGAATGATGTTGCGGCGAATATAGTCGAGCCACACGGATTGTCCGTACTGCTGCAAGCCCAGCAGCGCGTTTTGCGATGCAGTGCTGCTCTGGGTTTTTTCTGGGGTGGTAACCGGATTCATGAAATCTTCTCCTTGGCGAGCATGTAGCGCTGCTCGATGCTGTGAATCTTTCCTAACCGGCGGCGATGCCGTTCTTCACCGGTAAAACGGGCATTCAAAAAAGTGATGCACAAATCTTTGGCCAGCGCCGGGCCAATCACACGCGATCCCAGGACCAGAACGTTGATGTCGTCATGCTCTACCGCCTGGTGCGCGGAGTAACCGTCATGGCAGAGGCCGGCGCGAATCCCGGGAATCTTGTTGGCGGCGATGGATGCACCCGCACCGCTGCCGCAAATCAGAATCGCGCGTTCGGATTTGCCTTTGAGTACGTTGAGCGCCACGGCTTCAGCGTAATCAGGATAATCCACGGGGCGCGTGCTGTCAGTGCCGACGTCGATGAGCTCGTGACCCTGCTCGCGAAGATAATCGATCAGCGTGGTTTTCAGTTCGAAGCCGGCATGGTCAGAGCCAATGGTGATTTTCATGGAGCAGCTCTTAGTCGTTAGTTTTTAGTACTTAGCAAAAAGCAAAGAACCTGTGTTTCAGCCCTTCTGCAGCAACTCGCGGGCTGCGGTTAGCACCGCTTCCGGCGTGAAACCGAATTTCTTCAGTAATTCCTTCAACGGCGCAGAGGCGCCAAAGGTTTTCATACCGATGATTTTTCCATCGTGCCCCACGTATTGCGACCAGCCGAATGTTGACGCCTGTTCTACGGCGATGCGGGCCTTGACCGCCGAAGGCAGAACGCTTTCGCGATATTCAGCCGGCTGCTTCTCAAATATCTCCCACGAGGGCATGCTTACCACGCGGACCTTACGGCCTTCCGCGATCAGCTTTTCATAAACGCTCAGGCAGAGGGAAACCTCGCTGCCAGTGGCCGTCAGGATCAGCTCCGGAGTTCCGCCCGGTGCATCGGCCAGGACATAAGCCCCCTTAGCCACTCCGGCGGCGGAGGCATACTTGCTGCGGTCGATTGTTGGCAGCGCCTGCCGCGTGAGAATCAGGGCGACGGGCTCATGACGCAACTGCATGATGACTTTCCATGCTTCTGTCACTTCGTTGGCATCGGCGGGACGCAGAAGCATGAAGCCGGGCAGGGCGCGTAATGAGGCAAGCTGCTCGACCGGCTGATGCGTGGGGCCGTCTTCGCCGACGCCGATCGAGTCATGCGTGAATATATAGATGACCGGAATTTCCATGAGCGCGGCCAGACGCAAGGGTGGGCGCGAGTAGTCGCTGAAGATCAGGAAGCCCGAGCCGTATGGGCGCACCTTGCTGAGCGAGAGTCCATTCAGAATGGAGCACATGGCGTGCTCGCGGATGCCGAAGTGGAAGTTGCGTCCGCCGTAGCTGCCGGCTTCAAAGTCTCCGGCGCCGTCGAAGGTAAGGCGCGTCTTGGTGGAAGGCGCAAGATCGGCCGAGCCGCCTATTAGCCAAGGCACATTTTGTGCCAGGACATTTAGAACTTTGGCAGAGGAATCGCGTGTGGCCAGGCCCTTGGCATCGGTAGGAAAGCTTGGAAGATTCTTGTCCCAGCCATCGGGGAGCTGGCGGCGCTGCATGCGTTTGAGCTCGTCGGCAAGATTGGGATAGTCCTTGCTGTAGTGATCGAACATCGCCATCCAGGCATCGCGCAGCTGAGCGCCGCGGGCGCCGATTCCTTCAGCAAAGTGCTCACGCACACCGTCAGGAACCAGGAATTTTGCATCTTCCGGCCAACCGTAGTTGCGCTTGGCCATGCGGATCTCGTCTTCCCCCAACGGCTCGCCGTGGGCTTCTTTTGTGTCCTGCTTGTTGGGCGCGCCGTAGGCAATGTGGCTATCGACAATGATGAAGGTCGGACGATCTGTGGTCTTCACTGAAAATTCAATGGCCTGGATCAACAGGTCGAGATCGTTGGCGTCGCTGACGCGCGTGACGTTCCAGCCATAGCCCATGAAACGAGCGGCAATGTCCTCGGTGAAAGCGAGCGCTGTATTGCCTTCGATGGTGATGTGGTTGTTGTCGTAGATCCAGCAGAGATTGTCGAGCTTGAGATGGCCGGCGAGCGAAGCGGCTTCACTCGAAACGCCTTCCATCATGTCGCCATCGCCGCAGATGGCATAGACGTTGTAGTTGAAGAGTTCATAGCCAGGGCGGTTGAAGTACGCTGCCTGCCACTTGCTGGCGATCGCCATACCGACGCTGTTCGCGACACCCTGGCCAAGCGGGCCGGTGGTGGTCTCAACGCCTGATGTCAGCCGGTATTCAGGATGGCCAGGGCATTTGCTATCGAGCTGGCGGAAGTGCTTGATGTCATCAAGTTTGACGGAAAGTTCGCCCAGTGTTTCATAGCTCGGGTTGACGGCCTTGACGCCTGTGAGGTGCAACAGCGAGTAAAGCAGCATGGAGGCGTGCCCGGCCGACAAGACAAAACGGTCGCGGTTGGGCCAGATCGGGTGCTCAGGATCAAAGCGCAAAAACCGCTGCCATAGCGCGTAAGCAACCGGGGCCAGAGCCATGGGAGTTCCTGGATGTCCGGAGTTGGCCTGCTGCACGGCGTCCATCGAGAGCGTGCGAATGGTGTTGATACAGAGCTGGTCGAGGTTGCCGGCGTTTACTACACGGGACTGGTCGGATACCCGGGGGATTGTGAGAGGGAGCGCCATCGTTCACCACCCTGTTATTAGCCTACAACTAATTTGATGTTCTGTGTAAGCAGCAGGGCTTACTTTCTGGAAGGAAGATGAAAACCAGATGAAAAGATGCGAACAAAAATGATACGCACAGGAAAGCGATCCAGCCGGATCCGTCGTGTGACTGGATCGCCCAGGAAATGAGAGTTACTGCTTTGTATATTGCAAAACCACATCCAGGACGCGCCATTCGCCGTTATAGCGCGAGAGCAGCATGTAATCAGTCCATCGGCCGGTCACGACCTTGACGCTGGCGGCGTTCTGATCAACGTCCAGGACTTCGATTTTCTGTACGCGTTCGTTGATGGGAAATTTCTTTCCCTCGCCTCTGCGCGCGCCTTCGATCATCGTTTGCACAGTGTCTTCGCGGATTTCAAGCCGGCCGTTCACGGTATGCAATGTACGTTTGTGAAATTCGGGGTGGAGCGCCTGCGCCATTCGCGCCGGATCGGCCGTGAAGTAAGCGTCCATGTAATTCTGCGCTACGGCAGCAACGGCGCTCTTTTCATCAACAGTTGAAGTGCTACGGGCCACTGCCAGGGTCGCCAGGCAGAGGAGCAGGGAAGCAAAAACTACCTTCGAGCTACGCATCAGGGTTCCTCACATTTGAGAGATCCAAGCCGTGTGGCGGTTTTGGTGGCGCGCACGCCGGTCTTCGTGCTCTCGGAGGCACTCTAGCACAGGCTTCGAAAGCAAGATGGAACGAATGGGCAGAATGCTCTGCGATTAAGGACGAGGCATGCATTGCCGGAGTTGAAGAAGTTGACGGGCTGGAATAGAGAGGCGAAAAAAGGCGAGAGCGCGGCCAGGTAAAGCCGCGCCCTCTTCTGAAGAGGCAAAAGGAGTCAAGCGCAAATCCAGCCGGCGGTGACACCCCCTTGGCAACCACCGCCGCCTGGTTTAAGTGCTTTTTCCGTTCATCCTGTTGAGTAGTGCTAAAAGTGGGCTGAACGTTTCATCCCGCCCGAATATTTTTTTCGGCCGGAAGCAGGGCCTAAAATGGCCATAAGCCTTTGTGCTACAGTAGGTTACAGCAAAGCGGCTGGATCCAGGTTCCATTTCTCTTGTCTGGATCACGTCCCTTTACTGCGTACCTCCCGTCTTCGCCGTATTGGTCTGATCACTGGGCGGAGCGTTTTTCACCCATTTATCAAACCAGGTCACCATCTCCCAAAGGGTGTGCTCCGTGGATTCGCGGGCGACATAGCCATGGGCTTCATAGGGCAACTGCACGTAGCGGACGATCCCGCCATTGCCCTTGATGGCCTGGTACATGCGCTCGCTCTGTATGGGGAAGGTCCCGGAGTTGTCGTCAGCCATGCCGTGAATCAAGAGGATTGGATACTTGATCCGGTTGGCATACATGAATGGTGAAACCTTCAAGTACATCTCCGGCGCTTCCCAGATGGTGCGGCGCTCGCTCTGGAAGCCGAAGGGTGTGAGCGTGCGATTGTAGGCGCCACTGCGCGCTACACCGGCGCGAAACAGAGTGGAGTGGGCGAGCAGATTGGCGGTCATGAAGGCGCCGTAGCTGTGTCCGCCGACGCCGACGCGATCGGGATCGGTCACGCCAAGCTCAACTGCCTTGTCGATGGCGGCCTTGGCGCTCTCGACGATCTGCTCAATGTAAGTGTTGTTCATCGTTTCCGGATCGCCGATCACCGGCATGGTGGCGTTATCCAGCATGGCGTAACCCTGCGTCACCAAAAACAGCTGCGATATGCCGCTGATGGTGGTGAAGCGGTATTGCGAGCCGGAGACCTGGCCGGCGGTATCGGCATCATTGAACTCCAGCGGATAAGCCCAGACAATGGTGGGGAGACGCTCGCCCTCTTTGTGATTGGCGGGCAGGTAGAGCGTGAAAGAGAGTTGGACGCCGTCAGCCCGCTTGTAAGTAACAAGCTGCTTGGTGATGCCGTGGAGCTGCGGCGCGGGATCAGGAAAGTTGGTCAGCGCTTTTTTGTCTGCGCCCTTGGCGTTGCGGATGAAATAGTTTGGCGGCTCGGTCGGGCTCTCATGGCGGGTGATGAATTGCGAGCCATCGTCGGCCATGAGAGCAACAACGGATTCGTATTGGCCGTCGCCGCATTGGAAGACGCGCTCGGACTGCCGCGCCGCAAGGTCAAAGCGATCCAGAAAGGGGAACTCGCCTTTTTGGCTTGCGCCGGCGCCCACCAGAAAGATGGAATCGCCCTGTTGCTGCATGACGCGCTTCCCATTGGCAAGAGTGCGCATCAACGGCGCGCCAGGGTCGCGGTAGCGATCGCGCACGGAGCGCTCCCAGATGAGTTTGGGCTGCTCGCCGGGCTTGGTGATGTCGATAAGGAAGGTGCGGAGCCAGCGGCGGTCGCGATTGTAATCATGGGCGAGGCCGGTGCCATGGTCTGTCCATTCGATGGCGGAGCCGCGGAAACCGCCAAAGCCTCCGCCGCCTGCGGGCACGAAGCGCTGTTCCAGCTTGGCGAGCTCCTGGGGATCATCCGTGAAAGGAGCGCTGAGCATCACGAGCTCGTCGCGAAAAGGTGCTTTGGCTTTGGGATCGCCGCCGTCGAGCGCATCGGCCCAGACCAGCGTGGCCGGTTGTGTAGGAACCCACTGATAATCGCGTGGCCCAAGCGGCACGCCTTCAATCGGAACGTGCTCCTGCAGAGGCAGACTGGCGACTTTGTACTCAAGTTTACCGGTCAGGTCCCAGATTTCGACTTCGCGCGGAAACCTGCCTTCCGGCAGGATGTAGGAATAAGGACGATGAACGCGCGTGATGAGGAGGTGCTTGCCATCGGGCGAGGGCTCAACACGGGAGAAAATTCCCGGCTTGCCGACCAGCGTGACTTTGCCGTCTTTGACCAGGGCGAGTTGCACCGTGGCGTAGTAGTCAAAGAGGTCCTCGTCATGAGCGTTTTGCAGCAGATCTTCGAAGGTGGCGACGGGAGCGAGCTTGCCGTCGCTTTCCTGGATGATGGGACCGTCGGGTGTCTTGGCCTCAGCTGGCGGATTGCCGCGCGTTGGCGGCACCGTTTGAACCAGAAGAGTCTTGCCGTCGGGCATCCATTGAAAGGCATCGCCGAGGACGGCGCTGATTCTTACTTTGGGGACGGCTGCGGCGGTATACGTTCCGATCTGCCCGATCCAAAGCTCAATGCCGTTGAGCGTGGTGTTGGTGAAGGCAAAATGCTGGCTGTCCTGTGACCACTCCGGCACGCTCAGGTAGGCGTTGCGGGGAACAGTGACCTCGGCCTGCTCGTTACCCAGCGTGTAATAAAGATGCAGGCTGACAAAGCGCGGAGGATGATGACGGCCGTTGGTCGCGGGATTGATCCGCAAGCCGGCGAGGCGAAGCATGGGCTGGGCCAGGTCTGAGATCGGCGGGTTAGCGAGGCGATCGGCTGCCAGCAGCCACTTGGCATTGGGGCTTATCAGGACTGTCGGCGTGGGCCGCGCGTTCAGAATGTCAGAAATCGGCTGCGGCGCCTTTTGGTAGCCGTGCAGGACGGCCGGTTCTTCCTGGGGCGCTTGCTGGGCAAAGATTGCGGAAGAGAAAAGAGCGATCGAGATTAAGAGAGCAGCGATAAGACGCACCAGCTGGTTTTGCATAGGCACCGCCTTCGACAAAGAGTTTTGACCAGTTTTTTGAACGGATGAGTCTATCCAAAGTCGGGACGGATTTGAAGAAGAGTGTGCATCATTCGTTCTGACTCCTTTGGTCGATTGGGAAGCTGCTCAGCGGCCGGCAAGAACAATGGCTGCAGCCAGCGCCGCAGTCTTTTCGTCCTGGGTCCAGGGCGGGCCGAGCAGGCGTCCCATGGAGTTGATTCTTTTTTGCGTTTCCGCGGCCGACCTGGCAAAGGCTTTCTTGGCGTGATCTTCGAGTTCGCGCTCGCGGATACCGGTGACCGGGATCTCCAGCCGCTCCAGGGCCTGCCGGAAAGCGTGGCGAAAGAACTCGCCTTCCGCGGTATGGATCAGGGCGTGGGAAGAGAGGATTTCGTCGAGGTCGGGTAATGGGCGCGCGGAGCTTAGCAGGATAGCAGCGCCGGTTACGTGGAAATTGCGGCCGCTGAGCTCTCTGGTGATCCGGCCCAGCGCTTCCAGGGCCAGGCGGCGAGAATCGGTTGCGCACTTGTTCAGGTGGCGCTCCGCTGCGCGCAGATCCATCTCTTCAACGTAATGATATGGCTGGGTTACGCCGGGGGCTTTGGTGTCAATGATGGTGACTTTGCGGCGGTCAATGATTTCTTCTGAACCGGGCTGTCCTGCGACCACGACGAACGCACCCCAACCGGAGTGAACGCGAATACCAAGGGCGGCTGGTTTCATTGCGAACACTTTACTCCTGGAGGGTACGGATCGGTAACTCTTCCGGCAGCGATTTTGCCGTTGCGATGAGTGTATGAGTTGATTCCTGCAACTCTGCTCAGGGTTTCAGCATCTTACAAATTATCCACACGGGCGAAAAATTTCTGAGACCGGGCTAAGCGCCCAGGAGGGGTTGTGAAGAAGCTCATTCTTGCGGTTTTGGCCATCGCTGCTTTTGCGCTCGCACAGTCGGCATTCGCTGACACGCTGGAGTTGAAGAACGGCAGCGTGATCAAAGGGACCTTCATCGGCGGATCAGCCGCCCAGCTGAGTTTTCGGGTGGGCTCAACCGTGCAGCATTATGCCGTGGGGGATGTCGCGGTCTTGAGATTCGATGGCGACGGTGTTCCGAGCAACACTGGGTACGCGCCTTCGTCGCAATCCAATTACGCGCCGCCTGCTCAGCCAAACTACCCGCCGCCACAGACGAGCAATACGGCTTCGACGCAGCCGAATTATGCACCGCCGGCGCAGTCGAATTATCCGCCGCCCTCGCAACCGAACTATGCTCCTCCGGCAAATTCGCCTGCGGTGGCTGGGGACAGGGTAACGGTTCCTACAGGAACACGATTGAGCATCCGCACGATTGATGCGATTGACTCTGATAGAAACCGCGTAGGCGATAAGTTCGCGGCTACGCTGGAGCAGCCGCTGTACGTGGGCGATCAATTGGTAGCGCCCAAGGGTACGAATGTTTACGGCCGGCTGGAAGAGGCGAAACAAGCAGGGCAGCTCGCAGGCAAGGCACAGTTGAGATTGTCACTCACGGGGATCGTCATCAACGGCCAAACTTATGGGCTCTCTACCGGCGACTACGAACTCTCAGGCAAATCACGCACGGCCAATACGGCCGCGAAAGTGGGCGGCGGCGCGGCTCTTGGCGCAGTGATCGGGGCGATCGCAGGCGGCGGCAAGGGAGCTGCGATTGGCGCAGGTGTAGGCGCCGGCGCTGGGACGGCGGTGCAAGTCGCTACCAAAGGAGATCAGGTGCACGTGCCCAGCGAGACCCTGTTGGAATTCTCGTTGGACCAACCGGTGACGATTCCGATCGCCCAATAGGCGTAATTACGCGGTAGTGCAATAGGAAGGCCCGGCAATCGTCGGGCCTTTTGCATCGCGTTGCACGAGTGACACAAGCATTTGGTTACCAATGTCACTAACGCAAGACGGAAGACCTGTACTACTCTAGGTTTACAAAGTACATGTCCCTCCGGAGTGCCCGATGACGGATGCAGTAAAAGAAGCAGCAATCAAAGAAGCCGACCAGGCTTTTAACAGACAAGTTACCAACCAGGTGGCCCGGCTCACGGGTGAACTGAACCGGCTGGAGCAGTTGTTGGCCGCGGGAATGGTTGACCGGCGCGTGCTGACCAACTTTCGCTATGCGGTGGACCGCGCCCGCCAGACCGGCTGGCAGATTGAGAAATGGCTCGATGGCGACAGCCGCGCGCTCTCCACAATGGTCACGGAAGAACGCATCGGTTGCATTATTCGCATGTGCAATCACCTGACCTCAGAGTTGGAAGTCGAGGGCCAGAATTTTGCCGGGCTGGATACTCTGCGCTCGGCCATGCATAAGCTGGACACGGTACTGAAAAAGACGACATAGCAATCAGTTTCCAATTGATCCGCTACATGAGTAACTTCTGCGGCCAAGGCGCGGCTGGTAAGATGTTTTGAGCCTATGAGAAGCCTTCTTGCTGCCGTCCTGATCTCGGTCCTGATCTGTCCCACACTGGCACAACAATCAAAGCAACAGTGGAGACCCTACATCTTTCCGGATGATGGCTTTGCCATCAGCCTACCCGGGGCGGTCACTCCGCATGACGACGCGGGCGATCGCCACATACACGTTTACACGGTGCGGCTGAGCGATGGCAGCGTTTTCAGCTTACGTGCAGTGCACAAGCTGATGGATTGCGAAACCACTCTGGCCGATCTGTGGGACAAGGCCGATGGCAACAAAGATCCGCGCGAGCCCGTGGTAGCCGGTTCACTCAAAGAGGTTTCATTGGACGGGCTGCGCGGTCTGGAGTATGTGACAACCAAAGCCGGAGAGAAAAACCTGCACCGCTTTCACTGCGGCAACAAGATTTTTTACATGTTCTCCGCCGGATACAAAGGAAAGCGTCCACCGGAGCTGGACCGAATCATCAATTCGTTTCATCAGGTAAATCCGGTCCACAAGTGAGTCTCCGGCGAACCTTCATAGGCAAAGACGTTGCTCGGCCCTTCGGTTGGCTTCTTCATAGTCTTTCTTATATGGGTGGCGATAAAACGCAAAGCCTCCCGGTTGCCAACTGGGATGGAGCTCGCGCATAAAATCAGGCGCGCCGGCTGCCTGAGCCAGAATGAACCACATGAGCGCGGTAACTTTGTCTTTGCGCACGCCTCGCCCTGATTCATACATTTCTGCGAGATGATAGCGCGCAGCGGGATCGCCATGTTCAGCGGCGAGTTGAGTCCACCGGGCGGCTTCAGCCGGATCTTTTGGCACACCCAACCCGTGCTCGTACACATAAGCGAGTTGTGTCTGGCCGAGAGCGCTTCCATGTTCGGCCGACTTACGGTACCACCGTACTGCTTCATCGTTTCTGGTCGACACGCCGGTTTCCTGCGAGCGAAACCAGCCAAGGTAAGCTTCCGCGTCTGCGGATTTGTCCGCCGCCTTGGTCATCCACTCGATCGCTTCCGTCGGGCGCTTGCCGGTTCCCAAAAGGTCCTTCCAATAGGCCATGGCGAGGCCGATCTGCGCTGTCGCATTGCCCTGATCGGCCCAACCTTGCAGCAGGTCCAGACCGGCTTTCTGGTTTTCAGCGAGACTCTTGCCAGGAAGCGCGCGGCCGTTCTCATACAGAGCGAGAAGGTCATCAATCGAGCGATCAAAGCCGTGCTGCACGGAGCGGCGTAGCCAGACCAAACCTTCAGCCAGATCTTTCGGCTGCCCGCTTTCGGTAAGCATTTCGCCCAGATTGTGCTCCGCTACTGCGTTGTCGCCGCGTTCGGCCGCGCGGCGATACCACTGAAGCGCCTGCGCTTTGTCGCGGCCCGAACCGGCATCATAGTGCACGCCAATCTGGTTTAGCGCCATTGAGCTCCCCTGGTCAGCAGCTTTGTGATACCAGTTGAGGGCGGTCTTGATGTCCGAAGAGACGGTCCCGCAGCCTTGCTGATAAAGCGTACCGAGTACAAGCTGCAATTGCGGATCGCCGCCGCTGGCGCGCTGCTCGAAAGCCGGGACTTCCTCTTTTCTTATCTTCCCAGCGCTGCGGGTAAGATCATCGAAGTCTTTTTGCAGAATGAATCGCGCGGGTTGTGTATCTGCCGGTGTTTGCGCGTGCAGCCCGATGGTGGCAATGACGGCCATCACGAGCACGGCGCCGTAGCATAAGTTCTGTGCCGTTCCAGGTTTCATCGCGCGATCACGGTATCGCCCGCGCAATTTGAGTGCAAGCGGCATTCCACGACAAACCGCTTGCCGCTGAATGTCCGGCTTAGAGCACAGCGGTTTCGTGCAGCAACTCGCCCTTGGCGAAGCGCTCAAAGCCGAGGACAGAGACATCGTCCACGATGTCCGTTTTTTCCTGCAAAATCAGATCGGCAAGGATCTTCCCCGTAGCGGGTGAGTGCATCACACCGTGCCCGCTGAAGCCATTGGCCAGGAAAAATCCGGGCACGGCAGCGACCGGGCCAAGAATGCAGTGATGGTCGGGCGACATTTCATAGAGACCAGCCCAGGCGCGCTTCGGATTGACAGGAAGGTTTTCAAATGCAGGCACGCGATTGGCGGCGTGGATGAGGATCTTTTCAATGAATGCAGGCTCGAAGTCAGTTTTGTAGCCGGGTGTCTCTTCGGGATCGTTCCAGGCGAGCAGAAAGCCACGACCCTCAGGCCGGAAATGGAAGCCGTTGCTCATGTCGATGACCATGGGTGAGGAGTGCGGGAAATCATCGAACGGTTCTGACGGCACAAGCATGCGGCGCAGCGGTTCCACCGGGAGATCGACGCCGACGTATTTAGCGATTTGCGCCGCCCACGCTCCGGCAGCGTTTACGAGCGTGCGTGTGGAGACCGGTCCGCGGCTGGTCGCGACAGTAAACGTGCGATCCTGGCCTGCAGTGATGCCGGTGACTTCGGTTTTCTTCCACAGGGTTGCGCCGTGTTCCGTGGCCGAGGCCATGAAGCCGTTCATGACGCTGTAGGGATCGACGAAGCCATCGGTTGAACAGAAGCTGCCGCCAATTACGTCATCCGAGCGAAGCTGCGGCAGCATGGCGCGAATTTCTTCGGCAGGCAGGAGCCGCGCGGTTTTGAGACCAAGTTCTTTCTGGCGTTCAAAATTGGCGTTCAGGTAATCGAGGTGGGATTGTTTGGTGGCAAGAAAGAGATAGCCTTGCGGCCGATAGTCGGCTGGGTGGCCGACGACTTCTTCAAATCTCGCGTAGAAGGGAATCGAGTAGAGTGACATCTGAATGTTTACCGGCGTAGAGAACTGCGCGCGAACGCCGCCCATGCTCTTGCCCGTTGATCCCTTGCCTTGCGAACTCTCACGCTCGATGACCAGCACGCCTTTGCATCCGGCATGCGTGAGATGCCAGGCAATGCTCGAGCCAACGATGCCGCCGCCGACTATGACTACCTCTGCCGTCTGCATGCTATTTGCCCTTCATGCGCTGCCACTCGTGATGATAGTGGTCCATCTGCCCCATGAGTTTCTCGGCGGCGTCCATTTCTTGCTTGGTAGGCGCGGCGTCGGCGCTGTCTAGGGCAACCAGCAGTTGGCTCATGGAGCCGATCAGTTGAGGAAGAGCAGGCTGCTGTCCAGAGCCGCCCTGGCCTTCAGATTGACCGCGCTGGCGAGGCGCACCGGCCAGCCGCTTTTCGTCTTCAGCACTGATCTTGCCCGCCTGGGCTGCGGCGTGGATTTCACCTATCATCTCGGCAGCCTGCTGGATCATCCAAACCACTTTGTCTTCAACCCGAAATTGCATGTCTATATCTTCTGCACGTGTTTTTACCCGTGGATCCATTACCAGCTTGAACGCCTGAGTGTAGATTAGGCCGTCAACGGTAAGCCGAAGCTTGTAGGAACCGGGCAGTGCTTGCGGGCCTTCCGGTTCACGTGGAGTGTCAGTTCCAGCAGCGGTTGACATGCTGTAACCGGGCTGAGTAATCGGCGGAGCAGTGTAGCGGATGTCCCAAATGAAGCGATGCATACCGGCGGTTGCGGCCAAAGGCGCCGGAGGATTGAACCAATAGTTCGGGAACGCCAGCGGCGTTGGCGGATGGAACGGCTGGTCTTTGCTGGAGAACGAGCGCACGACCTGCCCCTTGTCATCCATCACTTCAAGTTTTACTTCACTCTGCGCCGGTGACTTCAAGTAATAGTAGAAGATGGCTCCCGGTGGCGGATTCTCGCCGGAAGGCTCCTCCGCGGGCAGAGGCGTGTCATGGTTGGTGTTGGCGCGGATACGCATGGCCGTCGCCGGCTGAAAGAGATGCGCGGGTTCTTGCTGCACACTCATCGTGAGCTGGCGCAGGGGCGAGATGTCGTCAAGGATCCAAAAAGCGCGGCCGTGCGTCGCAATCACCAGATCATTGTCTTTGATCACCAGATCGTGAACCGGCGCAACCGGCAGGTTGAACTGGAGAGGCTGCCAGTGATCGCCATCATCGATGGAGAAAAAAACACCCAGCTCGGTTCCGGCAAATAGCAGTCCTTTTTTGACCGGATCTTCGCGCACCGCGCGAACATACGCACCATCGGGAATGCCGGAGTTGATGCGCGTCCAGGTTTTACCGAAGTCGTGTGTGCGGTAGATGAACGCGCCCATGTCATCAAGGCGGTGGCGGTCGATGGCGGCGTAGGCCGTGCCGGCATCGAAATGCGAAGCATCGATCAGGCTGATCTTGCTCCAGTCAGAAAGATTTGGCGGAGTGACATTGTTCCAGGTCTTTCCGTTGTCGCGGGTGAGATGGACCAGGCCGGTATCAGTACCGGCCCAGATCTGCCCGGCGCTCACGGGTGAAGGTGCGATCGCATAAACCACGCCGTGGCCGCGCGCTTTGGCGTTGGCGGCAGTCAATGGACCATCTTCTGAAGTCTTGGGATCTGTGCCGGTAAGGTCGGGGCTGATGGTTTCCCAGCTATTGCCGCGATCGCTGGTGCGCATGACGTACTGCGAACCGAAGTAAAGCGTGTGCGAATCCTGTGGCGAAAAGACAATCGGTGAGGTCCAGGTGAAGCGGTGTTCGGGATGAGCCTCGCCGAAAGCGCGAATGGTGTCTGGCGCGATGATCTGCGCCTGGCCGGTACGGCGATCGTAGCGGAAGAGCTCTCCATAGGTTCCTCCGCCATAGATGGTGTTGGGATCGGCAGGGTCGGGAGCGATGTAACCGCTCTCACCTGCTCCGGCGGGATGCCAGTCGCGGAAGGTGATGGAACCGTCATTGCTGCGGCTCAGGATGTAAACGCTGCCGCTATCCTGTTGGGCGCCGTAGACGTGGTAAGGGAATTCGTTGTCGACGGCGACGTGATAGAACTGCGCCGTGGGCTGGTTGTACCAGCTGCTCCAGGTGCGTCCGCCGTCAACGCTCACGCCCGCGCCCTGATCGCTGCCGAAGATCATCCGCTGCGGATTGGAAGGATCGATCCACATGGCGTGGTAGTCATCGCCGCCGGGCGCACCCTTGATGGCGACAAACGTTTTTCCCGCGTCAGCGGAGCGATAGATGGAGACGTTGGGGACGTAAACCGTGTCTGGGTTTTTAGGGTCGACGAACAGCTCGCCGAAGTACCACATGCGGCCGCGAATGCGCGGATCAGTACCGGTACGCAGCCAGGTCTGGCCACCGTCGTCAGACTTGAAGAGGCCACCGTCTTTGGCGTCGATCAGGGCATAGACGCGCTGGCCGTGAGTACCGCGCGCAACGGCCAGCCCCATACGTCCCCAATCACCTTCAGGAAGGCCGCCGCCTTTCACGGGATTCCAGACGGTGCCGCCGTCATTGGATTTATAAATCTCGCCGGAGATGGTGACAGGAGGATAGGCGCTCCACGGCGGACGGCGATCGTGCAGCAATGCCGCCCAGACGGTCTGTGGATGGTCGGGGTCAAGCGTGATGTCGATGGCGCCGGAATCTTCATTGCGAAAGAGGACCTTTTGCCAGGTGGCGCCGCCATCCGTCGAGCGGAAGACGCCGCGCTCAGCGCTGGGACCGTAAGCACTGCCCATGGCAGCGACGTAGACAACGTCTGGATTACGGGGATCGATAGCGATGCGGCTGATATGCTGCGAGCTTTTGAGGCCGATGTTCTTCCATGTGCGGCCACCGTCGGTGGATTTGTACACGCCGTTGCCGTAGGTGAGATCGGAGCGGAAATCAGACTCGCCGGTGCCGACATAGATGACATCGGGATTGGACGGAGCCACGGTGAGAGCCCCAATCGAAGCGATAGGCTGGCTATCGAAGATTGGCTCCCAGGTGATGCCACCGTTGACGGACTTCCATACGCCTCCGCCGACGCCGCCGAAGTAATAGACGTTCGGCTGGCTTTCAACACCGCTGACGGAGACGGTGCGTCCACCACGGTGGGGGCCGATCATACGCCAGCGCAGGCCACTGTAAAGGCTAGGATCCAACTGCTGCGCCAGCGAGAAGGAAGACACGAGGATGACAAAAAGGATTGCAACCGGGGCGAAACGCAACGGAAAAGAAATTTTGGGCATAAGCAGAAGCATTGTATAAGAGAGGCTTCCGCCGGCTGCCTGCGATCTGGTAAATTCAGAGGTACTCCATCCTAAATTCAGGGATTTCTACCAATGCAAATCAGGGAAGTGCGTGTGCCCGGCTATGAGCGCGTCGTGTGGGGAACGGAGGAAGCGGCGGGATATCAGGGAATTGTCGTGGTCCACAGTACGGCGCTTGGGCCGGCGGTGGGTGGTACCAGGTACTGGAGTTACAAAAATGAAGATGAGGCCATGATTGACGGACTGCGTCTGGCCCGCGGCATGACCTACAAAAATGCGCTGGCAGGCCTGCCGTTCGGTGGAGGGAAGTCGATTGTACTGCGCGCGGGAGATGCCGCAGATCGTGAACAGCTGTTTCGCGCCCATGGCCGGTTGGTGAACAGTTTCGGCGGCAAGTACATCACGGCGGAAGATGTAGGCACCAGCCCGTCGGACATGGAGTACATCCTGAAAGAAACGAGTTATGTAGGCGGGCTGCAGGGAAGGTCGGGCGATCCTTCACCGCATACGGCGCGCGGCGTCTTTCGGGCGATGCAGGCAGCGGCCAGACACAGGTGGGGCAGCGATGATTTGTCGGGAAAGACCGTGGCGCTGCAGGGCTGCGGGCACGTTGGATATTTTCTGGCCGGGGAACTGGCGCGCGCAGGAGCGAAGCTCATTGTCAGCGATGTAGACAACGTGAAGGTGAAACGCGTGGTGGATGAACATCATGCAACGGCAGTAACGGCGGATGAGATTTACTCGGTGGCGGCGGATGTCTTTGCACCGTGCGCGCTGGGCGGCGTGGTCAATGACGAGACCATTCCGCGATTAAAGGCCGGGCTGATTGTTGGCGGCGCGAACAACCAGTTGCTTGAGCCGCGACATGGCGATCTCCTCGAGCAGCGCGGCATTCTCTATGCGCCCGACTACGCGGCTAACGCCGGCGGCGTGATCAATGGCTGCTGTCGCGAGATGCTGGGCTGGGACGTGCCCAGGACGCTAGCCAAGACCGATGCGATCTACGACACTCTGCTGAAGATCTTTGCCATGGCTGAGCGGGAGAGGATCCCGACGTATCAGGCGGCGGACCGGCTGGCGGAAGAACGGTGGATGGTGAAGGCCGAGAGATAGCAGGCGCAATACATCAGCGTCCCGACGCTGTGTCTTTCTTTCTCACATACAGCAGCTTGTCGACTTCAGCGACAACGTTGCCTTCAGCGTCTTTTACAAGCACCAGAAATTGCGGTTCGACCTTGGGCTGGGTTTCGGCGGAGGAGCGGATCTCTGCGATCTGCTCTTCGCTGAGGTGGAATGCAGCCTTCATCACGCCTTTGCCGGGCTTCTTGAAACGGATGGTGGCGGCCTTGTCCCAAACGATATAGCCGGGGCCAAGAATGTGCAACAGCATCAGCATGTAAAAAGGATCGACCATGGAGTACAGCGAGCCGCCGAAGTGTGTGCCCACGTAATTGCGGTTGTAGAAGCGCAGAGGCATCTCGACTTCCAGGTCGCGGAAATCGTCAGAGATGCGGGTGACGCGCACAGCGGCGCCGAGGTAGGGCGGATAAAAATTGATCCTGCGATACAGCTTACGTGCGGCGCCATTGCCGGTTGAGGCCATCGGTTCATCCTTTGCTTTAAGAGATGCTCCCAGCTATTGCGGAGTTTCGGATTTAGTTTGCGCTTTCAGCTCCGGAGATGGGCTGGAGTGGTTCATGTGGACAATCCGCCACCGGCCGTCGCTCTTGCGGCATAAAGCCGTTCCACGCACGGCAATTGTCTGCTGCTCGAGTTCGATTTTCATATCGTATTCCACCCAAACCGCATCGCCGATCAGGTGATGCGCGCGCGGAACCATCTTGAGATGAGCCGGCGGCGTAGCCTGGAAATACTTTTTGCGATGGTAAGCCATGGTGGCGTCGCGCCCGTAGAAATCGCCGCCAATGGTGAAGGCGACAACTTGCGGATCGAGGCATTCGGCGAAAACAGTCTCATCGGCGCGGTTGAAAGCCTCTTCGCATGCCGTGAGCTGGCGGTGAAGCTCGGCAAAGATCGCTTCCGCCGTTTTCGGATCAGGACTCAGTTCCGCGGTGTGGTTTTTCAGGTCAACGGTAGCGCCGAGGCGTGAGAGCAGATCGACACCCAGGATGCCGTCAATCGTTTTGCCACAAGCATGGCCGATGGCGGAGAGGTCCACGGCGGGAAGATGAAGGCCGGTCAGACGGTGCTCGCCGATCACGAGGTCAGGCAGGGCGACTTCATGCGATTGGGTTTCAACTGTGCCGGTCCATGATGTGACGGAGACCTTGCGCGAATCGCCATGGGCGAAGGATTTGCTGTTGAGCATGGAGGTGGCGGCAGTATCGACCAGGAAGCGGAATTTTGCGCCGGCTACCGTGACCTGGGCGACGGGGAGGCCATCACAGCTATCCAGGTGTATCTCTTCAGCGGCGGCTGGCCGTACTGCGGCAAGGAACACAAGGACGAAGAAGCTGTGGGCGAGGCTGCGGACAAGCCTTCTGGCAAAACTGGGGAACGTGGTGCAAAACACGGGCCCTCCGGGTAACGCAAAATCACCATAGCACAAAAACGAACGTTCGTGCTATTATCTTTGAGTTAAAATTTATTTCTATGCCGGTTAATACCGCCAAAGCCGCATCTCGTCCCAGCAAGGGTGTGCGCACGCGAGAGAGTATCTTGCGCGTTGCCGTGGATCTGGCGTCCGTAGAAGGGCTGGAAGGGCTGACCATTGGGCGGCTGGCGGACGAGCTGAAGATGAGCAAGAGCGGGCTGTTTGCTCACTTCGGCTCGAAAGAAGAGCTGCAGCTGGCGACCATCGAGATGGCGCGGCAGATTTTTGTGGAGCATATTATCCGGCCGGCGCTGGCGGAGCCGGAAGGAATCGACCGGCTGATTAAGCTGTGCCAGGGCTGGCTCGGCCACGTGGAAGGAAAGGTCTTTAAAGGCGGCTGCTTCTTTACTGCCGCATCGCTCGAATTCGACAGCCGGAGCGGGCCCGTGCGCGATGCGATCGCCGATACCATGAAGGCCTGGCTGGGAACGCTCACGCGGGCCGTGGATGCAGCCAAGAAGGCGCGCCACCTGAAAGCCGCGATCGATCCGGAGCAGTTTGCCTTTGAGATCTACTCACTCGCCATGGGTGCGAACTGGGCGCTGCAGCTGCTGGATGATCGCAACGCCATGAAGAAGGCGCGGGAGAACATACAGCAGAGGATCCGTTCTGCGGCAACGCCGTCCTGTCCGCCCATCAAGTTGACTAAATAAAAATGGGTGCGGTCGCCCACGCCAAAGTGGCGACTCGGATGCCAACACCCCACCGCGCCAAAATCGGGCGCATCGGGGAACCGGGCGCCGCGCTGCACCCGAATCAGTTTTCATATCCACGATCTGTTTCTTTACCTTAGCCTCCGGGAAAGAAGTTTACTTTTTTGGGGCTGCGCCTTTCTTGGGTGCAGCCTGTGCTTTGCTTGGATCGTCCGCCGGATTTACATAGACAAGCTTGAACGGCCCAGTGGAGTTGACTTGGACCACGGTTTCGCCCTTCGCCATGGCGTAATGATTGTGATGAGGAGGCATGGAGGCGATGGATTGCGCAGGCAGGGTTGTGAGCGAGCTTTCTTCAAACTTGTCGCCCATGCCCACGTGGAATTCGCCGGACAGCACGGTGATGTTTTCCGCAGTGGGATGCCAATGCGGCATGACTCTGTATCCGTCAGGGAACTTCAGGCGGACAACGAACGGACCGGGTTTGCCGGGATCGCCGGCAAGCACGGCCATTTGCAGGCCAGGTTGAAAGACAGGGGGAGCCGGGCCCCATTGGATTTTGTCGGGTGTGACGACCACGGGCGCCGCACTGGCTGCTGCAGCCGGCGCTTTTTTAGGAGCGCTGGATGTCTGCGCGACCAGCAGTGCGGGCAGTAGGACCAGTGTTGCCAGGAATTTACGCATTTATCCCTCCAGTTGGGTGAGCGATGCGAGCAACTTCCTGATTTTTTATTTTACTCCCCGCTCCGGCAAGCGGAGGGCACAGCGAAAAAATTGAATATCGGAAATATGCCGGAGCATCTTTGTGAGTACGCAAAGCAAGCAGCCGTTTAGGGCAGCAGGAGGGAGCAGAACAATGCAGAGAATCAGGTCAGAGCGCACGGTACGCGCAAATCTTCCGTTCAGTGACGCGGTATGGCACGGCGATACGCTTTACCTCAGCGGCCATATCGGCCTCGACCCAAAGACGGGAAGGCCTGGAGCGACGACGGAAGAAGAGGCCCGGTTGGTCATGGACGGCATTAAGCAGACCCTCGAAACAGCCGGCCTGACCATGGAGAACCTGCTCTCTGTGCAGATCTTCTGCTCCGATGTGAATCTGTTTGAGCAGTTCAATACGGTTTACCGCACTTATTTCCGAGGAGAGTTTCCGGCACGAGCATTTCTGGGCTCAGGCAGGCTGCTGTTCGATGCCAGATTTGAAGTGCAGGGTATCGCCGGCAGGTAAGCCGTAACAGGAGACCTTATTCGGCGGTTGTGGGATCGATGACCGTTTTTACTTCTGAGACCTTGTTGGCGGGAAAACCGCCCTGTTTGGCGTGTTCACGCACCATCTCTTCATTCGGTGCAATGTAGACGCAATAGATTTTGTCTCCGGTCACGTAACTGTGCACCCACTGGATCTGGGGCCCAAGGTTTTTAAGAACGCCGCAGGATTTCTGCGAGATGGCCTGAAGCTCTGCTGGCTTTAGATTACCTGCTCCGGGGATTTCACGTTCAATGACGTATTTGGGCATGCTTCTCCTTACTGATGGCCTGAAAATCTAACACGTGAACCTCGAAAAGAACAGTGTGGGTGCGATATTCGCTTAGAGGACGCCTCTACATTTTGGCTCTACATTTTAAGGAGGAAGCACAAGGTCCCTCCGTCCTACTCCCACCCCACCGCGCCAAAACCGGGCGCGTCGGGGACCCCGGACTCGCGCGCTGGTGACTGCGCACGCTCGCTAAACGGCCGTCGGGATGACGTGGTCAATAAGCGTTCAATTTCTCAACAGCAGCTTACCTATCATTCCCTTGATATGTGGCCACGTTCAAGAGAGGCGGGCGGCCAGGAGTGCGTCGAGATCAAAGTTCAGTAATTCGCCGATGCGATTGATGGTGATGTCCGCGGGGGGATAGGCGGCAACGATTTTAGGATCGAGAGCGTAGTGTCCCTGGCGAGGAAAGACTGTAGTGACGCGGCTGCCCCAGATTTTTTTTACCTCGGCGAGGATACGGATCTTGTCGTCGACCAGAACGTAGTGATCGGCAGGGAAGCGGTGCTCGACGTCGGCCAATTCCTGTTCCTTGTGGATGTAAATGAGCACGCCATCCATGCTATCGGCTATACCGGAGCGGAAAACCTTGAGTGGCTGAAAGACAACGTCGCCATCGGAAAGGACGACGGCTTTGCCCCATTGCCTGACGTGTTCAATGGCGTCGAGTGAATCGGGATAGAGGCGCGTAGCAAAGGGATACTCGACGAAAAAACGCGAGACGGCGAGCAATCCTAGATCGCGCGGGTTTTCGATGCGGTAACGCTGGAGCGCGCCGAGATAGTCGGCATAGCCCAGTTCAGTGCGCAATTGCTCAAAAATGTCCCAGTAGCGCTGCTGGCGTTCAGGACCAACCTTCTGCTCGAGGTAGCGCTTGAGATCGGCAGTGACGCGGTCATTATCGAGCAGTGTGTTGTCAACGTCGAAGAGGAAGACGAGGTTGGGCATGATTCTCCCTCAAGATTGTATCGGTATGGGCAGGGCCTGGGGAACGAAGAACGACGCCGAGGGCGCCGATTGCCAAATCGGCACCCCCAAAGTGAGACTTGCAGAACTCCTGATTTCTTTTAGGCGGTTGCTGCCCTGGCCTGTACACCCTGAAACGCGGCTTTAACTGGAGCCTTGATCAAATACGAGATCATCCAGGCATAGAGCGCTAGAAACGCGAGGTTGATGATAAGGTTGCCAAGGTTAAAGTGACTGAACGATCCAAGCACTCCGAGCAATTGAAAGCATGCGCCGATCGCCGCGAATACGATGGCGACTATGCGGGCCCAGTTCTTCAGCTTCAAAAGGCCCCAGCCCACGAGGGCATCGATCACGCCAAAGACGAGGAACATAATTCCCATGGCCGCGCCCAAGCCTGCCATGATACCAGCCATACCCGAACTGCCGGCCTGGCCCTGTTGGTTGATTATCGTGGCAAGGAAGCCGCCACCTGCTATGAAGAGCAGTCCACCTAGAAGGCAGAATGCCGCCCCGATAAAATAAAGAACCGCAATAACCGTTACCCCGGTCGGCCTACCCATACACAGATCCTCCTTAATTTTGGTGCTTATGCGGCGTATTGTAAGCACACTTTTGCCAAATCGGAACGACAAATTCCACTTACGGCTTAGTACCTAGGTACGTATCTGGGGCAGCCCTTAAGGCGAGAGGCGTGAGAAGCCTCTATTCCAAAGCCGTTTTCGCGGGGAATCCTCCGCCCTACTAGCCATTTGCGTGAGCCATGCTCTTGATGCATGCAGTTCGGAGCTAAGCGGCCCTGACCGCTTATTGTGGATTTGTTGTCCTATACCATTTTCAAGAGTCGTTCTCTGCGAGCTTCCCACTCGTCACTCGAGAAGATGTTAGGGCCAACTTCGATGAGGCGCGGGAGCATGTTGAAGACGGAAACGGGGGTCCAGAAGCCGCCGGAGCGAGTGCGGAGGCTGCGCTTGTTCAGCTCGGAAGCCACCAGGGTGATGGAATAATCCTGGACGACAAGCTCCATCATCTGCATCAGGACGGCGCGTTCCTGCGGATCTTCTTCCAGACGGCTGCAATCGGCGGCAACGCGCATGCCATAAGGAATCTCTTCCACCAGGACTGCTTCCTTGGCGTCGTCGCCGGGGACCTCACGGCGCCATTCCATGGCGACCAATTTCCAGCCGGCTTCAGTCTTGCGGCGAACATAATCCATATCCACGGAGCCCGTTACCACTTCACGAATGCGCTCAACCTTTGTCATTTGGACCTCCGTCCTGATACGTGGGCTTAGACGGCCCGAAACTAGAAAAGATATACAGCATGGAATCCTAAGCCGATTACCTGCAGTTGAAGCCGGACATCTGCAGAGTTTTACATACAAAATATGAGCATGCCAGGTGCCAATAGACCGTGCCGGGACAAATAGTTGAGAGACATTCGTTTAGTTCGTATGAGCCGGGAGACGACAGCTTGGAATCCTGACCGATTTCGTAACGCTGCGTTCGAAATCGAACAGTGCGATTCGTCCCGGAGTGACGCGTTCCATCTGAACTGCAGAGTTGCCTTGTCGCGTTGCGACGGGCGACCCACCAGAAGAGGCAGCCATCCTACAAAAGAGAAGGGACGAGTGAACGATGATTCGCAAGTTAAAGTCAGGCGAGTACCGGCTGTATTCGCGCAAGAAGAATGCTAAGACAGGTAAACGCCGCAACCTGGGGACGTTTGCGTCGCTGGAAAAGGCCAAGGCCCACGAGCGTGCGGTGCAATATTTCAAAAGGCACTAAGACTGAAACTTTCAAGCATATGGAGGAGGCCAGATGGCGGCTGAGAAGCAGCGGGCAGCAGCAAGACGGAACATCAAGAAAGCAGCCACGGCGGCGAGAAAGAAGCGGACGATTGCGCACCTGCCAAAGGCAACGCGAACGGCACTAGGCAAACCGGCAGCCAAGGTCGCGCGGCAAAAACGGAGGAAAGCAGCGTAAGTTCGAAGAAAATGAGCGGCAGGTAACTATTCGTGTTTTTCGAGACCCGCCAAAGAGACGGTCGTGGGCGGCGTAGTGACGATAAGCGTCGCAGTCATTCGATCAAAGAAAACAGAATGAAAGAGTGCTGCCGGCAGCAGGCCATCCTGTGGATCGCTGCGTTTGAGCAGGTCATTGCGCAGGACGACAACTTCCTGATCGGGCAAGGCTGCCTCAGCAATTGAGAGATCCTGCAGCAGGCGCGTGGCAGCCATGTGTTGGGCCAGGTTCGTAGAGACCTGCATCATGCGCTTGGGTTGTGGGGAGGGCTTTGAGTCTTCACGCTGTGGCACAATCCGGTCCTGGAAAACCAGGAGCTGCGAGATGCCGGAGTCGAGCGCAAGCTTCCAGCTCCCGCGCGGCGCCGCGGCGGAGGCTACGGCGATCAGGAGCCGTGTTTCATTGATCTGCACGGGAACGCGCAGGCCATCGGGGATGCGGGCCGTCTCGGGGAACGGATAAAGCTCGATGGAGCTGTGGTCGAAATCGAGACGGAAGGAGAAGTGAAGCAAAAAGTTCATGCCCAGGATGCCGCGAATGTCGTGATCGAGGGTGCTGAGCTGCTTGAGCGGCACGGCCAGAGCTTCCAGATTCGAGAGTGCAGCCGGACCAAGCCTTACCTTCTGCAAATAATAACGTGGCACGCCGGCGGAGCTGGAAAGACTATCAAGGCGCAGCCTGTCTTTGGGCTGCAGGCCAAGCTCGGCGGCGAGTTGTGGGTCGAGCAAAGTTGTGTTGGTGCCGGTATCGATGAGGAAATTGAACGGACCACGATCGTTGATGGTGACACCGGCGATCATCAGATATCCGCGAAGCGTGCGGACCGGCAACGCGGAACTGGTTGCGGTATCGGGAACGTTCGGCTGAGCAGCTGCAGCACAACACAGAAGTAGCAGACTAAGCCCAAGCTTGATTGCGCGTCTCGGGACAGCGCTGGTGCTGTCTACGCCGTGCTTCCTTGCTCCTGGCTTGATTGCGGCACGCATGGGCGTCCTCCGAGCTGCTTCAGCCGGCCCGAGGGAAGCCGTGATTTTTGCTATCGTGGGCGCGATCCGTTGTGCGGGATAGATGACTTTGGGACGCAGGACTGTAGTGCTGCTAAGGTTTTGTGCAGGGTACGCGGCCTGGAGCAGCGATGATCGGCGCATGAATTCTGGGTGTGAATGCGCCTGACCCGCATGAATGTTAAGGGTCCGTGAATCTGAAGCATTGACCGCAGAGCGAAAATTCCAACGGACAGTGTTGAAGACGACGTAAAGTCACGTTACTTCGCGGCAGCACCTTGGTTACTCACGCACGATGGCGTTGAAGGCGGAGCCAAGCGTGAGTTGTGCCGTACAGCGCGTGATAGAATCGCGCAACTCTCGCATGTCCACTGATCCTGCGCACGCTCAGCTTGGAATTTCTCCTCTGCGAAGAACCGCTCTTCGCACAACCATGGGACTGGCTTCAGTGACGTCAATGGTGGTGGGGATCATTGTGGGCGCGTCGATCTTTGTGCAGCCGGCGGAGGTGACGCGCCTGGCGCCAAGTCCGCGTGGCGTGATGCTGGCGTGGCTTGCAGCCGGGGTGCTCACCATGTGCGCAGCGCTGGTGTGCGCGGAGTTCTCCTGGCTGTTTCCGGAAACCGGCGGCGTCTATGTGTTCTTGAGAAAAACATATTCGCCGGTGCTGGGATTCTTGTGGGGCTGGGGCATGTTTTGGACCATGCACACAGGAATTTTGGCGGCGATCGCCGTGGTGGCGGCACGGTATGCGGGATATTTTTTCGGCTTGGGCGAGACGGGTGTGCGTTTGCTGGCGATGGCGGCGATCCTGGCGGTTTCGCTTGTCCAGTACATGGGAGTGAAGGCCGGCAGTGCGGTGCAGGTGACGCTGACGGTCGCGAAGGTAACGGCAATCGGCGTGATGTGCGTGTTGCTGTTCGCATTGGGCGGAGCGGCGCATCGGAGTTTGCCGGTGGAGGCAGCACAGCAAGGTTCTGTGAGTTGGTCGTTTGCGGCGTTTGGGCTGGCGATCGCGGCAGGGCTTTTTTCATTCGGTGGTTTTCACATGAGTACTTACGCCGCCGGAGAGACGCGTGATCCCGAGCGCACCATCCCACGCGCGCTGATTCTCGGCGTACTGATTGTGACCGCGTGCTACATGCTGCTGAACGCGGCTTATCTCTACGTGATGCCGCTGAGCGCGGTTGCCAGCTCCACGCGCGTCGCTGCCGACGCCATCACGCGCATTCTCGGCGCGCGAGGCTCCGCGGCCATCACACTGCTGATCATCGTTTCCGCCCTGGGATCGCTCAACGGGATCGCCCTGGCCGGCCCGCGGGTCTACTACGCCATGGCGCAGGACGGCCTCGCCTTCCGATGGATGGCCGCTCTCCATCCGCAGCGGCAGACACCGCATCTCGCGATCGCTGCGCAGGCATTCTGGGCATGTGTTCTCGCAGCTACCAATTCGTATCGAGCGCTGTTTACACGGGTGGTTTACACAGAATGGCTGTTCTTTGCGCTGCTGGCTGCGGGAATTTTCGTACTGCATCGCCGGCGACAGTACCAGCCGCGTTACCTGCGCCCGCTCTATCCCCTCGTGCCTGCAGTCTCGCTCGTAACTTCCGCTGCCATTGCCATTAACCAGATCCGCAGCACCCCACGCGAGAGCGCCATAGGGCTCGGCTTGATTTTGCTGGGCCTTCCGATTTATTTTGTCTGGTCTCATCGCGGCACGAACAAACCGGCAGCAGCATCGTAATCAGCGTAAGCCAAGGGACCGTGAGCAGCACGTCTCTACGTTAGTGTTTTATTGACGCACGACCAATCCACCCGCACGAGGGAACGAGCACGAATGCCAGTCATCGATTTTCATGATCATTACTATCCGCCTGAATACATCAAAGCTATCGAACAGGGTCCCAGCGCCGTCCGCGTCACGCATGACGCCGAAGGCAATCCCTGGCTGCACTATCCCGGCGACTACAACATCGCCGTCCGCGGCCACCGCGACATCGACTACCGCGAGCAAATGCTCCGCACCTCCGGTGTCGACACGCAGGTCATCACCCTCACCACGCCCGGCACGCATATAGAAGAGCCGACCGCCGCCGTCCGCCTGGCGCGTCTCTGCAATGACGCTTTTGCCCGCGTCGTCGCCTCAAAGCGCGGCCTCTTCGTCGCGCTGGCCACGCTCCCGCTCTGTGACCCCGCCGCCAGCGTCGCCGAACTCCGCCGCGCCATGGAGCAGCTTCGCTTTCGCGGCGCCATGGTCTTCTCCAACATCAACGGCACGGCGCTCAGTGACCAGCGCTTCTGGCCGGTGTGGGAAGCGGCCAACCAGCTCGGCGCCATCATTCATATTCATCCCACCAACCCCGTGGGCGTTGAAGCCATGCTCGACTACTGGCTCATGCCCCTCGTCGGCTTCCTCATGGACACCACGCTCGCCGCCGCCAGCCTCGTCTTCAGCGGCGTGCCGGAGCGATTTCCCAATATCAAGTGGGTGCTCGGCCATCTCGGCGGCGCTATTCCGTACCTGGCCGAACGGCTCGACCGCGGCTATGAAGCCTTTGCCGACTGCCGCAAGAACATCTCGCGCCCGCCCAGCTCGTATCTCAAAAAGTTTTACTTCGATACCGTCAACTTTGATCCCCGCGCGCTCGAGCTGGCCGTCAGCTTCGCCGGCGCGTCGCAAATCCTTGCCGGCAGCGACTACCCGCACCAGATCGGCAGCATTCCGAAGATGCTGGAGAGCCTGAAGGCCATGCGCGTGACCGAAGAAGAGCGAGGAATGATCCTGGGAGGGAACGCGGCGAAGCTGTTAGGGATTTAGGAGAACCTTACCGCGGATGAACACGGATTGGCGCGGATCGGAAAAGAATTCTTACCACGGAGACACGGAGGCACGGAGAGGATCGGGTAATCGTTCGGTTGCGTCCCTTTGCGGTTAATGCGTTTCCTTTTCTTGATCAGCGTTCATCCGCGCAAATCTGCGGTGAAAGTCTTTGCTTTTCGTTGTTAGCTGATAGCAGTTCGCTCAGAGCGATCACTTCCAGCGGGCACTCGGGCCAGTTATCGATCCAGCAGACAACGATGTCGCACTTGTCCACCCTGTGTCCGTGCTTCAGGAAGTTGCGGCTCTCGTATTCAAATTCGATAAAGACTCGTTGCAGCCGGTTGGGTTCAACTTCGCGGAGAGCTTCACAGTCGGGAAACTCCGTGCGTATGATCGTCGCCACAAAGCCCAGCTCCATCGCCATCGCGGCAAACAGAAACATGACTCCAGCTTCATTCGTGGGCACATGCAGCAAAGCGCACGGTGTCATCAGCGGACCATATACCAGCCGGTCTTTCATCAGTAGAGACTTGCCCTTGGCGGGTATCGGCCACTTCAAACCGTTCGCCGGCCAGCCATCCTCCGCCTGCTCTCCAATCATCGCCATCACGTCTTTCCATTTCTTTTCCAGGCCTTCTTTCCTCGCATACTTGAGCATCCTTCCGCTCTGCCGAAGGCTCGCGCGCAGCCGAAGGCGAAGTGCGCGCGCAAAAAAACACTTAACAAAATTAAGTCGCCGCGACGCCGCTTCACTTTCTTCGTTTTTTGCTCAACCCTCGCTCAAACTCTTGACACGCGCATCAACGTCGCCGATATTTCAAAAAGCTTCGCCTCTAAAAGCGTCGCTACAAAAAGAACAGGCACAGGCTTCACAGCCTGCGCCTTCTTGGATGCTTGGCTAATTGCTATTTGCTAATTGCCAATTGCTGAATTTAGTCGGGCAGCGCCCGGTGTATGAGCACCGAACGCGCCCTAACCAATCCCGCCTGTTGGAGCAGGCAAGAATGGCTGCCAAACAAGGTAAACACTCCCTCTCTGGAGCGCAAGGCTCGCGCCGCGGCGCTCACGTCCTAACCCAACCCGCAAACCAGGCCTCGAAAAAACAAACGAAGCCCCTCAGCCCGACACCGGCCCTCAAACAAACCCAACACCTCATCCCGATCCCGGACCAAGACCAGAAACGCCAGAGTCCGGCCCCGCCGCTGGGTTCGACGCAAAAAAAGCAGGGCTCCCGACACGCGCGCCGTTCGCGTGGCGGGAAAGAACTTTTATCGCTTCAAAGACGCCCGAGGCAAGCCGGTGGACTTCATCGAGTTCTACACCAGCAGCGACTACCACTGCATCGACGTCCGCTTTCAAGATAAGACGGCCTTCCACTTCATCATCGACCCGGCATTCATCGTGGAGGCCGACTATTCCGACTGGAAGACGGGCAACTGGCGTCCCATCAGGCGGTGGCGGCGGATCAGGAGCGAGAACTTTGCCGCCTAAGAGCCCTCTCGGCTTGCTGTGCACTTGTCCCGTGCCCCATCCTTTGCGTCCCTCGATTCCGTGTCTCTCTTTCGGATATTGGCGGACGCAACGGGTGGGTTGGCTTTCCGATGTCCCGATCTCCCGATGTCTCGATGTCCCGATCTCCTCACCTGTCCCGCTATGGCGCGGATAAAATGAAGTTTTGTTCACGCCTCCTGTCGATTTTGCGGGTTTCCCGCGACGATCTGACAGGAACCACTACCGCCGAATCCGGAGGGAATCCATGAAATTCATATGCTTTGGCTATACCGACGAAAAATTTGAACAGATGTCCGAGAGCGAGAAGAATGCGCTCTTCGATGTCTGTTTCGCTTACGACGACCAGATGCGGGCCAAGGGACACTTTTTGAGTGGGGAAGCCCTGGATAGCCGGAGCGCACCGGTTACTGTACGGAAGAAGAACGGCGAGGTGTCCGTCACCGACGGCCCCTTTATCGAAACCAAGGAGTTGTTGGGCGGTATCGCGATTATCGAAGCCAAGGACCTGAACGAGGCGATTGCCTTGTGTTCCAACCACCCGGCACTGGGCTTGACCGCGTCGGCTTGGGAGATCCGCCCGGTTTATGACATGACGCCACTGATGGACGCCAGCAAACAACGCCGAAAGGGTGCGAAGAAGAGCTGACGCCGAATGCGGATGCCCCATCCTTCGCGCAGTTTGCGAAGGGTGGGAGGAGCGCAAACTAAAAATCATCCCTTTGCTTCTTCCTGGAATCAAAAACAGAGCTCCAAGTTCCTCTCTGAGGTGCTCGCATGCAACTGAAGCCTTTCCTGCTCGATGCCTGGCTCGACCAATATGAACACTCCATAGATTTCAATCTCGGAGCCAGCACCGGACCCACGTGGACCGTCAATGACATCCTCGCGCTCGCGGATGATGAAACGCGCCACCGCTTCATGAACCACAAGCTGGTTTACACGCGCGTTGCCGGCGGCGACAGCTTGCGCGAAGCGATCGCTGAGATGCAGGGCGTTCCGGTCGAAACCGTTCAGGTCATGACCGGCGCGGCCGAGGCGATCCTGGCCCTGATGTGGCGGGCCGCAGCGCCGGGCGCGAACGTGATTCTGCCGCTGCCCGGATTCGCTACTTTCGCCGCGATCCCGGAATCGCTGGGCCTGGAGACCCGCTTCTATCGTGTGCGCCGCGAGAACGGCTTCCGCGTCGATCCCGACGAGATCAAGCGGCTGGCCGACGCCAACACCAAACTCATCCTGATCAACAGCCCGCACAATCCCACGGGTGGTGTTATCGGCGAGGAAGAATTGGAAGCCGTGCATAAGTTCGCCGCCGCACGCGGAATCCAGCTGGTCAGTGACGAGGTCTACCATCCTATTTATCACGGAAAGCCGGCGAAATCGGCGGCGCGCCTGCCGCATGCGACTGTGATCAGCGACCTCTCCAAGGCGCTATCCATTCCCGGCGTCCGCACCGGATGGATCATCGAGCGTGACGCCGAGCGCCGCCGGCAATACTGGACTGCGCACGCTTATTTCACCGCCTCCAACACCACCACGGGAGAGATCCTGGCGGAAATCGCCATCCGCAAACGCGACGTCGTGCACGGCAAGGCCCAGGAAACGGCCACTCGGAACCTCAGGCTGCTCGAACGCTTCATCGTGGACCATAGCGACGTGCTCGGCTGGATTCCTCCCCGGGGCGGCATGACGGCGTTTCCCTGGCTGCTGAGCGGAGACAATTCGCGCGCGTTCTGCCAGGCCGCCGCGGAGCAGGGAATCCTGCTGGCGCCGGGCGATTGCTTTGACGTGCCCGATCATTTCCGCATCGGCTTTGCCGCTGTTGGTAACAATTTCTCCACGGCGCTTGACCGCTTGGGAACATTGGTGAATAAGTGGCCGGCCCGCCATCCTGAAAAGATGGTCTCAGCCTGACGGAAGGCGCTGCGAAAAACCTTGTAGAGGCGGAAACATTTCAAAAACCGGGAACAGACGGAAATCTCTCTTCAATTTTGATTCAGCGGCAGAAACACAGAGAAGCATGTCCCGGAGGATCTTGGCTTGTCGCTGCTCCGGAGGCGCAGGCCGCCGCGTTGTTTGCGGACAAGCTGCGCGCAAATCCACAATCCCAGGCCGGAGCCTTTGCCCTTTTTGGTCGAGAACAACGGATCAAAAATCTTGCGTCGGTTCTGCCTGGGAATGCCAGGCCCATTGTCGACAAAGAGAATGCGCACGCCGCGCACGGCCTTCGCGCGGCGTACGTTCTCCTCTTCCCCCACGTGGCACGCACGGGTATGGATGGTGAGTTTTCCCGCCCGTTTGGGCAGGCATTCCAGCGCATTGAGCACGATGTTGGCAAAAACCTGGCGCACGGCTCCGGGATCGGCCTGGATGGTCTCATGAAACTCATAGTGCCGGTCAATGGCAACGCCCTTATAGCCGATTTTTTCGGCGTAGGCGCTCAGCACATCTTCCAGGATGTCTGTGATCCTGACGGGAACAGCGTTCTCCTCCCGCACCAGGGCTAGCGTGTCACGGGAGACGTCAAAAGCTCGTGAGAGCTCCTGGCGTGCGGTGCCAATCCACTGACGTGCCCGGGGCCTCAGGTCCTTTTCGCGGTCCAGCAGGAAAAGCGCGTTGGCGACGCCCTGCAGCGCATTCTTCACTTCATGAATAATGCCGGCGGAAAACAGGCCTACCTCGGCCAGGGCGCGAACATCCTCATCCCGCAGTCGCCGGTTTTCTCCCTGTTGCTGCACACATCACTCCTGACGCACACGTCACAGGCTTTTGAGGGTGATCAGGACAGGAACTTTTCGGAGCACGGCTCCCGAAGAAAAACCGACATAAACTCCAGTACAAATCCCTCTTTCAAAAGCAAGGACGATTACGTCGACTCTACTTGGGATGTGCCGAAGCATGCGCCGAGTTGCGCCAAATCGGGCTGCTCTGAATTTTCACCTTTGGAATCTGGGTAGTGGTACAGTTTGAAAATTCTTATAAGCTCGTCATCCCGAATCCCCGTCAACGAGCAAGCGCTTTCGGGCCCGTTGACGCCCGCTTTTGGCGTGAATGGGCAGAGCGCGCGAGTCCGGGGCCCCCAAGTGCGCCGCTTTTGCGCGATTTGGGGTGGGAGTAGGGGTGAGGGACCTTGCGTTACCAAAGCCGTCAAACTGTACCACTACCGGAATCTGCCCGCCGGGTGCCCCATCCCTTTGTATCCTACGATTCCGTCTTCTCCCAGATGCCGGCGGACGCAAAGGGTGGGCCGGAGCGCCGAACTATTCAGGCTGCCACAATTCGATTGGGTTTCCCTCCGGATCATGCAACCGGGTGAAGCGCCCGATCTTGGGATAGGTTTCGGGGTCTTTCACCTCAATTCCTGCCGCTCGCAGCTGGGCTACCATTTTGTCCATGTCATGCACGCGAAAGTTGATCATCCAGGCCTTGTTAGGGTCCCCGAAATATTTGGTCGTCTCGGGAAAGGGACTGAACGAAGTAGGTCCGGCTTCTTGCTGCCAAACTTGTCCGCCCTCGCTCGTCGGTGTGAGCGCAATCCCCAAATGCTGCTGGTACCAGTTCGCCAACGCTTTGGGATCCTTAGCTCGAAAGAACAACCCTCCGATTCCGGCTACTTTTTCCATCTCCGCTCCTCTCGATTCATCTTTAGCAGCTGCCTTCGCAGGCGGAGCATGATTCGCCGGCTGTGCGGCGTTCTGTTCCGCCATAGCTGATTCGCTCTGGAGCACAACGATGCTGGACGCGAAAGTATAGGACAAGATTTGAAGGAATTGCCGCCTTTGAAAGCTCATTCCACTACTCCTTCCAGGACTTTGTGCGAGGGTTACTACAATACCTGACGGAATGGGCTTCTGAAAACTGGAACCCTACTTTGGTAGTGGGTTTTTTCACAAAAAATGCCCCAGCGGATGGGGCGCCCGGTGATCACGCGCAAATTCCTTGATTTCTCTTCCTTTGCCTCCGCAGCCTGCCCTGAGCCACCGAAAGGTGTCGAACGGGCGTCCTCTGCGGGAAATGGGTTTGGATTTTTCTTGATCAGCGTTCATCAGTGTCCTTCAGCGGCTCATGGTCTTGCCTTTCCGATGACGGGGTCCCCGGCAAGCCCGGTGTTGGCTTGCTGGGGTGAGATCTCCCGATGACCCGATCTCCGGGGCCCCCGACAAGCCCGGTGTTGGCTTGTTGGGGTGGGATCTCCCGACCCCTTTGCGTTCTCTGGTGCATGGATACTCGCCGGCGTTATGAGAGGGCTTCCAGCAGCCTTTCGATGTCGCCCATGTCGTTGAACACGGACGGCGACACGCGAAGGAAATCCTCCGCCACTCTCACATTGACATTCGCCTTCTTGAGACGCTCGACGACATTCCCCCGATCTTTCATGGAGAAGCTGATCAGGGCAGACGTTGATTCGGGCGGTGTCAGCGGAGTGAATCCGAGCCGCGGCATTTCCTCGCGCAGTTTTTTCAGGAGCGGCTGGCGATGCGCCTGGATCTTTTCCACGCCGATTTTCCGGATGTAGGGCAGCGTCTCCATCAATATGTGTTGCGCCCCTGACCCCGAGGTGCCTGTTTCGAAATGGCCAGTCGCATCGTTGCTGAGCTTCCAGCTATAGGGTGTCGATCCTACGTCATCGCCAGGAAGGAAGTGCGATTGCATTTCCTCAGCCTGGTAGTATCCGTATTGCGTTTGTCGCAGAACGCGATCGAGCAGTTCCTCCTTGACATAGAGAAACCCAAGGCCAAAATCTCCCATGAGCCACTTGAACGTAGCGCTGGCTGCAAAATCGACTCCACTGGCGCGCACGTCAATGGGAGTGTTGCCGGCAGCCTGCACGATATCGGCATAAACATAGGCGCCGCGCGAGTGGGCCAGATCGCATACGGCTTTGAGATCGTGCTGAAATCCGTTCGTCATGGCGACCAGCGAGATCTCGACCAGCTTGGTCTTCCTGTCAATCACGCGTTCCAGATCTTTAAGATCAATCCGCCAATCGCGCGGCATCACGATACGCACATCGAGCCCGGAGCGGCGCTTGAGCTCGCCCAGATGGAGAAGAGCGCCATCGAAATGCAATGCGTCCGTCACAACATTGGAATCGGTGCCCACAATCCCAAGCCCGTTCACCACCAGGTTCTCGCCGGAGCTGGTGTTGGGGATATAGCTGATTTCTGATGGCTTCGCGTTAATCAAGGCGGCGAATTCCGCCTTCACCTGTTCCCGGTCATAGTGTGTGTCCAGGACCGGACCAGTGCGCGAGTCTACATACCTGCGCAGCGCTTCGCGACCTACGATCGGCAGCGGATGCACGTAGGCACTGTTGATATACGTCTCGCCTTCAGGGATAGTGAAGTCAGCTTTGCGCGGCAGCGAGAGGTCGGCAGAGGTTGCCGGTAGGGTCCCCCCGACCACGGCTCCTGGATCGCGCTGCGCTTGCGCGATTTGGGATGGGAGAGCAGCGGCGCTGCCGAGCGCAGCTACGCCGCAAACAAATTCGCGTCGATTCATAGGCTATGGTGAACCTCAACCCAAACATTGTCTTCGTATAGCGCGCACAGTCAAGTGCTTCCTAGGCTGTCCCTATTTCTCAATCGGCCGCCCAAAACACAGCACGTAGCCGTTGTTATCGGTGATCTCAAAGGCCCTGAGGCCATCGTCTGTGTTGGCCAGTTCACGATGCATAGGGACCTGGCGGTCGACGAACTCTTTGTACAGAGAGTCCGGATCATCGGTGCCGAAGTAGGCATCCCAGCGGGCCCATTCGTGCCGCGTATAGTTCGGCTGCGGATGGATCTCCGGCGTAATCGCCTTGAGCATGAGCATGACCCGGTCGCGTCCTACGGCGGCGAAGAAGTCAGGTCCTACTCCGTCGCCTCCGCCCTTGTAAAGAACGTGGAACCCCAGCTTGGACTGATAAAACGCAAGCGTAGCGTCAAGATCGTCGATGATGAAAAAGGGAGCAGTATGGGTCAACATAGCGCACCGCCGTGGACGCGAATATAGCTCATGTCCCTGGCTTCTGGCCAGTTCGCCCGCAGCCCGCTCGCTCGCCCACTAGAACGAACACGAAAAAGCGCGGCCTGCCGGCCGCGCTTTCACAAGAAATCAGTTCTAGAGACTACTAGTTATCGTCCGTGGCCGTCGTGATCGCCATGGCCTTTGTCGTCTTTGTCTTTGTTGTTGCCGTTGTGATTGCCGTTATTTCCACGGTTGCCATTGTCGTGGCCATTGCCGTTGCTGTGATTGTCATGGCCATGATTATCGGAGTGGCCGGCATCCCGGCGCTCGACATGCCCCACGTCATTGTGGGCTTCGCGGACTGGATGGTCATCGCGATGCACGTCGTGATGATCGTCGTGATGGTCGTCATGCCGGGCGTCGCGATAGGCGTCGCGGCGTTCTTCGTGCCGTACGGCCTCGCGATGTTCTTCTTGCCGCTCTCTTACGGCTTCGTGGTGCTCGATTTGCCGTTCTCGTATCGCTTCATGATGCTCGTGGGCGAAGTGGTCACGCTCGCGCTCCATGGCTTCATGCCGCTCGTTCCAGACGCGGTCGTGAACCACGACCCGCCGGACCGTATAAGGATGAACATAGACTGTCCGGTTTACCCAGGTGCGGCGCCACGGCGCATTGTTGACGATCACCACGCGCTCGTTCCACGAAATGCGGTTGTAACCCCAGCCCCAGGGCCGGTACGCAGCTCCCACGACCACGCCGAAGCGGAAGCCGATGGCGGCTCCCACGAAGAAGCCAGGCCGCGGACGTTCATAGACCACGACCGGATCATAGTAGGGAACCACGATGTAGTCCGGACGCGCCGGCGCAATCGCAATATAAGGGCCGCCGCTTACCACGATCTGCGGGCCACTTCTCAGGTAGCCATAGTCGCGCGCGCGCTGCCGCATTCTCTGCACGGCAAACATCACTTCCTGTTGATTCGACAGGAAGGCATCGCCCAGATCAGTGGTCCAGCGCATGTCCGACGCCATGTTGCCCAGCACCGCCGGGAAGGGAAGCAGCGCCTGCACAGACGGGTCCCAGGGCAGCTGATCGTCCTGGATCCGGCCTGCCAGCTGGTCGCCGTTCATACCGCGGTTCTGATCGGCCCAGCGGGCAGCATCCGGAATTTCGTCAGGGAATGTGGCCGCAGCCAGCACCTGTGCCAGCAGCGGATCAGGGTACAACGCAACTCGTGATACCAGATGGTCAAGCTGATCGGGCGAATAATACGGCGCGTCCTGCGCCGCTGCGGGTGCGGCCCACACACAAACCATCGCCACCAGGGCCAGCGCGATCATCAGCACTCGGCCCGCTTTCCGCGCGGGATTCAAAACTTGTCTTTGCGACATTACGGCTCTCCTTGTTTGCTATGCGTATAACTGTTTCAGCTGAAAGTTTCCATTGGTTGAAACCCTCAGCTATGAATACGTTTTCTCCTGCATGTAACTACTTGCCGGATGGACCGCGCCTTCCTGCCGGCGGCGTAAAGGGAAGTTTGTGTGCTGTTATGTGAATTCTAACCCTGCTTGCGCTACAAAGTTGTTCACTGATGGGATGGAACTTTGGTAACGCCGACTGTGGAAATGCCGCCTGGCGAGCAGAAGCAACGGGCTGGAAAGAATAGACGATTTCAGAAGGAACGCACGATTTGAGATGGAGGCACGAAACAGCATGCTCCATCCTCTCGCTCATAAGAACGAAAGGACGGGAGCAAAGCTGCCTTGCGCGGAAAGAGAGAAAGCTAGGATCCTTTGGTTGGATTCAGTTGGATCACCAGATGCCAGTTCTTGAAATCAGCACCGGTGGTAGCGCCGAAGGCTGCAGCAGGCCCGACATAGCGCTGTGCGCCAACCCGTACCAGCCCGGCAAAACTAACGCCAAATGACATCTGTTGTAGGAAGAAGTTGTTTGTCGAAAGCCCGGCTGCGGTTTTGAAGCTATCGGGAACGTTCTGGTAACCGGCAGAATAGTCACCGTAGAAGCCTCCAGCATTCCCAATCGCGTGATATTCGGCGTACGCTTCAAACGGAACAGAAACGTATTTCTCAGTAGCCTGCGATAGCGTCGACTGGCCCGCAAATCCGTCAAAACTAAAGCCCAGCTTGGCATTGCCCGTGGCGACGAATTGCAGAGCATTGTTGTTGTATACGTAGATCGGGTACAGAGCGTGGAGATAGAAATTGCCCCCGGCCTGAATGGTCGCAAGGGTGGAAGCCGCAGTAGCCTGCGCGGATGACGTGCTTGCATTTCCACCGCCGGTAACGCTGCTGCCCAGGGCGACGCGTAGTCCAAAAGGCGCGGGAAACTGTATCGCAACAAGGTCCGCGGAGATCGTATTGGTTCCCTGATCAATGCCATACAAATACTGCACCTGGCCTAATGGCGCCACAGGGCCGGTCGCCTGATAGAAACACACTACATCGTTGTTCGTAGGCGAAGCCGGAGCGGTATGGCCGTTGGGATCAAGATTTCGCGATCGTTTCGTGCTCAGTGGCGTCCACCCATTGAAGTACTGTGGATCGCCATATTTCGGATTGCCGCAATCCGGCGCCGAGTTGATCGAAATGGCAATCGTGGCTTCCGCTGAAGAATGATTGTTTGTGTCCGTTGCTGTAACTTTAACCGTCGTAACGCCTTTTGTGTCCGGTTTCCCGATTATGTAGCCGCTCGGGTCCAGCTGAAGACCTTGCGGAAATGTACTCATTGTGCGCCAGATGTAGCGTCCCTGTCCGCCAAATGCAATGAGCGGCGCCCGATACGCCTGGCCGGTTGGCTGTGGCGTAAGAGATACGGACTTTACTCCAACCTGGATCGTGTCTCCCTGCGCTGGATCGATTTCAATCGTGAAAGAATCCGACCTCGAAGCACCTTTTGCCGTTGTCGCGGTAACCTCCACGTCTGCAATCGCAATTGCCGGCGGCGTGCCATAGAGACAGCCTGTCACCGAATCCATTGCGAGGTCGGTAAATGGCCACGAGGTCGGCACCCAACTGCAGCTTCCTTCTGCACAAAGGTGACTATCGATTCGTTGTGTACAAGCGCTGATTGTGTATGTTGTGCCACGAATCAGTCTTATCGCTTTGACTAGAGCAGGAGCGGGTGCCGCACCCTTCGTGGCCTTGGCTGGACGCGTTCTCTTTCCGACCTTTGCCTTGTTGGCGATGGTCCGTCCGCCGCCTGCTCCGGGCGGCAAGCTTTGCGCCACTGACATTTGGGTAAAGGCAAACAGAGATAAAACTACCACTGCTGCTGAATACAAGACATGGGTCTTGAACGGCCTCAAAGTGGCCTCCTTCGCTACACAGGTTCCTTGCAAAATGCCAAGCTGTTCGTTTGTTGCTGAAATTGATAACGGCTTCTCCGCCACAAACCCTTTTGTCTATGAAAAATATGGCTGCGGCAGTGACAACAGGCAGGTCAGACAAACCAACACGAGGCTGTTGGAATTTGCAGGCCGTGAATTGCAGCTGGATTCTCCTCCCAGCCGTGCGTTACACTCTTACTCACCGCCTATGACTGCCATCCTTTAATTCGGCGCTCTCTGTATTTTCCGAACAACCAGGCTTGAAGTGTCTCGTCTTTCCGGCAACATCTGCGCCTTTCCTTTGCCGAAAAGACTGGAAATAGCCTTTCCCGCGCATGCTTCGCGACATGCGTTCTGGAGCGCAATCGTCATGCAATTGCAATTGGCAGGATGGAACGAATCGTGGTCTGAACTTTTCTCGCAGCAATTCAACACAGCCGATCATAAGGCTCTGCAGCCTGCGCGTGTGCTGGCTCAACATCGCCAATCCTATTCTCTCTGGACCGCCTCCGGCGAGGCTAACGCCGAAGTCGCCGGAGCGTTTCTCTATCGCGCCTCTGCTGCTGATTTGCCCGCGGTCGGGGACTGGGTTGCCGTTCGCCAGTATTCACCCGCGGACCTGGCGATCATCACCGGTGTCTTACCGCGCAAGACCTGCTTCTCCCGCAAGGTCAGCGGCCCTGCGCCGGAAGAACAGGTCATTGCCGCCAACATCGATCTGCTGTTCATCGTGTGCGGGCTTGATCATGACTACAACCTGCGCCGGCTGGAACGCTATCTGGTGGCAGCGCGCCAGAGCGGAGCAGCTGCGATCATCGTGCTCAACAAGGTCGACCTCTGCGGCGACATACCAGCACGCCTGGAAGAAGTTCAAGCCATTGCACCTGGGACTTCAGTCGTCGCGATATCCGCAACTTCGTCTGCAGCCGCGCTCACGCTGTTGCAGTTCATCGCCCCGGGCCAAACCGGTGCCCTGGTTGGCTCTTCCGGAGCAGGGAAGTCGACCATCGTGAACCAGCTGTTGGGAACAGCCGTGCAAACCACGCAACCCACGCGCACCTCGGACAGCCGCGGACGCCACACCACCACGCATCGGGAACTTTTCTTTCTGCCCCACGGCGGATTGATTCTGGATAATCCCGGCCTTCGCGAACTGCAACTCTGGTCAGAGGATTTCTACTCCCACGGAGCGTCTGCAACAGCAACATCATCGCTTCTGGGCCACGCTGCCGCGGTTGACCAGGCTTTTCCTGAAATCGAAGTCCTGGCCGCGCGCTGCGCCTTCCGCGATTGCAGCCACAGCGTCGAACCCGGCTGCTCCGTACAAGCGGCGCTGACTTCTGGTCAGATCGATGCTGCGCGCTGGCGCAGCTATCTCAAGCTCGGCCGTGAATTGCGCCACGCCGCTGTTCAACTGGACCAGAATCTGCGTCGCACAGAAAAGGAGCGCTGGAAGAAGCTTTGCAAAGAGGTAAAGCGCAATCAGAAGCGAAGATGATCGATCGGATGATCGCCGTGATCCGGTGATCGGAAAAAATAGCAACTCACTGCGGATCAACGCGGATTTGCGCGGATCAAGATAAATTAGCTGCTCTGCCCATGATCGACACCTGCGCCAGCGTGCAATCTGTTCTATATAGCTTTGGTGTTCCGATCACCCGGTCACCCGATCACGGCGACCTGTCCCGGCTTGCCGTGGATCACCCGATCCTTCGCCTGAATGCTATCCTATTAGGTCATGCCATCGGAAAACACATTTGATATCGTCAGCAAGGTGGACCTGCAGGAGGTCCACAATGCAATCCAGAACGCGCTCAAGGAAATCCACACGCGCTTTGACTTGAAGGACTCAAAGTCTGATATCCAGCTGGAAGGCAAAGAGGCAGTGGTGCTCAGCTCAATTGACGACTACAAGCTGAAAGCCGTCAATGACATTCTACAGGGCAAGCTGGTGAAGCGCGGCGTCCCTATCAAGGCCTTGACGTACGGTGTCGTTGAGGCCGCGGCCGGCTCTACCGTCCGCCAGCGTATCACCCTGCAGCAGGGCATTCCGATCGAAAAAGCGCGCGAGATCGTCAAGGTCATCAAGGACTCCAAGAAAAAAGTCCAGGCTTCGATCCAGGGAGACACGGTGCGCGTCAGCGGCAAAGATCGCGACACGCTGCAGGAGATCATCTCCCTGCTCCGCGGACGGGACTTTGGCATCGATATGCAATTCACGAATTATCGCAACTGAAACAGCGCGCGCGGACAACACAAGCTGCAAGACCCGCAGGTATTACGGAACGATAGGCAAATTTTGAGTTCACCGGCCATATCCGCCAAAGAAGTTTTTGAGCTGCTGCGCGACGATCTCGCCGCCATCGAGCGTGAGTTCGGCCGTGACACCGTCTCCAGTGTGCGCGCGATCACCGATATCGGCGAACACCTGCGCGCCGGCGGTGGCAAACGCATACGCCCCGCTCTGCTGCTGCTGGCAGCCAAACTTTTTCCCCACGATGAAAAGAGCTCCGTCCGCCTGGGCGCTGTCGTTGAAATCATTCACACCGCCACGCTCGTTCATGATGACATCATCGATGAAGCCAAAACCCGCCGCGGCCGTCCTGCAGCCAACACGCAGTGGGGCAACTCCAAGTGCGTGCTCGCGGGCGACTGGCTTTACATGCAGGCCTTCAAGATTGCCGTCGAGGAACGAAACTTCCGCGTCCTGGATGTGCTCATCGACCTCACCCAGCAGATGGTGGAAGGCGAGCTGCTTCAGACGGAGAAGCTGGGCAAATGCATCCGCCTCGAAGAACATTTCGACCTCATCTTCCGCAAGACCGCCTGTCTGTTTTCCGCTTCCATGCGCCTGGGCGCCATCATCGGCAACGGCAATGAAGAGCAGGAATCGCGCCTGGGAGAATACGGCCGCAACCTCGGCCTGGCCTTTCAAATCGTCGATGATGTGCTGGACCTCACCGCCTCAGAAGAAGTTCTCGGCAAACCCGTGGCCAGCGATCTGCGTGAAGGCAAAGTCACCATGGCAGTGATTCATGCGCTCGAGCATTGCACCGCAGCCGAGCGCAAACTGGTGGAAACAGTTCTCGAGGAGCGGGCCTTCGTAAGCGTGCAGCATGAGCAGATTCTTGCCATCTTGAACCGCTATGGCTCCATCGCCTACGCTTACGACGCTGCCGCCAAACATGCCGAAGCGGCCCGCAAAGCGATCTGCTCCTTCCCGCACTCTGAAATCAAACGCGCTCTGCTTTCGATTCCAGACTTTGTGGTAGAGAGAAGCAACTAGGTTTTCAGGTGGTATCGCTATGCCGGATTTCAATCTGCAAGAAACAATCTCTCTTCTCACACGCACCCCGGCCACGCTCAATGCGCTCTTGCGCGACCTGCCGGAAACCTTGACGCTCCGCAACGAAGGCGGCAGCAGCTGGACGCCACTCGATATCGTCGGTCACCTGATTCACGCCGACCGTACCGACTGGATGGCACGAGCGAAAAAGATCGTTCAGTTTGGCGAGACCCAGCCATTCGATCCCTTCGATCGCCTGGGGCAGGTTCGCGAAAGCCAGGGCAAATCATTGGCACAACTGTTGGACGAGTTTGGACGTGTTCGTTCGGAAAAGCTGAACGAACTGCGTGGATTGAATCTGCAGCCTGAAGACCTTAAGCGTCGTGGCCGGCATCCTGCGCTGGGAGCTGTTACGCTCGCTGAGCTTTTGGCAACCTGGGCCACTCACGACCTGACGCACCTGCACCAGATCACCCGGGTCATGGCATATCAGTATCGCGAAGCCGTCGGTCCCTGGAGCGCTTACCTCGGAGTGCTGCATTGTGAAGGACACAGCGCCGGATGATGAAACGAGCGAGCGACAAATGAGTGTGGGCCGAAGCTGGTAGAAGAGCGGCCCTTTAGGGCCGCGTTAGGATCAAGGTAGATTGGGGCTTTAGCCCCAGCAAAAGAAGCTACTGCGCCACCTGCTTTAACCGCTCCTGCAGATAATTCTTTTCCACCTGGTTGGTCACCAGCCGCAGCGCCGCTGCATACGCCGCAGCCGACTCCGTCCTCCGGCCCAGCCTGCGCAGAATGTCCGCTCGCGCAGCATGAAATAAATGGTATTGCTCCAGCTGGCCAGACGCGCCGACCTGCTCAATCTGCGCCAGTCCCGTTTCCAGGCCCTCGCTCATGGCGATGGCCACCGCATGATTGAGCGCCACAATCGGCGAAGGCGCAAGCCGCATCAACGCCTCATAAATCCCGGAAATCTCACGCCAATCGGTCTCCGCCGGCGAAGCAGCTTCAGCGTGAACCGCCGAGATTGCCGCCTGCAGCTGATAGATTCCCACCCGCCGCATGCGCAGCGCCTTGTTCAGCAAGTCCACACCTTCGTGAATTCTTTCTTTGTCCCACAGCGAGCGGTCCTGCTCTTCCAGCGTGACCAGCTTGCCCTGCTTGTCCATACGCGCTGCGCGGCGCGAATCATGCAGCAGCATCAACGCCAACAGGCCCAGGTTTTCCGGCTCATCGGGCAGCAGCTCGCACAGCGTTCTGCCCAACCGGATAGCCTCAGCGCAAAGCTCACGCCGCACCAGTGACTCGCCGACCGTGGCCGCATAGCCTTCGTTGAAGATCAAGTAAATGACCGACTGCACCGGCCCCAGCCGCTCTGCCAGTTTCGCGCGAGGTGGTACTTCGTAAGGAATTCGAGCTTCGCTGATCTTGCGTTTGGCACGAACCAGCCGTTGCGCCAGCGTAGGTTCAGGAACAAGGAACGCGCGTGCGATCTCCGGCGTGGTCAGCCCGCCCAGCGTTCGCAGCGTCAGCGCGACTTGCGCTTCCTGATGCAGCGCCGGGTGGCAGCAGGTAAAAATGAGCCGCAGACGATCATCGGGAAACGTTATTGCCTCAGCATCAAGCATATCGATGTCCTGCGTGTACGTCGTCGGCGTCTCATAGAGCAGCGGTTCCTGTTTTTCCCGGCGTGTGCGCTCGCGACGGCTATAGTCCACCAGCTTGCGATGCGCGACTGAAGTAATCCACGCACCGGGGTTTTCCGGAATGCCCTTCGCCGGCCAGTTCGCTACTGCTGCAGTGAACGCCTCCTGCATCGCCTCTTCCGCGCGGTCAAAATTTCCCGCAATGCGGATCAGCGTGGCGATGATCCGCCCCGATTCCTGGCGGAACACCTGCTCAATCGTGCTGCGGATCTCATCCATGACAGCTGGAACTCAGAAACGCTTCCTCCACTTTTTTGTTGGCCGGGACCTCCTGCAGAGGCCGTATCTCCACGCAGCCTTCGAGGCCGCCACATCCGCTGGGAATCTTTCCCGCCCAGGCAATCGCTTCGTCCAGATCTTTGCAATCCAGAATGTAGTAGCCGGCCAGCTGTTCCCTGGTTTCGGCAAATGGCCCGTCCGTGATGACCGCCTTCCCATTCTGCTGACGGACCGTTGTCGCCGTGTTGGTGGCCGCCAGCGGTTCGGCTGCTTCCAGGGCGCCCTTGGCGCGCGCTTCCTCCATCACCGCCCAATGCCCGTTCATCACCTGCTGCATGTTTTCCTGGGAGTTCTTCGCCAGCACGTCTTCGCGGGTGTAAATCAAGAACATGTAACGCATACGTCTCCTCAATCAATCGTACGGGATGAAGGTGAAGGGAAGCGCCGCAAGCCGCGCCTCCCGGTAATGCAAATATATGCAGAAAAATATCGCAACATTATTTTACGCGGCGATATTCAATGTTCTCCACAAACTTGGGCTTGCCGTTTTCCTGGAACGTCCACTTGGCCGCGAATTGGCCGGCATCGGTGAATGTGAAAACCGCGTTGTGCATATGTCCCACATTCGGGTTGCTCAGGTTGCCCCCGCCCGCAAAGTCGAACACCAGTTGATTGCTGGCCGCATCATAGGGCTCGGCTTGCATATGTGGCTGGTTGCCCGCGGTGCAATAGTGCGTCAGCACCAGCCGGCTGCCGTCCAGATGATAGACCGTCAGCATTTCGCCTTCGCCTGGAACGCGCACATGCTCCGCCAGGGCGCTACCGTTGGAAAGCACTTCATACGTGACGCTTACTTTGCCGCGCGCGCTGGTGCCTTCCCAGTTGCCCGCCAGCGTTTTCAGCTTGGCAAAAGCCTCCGTGGCGTTGCTTTCTTTGCCTGCGGCACTGGCCGTGGTCCCGGCCAGACCCAGCCACAATACCGTTGCTGCCAGCGTACCCAGGGCCCAAATTGAAAGTGATCGAGAGTTGCTCATTTGCTGCCTCCTTAAATTTTCCGGTCAGGATTTCCCATCCTGCTCGCCTGAACGACGCGTGGCCTACCCGGATTCGACAGAGGCATTTTCGGAATTTTGGGACTTCGCCGCGTTGAGCCTTCGGCAACTCCCTTTTATACTGTTAACCGGAGAACACCTGTGCCTCTATCAGCAGTCATAGTTGACGATGAGCAGCTTGCCCGTGACGAACTGACGTACCTGCTTAAATCTGTTGACGACGTCAACGTCATCGCGCAGGGCCATAACGGGCTTGAAGCCATCACCCTGATCAAGGAATTCTCGCCCGATCTTCTATTCCTCGACGTGCAAATGCCCGGTCTCGACGGCTTCGGCGTGATCAAGAAACTGCTGGACAAAAAGATCCCCATGCCCCAGATCGTCTTCGCCACCGCCTACGATCAATATGCAGTTAAGGCATTTGAAGTCAATGCAATAGATTATCTTCTTAAACCTTTTGATAAAAAGCGGGTCGGTCAGGCCGTGGAAAAAGCACGTCGTAAAGCCCAAAGCTCGGCCGCCGCCGGAACAGAAAAGCTCGACACATTAATGAAGATGCTGGAATCGCAGCGCCCGCAGAATTCCAAAGTCCTGCTGCGCACCGCCGGGCGGCTTCTGCTGGTTGATCAGAAAGACGTCTGCTTTGCCTCAATTGAGGACGGCATTATCAGCGTTGTAGCCACGAATCTCGAAGGCCAATCTAACTGCCGCACCCTTGAAGAATTACTTGAAGCTCTCGACCCCGAGATGTTTTGGCGCGCGCATCGCTCGTTTGTCGTCAATATCAATCGCATTAAGGAAGTTGTGCCCTGGTTCAAGAGCTCCTACCAGCTCCGCATGGACGACCGCAAGCAGACAGAAGTCCCCGTCAGCCGGGCCCAGACAAAAAGACTGAGAGAGCTGTTTGGACTCTAATCGCCGGGTTAGCTTCGCCGTATCTCCGGCACGACTTTAAATTCCAACCGCTTTGACCCGCGCAAGACCGTCAGTCTGGTCTCTACACCAATCCGCTCTTCGCCCAGCAGACGATGCAGCACATCCACGCCCTCCACCGCCTCGCCTTCCAGGCTCACAATCACATCGCCTTCCTGCATACCCGCTTTTTGTGCAGGACTGCCGGGCTCCGCTGCCAGCACCAAAGCACCCGTCGTGGCCTTCAATTCATAGTGCCGCGCGATCGTCCGATTCAGCGCCGCCGTCTGCGCTTGCACGCCAATGTAGCTGCGCCGCACCTGCCCATGCCGGATCAGCTTGCTGGCAATGAACTGCGCCGTATTGATCGAGATGGCAAAGCACAGCCCTTGCGCGGGAAGGATCGTGGCGGTGTTCACGCCTACAACCTCGCCCGCTGAATTCACCAGCGGCCCGCCGGAATTTCCCGGATTCAGCGCCGCGTCGGTCTGGATCACATCTTCAATCAGCCGTCCTGACTGCGACCGCAAGCTCCGTCCCAGCGCGCTGACCACGCCGGCCGTCACCGTGTACTGAAAGCCGTAAGGGTTTCCGATCGCCACCACCAGCTGCCCTACGCGGATCTTGCGCGAGTCGCCCAGCTTCACGCTGTGCAGCTCGGGCCCATCGATCCGCAACAGCGCGAGATCCGTGTCCGGATCTTCACCAATCAACTGTGCCTTGAAGTCGCCGGAATCCGGTGTCCACACCGTGATTCGGCTGCCGCCGTGGACCACATGGCTGTTGGTGAGAATGAATCCATCCGGCGTAAAGATGAAACCGGAACCGCTGCCGCCGCGTCCACGCTCGTTTTCCACCTGTATGCGGACCACCGCCGGGCTTACCGACTCCGCCACACTCGTGACCACGCGGGAGTAGGCATCCATGGCCTCGGCTTCGACCGTACGCGCCGTTGCAGGCTGCGTCTCAGCTCCCGGAAAAGAAATCAAATTTAGCTTACTGCTCATACGCTGATTGGATAAATCGGGGTCCGCAAAAGATTCAGGCGGACCGGTTGCGAAAAGCTCCATCATCGATAGGCGCAATTCGACGGTCATTTCTTCGACTGTCATTTCAAGGGACTGAGCGCCCCATACGCTAGAATGGAATCACCCCGTGGCCGGGATGGCGGAACTGGCAGACGCAGCGGACTTAAAATCCGCAGGACCGAAAGGTCTGTGGGGGTTCGAGTCCCCCTCTCGGCACCATTTTTTTATCCCGAGCGAAGCGAGGGAGCCCTATCGATCGTGTGTCAAATGTTTTTCCTAGATCCCTCGCAAAAAAGCTCGGGTCCCAGCGTTTCATGGGACAAGCAGTTCGTATGCGACGATCTTCCACTGCTCCGCTTCTTTTGCCCAGAGCAGTGTTAAAGCGGCGGAATGGTCGCCCGGCGTCCGCAGGCTGAAGAGTGTAGCGTAGTAGTTGCCATAGACTTTCTGTTTCGGATCAGGCAACACATCGTAAGGATGCATTGACGACTCCTTGTCACACATGAAGAGCTCAACCAGATGATTCGGAACAGCAACCACCGTGTACGCATCTTCACCCTCGCGGAGCACTACTTTAAGGTCGTCATGCTCGGGTTGCACCGGTCGCATGGCATCGCTTAAATGCTGAACTCGGCCAACATCCTGGCCGACAGTGGTCATGGCAGCGCGAAGGTACGAAGCATAGTCGGCGGAAGTGGCTGGAGCCGGCTTGTCCGGTGCAAGGTAGGCCAATACGCAGCTATTCGATCGCTGCGAAAAATAGGTTCCTGCATGGTCGAAATCGTCGGCCACCAGCCATGAATGCAGAAAATCGCGCGCCGCATGCAGGAACTCGGGATCAGCTTTCGCCTGGGTTTCCGTTCGACTGGCCCTGGTCGCCGCGCGCCGTCGGCGCATGTCGGGTGTCTTGCCTGGCGTGGCTTCTTCGGGTTCTACGTCCCAGGCAATCACCTTCCAGTACTTTCCCTCTTTTTTCCAGAGCAGCGTGACGGCATCGCTTCTTGCTTGCTGCCCCTTCAGGCGGAAAATGGACGCAAAATAACTTCCATACTTGTTCTTGCTTCCTTCCGCTATCATCTTCTCGAAGTCATCAAAAGCGCGCTCGGGATCGCAGAGGTACTCCGCAGCCTGGCCGTTGGCGACATGGTAGAGCGAAAACGCTTTCTCATAACGGTGCTTTACCGGCTTCAGATTCTTGTCATGCAAGCTTAGGGGTTCAGCGGCATCCTCAAGCTTGTTGACCTTTCCCATGGCGCGGTTCACTTCCGCCATTTCGTTGGCTGCGAGGTAAGGAGCCACCCCGGCAGTGGCGACCTTGCCCGAATCAGGGCCATACTCCTCCAGGCAGGAATATGCGAGTGATGACAGGTAGGCAGCGGAGAAATTGGGTTTCTGGTCCACCAGCCAGGCAGTGAGGTAATCGGCGGCCGCTGCGTCAAGGCTGTCACTGCCTTTTCGTGGAATAGCCGGTATCTCGCCCTCCACGATGCTCTCCTCTGAAGGTTCGCCCTGTCCGAGGAATCCGAAGAGGTTCTCCCACCAATCGATCAATCCCCGCCATCGCTGAAGATGTTTTTGTGTGTTGCCTGCGGCTCGAACATCAGAGTTGGCAGCGGTAAGGTGCCCGTTCACCAGGCCCTGCGGGAATTTCGCGGACCGGTAATCCACGTCAATGTCGGCGTGGCGAGTATCTTTGGCCACGGATACCTGAATGGAAGGAGTGCCGCCGTCCTGTCGATAATTCAATGGATAGCCATGGTGGTAAACAGTGTTATCGCGGTCGCGGAAGAATTCACTGGAGGCTCTCAACTTCTCCACGGCGTCTGGTTTGAGCACGACGTAGACGCGGAATTGCAGATCGCCGCGTGCGCGTGGCACCTTCCCGTTGATCGCTTCAATCGACTGCACCAGGTCCAGGGCGGTTCCCATGGATTGCCCGGACTTGTCCGTCAGCTTTGTCGTCATCAGCGCGTGGGTGACACCCTCAAAGGTGGTGCGCGTCGAGACCGAAAACGTGTTGTACTCGGTGGGCGGCGAGTTGTCATGCGTCATCCGGTTGTATTCCGCATACCACTCGTCGATTAATTTCTTTTGCGTGGGATTCAGTTCTTCATACGTGCCGTGAAATTCCTGCGACACAGCTTGAGTATTCTGGGGACCAACGTCTTGTGCGTTGCCTTGTGCCGAGAGGTTGTGTGCACTCAGCGTTGCTGCCAGCAAAAGCGCTAAGGGACTCGCGAACCGCCAGAACATCTGCTACTCCGGGCGATCGATTACTTATTCCGAACCAGACCGGCGTAGCCGTGTTGCCTGTCCCCGGTAAAGATTCGGTGCTCCAGACGGTTGAGAATGTCACCTCGATCTTTGAAAACGCCGGGTCTGGGCACACGATGGCCTCACTGCTCTGCCTTCGCTCACGTCGCAAGCGGATCAGTGGGAATTCTCACCTCAGCCCCCGGCCCATCATTTCTTTGGTGGGCTCTTCTTTTCCGGGCTAGTCTTCTTTGCACCTGGCTTTGCGCTCGTCGGATAGCCGGCACGGTCGCTCACAGCCCACATCGCGTCCACCGTAAGCAGGCCGTTGAAGATGGAATTATTTTCCTGAAAGACTTCCAGCGCATTCGGGTTGGGCGGTGAGTCTTGCAGGTAAGAAGAAGTGCGACCCTGGTCAGGCTTGTTTTGCGACGCCAGCGGCGGCCACGCAGCCCGGTGATGGCAGTTCATGCAGTTGGTAGTGATTGGATGCGACGCCGCCAACTCAATGTAAGGATTGTATGCGACAGGCCAGATCGAAGCTCCCGGCTGTGTGTTGGGCGGAGCGTAGTAATTGTCGTGTCCTTGCCCCTGCGTCGTGCCATAAGTGGTGGTGAGAAGGTAATGCCGGAACGTCGTGTCGGCAAGGTTCGTGGGACGGCTTTTGCAATAACGGCAGGTATCGGACTTGTCCGCATCGGGGTGGTACCACAGCGATTGGAAAGTCCAGTCCGGTTGCTCCTTGGTCATGATGTGCATGGCCACCAGCACGATGTAGTCGCCGGGCTGGAAGGCCCGGTTGTACGCCCAATAAGCCGACGCATCGAGCAAAGCACGGTCACAAGTGGAAAGCTGGGCCAGCTCTGTCGCGTTCAACTGGCGATGGTAGAAGTCATTGACCGAAACCACACGGAAGGCCGGCGGTGAAATCTGTGATGTGTTGTCATAGGTGATGGGGCCAATCTGCGTTGTGCCGGTGGGATCGTAGACATTATAGAGATACGTGACTTTCGGCGGCGGTGTTGGATTCGGGAGGTCGGTAATAGCAACGGCGTTGCGCCAGAACTGCTTCATTTCATAACCGGCATATTGGCCGTCCGTCGGAGAGCCAGGCTTGTTCGCATCCCAATCCCAAACCGGCAGGACCGTGAATCCGCCTTTTTGCACCGGCCAGAACATCGGCTTGAGCACGATGGAAGAACTGGGGAACTGCTTTATGGCGTTCGCAGGACTGGTCTTGTCCGGAGGCAGAAGACTATTCAGCGTGACCGCGTTGTCAAAATGGGAGAGAACAATATTGTCGATGGCGGCTTTGTTGTAGATCACGCCAGCCACCATGATGTCGCCATTGCTCTGCATGTGATCGCCATCCATCAATTGATACCAGCCAGAATGGCCGGGAATCGGCTGCCTGCAAGTCGGATACTTGTTGGCGACGTTCGAGTTGATGGGATACATTGGCGGCGGATTATTGATGGGGTTCGCGCCGCCGACTCTCGCGTTGGCAACGTTGCGCGCGTTCAGCGGAGCAGGCCGCTGGGGCAGTGCGGCGCCACCCACGCCTTTCCACGGATTGTATTGATACTGAAAAGCCTGGGTCGAAGTTTTCCAGTTCTGCCAGAGGAGTGGCCCGTTGGGCTGCGAAACCTGGTTCAGCCCGGCGAAAAGACACCATCCATGCAAACGCATGCGGTCGCCATTCGTTGGATACACCCAACCTTGGACTTGCTCGGGGTAATCGAACCCTTTGGGAAAACTGGACTCCGGGGGAGGCGTGGTTGTTGTATCGCAGCCGCTGGCGCCGGCAGCAGGCGCGTGTTTCACCGATTGCGGAGGCCTGGGCTTTGAGGCAGGTTGTTGACCGTAACAGACGGAAAGACAGGCCAGCACAGTGACGGCCACTCGAACTTGGAACATTTTCAGCACCTCGGAAAAATTGATCATTCAATATTTAGTCAAAGACAGTTCGTCATACAAGAAAAACACGACATGCTGGAGCGGCGGCTATTCCAAATTGGAACTATGCATATTCTCGTTGTGAGCTCAATACGACGTACCACATTGGAACGAAAATCCACAGATGAATTTGATCTGAGTTGGATTCTCCTTGACCATGAATCCGGTCAGTCAGAACATGGACTGCGCTGGACATAGAAAGGAGATCGCAATGGAAAATATTTTCAACGCCCCCGCTGAAACGCAAGTTCCTGTTTCTCTGACCAAGCTGGATGTCATTCGCTCATGGAAAGATCCAAAGTACCGGCGCAGTCTCTCACTGCAACAGCTTCAGGCACTGCCTGAGCATCCCGCCGGCCCGGCGCAATTGGCTGATCAGGAATTGAAGGTCGCGGGCGGTCTCATGCTGGAGGAAGAAGATATCTCCATCCCCCTTACCACAGCACTGGGGTGCACCGAGTGGACTTTTCACAACTGGAAATCGTGCGGATGCTAGACGCTGCAGCCTTCTTCTTACCTGCCGCGGTTACTCTCTAGCCTTTTCCATTCCGCTGAATGCAGATCAGCGCGTCGAGGGTCCGCAAAGCGAGCGGACCCATGATGCGCCATCGTGCGTCATTGCCATCCCCTTCCACACTTTCAAGAGACACGACTCATGGATACATCCATTCTCGATAATCCCGCCTGGCGACGGGCTTGGTCTCTGAGTGACCGGCTCTTTCGATTCCGGCAGGCCGCGGGCAAAGGTCAAATTGCAGTGGACCATGACCTTGCTGCCGAAACTCTTGCCCTTTGGCGGTCCGGCTCGCCCTTTGATAAGGATTCATACTTTGCTGATCGACTCGCACTTGAAGGTATCAAGGAAGACGAGTTCAAGGTTCTCTTGGGAACGCCGGTCGAGAGTCTGGACGGGAATGAAGCACCAGCGGAATGGGTACAGATGCTGGCCCACGCCTACTCGGACCAGACGCGCTGCGACGGACAGACGGAACGCTGGGGTGAAGTCGAGAAACATCCTGAATCCGCCTTCTTGAAATTGGTCGAGCCTTTGATGGAGCATGCGCGCCTGCAACTGCAGGCAAAAGCGCAGAAGATCAAGGAAGACCATCCGGGCGCGCCTTTTTCTGCAACGGGTGCAGCCAACGCGCTCTTTGCTAATCTTCCTCCTCGGCTCCTCATGATGATCGCCAAGACACTCGTGCTGGAATTGAGTGTCGCCCGGCTTCAAGGAACGCTCCAGGGATCAACGCCGGCGGAACGGTTTACCAGTTTCACTGAGCGCTTGTCACACATAGAAACATCTTTGCGGCTGCTCGCCGAATATCCCGTACTGGGCCGCCGGCTTGCCCTCTGTATTGAGAATTGGATTCGTTCGAGTTCGGAGTTTCTCGAGCATCTGGCTGTCGATTGGAATCACATCGCCCAACTCTTCGAGGTCAGCCATCACGCAATTCAATTGTTGAGCGCCGAGGCCGGCGCCGGTGACACGCACCGACAGGGCCGTTCCGTCATCATCGCAAAATTCGAACGCGGGCTTGAACTGGTCTACAAACCCAGATCGATTGCAGTGGACCGGCACTTCCAGGACTTCCAACGCTGGGTTAACCAGAAGGGCGCAAATCCCCAGTTCCGAACATTGAAAGTATTGGATCGCGCGGACCACGGTTGGCTGGAGTTTGTTCACACCGCCTCCTGCAGTTCACGAGAAGAAGTTGTGCGTTTTTATGAAAGGCAAGGCGAGTACCTGGCTATTCTTTACATATTGCAAGCCACCGACTTTCATTTCGAAAATCTATTGGCCTGCGGCGAACATCCCGTTCTGGTAGATCTGGAAGCGTTGTTTCATCCGTGGCTTCGTGAACTCGCCATCCAACAACCCGATATCCGTTTGGTTGCCCTGGCCAAAGGACGTTCAGTTCTGCGCCCAGGGTTGCTGCCGCGGAGAACCGGAGCACATGGCGACTACATCGGCATCGATCTCAGCGGCCTGGGCGGCGCCGCAGGCCAGGTTGCAAACAACATCCTGCAGTGGGTAAGCGTAGGGACTGACGAAATGGCCGCGGTCAGACAAACGCTCTCCATGCCCGGCGCGCGCAACCGCCCCAGCCTTGGTGGCGCCGAGATCGACCTGCGTGAATTCACCGCGCCCATCATTGCCGGCTTCACCCGAATGTATGATCTGCTTCGTTCCCATCGCCAGGAATTGCTGGCTCCAGGCGGACCGCTCTCCCGTTTTGCTCAGGACGAAGTGCGCGTTGTCGCGCGGGCGACTCGCGGCTATGGCGTGCTGCTTTCGCAGTCGCTGCATCCGGATTACCTGCGCGACGCACTCGACCTGGATCGGCTGCTCGACCGCCTGTGGGCCGGAGTGGAAGACAATGCTTACTTGTTGCGCCTGATTCCCGCCGAGCGTCGCGACCTGATGGAAGGCGATATCCCTATCTTCACCACGCGCCCTGCGTCCAACGATTTGTTCACCAGCGCAGAGGAGAAGATCAACGGTTTTTTCACGAAATCGGGTATGGCCCTCTCGCGGGAGTGTATCGCGGATCTTGGCGACGAAGATCTGCGCAGGCAAATCTGGTTTATCAGGGCCTCGATCGCAACTCTCGATCTCGAGAAAGACGACCTCACGCGCAGCCGGTATCAACCGACCTGGCCATCCTCCATCTTGCCGCAGTCCGAACTAGCTCCGCTCCTGATTGAAGAAGCACGCCGCATTGGAGATCGCCTGGAAGAACTCTCTCTGCAGGATAAAGATCACGCCACCTGGATCGGCTTCACCTATGTGAACAAGACCTGGTCTCTGGATGCGCTCTTTGAAGACCTCTACGCCGGCTCTTCCGGAATCATTCTGGCCTTGGCATATCTCGGCTCTTTCGGCTTTGAGAAGCATACCCAGCTTGCTCGGCGTGCTCTGAATACACTCAGAAAACGATTGGAGAACACGGGCAAGAACATCCGCTCCATCGGCGCTTTTGACGGTTGGGGCGGAATCATCTACCTGCTATCTCACCTTGCCGCTCTCTGGCGCGATGAGGAACTCGTCGCATATGCCAACAGCATTGTGGACCGCCTGCCGGATCTTATCGATCAGGACAATAGCCTTGACGTCGTGGGTGGCTGCGCCGGCTGTATCGGCGCTCTGCTCGCCCTCGATCATGTCTCACATTCAGACAAGGCTCTGACTGCGGCGCGCCAGTGTGGTGACCGGCTCATATCCAGGGCACAACCTGTAGAAGGCGGAACGGGTTGGTTCAACAACATTGAGACGGCCAAACCCATCACTGGATTCGCGCACGGTGCCGCCGGCATCGCCTGGGCCCTGCTGGAATTGTCCAGGCGCACGGACAACAAGCGCGGTAGGGAACTTGCCCTTGAAGCCATCGCCTATGAACACTCACAATACTCTGCCGCGGCAGGGAACTGGGCAGAAAATGCCCCTGGCTCCGACGAGCGGGGAAGAGAGACCGGGCCGGGAATGGCCTGGTGCTATGGCGCCCCGGGCATTGGGCTGGCCCGCATTACAGCCCTGAGAGTCCTCGACCATCCAATCATCCGCGAAGATCTTGAGCGCGCTGTACAAGCTACTTTGATCAGCGGGCCGGGCGCCAACCACTCGCTCTGCCACGGTGATCTCGGCAATCTGGATTTTCTACTTCAAGCTGCGCAGTTCACCGGAAATCAAGAATTGGATTTCGAGGTCAATGCGCTCTCAAATCAGATTGTCGCCAGCATGAAGCAACATGGCTGGCGGAGCGGCGTCCCCCTGGCAGTTGAGTCGCCCGCACTGATGAACGGCCTGGCTGGAATCTGCTATGGCCTGTTGCGCCTGGCGGCGCCCGGCTGCGTCCCGTCCGTTCTTACACTCGACCCCGCCACGTTTTCTTTCAATGCTTAAGCCCGGCTGCAGCAGAATACTTAGCAAATTTTTCTAGCACACCTTGACCTTCTACATATTCGTGCGTCTAATATGTAGAAGACGGAGGTATCAGAGCGGAATGCCATCCAAATCAGTTCTTCCCCAGGGCACTCTGGATCTGCTGATCCTGAAAGTCGTGGCCCTTGGACCCATTCACGGCTATGCCATCGCCCAGCGTCTGCAGCAGGTCTCACGCGACGCGGTCCAGGTCCCGCAAGGCTCGCTCTATCCCGCGTTGCATCGCCTCGAGAACCGCGGTCTGCTGGCGGCTGACTGGAAGGCCACCGAGACTGGCCGTGAAGCCAAGTTCTACCGCCTCACGCGCAAAGGTCGTTCCCAGCTCGAGACCGAAACCGAGAGCTGGCAGCGGCTGACTGAGTCCGTTGCGCTTGTCCTCAGATTGTCGGAAGGAGGCGCGGAATGAACTGGTGGAGTCGCTTATGGCATGGCAGGCAGATGGATGTGCAACTCGACAAAGAGCTGCGCTTTCATCTGGACCAGCAGATCTCTGACCTCATCTCGCGCGGTATTGCTCCTGACGAGGCACGACGGCAGGTCTATTTGGCTTTCGGCGGTCCAACCCAGGTTGCAGAAGAATGCCGCGAGGCCCGCGGCACGCGCTGGCTGCTCGACATCCTCCACGACTTGCGCTTTGGCCTGCGCTCGTTAAGCCACAGGCCGGGCTTTGCCCTGGCAGCCATTGCTACGCTTGCTCTCGGCATCGGCGCCAGCACAGCCATCTTCAGCGCCGTAAACCCGGTACTCTTCAAGCCTCTTCCATATCCCGATTCGGGCCGGATCATGATGATCGCGGAAAGCCGAACGGATGGTGGCGCAAGGCTTCCATCCTTTGGCGCGTACCGCGGGTTGTCGGACAGGACCAGTTCTTTTGCCGCGCTGGCCGTGATGAAAACCTGGCAACCCACCTTGACCACGACCGCCGAGCCAGAGCGGCTGCAGGGGCAAAGCGTGAGCGCGGACTATTTTCGTGTTCTCGGCGTAACACCTTTGATCGGACAGGACTTGAACCCCGCGGATGACCGCAAGAGCGGCCCGCACGTCACCATCCTGAGCTATGGGCTGTGGCAAAGGCGATATGCCGGCGACCGATCCATTGTCGGCCAGCAAGTCACGCTGGACGACGATAAGTACACCGTCGTCGGAATCATGCCGCAGACATTTGTGAACGCCCTGGATCCTACAGCGGAACTTTGGACGTTGTTGCAATATGACATCTCCCAGGGCAGAGCCTGGGGACACCACTTGAAGATCGTAGGGCGGCTGCGACCCGGAGTCAGCCGGGATCAAGCGCACCATGAACTCAATGCAGCCTTGCCGGCCATCAATCAAATCTATGCCGACGGTTTTGCCACAGCCGGTGGTCCGGCGCTGGGAGTGGTCGTCACCCCTCTGCAACGCGCCCTGACGGAAAGTGTGCGGCCGGCGCTTCTGGCGATTTTTGGCGCAGTCCTTCTGGTGTTGATCATCGCCTGCGTGAATGTGACGAACCTGATGCTGGCTCGCGGCTCGCAGCGGCGCGGAGAATTTGCCATGCGCACGGCGCTGGGCGCGTCGCGCGTCCGGCTGGTCCGGCAGATGCTCACGGAAAGCCTCTTGCTTGCGCTCATCGGCGGGGCCCTGGGAATGCTGATCGCACAGGCGGGCATTCGTGGCCTGGTCGCTCTGAGCCCCGCCGATCTTCCTCAACTTGGAGCTATTCGACTGGATGCTCCCGTCTTCATTTTTGCGCTTGCGATCACCACGCTCATCGGCCTGGCGGTCGGCCTGGTGCCTGCGCTACAGGTATCGCGCAATGAGTTGAACGCAGGATTGCAGCACAGCTCGGATCGTACCGCCGGCAGCCGCCATTGGATGCGCCGTGCTCTCGTCGTCGCCGAAGTCGCGCTGGCCCTGGTACTGCTCGTGAGCGCCGGATTGCTCTTGCGCAGCGTGCAGCGTGTCTTGTCTGTGGCTCCCGGTTTTGCCTCTGCGCACGTGCTCACCATGCAGGTCCAAACCTCAGGCCACCGATTCAAGGACAACTCTTACACGAATCAATTCTTCTCTCAGGCGCAGGAAGCGGTGCGCCGGCTTCCCGGTGTTAACGTTGCGGCCTTCACCAATCAGCTTCCGCTGAGCGGCGACTTTGATGTCTACGGCATCAAGCTTGAGCTTACGAACGGCCTAGACGATCGCTTTCCCGCCTTTCGCTACTCCGTAACTCCTGGCTATTTTGCTGCCATGGGGATCCCGCTTCGCCGTGGGCGCCTGCTCAACGAGCACGATCTGCCTTCATCGCTGCCTGTGGCTGTCATTAGCGAATCGATGGCCCGCACCAAGTTTCCCGGAGTCGATCCTCTCGGCCGCCGGATGCACGCCGGCGCAGAGGACATCTGGTACACCATTGTGGGTGTGGTGGGAGACGTAAAGCAGGCATCTTTGGATACCACCAACCCGGACGCCATCTACACACCGACGACGCAATGGCATTGGGCGGACAACGTTCTCTCGCTCGTCGTACAAGGCCAGGGTGATGTAGCCTCGTTGGCCCCTGCCGTGCGTAGGGCCATCTGGTCTATCGACAAAGACCAGCCTATTGTGCGCGTCGCCACAATGGAGTCACTAGTGGCTGCTTCCGAAGCGCAGCGGCGTTTTGCGCTGGTCCTGTTTGAGTGCTTCGCTCTGGCAGCGCTTTTGCTGGCCGCCGTCGGAATTTACGGCGTTCTCTCCGGCAACGTTACCGAGCGTACGCGCGAGATCGGCATCCGCTCAGCACTTGGCGCCTCGCGCAGTTACATTCTTACACTGGTGTTGCGGCAGGGAGTCACGCTGACCATCGTGGGAGTGTTGATCGGCCTGGTGGGAGCCTTCCTCGCCAGCCGCGCTCTCATCACGCTGCTCTTCGGCATCTCGCCGCTCGATCCTCTCACCTATCTAGGCGTGATTGTGATGCTGGTGGGAGTATCAGTGGTGGCGTGCTGGCTGCCGGCATGGAGGGCGTCACGAGTGGATCCGTCGATTACTTTACGCGCGGAGTAAATCGATTTTGAAATCCGCGGCAACGATTTCGAGAGTTCTGTGATCCTCCTCGTCCCAATTTGCAAATACGAATCGTCGACCTGGAGGATGTGCACTCAGCTCGACGAGCGCATAGATCATCATGCCTTCGGGCTCATTAGCACTGACGTTTCTAACGCCGGAAAAACGGACGGTGAACTCTCGACCATCCTGAGTTGATAGCCGAACTTCGACATCGGACCCAGCGTGCGATACAGATCTAACGTGTGAATCATGCAAGTTGGCACTGCCGACGTAACCAACGAAATCACTCTCTTTCATAAAGGAACAGCTTACGCGACGGTTCGCTTCAGTTGTCCGCATGCCGCATAAATATCTCGTCCTCGCGGCCTGCGGACAAACGCGGGAATTCCGGCTTTCACCAGAATGTTCTGGAACTCTGCGACGCTCTGCTCGGCCGGGGTGCCGAAGTCAATCCCAGGTCCGGGGTTGAGCGCGATCAGATTTACCTTGCAACGAATACCGCGCACCAGCTCCACCACTTCACGCGCGTGTTCCGGGCTGTCATTGACGCCGTCAAGCAATACATATTCAAAGGTAATGCGCTCACGATTGCGAAGAGGGAAGTCGCGAGTCGCCTGCATCAGCATTTCCAGGTTCCACTTGCGATTGATGGGCATGATGCGGCTGCGCAACTCGTCGTTCGAAGCATTAAGCGATATCGCCAGCTTGGGCCGCACCAGCTCGGCGCCGAAATCGTGTATGCGCGGAATAATGCCTGAAGTCGAAACCGTCATGCGTGAAGCGGGGAGACCTACGCCTTCCACCAGCAGCCGCACCGCCTTCATGAACTGCGGATAATTCAAGAAAGGCTCGCCCATTCCCATAAAAACCAGGTTCACACGCTGCCGCTCCAGATCGACTGCACGGTCATTCAGCACGGCGATCACCTGGCCCACAATCTCTCCCGCGCTCAGGTTGCGTTTCACTCCGAGCAGGGCAGTAAGACAAAACTGGCAGTTCACCGCACATCCCACCTGGCTTGAAACACAGATGGTTGCTCGATTCCAGTCCGAATCGCCTGCTTCGCTGCCGTCACCGGTTTCGCCGCCGTCGCCTTCTGGCATCCAAACCGTCTCGACGCTCTCTCCGTCCGCCATGCCGATCAGGTAGCGGATCGTCCCATCGCTCGATCGAAAGCTCTTTTTTATTTGCGGATGGCGAATCTCCAGCCCTTCCTCTCGCAACAAAGCGCGAAATTGCTTGGGCAACGTGGAGACGGAATCGAGCGCCGCGAGTCGCTGTGGATAGAGAGCATCAAAAAGCTGGCGCGCCCGATACTCCGGCTGCCCATGTTTTTGTGCAATCCTGCTAAGCTCTTGATAATCAAGACCCAGCAAGCCGGTTTGCGACTGATTTTCCATAAAAACTGTGGTTCAACCTAAAATTCTACATCGCGACGAAAAAATACCGCGCCACTTTATGGCGCTTCGCTAACTTAATGATTTTACAGGACATATATTTGCCCATGCGACCAATTCTGCTGTGTGAGAATCATATATGTGCCCCTGATGGAAACCGTAGTCCTAAAACGTGCCCCGCTAAGCGAACCCAGAAACATTCACAGGGAAGTCCTTCCCAATGGCTTGATCGTTCTGAGCGAAGAGATGCGTCACATACGCTCTGTGGCCATTGGTATATGGATGAAGACCGGATCGCGTGACGAAGTGCCGGAGTTGAACGGCATCTCACACTTCACCGAGCACATGGTCTTCAAGGGCACCAAGAGTCGCTCCGCCCGCGATATTGCCCGCCAGGTAGATTCCATCGGCGGCAACATGGACGCGTTCACCGGCAAAGAGACAATCTGCTTCAACATCAAGGTGCTGGACGAGCATATTCCCATCGCCATCGATATCCTGAGCGATCTGGTTCTCAACCCGGTCTTCGCCGCCAATGACATTACCCGGGAAAAAGGCGTAATCCTGGAAGAAATCAAAATGGACGAAGATAACCCTGACTATCTTGTCCATGAGATCTTCACCCAGAGTTTCTGGAAAGACCATCCTCTGGGCAAGCCGATCCTGGGGACGAAAGAAACGGTACGCTCATTCGAACAGCAGAAGCTGTTCGACTTCTATCGTCAGCGCTTTGCTCCCAACAACATGATCATCTCCGCCGCCGGCAACCTGAACCATGACGAGTTTGTCCGGCTGATCAAAGAGCGCTTCGCCGGCCTGGCCAGCGTGCCCAATGGGTTCCATCTGCCTGCGCCCGCGGTCACGCCGCGCATTGTCACGCGGAACAAAAAATCTTTGGAACAGGTGCAGCTTTGTCTCGGGGTACAGTCGCACCCGATTTCCTACGAAAAGCGCTACGTCTCTTATGTATTGAACGCCATGCTCGGAGGCGGTATGAGCTCACGCCTCTTCCAGAAGATCCGTGAAGACCAGGGATTGGTTTATTCCATCTATAGCGACCTGAATCCATACCGCGATACCGGCTGCCTGGCGGTTTACGCCGGTACTTCTCTGGAGTCGACGCCGAAAGTAGTGGATTCCATCATGGCTGAGTTCCGCGAACTGAAATCTGAAGCTATCCCGGCCGACGAACTTCGCCGCGCCAAAGACCAGCTCAAGGGCAGCTTGATGCTAAGCCTGGAATCGAGCACCTCCCGGATGTCTAACCTGGCCCGCCAGGAGATGTATTTTGAGCGCTTCTTCAGCCTGGATGACACCATCGAACAGATTGAAGCCGTCAGCGCAAATGAAGTCTGCGAAATGTCCAATTGCCTCTTCCATCCCGACAAGGTCGCCGTGACCGTGCTTGGAAATCTGGATGGGTTGAAGCTGTCGCGGGAAAATCTGGTCTGTTAGTTCCTTGTCCCGATCCCGCGAAGCGGGAGAGGGAACCCTATGACTACGTGAAATCCCGGGGCAGCGTTCCGCGGGAGCAGCCGCTTCAGTGGGGTTTGCTGCTTCTGTTTAGAATCTTCTGACTAAAGGGTTCCCTCGCTACGCTCGGGATTACACAAGAGCTATCTTTCCACCACTCTCTCCAGCATCTGAAAAAACTCCGGAAACGAGATCTTCGCTGACTCTGCTCCGTGAATCACCGTTTCTCCTTCCGCTCTCAGTGCAGCTACGGCAAAGGCCATGGCAATCCGATGATCGCTGCCGGAATCAACCTCAGCCCCATGTAATTGCTGATTGCCGGGAACACGCAATCCGTCTTCGCGTTCCTCACACTCAGCGCCCATCGCTCGTAAATTGCGCGCAACCAGCGCAATCCGGTCAGATTCTTTCACTCGCAACTCTTTGGCATCGCGGATTTCAATGCCGTCGAGGGTATATGGTCCAATGGCCGCAAGGACCGGCAATTCGTCAATCAGCGCCACGGATTGTGCGCCTTCAATCGTCGTTCCTTTCAGCTTGCCATGCTCGATCTTGACCGTTCCCACCAGCTCGCCATGGTGCTCTTCAAGATTGATGACGGAAATACCAGCTCCCATGATTTTCAAAACGTCCAGCAGGGAAGCGCGAGTGGGGTTCAGCAGCAGATTGTCGATCACCAGGTTGGAATTGGGGAAGAGAGCTGCAGCGCAAAGAAAAAAAGCTGCGGAAGAAATATCACCCGGTACCGCTGCGTCAATCGGGCTGAGCTTCTGCCCGCCCCGCACCGTTACGCGATTGCGGCTGCGTGTAAGCTCCACACCAAAGGCCCGCAACGCCTGCTCTGTGTGGTCGCGTGTTCGCTGCGGCTCCTCGGCTGTCGTTTCGCCGTCGGCAAACAATCCGGCAAACAGCACCGCCGACTTTACCTGCGCGCTGGCCACCGGCATCTTGTAATCGATCCCGCGCAGTTTACCTCCGTGAATGTGCAGCGGCGGACGGTCATTGGCCGCAGCGCTGATCTTCGCGCCCATCGTGCGAAGCGGAGCCATGATGCGCGCCATCGGCCGCCGTGAGAGCGACTCGTCGCCGTGAAGATCGCAAGGGAAGTCCTGCCCCGCGAGGATCCCTGAAAGCATGCGCATGGTCGAACCCGAGTTTCCGCAATCGAGGCTTGCCGTTGGTTTCTGCAGCTGCTCGCGTCCATCGATCTCCACCACACCGTCAGAGCTCCTGCGCACGGCGCAGCCGAGCTGCTGCACGCATCCCAGCGTGCTGGCGCAATCAGCGCCGGTGGAAAAATTGGCGAGACGTGTCGTTCCTTTGGCAATCGCAGCCAGCATGGCGTAACGATGCGAGATGGATTTGTCTCCCGGAAGCCGCAGAGAGCCGAGAACGTTCTTTGCCGGACGGATGATCACCAGTGTTGCTCCCTTGTATCAGCAGCTAAGAATTGAAGTTGCCCAACGCCAGAAAAATATTCAAGGTCCTGATTGCCCCAGCCAATACAACCTGCTGTTTCAGACAACATCTCATCTTCAGCACGTAAGTTAAACAAAGCCGCGTGCCGGCAAGTAGCAACACCCAGGTTAGGTCGCTGGCCCCTGTCCCGGATTTTGCGCTTTCTTTATCAAGATTAGCAGGTTGGCCATGAAGATCCGTTCCCTATCTCTGTTGTTGCTTGCTCTCTTCTTCTGCACTGAATTTGCGATCGCTCAGCGCCCATCGGAAGCTACCTCCACATATCCCACCACCTCCGCCCCATTCGAGTCCATGGGACGACGTAGCACAACCGTCAGCGGGTCCGTGCAGGACATGCAAAGCAAACCTGTGAAAGATGCGCGCGTGGACCTGACGGATGGCAACGGTCTTGTCGTCAGTTCCGCGTATACCAACTCATCTGGAAGTTTTGAATTCTCCAACATCACGCCCGGCATGTACACGGTGGTTGCATCCTCGGGAATGGCACAAAGCAGTGAGCGCATTGAAGCAAATTCCTGGGCTGCGATGGTGGCCCTTCATCTGCCCATCGACAACAAACCGCAGGACGGAGTTCAGGGCCAATCCGTTTCTGTTGCTCAGATGAGAGTGCCGAAAAAGGCGCGTGAGGAGTTCTCCAAGGCTCGCGAGGCATTGGAGAAAGAGAAAACCGACGATGGCACCAGGCACCTGGCGAAGGCTCTCTCCATCTATCCGAATTATGCCGATGCGCTCACTTTGCGGGCCGTTCTGTCACTGAACCACAAGGACCCGGAGGCCGCGATCGCCGATCTTGATCAAGCCATCAAGAACGATCCCAACCTTGCCATGGCCTATCTGGTGATGGGGTCAGCCCTGAATATGCAGGGAAAATTTGATGAAGCCATCGCGAGCTTGCAGCGCGGAGAGACGCTGGCTCCAGACTCCTGGCAGGCACATTTTGAAATGGGCAAAGCGTACGTGGGCAAAGAGGACTACTCGAATGCTCTCGGCCACCTGCAGCGAGCGCAGAGCCTGGCGCCGTCAGAATACCCGGTCATCTATCTTTTGCAGGCGCAGGCCCATATCGGCATGAAGCAATATCCTGACGCTCTGGCGGCGTTGCAATCCTACCTGCAAAAAGAGCCGCAGGGCCCGAACAGCGCTGAAGCTCACAAAATGCTTGAAAAGACGCAGGCGATGGTGGAAAGCAAATAGCTGATTGCTAAGTATTCGTCGCTTTATCCGGCGTTGGAGATGGTGCGGAGAGCATCAAGGGCTCTTCCGGCATTACGATCCAACCCACGACGTAGGCGACCACGCCAAAGCCGCCGCCCAGCGAACACACAGCCCACACAATCCGTACAAGAGTGACGTCAAGGTCGAAATACTCTGAGAATCCCAGGCATACGCCGGCGATCTTGCGCCCGTTGCGTGGACGCACCAGCTTCTTTCGCGCAATCACGCCCGCGACTCTCTTGCCGCAGTAAGTGCACAGATTGGCATCATCCGCAATGACCTTGCCGCAGTAATTGCAATACATGAAACCCTCTCCTTATTAAGATGCTGATCTTCCCCCCGGCAGCAGCGAAACAAGCCGCCTGCCCACTCATTGATACGCATCAGCCCTGCAAAAAGTTCTATCGGCCAGTTTCGACGGGTGATGAAGGAATTCTCATGAAAAAATCGTGTCCAAGATCCCGGTTACTCTTCGGCTATTACTGGCATTGGCAACAAAGCCGTAGTTAATCGGTTACGAAGGTATCGAGGGTAATAAGGTGTCATGCTGACGGCTATCGGGCAGTTTACCTGATTTCTAAGCTGGGCCATAAACGATACAAAAGGCTTGCTCCCCCGCATCCTGTTTAGAGGGATACGGACGAAGACAACTATGACAAGACCGCTCAAACCAGTGAAAGAGTTCTATACGGAACCCGAAGCCGCTGGATACCTCAATATCTCCCTGCCTGAGCTGTATTCGCTACTCGATGAATACATTTTCAACGACGGGAGCCCCCGCCCTCAAGATCTTACGTTTTGTGAGGCCGACCTGGTGCTGCTGGGCTTTTGGAGTAAAACTAAAGAAAACCCTAAGGTCCTGCGCATGCCCCGGCGCCGCGAAGCCTGAAGCTTTTACACCGTAAGAATTTCCAGGTACATTGTCCGGATGGACATGGCTAGCATGCAAGTAACTGCATGGATTGGACTTAGCTTTTCGCACTTTTTGGCACGCCGTGTGCCCTATGTAGTGGTACCCCGAAGAGGTCTCCCGACGATGGCACACATGGCGCCCAATTACGAAGAGCGGCAAGAGTTCTGGAAGCCTGCCGTGGCTGCACGCCCGCCACAAGCGGCTGAGACGACCGAACAGGTGTGCCAGGAATGTGGCACGGATTTTGTCGTTGGCTCTCGCTTCTGCTACGTCTGTGGGGCCGATCGCAACCGTAGTCTGTCCGAGACGACTGTGATCGGTTTGCGGGCCTGGGTCGATTTTGCTGCCCTTCGCGACTCGCTGGGACAGACTAATGCTTCTTTGATAGCGCTGATTCTGGGCTGCGCCTGCGTGATCGCAGCCGTAGTAACCGGCTTTGTCTTCACTGCCACTACGCTCCTCGACTGGCAGGCTGTCCAGCTCTGGCGGATTGAGTGGCTGCTGGGAGCTGTAGCCATGTTTGCTGCCGGCTTCCTGCTCAAGAAAAAATAGTTCTCTCCTAAGCAGCACAGAGAAGGGGCGGCGGGCGCATTCGCCGCCTTTTTCATTTCCTGCGCCACCACCGGCCTCGAACTGCCCGATTCACCAACTCTTAGAAAGCACAACGACCGCCTTGCCGAGGCGGCCGTTGGAAATCGTCCACACTCAATTGACTACTGTGGCGGTGGAGTTGGGCTTGCTGATGGCTGAATCGTGTTCGGCATGTTGCTCGGAGGCGGTGGACTGGAGATCGGGCTATTGGTTGAACCCGGGCCCGGCGTCGTTGCTCCTGGAGCACATGGTGCGCTCGAGGGCGCGCTGGCTACGGTGGTTGACGTGCCTGACGGCTGCGAGGGCGTAGTGCCGGCAACCGTACTTGAGCCTGCGCTTGAGCTTCCTGTCGTAGGACTGCTGCTCATCGAAGGCGTATTTCCCGTGGTGCCACTATTCGTCGGCGTACAAGGTGACGCGACAGTATTGGTCGTGCTGGTCTGATTTGTACCCAGCGTTCCACCAGTCACGCTGCCCGCGCTTCCTGCCGTGCTGGGCATACCTTGCGTCGCTGACGGTGTGCCGGTTGAACTGGCCCCCGGCGTTGTAGCCGGACTCTGCTGGCTGGTGGTTCCCGGAGTTGTGCTGGACACTCCGGGCTGAGTTGTGGTGACTCCCGGCTGTGTGCTGGTTGTGCCTGGCTGTGTTGTTGTAGTTCCAGGTTGCGTGGTCGTTGTGGTTGGAGTTGTCTGCCCCATTCCCGGGCTGGGAGTTACAGTTCCGGTGCTTTGTGCCCAGGCCATGCTTGCCGCCAGCGCGAACACTGATGACGCCAATAAAATCTTTCGCATAGAAGCATGCTCCTTGTCGAGAAATTGCTGCGGCCGCACTGTCAAGGACCGCGCGAGATAAGGACGTATCCTGCTTGCAATACCTGCTTTACTTGTACGATGCGCCCCGGCGCATGAAAGATGGGCGAGGAGGGTTCCTGCCGTCCGATTTTTTCTCTCTTAGCGATCTCGCGTCGCCCCTGTTGCCTTACTTGACGCGCCATGTACCAATGATGGACAAATCCTTCGCCGCTTCTGTTCTTCGGCTGTACCATACAATAAAATCAGTACTCGTGAGAGTTTCTGTCGTAAGTGGCACAAGCATTTGTTCGTGCGAGCGTTTTATTTTTCATTGGCAGTAATCGAGGGGAAACGATTTTGAATTCATTGTTCATGCCTGGGCGTGTTCGTCTGCTCCTGCTTCTGGCGCTGGTTGTGTTCAGCTTTGCTCTTGCGGGAAAGTCATACGCTCAGGATGCCGGCCTTTCCGCTGATGAGATCATTGATATCCTGCAGAACAATCCAGACGTGCTGGCCAACGCCAAAGCAGAGATCGTGGCCCAGCTCCGTGACCGCGGCTACAACGTTACAGAAAAAGACATCACTGACGACCGTCTCTTTGGCCAGATCCGCTCCAACGATCAGGTCCGGCAGATGGCCAGCGATTTTCTGATCAACGCCGGCTTCGGGCCGCAACAGTCAAACCAGACACAATCGCAAGACCAGCAAAACGCTCAGCAGCAGGGGCAGAACCAAAATCAAGATCAGGGCCAGGCACAAGGTCAAGGCCAGGGAGGCGACCAGGCGCAAGGACAGTATCCCAGCCAGCCTTTCCCAACTCCTACTCCCCAGGGCCAGGTCTTCGGTCAAACGCCTTCGCGAGGCGCACAGGGTGGGCCCAGTGGCACAACCGGATCGCGCACCACGACGCAGCGGCAACAGCAGGCTCCCAATCGGCCAAAGGGCGCCGGCCCGCCGCAGGAACAGTATCCTTTACGCAATCTTCCTGCTTTGCGCGACCTCTATACCCAAACACTACCGGACGAAACCAAGCTGGAGCGGTTCGGCGCAGCGCTGTTTCGCAACAGCACCACGGGCCAGGACAAAGCCAATGCTCCGCTCAGCATTCCTATTGGCCCTGACTACGTGCTTGGTCCCGGCGATGAGCTGGTGATCGACTACTGGGGTGCAAGTTCGCAACACATACAGCGCGCGGTGGATCGTGAAGGCCGCGTGGCGATTCCTGAAGCGGGTACGCTCGTGGTAGCCGGACGCACGCTGGGTGAGGCGCAGCAGATGGTCGAGCGCCTGCTCTCGAAGCAACTGCGGGGAATTAGTGTCGACGTAACACTGGGCAAGCTGCGCAGTGTTCGCGCGTTTGTCGTGGGCGACGTCAAGAACCCCGGCGCTTATGACATTAGCTCATTGTCGACCGCGTTGAGCGCTCTCATCGCCGCGGGCGGCCCTACCGAAACCGGATCGTATCGCATCGTCAAGCATTATCGCGGCAAGGCTCTGGTGGAAGACGTTGATCTCTACGACTTGATGCTGAAAGGCGTCAGCGGCGCGGAAGTCCACATTGAATCCGGTGACAGCATTTTGGTCCCCCCTGTAGGAGCGCAGATCACCGTCTCCGGCAAGGTGCGGCGGCCGGCCATTTATGAACTGCGCAATGAACAAACATTGGATCAGGTGTTGGCGCTTGCGGGAGGTGTTCCCGTCACCGGCGAGTTGAGCCGGATCAAGGTCGAGCGTGTGCAAGCGCATGAGCGCAAGGAGATGCTGAGCGTCAACGTAAGCGGTGGCGGAGGAACCGACGGACGCTCGCAAGAGGTCTCAGCCGAGGCCTTCACCCGCTTCCGTATACAGGATGGAGACATCGTTACGGTGGCATCCATTCTTCCGTACAGCAACCGCGCCGTTTACCTGCAAGGGCATGTCTTCCGCCCGGGAAAATATCCTTATAAAGATGGATTCAAGGTCACCGATCTCATCGCTTCCTTTGATGACCTGTTGCCCGAACCGGCGGATCGCGCAGAAATCATCCGGCTCCATCCGCCCGACTTTGCGCCAGAGATTATTCCTTTCAATTTGCATGATGTCCTGGCCAAGACCGTGACTGCGCCGAGCCTGGAGCCTTTTGATACTGTGCGCATTTTTGGCCGTTATGAAGTCGACGCTCCCAAGGTTTCAATCTACGGCGAGGTATTGCGGCCGGGAGAATATCCGCTCACCGAGCGCATGACGGCCGCTGATCTCGTGCGACTCGCTGGCGGCTTTAAGCGCAGCGCCTACCAGCAGGCTGCCAATCTCACCAGCTACGCCATCGTGGATGGCGATCATGTGGATCTGGAACACCGCGATGTGCGAATCGATCGTGCCCTGGCCGGTGAAGCCGATACTGATGTGCTGCTCAAACCCGGCGACGTCCTCACCATCCGCCAGATTGGCGGCTGGACTGATATCGGCGGGTCCGTTACTGTCGCCGGCGAAGTGGGTCACCCCGGTCGGTACGGCATTGATCGTGGCGAGCGTCTCAGCTCAGTGCTCAAACGTGCGGGCGGTTTCTCTTCGCAGGCTTACCCCTATGCTGCGGTTCTGGACCGGGCCTCCGTACGCGAAGCAGCTGCCAAGAGCCGGGAAGAGATGGTGTCGCGTATTCAGGACCAATCCGTCAGCGGGTCGCGTACCATGACGTTGTCCAGCCAGCGCGAGCAACAGCAACTGGTCAACCGTCTGCGGCAGATCACTCCCAGCGGACGCATGTTGATCCGCATCACCGAACCAATCGAAAAGTGGGCCAATACTCCGTATGACGTCGAGGTCCGGCCGGGTGACGCGATCTACCTTCCCAAGAAACCGAACTTTGTCCTGGTCGCCGGCCAGGTCTACAACCCTACAGCCATTACCTTTAGCGCCGGCAAGAAAGCAGAGTGGTATTTGAAACAAGCCGGCGGTCCTACAAGCCTCGCGGACAAGAAACAGATTTTTGTGGTTCGCGGGAACGGGACTGTGGTTGGGCGAAACTCGGGAGGGTGGTGGTCAGGCAAGGTGGTGGACGCCATTTTACAACCGGGCGACACTGTTTTTGTCCCCGACAAGGCTTCCGGTGGCAGCGCTTTGATGAAGAATTTGAGCCAGTCGATCGGTCTTCTTTCCGGCGCCGCGGTAGCAGTAGCGGCGATCAAGTCGTTCTAACCAAGGAATTAGGTTAAGCCGAATGGGACAGAGCAAGCTTGCTTTCATACTCTTGTTTTTTGCCGTGACCGCTACAGCCTGGGGGCAGACGATCGATGGAACTGCAGGCACGCCAACACCATCGCCTACGCCGAAAGCCTCTGCCGACGAAACTACGCACTATGCCAGCGACAATCCAGTCCAGTTCATGCGCAATATCGGGCGCGATCAAAAGGTCATCTGGACCAGCCCCTACAAAGTCAAAGTAGAAGACCTGACCTGGCTTGTTCCCATGGCCGGCTTGACCGCGGGGCTGATCAATGCCGACGCTGAGCTCTCCTCTCGCATCAATCCCACAAACACCTTCGCCAAGCATGGCAGCACCATCTCCAATGCGGGACTTGGTCTTGCGTTGGGCGGCAGCGGCGGCCTCTATCTGCTTGGAAAAATGCGTAGCAGTGACCATCAAAAAGAAACCGGAATTCTTGCCACCCAGGCAGTTGTGAACAGCCTCATCGTCACGGAAGTATTAAAAGTGGTCACGCAACGTGCACGGCCCACGGAAGGGAACCGGCAGGGCGAGTTCTTCAACAGTGACAAGATCTACAACTCTTCGTTCCCGTCGTTGCATGCCATGGGGACGTGGTCTGCAGCGACCGTTCTCGCTTACGAATATCCGGGAAAGCTTACCAAGCTATTTGCTTACGGCCTGGCCGCAACCGTCAGTGCAGCCAGAGTCGCAGGACAAGACCACTTTCCCAGTGACGTCCTCGTGGGCAGCGTAGGCGGATTCCTGATCGGACGCCAGGTCTACAAGTCTCACCATGATCCCAACCTGGGCGGCGCTGGTTTTGGCACGTTCAGCAATGATCGCCAGGGCGAGAGCTTTCCCCTGGAACGCGCCTCGGCTTACGTTCCCATGGATAGCTGGGTCTATCCTGCCTTTGATCGCCTCGCCGGACTCGGTGTAACCAACAGCGGCATTGTCGGCCTGCGTCCCTGGACGCGCAAAGAATGCGCGCGCATCCTGGAAGAAATCTCCAGCGAAGTAGACGAATACAACCCCAACGAGCAGTGGCGCCTTTACACGGCGCTGGCGCGCGAATTCGCTCCCGAGTTGGGCGGCCAGGCCGGCGACAACATCGCGCTCGACTCTGTCTATGCCGGCGTAACTTCCATCTCCGGTCCACCGCTGACCGATGGCTACCACTTCGCCCAGACCATCGTGAACAATAATGGCCGGCCATTTGAACGCGGAACCAATGGGCAGCTGGGCTTTACCTCCAGCGGCACCGCCGGAGCAATCGGATTCTACGTCAGCGGCGAGTATGAGCATGCGCCCGGTGCGCCTGGCTTTAACCAGGTGCAACAGAATGCCATCCAGAATGCCGACTTCAAATTCCTGCAACCCGCAGCAACCGTTCCCACGTTCAATCAGTTCAGATTGCTCGATACCTACATTTCCCTCAATCTCGCTGGATGGCAAACCTCTTTCGGCAAGCAGACGCTTTGGACGGGCCCTACGCAAGATCCTTTTCTATGGAGCAACAATGCTGAGCCAATGTATATGCTCCGCGTTGACCAGACTCATCCCCTGCGGCTGCCCAGCTTCCTCAAGTGGCTGGGCCCCTTCCGCACAGAATTCTGGGCCGGCAAGCAAACGGGACACCACTGGGTTGACACACAGGACGCAACCCTTGGACTTGTTACGTCATTTGGCAGGACATTGAGCAAGCAGCCTATGGTGAATGGCTTTAAGGTCAACTTCAAGCCAACGCCTAATTTCGAATTCGGTGTGGGACGCACCGGCATGTTTGGCGGACCCGACTTTCCGATCACACTCGGATCGCTGAAGCATGCATTTTTGTCTACAACAAACGAGGTTGGCCGCGGGCATGATCCGGGAGATCGGCGCTCGACCTTTGATTGGAGCTATCGCCTTCCCGGCCTTCGGAACTGGCTAACGCTGTATGAAGATTCCTTCGTGGAAGACGAGATTTCACCGATTGGATACCCGCGGCGCGCGGCACACAATCCCGGGCTTTACTTGTCCAAGGTGCCGGGCGCCCAGCATCTTGATCTCCGCGTCGAAGCCGCTTATACGAATCTGCCCGGGCTTATCCAGACTTCCGAGGGCGGCTTCTTCTACTGGAACGTGCGCTATCTTGATGGCTACACCAACAAGGGGAACATCATTGGGAACGCTACTGTCGGCAGGCAGGGAATTTCCTACCGGGCGCAGAGCACGTATTGGCTCTCTTCGGACCGCACCCTGCAATTTGGTTACCGTGAGGAGATGGCAGACAATATGTTCCTGCAGGGTGGAAATCTGCGGGACACGTTTTTCAAATCACAGTGGTTTTTTAACCCCAGGATTTCGCTTGTAAGTTTGCTGCAATATGAATGGTGGAACTTCCCCTTGCTTAGCGCAGGACAGAAGCAAACGAATTTCACTGCATCATTTCAGTTGACCTACTGGCCGCATTGGAAGATCAAACGTGCGGCCGTACAGCAGTAAGTGTGATATTCATATCGGTCTTCAAGAAGAATCAATTTCTGATTTGAGGAGTGCGGGAGCGAATGCGCGCTTTAATCACCGGGGTAACGGGGCAGGACGGATCCTATCTTGCTGAGTTGCTTTTGGAAAAGAACTATGAAGTCTACGGCATGGTGCGCAATATCCGGCGTGACGCGCATCCACGTCTGGAAGGCGTGAACGGACGGATTCATTTCGTTGAAGCCGACTTGACCGACCAGAGCTCGCTGGATCGCGTGATGCAGCAGGTCCGCCCCGACGAAATCTACAATCTCGCGGGTCAAACCTTTGTTCCTGTCTCCTGGAGCCAGCCGCTGCTGACCATGGAGATTACCGGCATGGGCGCGCTGCGTTTATTGGAAGCCATGCGCCGTCATTCACCCGGAACGAAATTCCTGCAGGCTTCGAGCTCCGAGATTTTTGGCCGCGCCGAGGCCGCTCAACAAAATGAGAACACCCGCATGCAGCCCAGCAACCCCTACGGCGTGGCCAAACTGTTTGCCCATCACGTCATCATCAACTATCGCGAGAGCTACGGTATGTTTGCCTGCTCCTGCATCAGCTTCAATCATGAGTCGCCGCGACGCGGGGTTGAGTTTGTGACCCGCAAAGTAGCCCAGCAGGTGGCGCGCATTAAGCTGGGCCAGGCGGACAAGCTGAAGATGGGCAATCTGGAAGGCCGCCGCGACTGGGGTTTTGCCGGCGACTATGTTCGCGCCATGTGGATGATGCTGCAGCAGCCGCAGCCGGAAGATTTTGTGGTCGCCACCGGTGTTACCCACAGCGTGCGAGAACTTCTGCAGATTGCTTTTTCCTATGCCGGCCTCGACTGGGAGAAACACGTCGAGGTTGATCCGGCGTTGGTCCGTCCTGCCGAACCCGATCCTTTGTGCGGTGATGCAGGCAAGGCACATCGCATGCTGGGTTGGACTCCCAAAGTCAGCTTCCAGCAGTTGGTGGAGATGATGGTCCAGGCCGAATTGAGCAGTCTTTCGCCCACACCGGTGAAGCACAACACCTCGCGTGTGGCTGGGGATTGATGCGCTGATTCTCGTGCGTGTTTTGCGCAAAGGATTTTCCAGCAGGCGAGCTCCTGGGAAGGAGCGTGAAGCTCGCCTGCTGTCCGAAGAAACCAGCGGCTGACGGTCGTTTATCAGCGGGCCAGTCTCGTCAGTTCGCGGGACGCGAACTTTTAATTCTGTCGTTTCGCTCCAAACCACCAGGGTGCGCCTTGCCCGACAGAACTTCTTCTGCACTAAAGGCAGGCAGCTCGCCACGCAAGTCGGGCTCGCTGCTATTTCCAAAAGCTACACCGCTTTGGCCAGGACCCGGGAGCTACTGACGCTCTGGATCACCTGGCTGGAGAAACGTTCCATCTCTTCCAGTTGCGGGCTGAATTGAAGCAGCAGCAGATCAGCGCCGGCCTCTTCAAACTCGGCGATGCGCTCCGCCACCTGCTCCGGCGTGCCCACCAGCCCGGAGCGCAAACCACGGTTTGACACCGAATAGTCCTCCAGTGATACGCGCTGCTCCAGTTGCGTGTTGGCCAGCCATTGCTGATAGTTTTGGTATCCGGCGGCATTCTGCTTCACGTCAGTGATGCGCTGCAGCTCCGCCTGGGCCTCACGCTCGCTGTCGCGGACAATGGCGTACGCGGCAACGCCAAACTGCATCGGCGGCAGACCCCAGCGCTCGCGACGCTCGGAAAGATCCCGGATCTTCGCGCGGATCTTCGCCGGCGGATCACCATGCATCACGTAGGCATCGCACTTTTGCGAGATCAGGTTCTTGGCCGCCTCAGACTCGCCGCCGGCATAGACCACCGGGCGAGGGAAGGAAACGGGCTTCGGCTGAAGGACCAGGTCTTCGACTTTGTAATACTTGCCTTCGTAATTCACATGATCGAATTTCCAGGACTTGTCGACGACATCGAGCCACTCTGACGTGCGCGCATAGCGGTCGTCATGCTGATCAAACTGCACGCCGTACTTGCGCGCCTCATCGGCCCACCAGGAAGAAACAACATTCAGCGAGAGCCGCCCGTTGCTGATGTGATCGATGTTTGCCGCCTGCTTGGCCAGCAGCGCGGGATTGTGGAACGTCGGGCGCACAGCAACCATCAGCTCCAGGCGATGCGTAACCGCGGCCAGCGCGGCTGCAGTTGACCAGGCATCAAGCGATGGTTCTTCCGGGCCTTTGATGTCGTTCAGGTTAAGTTCGGCGATGAGCGTGAGATCGTAGCCGATCTCTTCGCTGCGCCGCGCCAGCCGGCTTACGTAAGGCCACGTCGGCTCCATCTGCTCGTCTTCCACATTGCGCAGCCATCCGCCGAAAACAGGAAGCCAGTATCCGTATCGCATTACGCAGCCTCCTTTTCCAGATAGTCGACCAGCCGGACGAACGGATCAAAACCCACGACTCTTGGCCCGTCGGCAACGAAGTTGGAAAGTGCGTTAATGTCATAGAAGTAGAGCTTGCCGTCGCGATCATCGACGATGTATTCGATTCCTCCAACCTCGATGCTCGCTTCCTGCATAATGCGCTCGACCTGCTGAATAATGTCGTCCGGCGGCGTGTAGCCTTCAACTTTCAGGCCGGTTTTGGGAGCGTCCACTGGACAGGCGGCCCGGGCCAGCTCCTGGCCACCGGTGGTGCGGCAGATGTCGGCGGGGCAGAGATCGAAGGTTTCACCGGTCAGATGGACCTTGATGCCGTAGAGAAATTTTCCACCGACGACTTCTACACGAACAATATGTCCACCGCGCGCGGGAATGAATTCCTGCACCAGCGCCGTCGTGTCCAGGCCCAGATCGAGCTTGCCGGTGTTGGCCGCTTCTTCCAGCTCCAGCCGCGAATTAAACCGTGTTACACCGGCGCCGCTGCCGCCGATGTTCGGCTTCACCACGATGGGAAAGCGCAGGCCATCCGCAGCCTGTACCGCGTCAGCCGGATTGTTGATCACGCGGCTCTTGGGGTAGGGAAGCCCCAGAGACTCCAGCAGCGAAAGTTGCAGGGCTTTCGACGTTTCATAGCGAAACGCCTTCTGACCGTTCACAATACGCTTGCCACGCTGCTCCAGGTGATCGAGGTAATAAAGCGTATAGAAGATCGCCTGACCATGACCACGGCGATACGCCGAGGGGCTCATGCGGTTGAACACCAGGGAGAATCCGCCTTCGCCGTTCAACTGCGCGGGATCAAAGTGGTGTTGCGCCGCGTCAATGCGGACAAAGGGCACCTTGCGCCGCTCCAGCTCCTTGAAGAGCGGCACAAACCAGTGCGGATGTTCATAGTAAATCGCGATCGGCTGCTTCTGTTTTGACATTGCCTTCCTCTTTTCGAGGGGGCCACGCGTCCCGTGTGAGCAGCCTAAAAATCAAAGGCCGCTCGTTTTGAGCGGCCCCGGTGGTAATTCTGAGTGTAGATCTATGAAAAATTGCTCAGCACCGGCCGCTCGCCCGTACACATACACATGCAGCAACACATGGCCATGTTGCAGACGGAAGCCGGGTTGGTGAATGACTGGTGCATTTAAGACTTATAGATGCTACATGGAGGGGTGCGGATCGTCAAATCTTTTTGAGGTTGAAATATTTTGCAGTGTTTTTGCGCCTTTCTACACCATAGGACCTCGTCCGAGGCCAATAAATTCACGCTGAAATACCGTAAAAGGGTATATACTCCCGTGCTGTATTTCCTAGATTTTTTCAAAGATGAACCTGGAGGAATCCCCATGCCTCAAGCTGTCATCCCCGTAGAGCAAGAGTGGGCCAGAGCCCTGGCCAGATTCGTAGCCAACCAAATACCACAGGCAGTAACCCAGGTGAGTGACATCCAATTGAACTCCGACCAGATTGCGGTGCTGCAGAGGGCATTTGAGAATACGTTGCTCACTAACATGGGCTGCGAAGTCACTGCCCCTTGAGTGGTCGCGGCGCGCGGAAGGCCGAGATGAACCAACATCATTCAGCCGCCGACCAACCATTGGACACCCACGAAAGTTGCAGAGAGATACACGTCAGCATCCTTCATACCAGCTTGACAAGCGGTAATTGAAGGGTCAGGTCCCGGTGCCGAAAATATCTGCTCAAGGAGTGACTTAAATGTCGAAACCGAAAGATGAACCGAAAGGCGTTGATCGTCGAGCTGTGATGCGTGGCGCGCTTGCAGTAGGAGGAGCGACTCTACTTGGAGGCATTGCCGCGACACCACAAACCGCTGTAGTTTCGGAAAGAGAATGGGCCAGAGTTCTCGCAAGGCACGTCGCCAATCAGCTGCAGGAGGCTGTGCGCACAGTTCCTGAACTGGGATTAACGCAGCGTCAGGTGATAGAGCTCAGGCAGGCGTATGAGAATACATTGGTTGCCAACATGGGATGCGATGTCCCGACCGATGAGCCTCCTCCCTCCTAAACCCGCATGAAAGCCGGCAGATATGGAGCCGGTGGTGTGTCAACATTCGTTGATTCGCAGGGCCTGGCCAAGACACAACTTTGGCTGGGCCTGCGAGATTGGCACGGCAATCGCAAGGCGCTCGTACATGATGGTCGATCAGTTTGATCGTTGATCTTTGATCTTTGGTTCAGGATGACCCACTATCTCATTGCCGCATTTCATTTGTGACAGCCCATGAAAGTTTGCCTTATTAGCGCACCCACAGCCAACCAGTTGCACGGCGCCGTTGGTGAGACCGATGCTGCTCGCATGATGGGGGAGCTTGCGCCCGTCGGCATTCTGAGCCTGGCTGCTGTGCTGGAAACCAGGGGCTTGCAGGCGGCAGCGGTAGACCTGAATCGCGTTTATTACAGTTGGCTGCAAACGAAGCAGACTGATTTCTGCAGTTTTGCCGGACAGTACTTCGCCGGCAGCGATTTTGACGGGTTCGATTTCTTCGGTTTCAGTACGGTATGCAGCAGCTACCCGCTCACGCTGCGGATCGCCGCGGAAGTAAAGCGCGCGCATCCCGGGTCGGTGGTGGTGCTCGGCGGTCCCCAGGCCTCGGTCGTGGACGTCTCCACGATGCGCGCCTTTCCCTGGATTGATGTGGTGGTACGCGGTGAAGCTGAGCAGAGCCTGCCCGAGCTGGTGGAGGCGCTCACCCGGCGCGGCTCGCTTGTGTCGGTTCCGGGAATCACCTTCCGGCGCGACGAAGACGGAGAGATCGTCCGCAACCCGGATGCACCGCTGATCCTGGATCTGGACACGTTGCCGTTCCCGGCATTTCATCTTTTTCCCGACGTCGGGCAGTGCCGGCACTTTCCTCTGGAGCTGGGACGGGGTTGTCCTTTTTCCTGCACTTTCTGCTCGACCAACGATTTCTTCCGCCGCCGCTTCCGCCTGAAAAGCCCGGAGCAGATGATTTCCGATATGCGCCGGGTCAAGCAGACCTACGGTATCAGTTCGTTTGAGCTGGTGCACGATATGTTCACGGTGGACCGCAAGCGCGTGGTGGCCTTCTGTGACGCGCTCATCGAGAGCGGCGAGCAGTTCACCTGGGGCTGCAGCGCGCGCACCGACTGCATTGACGAAGAGTTGATTGCCCTGATGGCCAAGGCCGGGTGCCGAGGCATATTTTTCGGCATTGAGACCGGCTCGCGCCGGATGCAGAAGATCATCGACAAGGGCCTGGAGCTCAATGATTCCGCGGAGCGCGTCCGCTCCTGCGACAAGTTCAAGATCAACACCGCGGTCTCATTGATGGCGGGCTTTCCCGAAGAGACTTTGACCGATCTGCGCGATACTGCCGCGTTCTTTGTGGATTCGCTGCGCTACGACCACGCCGATCCTCAACTCAGCATCCTGGCGCCGCTGGCCGGCACGCCCATCCAGACACAACATAAGAAATCGCTGGTGCTGGACGATGGCGTGGCCGACATGTCCTATCGCGGATGGCAGCAGGATCCGGCAGACCACGCGTTGATCGCCGAACATCCGGAAATTTTTTCCAGCTTTTACTCCACTCCTTTGCCGCACCTTGACCGTGAATTTCTCAAAGAGCTGCGCGACTTTCTTCTGAGCGGCCAGAGGGCGTTTCGCCGGCTTCTCCTTGGATTGCATCAGGACAGCGGCGACGTGGTCGAAGTCTTCCAGCAGTGGCAGGAATGGCGCGCCCAAGACGGCGTGCAGTTTTCCGATGGCAACCGCACCGTCTACTACGCGCAACGTAGTTTCTCCGTGGATTTCTTCCACTTTGTGCGCTCGCACTATATCCCCATGGTGAGCAAGGCGCCGCTTGCGATCACCGTCCTGCTGGAATACGAAGAGGCGTTGCTTCGCAGCGATCATGAAACAGAAACGGAAGCGAGCCATCGAGAACAAACGCCACCACTGAATGACGTTGAAGAGCTACTCTCTCCTGACAGCCGGCTGCAACTGCCTCCGGAAGTCAAAGTCGTCAAGCTCCCGGCCGACTATCATGAGGTTGTCCGGCGTCTGCGGCAGAGAGCCCCGTTGGATGATGTGCCCAATCGGCCGGTTCAACTTGCCATGCGCAGGACCTCAGCAGGACCAGTAGAAACTCGCCAGCTTACGCCGCTCTCAGCGGAGCTACTCGATCTTTGTGCCGCAGGGTACACCGTGCAGGAAATGAAGGGAGAATTTGTGCTGCGCGGGATCGAGCTTTCGGGTATTTCGCCGGACAAGTTATGCCTGGCCGGCATCGAGATACTCCGCCAGCAGGGCCTGATCACATTGGCTTAAACAAATCGTATAGCCATTGCGAATTTTGCATCCCGCTCCGGCAACGCAGTCTCCAATGGTCATGAAGAATCCAACAGAGGGCGCTTCTGAGAACGGCGGTCCCCAGCAAATCATCCTTTTTCGTTCCAAGCTCACCAACCAGGCCGGTGAGGACTACCAGGCCATGAATGCTGAATTGGAATCATTGGTGCGGCAGAATCCCGGCTTTGTCGACGTGAAGAGCTATACGGCGCAGGATGGTGAGCGTCTAACCGTGGTCTGGTGGCGCGACGAAAAATCTCTGGCGGACTGGCGCAACCTGATGCGCCATCGCGAGGCCCAGCACACTGGCCGGCAAAAGTGGTACGAGTACTACAACATGGACGTCGCCACGATCACGCGATCCAAGAGTTTCGAACGCAAATAATCCCCGCTGCACGTCACGGAGACGGCTTTTTGCCATAAGCCTGATCGATTTCAGGAAAACTGAGAACTGCGGGTATGTTTGCCCGGAGCATACTACAATCCTGAAACCGTATGTCCATGAAGACTCTTAGCCGGACGATCTTTGCCACTCTTACCATTCTGGCGGCAATCACCCTGGTCGGCGCCGTGCTGCTCCGGTACTGGGTCAGCGCCCAGCCGCAGCCAAAACGGGAAAAGCCTAAACCGCCCGGTCTGGTCGACGACCAGCCCCTGGTGACAGCGCAACGGCTGGCCGCGCTTGCCGTAACTCCGGAGGAGCAGGAGTTTGCCAGGAACGCTTTGCGCGTCGCTGACCATGAAGTCGATATGGCATTTGCCGCGGCCCTGCACAACGCAACCGAGCATGCGCCTCCCATTCCTGCTGCGGCCCGGCCAATCCTGGCACAGGTGCAGAGCGCACAACAGCATGTGAAGGCCGACCAGCAAGACGTCGCGCGGCTGAAGCAGGTGCTGGCGAAGGCCGAGGACACCGCCAAGCCCGGCATTCAGGACAAACTCGATCTCGCCGAAGCCACCCTGGAAGTGGATCAGGAAGACCTGGATGCTTTGCATCAGGAGTTGATCCGTGCGGACGGCGATCCGCAGAGCAAGATCCAGCAATTGAAAGATCAACACGAAGCGCT
>DATBHX010000040.1:0-28260 GCA_036557225.1 Candidatus Angelobacter sp.
TTTGATCTCGATACGTAGGATGGCCATGAACTGTGAAGCCCAGAGCTGCCAGGGGGCTTCCGTCAGCGATTTACGAACGCGGGCTACAGCGGTTGTACTCATACGGCGCCTCCACCGCTGCCGATCAGGTACTGATAGACGGAATTCACGTCGTCGTCATTGGGGGCCACGGCTTCCAGCGGAAAATCTTCTTCCACCACGATCTGATTCAGAAGCTGGTAAAACTGTTCGGCGTCTTTGGTCCGTACCAGCACGCCTTTGCCGTCCTGGTTGAGCTTGGCTTCCACTACGTGGTCCTGGGAGAACAGTCGCGAGGCCAGCAAGCCGGGATTCGGGCAGCGGACCAGGATTTGCATGGGATGTTCCTTCACTTCAGTGCGCACACCATGGATCTGGCCTTCGGCAACAACGTAGCCGTAGCTCATGAGCACAACCTGGTCGGAAATCTTATCGACTTCGTGAAGCACGTGGCTGGAGATCACCACGTGCATACCTTGCTTGCCCAGCGCTTCAAACAGCGCGATGGATTCGGCGCGCGCCATGGGATCAAGCCCGTTCAGAGGCTCGTCGAGCACCAGAACCGTAGGATGGTGGGCGATGGCCTGGGCGAGGCGGATGCGCTGGCGCATTCCCTTGCTGTATCCGGCAACCCGGCGATGCGCTGCGTCTCTCATGTTCACGCGCTCAATGGCTTCGCCGGCCAGGCGCGCTGCCTCGGCGGAAGCCAGGCCGCGCAGCCGCAGAAACTGGTAAATAAACTCAAAGCCGGTCACGCCTTTGGGGAATGAGTCGAACTGCGTGCAATAGCCAACATGACGAAAAAATTCTTCCGGCTGGTCCGGCGTTAAACCAAGTACGCTGATGCGTCCCTGCGTGGGACGAACCAGGCCGGTCATCAGGTTCATGAGCGTGGTCTTGCCGGAGCCGTTTGGACCCACCAAGCTGGTAAGCCCGGGCGGCAGCGCCAGGTTGACGCGGTTCACGCCCAGCACTTCGCCATAGAACTTGGAGACATTTTCGAAGACGATGGTATTGCTGGTGGTGGTCATGCGCGCTCCACCTCCCGTGCGCGAAGCTTGCGATCAAGCAGCCAGACGCAGAATGCGCAAACACCAATGAGAGTCGCCCAGGCCGACCAGAGTGGAACCAGATCATATCCACCGCGGTGACGGCTCAACGTATCCATCTGGAACAGATGCGACCACACCAGAGAGATCAGATACCCGAAATTGAGCAGCATGCCCCACTTTGTCCGCAGAATGGCGTTCAGAACAAACCCAAGCGGCGGCAGCAGGAAGAAGACAGCAAGCATCAGGCCGGTCGCGGCGATGCGCCATTTCACCCACACGGCTACAGCCATGGAGATCAACGAGATCATGGCAATCCAAAGGAGGCTGCCAAGCAAAATCGATCCTGCGATCCAGAGATTCTCCCAAAGCCAGCCGTGTCCCTGCAGCTCAGCCTGCACAAGGAAGAGCACCAGACCAGGAATCCAGGTAACCACCGAAAGCAGCGCGCCAAGAACAGAGACTTTGCCAAACAGGTATTCAGCGCGAGAGAGCGGACGGCTGAGATAAAGCTGCACGGAGTGATTGGCGAAATCCTTGGTGATCATTCCCGGTCCACCCCAGGCCGCGAGAATAAAACCCATAAACGCCTGGGTGGCGAGGAAGCCCAGAAACGTTTCGTTATTAATCGGGATATGGTGCGGGCCCAGGTTGAGCAGCGCCTGCGCAGTGGAGCTGTTCGCAATGTAGATGAATGCCAGCCAACCCAGAAAAGGCATACAACACAAAACGGTATAGGCGGTGAAGGGGCGTGAGTTGAAAAGGTTCGCCAGCCCATAACGCGAGAGCACACTAAAGCGCGACCACGCCGGCGTGAGCGGCCCTTTATAGGCTTTGTAGGTGCGTTTATAAACGGCCATTGGCGCTCCCCTGCGGTGCGGCAACCGCCTGCGGCTGTCCGGACATGGCTTTCAGGAAGATGTCTTCCAGCGTATCTCTGCGGTAATTCATGCGGCGAATCTGCACGTCATGCTGTGCCGCTGCGCGGTAAATCTGGCGCAGGTCGATGTCGTCAGGAAGGATGATGCGTACGCGTCCGGCGCCGAAGCTGGCGCATTCGCAGCCCAGGCCGCGCACCGACTCCAGAAAGCCGTTCCCTTCGGTCACTTCCAGCTCCAGAAATTTCAGATTGGCTTTGCGCTCCTCTTCCAAGTTGCAGATGGCGGCAATTCTTCCCTCTTTCAGGATCAGCACCTGGTCGCAGCACTCTTCCACGTCGCGCAACAAGTGGGAGGAGATGAGCACGCAGACCTCGCCGGTGTCGCGAATCTCGCGTACCAGCTGCAGCATGCGCTGCCGCGCTTCAGGATCAAGGCCATTCGTGGGCTCGTCAAGCAGCACCAGCCGCGGTCCATGCGCGATGGCCTGGGCCAGCTTGGCCAGCTGCTTCATGCCCAGAGAATACGTTCCCAGCTTGCGATAGCGCGCTTCGCCCAGACCGACGTAAAAGAAAGCTTCGTGCGCGCGCTCCATGGCTTCGCTCTTCGGCAACCCGGAGAGTTCCGCCATGTACCGGACAAAGCGAACCCCGCTCATATCGGCGATGAAGGCATCGCTTTCCGGCATGTAGCCGATCATCGCCCGCAACTCGCGCAAGTGAGCCTGGACTTCCTTATCGAAAATGCGGGCTGCGCCCATCACCGGCTTGTAGAAGCCGAGAAGTGTATTGATCAGCGTGGATTTGCCGGAGCCGTTCGGTCCCAGCAAGCCAATACAACGGCCTGACAGCGCGCCGTTCAACCGGTCAAGGATGATCCGGTTGCCCAGGCGCACGGTCAGGTTTTGCATTTCGATAATGGGCTGCATTCGTTCTCTAGTCTAATCGGTGTCCATGTGAAGGCTGCGCCACTTTCAGCAAGGTGGTCAGAGCCAGTGTGTTCAAGTCAAAGCCGAAGAGCCGGCTGCTGGTGGTGACGCGAATGGCATTGTCTTCACCATAAGCGCAGACCACGCTGGGTTTGCTCTCCGCCGCCAGCTGCTGCAGCGATTGCAATTGCGAAGCCGTAAGCTGCTGGGCAATCGGCGCAATCACCGGCGCCAGGTTCTGGTACAGCACGGCGGAAACGTCTGCATGATCGTCATGGGGCAGGAGCGCGCGGAAGTCGGCCGAATGCGCCAGCGAATTTCCGTTTTGGTGAATGGCGATTGCGTTCATGACAATTGCCTTGCTTGGCCCCAGAATCATGTAGCCGTCAGTAAAGGTATACGTAATCTCAAACGATTTTGTTGCATCCTGGCCGCGGATTGTATAAAAAGTCGCGCCGTTGGTGGTTTCCTGGTCCTGGGTTAGCCCAGGATGTTTGCCTTTCACGTGCTCGTTCACGTCTGCGACCAGCTGCTGGATAGTCGATTGCAGCCGGTTCGGATCGTGAACTTCAACGATTAGCTTCCAGGAAGGCGTGGGGAGAATCGGGCCATCGAGCGCGAAGGTTACTTCGCCGCCCAGCGTGTCAGCCAAGTCCTGGTGGAAGCGGATCTTCAGCTCTGCTTCGCCGCGTTCGATGTTCTCTGTGGCGTTGTAACCGGAAGCGTTGGAAATGTTCAGCACGTCGTCCAGCATCGCGGACGGGCTCTTGGAAATGAACGCAGCCGCTGCGCCTGCATCTTTGGAGACGAAGTCGAGGCCGCCGATCGGCGCCGGCGCCGCTAGCCACGAGGCCAGGCCGTGGCGCTGCCCCCTGAAAGTCAGCTGCGCGCGGTTCTGCAACTGCTCGCCGCTGCCTTTGCGCTCGGCGATCAGATATTCCACGTCGGCGAGGCCGCTCAGCTCATAGTTTCGGCCGTGCGCAGCTTCACCGTGAGGCCGATGATTTGCGGCCAGAGTAGCAAGATCGGCACCGAACAGAATTTCTGTGCCGTTCTTGTATTGGGCCGCGATCCGCTGACCGAAGGGCGTAGCGGCAAAGCCTCCACTACCCTGTTTGAGTCCGGCGGCAAATTGCTTGAGTGTTGCTGCATCGGCTGCGGCGGCAACAAAGTCAGAGCGGACCAGGATGAGAAGCCCGCGTTTGTCTGAAGAAAGCTGGGCCAACTCCTGATCGTCAAGAACATGCACATGCTCTTTGGCGCCGTACTTGGCGGCTTCCTGCTCGATGAATTGCTTCAGGCCATCATGCTGGACCTGTGCCACCACCAGCGGCCTGCCATCGTGACCATTGAGCGCGACGGAGAAGACGATCTCGTCACCGAGAAACTGGCTGAGATCGTGGACATAGGTGATAAGCTCGTCGAACTCAGGGCCATTGTGCTTGGACTGCGCCTGGTTCCACCATTCGCGCAGTACGGCAGATTCCTCCAGTTCCTGCTGGAAGAGTTTGTTAGCCTGCTGTACGGCGTCACCCAGGTTGGGAATGCCGCCATAGACCACGGTGTTTGCCGGGAGCGTCGGAAGAACTTGGCTCTGGTAGCGCTGGCCAGGAAGCTGGACGGCTTCCAGCTTGTTGCTCAGGTGAGCGAACTCAGCCAGCAAGGCCAGATGTTTATCCAGGTCCTGGCTCCATGCGATCTCCTGCTTCACCGGCACGGCGCCAAGGCTGACGTTGGTGGAAAGCTGATCACCGGGGTGCAGGATTTTTTCCGCACCCGCTTCGGCCACGCGTACCTCGCCTTCAATCACTGAGACGCGCGAACCTTTCATGCCGGCGTTCACGGAGAACACCGTTCCCGTCACGGAAACGCGGCAGTCCTGGGAGTTTACGTACAGATGTCCGCTGGAGCGTTTGGCGGCCTGAATGATGACGTTGCCACGAGTCAGTTGGACCGTAGTATCTTTCCGGCTCATATCAACGCCGAACTCTGCGCGTTCGTTCATCTCCACCAGCGAGCCATCGCGCAGGCGAAGCATGGCATGCGCGCCGCCGGCGGTGCGGACGTGCTCGCCCTCAGTCACTTCGTCGCCGGGTTTGAGAGGCTGCTCACCGTTCACTCCGACGCGGAAGAGAGTACCGTTCAGCGATTCTACGCGGGCCCGCATGCCGGATGGACCACGGAAGTACCAGCTTTGGGCGAAATAGGTGGCAAAGCCAAAAACGACGATGGCTGCGGCGGCCGCGACCCAGCGGAAGCCGGCATTTCTGATCTGTGGAAGCTCCTGTTTCCAGGGGGCGGGCATGATGCGCTCATGTTGGTTGTTCTCCAACTCGCGGCGGCAGCCAACGCAATCGTGCAGGTGAGCTTCCACCAGCAAGGCGCGGGCCGGAAGGAGCGAGCCGCCGCGATATTGGATTAAAAGCTTTCTTACATCTTCACAGCCGCGGATCGATTCCACCTGTTCGCCGGCCGTAGCCGCTACTTCCTGGCTCAGGCGTTGCCAGACACGTTCGGAAGCAGAGCTCATGGTCTGGCTGTCCGGATGCTCGCTGCGCAGGGCGGCAGTCGCCTGCTCCAGTGCGTCTTTCGCATTCATTGAGGGGTTGGTCTCGTGCTTCATCGGGTTTGCCTCTTCAGTCCTTGAAAGTCCTTCTTTAATAAAGCACGCGTACGATGCAGTACCACAGCCACCACCGCAGGCGACGTTTTCATAATTGCGGCGATTTCACGATTGCTGTAGTCCTCTATAAATCGAAGCACAAACATCTCTGCCCAGCGCGAGTTAAGCCGCGCCAGAGCGTGGCGCAACCAATCTCGCAATTCTGCCGACTGCGGCCCATGATCGCTGGAGGCTACTTCCGGCGGGGGACCTTCGTCCAGAGAGAGAGTTTGTGAATCTTTTCTTCCACGCAGCAGGTCCAGTGAGGCATTCACAGCGGAGCGGTGCAGATATCCCGGGAGATTGGTAATCTCGGGAAATTTCTCCAGTCGCACCAGACGAAGGAAGACGGTCTGCAGTACGTCTTCTGCGTCACTGGCGTTTCCGGTCACGCGATACGCGGCCCGGTACACCAGATCCTTGTGCTCGAGGAAAATCTGCTCCAGCCCCGGTCTGAAATCTTCTCCGGCCATGGCTGCCATATTCGCCTGCGTTATTTGCATTGTGGCCTGCAATTTAGTACGGTGCTCCTCTCAATTACAAGGACGTGAGAGGCAGCCCTTTATTAACGGAACAGGCAGAATTTACCCGGCTTCGCTGTTCCGCTATGGGGATAATTACGCGCGGAGTAGAAGATAAGTTCCAGAGATTTCGCAGGTTTTTTGCTTTAGAATCAGTTCATTAAGCGGCCATGACATCGATTGAGCTACCGGCGATATTTAACGTAGCCACGCACTTTGTGGACCGCCATGTCCATGAAGGACGCGACCATCGGGTTGCGTTTGAATGCGGGGATGAACGGGTCAGTTATCGCCAACTCTATGAGCGGGTGAACCGCGCCGGCAATGCGCTCAAGAAGCTGGGCGTGCGGCAGGAAGAGCGTGTCGGAATGCTGCTGCTGGATACGCCGGAGTTTGCCTACTGCTTTTTCGGCGGGATCAAGATCGGCGCTGTGCCAATCCCGATCAATACGCTGCTCAAGCCGCATGAGTATGAATACATTTTGAATGACTCGCGGACGCGTGTGCTGATCGTGAGCGAAGCTCTGCTGCCGCAGATAGTGGCCATCGCCAAAGAAAAGTTGCACTATTTGAAAACCATTGTCGTCTTTGGGAAAGCTCCGGAAGGAGCGCATTCGCTGCAGCAGCTTTTAGATGAAAGCTCGCCCGAGCTTGAGGCCGAGCCGACTTCCAAAGACGATGCCGCTTTCTGGCTCTACTCTTCCGGCAGCACCGGCTTTCCCAAAGGCTGCGTGCATCTGCACCATGACATGGTGGTCTGCTCTGAGCTTTACGCCAAAAACATATTGCATATCACAGAGAAGGACCGCTTTTTCAGCGTAGCCAAATTGTTCTTCGCCTACGGGCTGGGTAACGGCCTTTACTTCGCGCTCAGCGTGGGCGCAACCAGCATACTGTGGCCGGGGTCGCCCTCGCCGCCGAACATCTATTCGGTGATCGAAAAGCACAAGCCGACGCTGTTCTTTTCCGTGCCCTCGAACTACTCCAGCTTACTCTCGTACAAACGCGAAGGCGGAGGCGCGGAGTTTGATCTTTCGACCATACGTTATGGCGTTTCTGCCGGCGAAGCGCTGCCGGCCACGATCTTCCATCGCTTTAAAGAACGTTTTGGCGTGGAGGTTCTGGATGCGATCGGCTCGACGGAAGCGCTGCACATGTTCATCGCCAACCGGCCGGGAGCGGTGCGGCCGGGATCGAGCGGAGAGATCATGCCTGGCTATGAGGCGCGCATCGTCGACGAGCATGGCCGCGACGTCCCCGATGGGGAAGTCGGCAGCCTGCTGATCAAAGGCGATTCGGTCTGCGCCTGCTATTGGAACCAGCACGAAAAAACGAAAGAGACTATCCAGGGGCATTGGATACGCACGGGCGACAAATACTACCGCGACAAAGACGGCTACTATTGGTACGTCGGCCGCAATGACGACATGATGAAAGTGAAGGGCATGTGGGTCAGCCCGATCGAAATTGAGGGCGTGCTGCTGGAGCATCCGATGGTGCAGGAGGCGGCCGCAATCGGCAATGCAGACGGTAACCAACTGCTAAAACCGGCGGCCTACCTGGTGCTCAAGCAGGGCGTGAGCGAAACCCCACAACTGATTGAAGAGGTACGGCAGCACGTTTTGAGCAAGCTGGCGGCGCATAAATGCCCGCAGAGGTTTGAAGTGGTGAAAGAGCTGCCCAAGACGGCCACGGGGAAGATTCAGCGATACAAGCTGCGGCAGATGGCATCGGGTCCATCTGTTTCCCAAAGATAAGAGAAAATAAATAAAAGACTTTCGGGAACCTTACGGGTCCAAATGGCGTATATAGGATGCAAGGAGGCGTGTATGAAAAGACTTCTGCCTTTCTTACTCGCTCTGCCAGTCACCATTGCCTGTGCCCAGAATGGCCATGAACGCCGCTATGAGCTGCGGCCTGATCCTAACTGGCCTCTCGCCATTGAACTGAGTTCCGGCGACTACCAGATTGTCCCCAGCGAATCGGATTGCATTGCCGTGGTCTACCAGGAAAACGCTCCGGAAGAGGCGCGCAAGGTCGAGGTCCAGATCGCTTCCGGCCATGGACAGAACACGCTGAAGATTGCCGCGCCGAAGTCAAACTTCCGTGCCGTGATTGAAGTACCGCGCAAAACTGACTTACGCGTCCGCATGATTACCGGAGAGCTGCACGTAGGCGACGTTGAAGGCAACAAGGATATTGAAATGCGCGCCGGCAACCTGGAGCTCAATTCGCTTCGGCCGCGCGACTACGCCAAGGCGGATTTTTCCGTTCGCGTCGGGGATCTGAAGGCCCCCAGCTTCAAGGAAGTGAAAAGCGGGATATGGCGCTCTTTCCACACCTACGGCCCAGGCAAATACCGGTTGCACGCCTACGTGGGCGTAGGCGATTTGACGTTGCGGACGGATAAGATCTGAGTTTTTCTCTGACATCCCGAATCCCGCGAAGCGGGTGAGGGAACCATATAGCGACAACACTTTATGCGATGGCGACAGCCTTCATAGTTCGTGAGTGGATTGCCCAGAGGGCCTGAAAGATTATAGGGGTCCCTCGCTTCGCTCGGGATGTGACAAAATCCGCCTTACACCTTCACCAAACTCCTGCTCCGGCGTAATCAAACTCACGACCAGATATCCGTCTCCGGGAAATTCATAGAAATGCCCCGGATGCACATAGACATCGTGCTTTGCCAGCAGCTCGATCGCGAGATCTTCGTCCGGGCGGGTTGCGGGCACGCGCAGAACAGCGTACCAACCACCTTCGACTTCAAGTCGCGTTACCTGAGTTTGGCCGGCCAGCTGAGAATCAAGCTTGCTCAGATTTTCCCTGACGCGTGTCATCAGCTGTTGCTGAAAAGCGCCGCGCTGCTGTAGCAGAACCGGCGCGGCCAGCTGGATCGGCGCATTCAGCGAAAGATACGTATCGGCAATCAGTTCCAGGCGGGCCAAGGCTTCCCTTTTCAGGTCTTCCGGACCGCTCACCGCCAGCCAGGCAAATTTCATCTGCGGCATGCCGGAAATCTTGGAGATGCCGCTCAAGGTAAAGGTCAACGCATCAGGATGATTGGCAAAGCTTGGTTGCGCAGCGCCGTTCAGAGGAAAATCCAAAAATACTTCGTCCGCCAGAATGGCCATTTGTCTCTCCGAGCACACACGGGTGAGGTGCACGATCTCATTCGGCTTGGTGTAGTGCCCGGTGGGATTGTTGGGATGGACGACTACAATCCCGCGCGTGCGCGGGGTGATCGCCCGTTCCAGGGCGTGCATGTCAATGTGCCAGCCATGGTCGTAGAAAAGCGGATAGCGCGTCAGTTTGACATCATTGACCTCAGCCAGAAAATCGAAAAGCGGATAGCTGGGTGTGGGAATCAGGAGTTCGTCAGCGGGATTGCAAAGCAGGCGAAAGACAAAGGAATAAGCCTCACTGGTGCTGACGGCCAGGATGAGGTCCTGTGGCGCTACGCGTCCTCCGCGTTCGGCATAATAAGCGCATACGGCCCGGCGAGCGCTCACTAAACCCAGCGGATCGGGGGTGTAATGCATCGACGCCGGATTGCAGAGCGCCCGGACAATCGCCGGTGCGTCATACCTGAAGCCGCACTCGGTAGGATTGGAAGCCGAGAGATCAAGCAATTTGCGGCCGCTGGAACGATGGCGCACCAGCGCCTCGGCCAGACGGTTGGTCTTCAGGTTCCAGTTGGTTCGCGAAGCAAACATCTTTTGACGACTCTCTCAGTTTGCCAATTGGTTTCAAGACGATCCAGCCGCTGCGCCAATGGCTTTTCAGTTCGGCAATCTCTTTACCTTGCCGTGAAAATGATAATCGCGCAAGCCATCGAGACCGGTCCAGGCAGAATGATAAGCGGTATAGCCGCCGTCGTCATTCTCGGCCCAGGCGCCATCAGGCTGCTGGGTGGCGATCAGGAATTTCACGCCCTCCTCGACTTGAGGATCGCGCTCATAGCCGGCTGCTTTGAGGCAATCCAGGGCTTCGCCCACCATCTCAGGGTCTTCATCAGCGATGGCAGCTTTCAATTTGCGGCGAAGAAAAGCGATCTCATCGGGCAGGAGCGAGCCGGCGATGCGGCGCTCATTATAGTGATTCAGCGTGTAGATCACATGCGTGATGGCATAGAAAACGTCAAACTCCAGATCATCATCATGCCCATCGTAAGAGCGTAGACGGGGCAGCCATTGGAACACATCGCGGTAGTGAACTCCCAGAGTGACGCCGCAAGCATCGCCGACGTAGCTCTTGATCAGGGCGCCGGACCACACGTCGTAGCGCCGGGGATCATCGAGGCGAGGCGGCTCGTGCGCGGCGTCAAAGCCAAGGTAGTCCTTTGCGCTGAATTTGCCGGCGACGTGGAGCAGCTCAGCTTTGAATTCGGCGTCGCGCACGCCCAGATGGTCTGCGGCGCATGCGCCCATCACCAGTTGGTAGATATCTTCGGGACCTGCGGCATCTGGTACGTGTTGATGCGATTTACGCCAGCGCAGGGCAAGTTCCCTGCCATCGCGCGCGGCCGACTGGCGAAGCCGGCGGTCACGGGCAGTGTGCGCGATGGAGTCAAAGGCCCATAGAAGATCGAATCCGTGGCGGGAAAAGACCGTGTCATCGGAAGCACTGCGATAAAGGAAATCAAGAGCCCGGGTAATGGCGGCGTGACGAGCGTCTTCGGAAGCAGCGAACGCATTTGCTGATGCAAAGGATACGATGAGCCAAATCAGCAAGGAGCGCACGCCGGGATTATAGCGAAGCTGAATTGTGTAGTGCTGAATAGACCGATTCAGTCATTTACCTCAGCGGCTAAAGCCGGCTTTTTTGCAGCGTGAACGCAGGCATGAATGCCTGCTCCACCCAGTCGCTGTCGTCATTTATCTGACTTAAAGCGCGGTAACCCTCCATTAAGAGGTCATTACACCTTTTGCACTGCCTGGGTCAGGTTGGTAAGGCTGGCTTTGGCGTCGCCATAGAGCATGCCGGTAACGGGCTTGAAGAACAGCGGATTCTCCAGTCCGGAAAAGCCTTTGCCTTTGCCACGCTTCAGCACCACGACAGATTTTGCTTTATCGACTTCAATGATCGGCATGCCGGCAATCAGGCTCTTGGGATTGTCACGCGCATCGGGATTCACCACGTCATTGGCGCCGATCACCACGGCCACGTCAGTGGAGGGCAGTTCAGGATTGATCTGCTCCATCTCGTAGAGCGACGAGTAGGGCACGTTGGCTTCAGCCAGAAGCACGTTCATGTGCCCGGGCATACGTCCGGCGACAGGATGAATGGCGTACTTGACTGAGACGCCGCGCTCTTCCAAAAGATTGCCCAGTTCGCGGACTGCGTGCTGCGCCTGCGCGGTCGCCATGCCGTAGCCGGGCACGAAGACCACCTGGTTCGCGTAGGCAAGCTGCACGGCAACATCGTCCAAACCAACTTCACGCATGGAGCCGGAGACGGTGGTATCGGCTGTGAGGGGCGCGCCGAAGCCGCCGAAGAGAACGTTGGTGATGGAGCGGTTCATGGCCTTGCACATCAGAATGGAGAGGATAAAGCCGGAAAAGCCGTCGAGCGTGCCGGCGATGATGAGCACGTTATTCCCCAGCACAAAACCGGTCGCGGCCGAAGAGAGGCCGGCATAGGAGTTCAGCAGAGACATCACCACGGGCATGTCGGCCGCTCCGATGGGTATGACCAAAAGGACGCCGAAGATAAAAGCGCAAGCAGCCATCGTATAAAAATAGATCGGGACGTAAGGGTGCATGAGCCAGGCAACAAACGATCCAACCATCACGATGAACAGGCCCAGGTTCACGATCTGCTGGCCCTTAAACATTATGGGGGTACCGCGCATGACCTCCTGAAGCTTGGCGGCGGCGATCAGCGAACCGGTAACCGTGAGCGAGCCGAGCATGACTTCCAAGCCGAGGGCGCCCATCTTGATGCCGCCCATGGCGCCGCCGTGAATCACATATTCGGCGATGCCCACCATGGAGGCAGCCAATGCGCCGAACGCGTGAGAGAGCGCAGTTCGCTGCGGCATGGCGGTCATCGGCACCATGGCCATGGGGATGCCGATGGCCGAGCCAACAACCAGCCCGATCACGATAAACAGGTAGTTGTGGATGTCCGGATGAAACAACGTGCCAAAGACAGCAGCGGCCATACCGGCTGCGGCCAGGATCATGCCGCGTCGGGCAGTATCCGGATGGCTCAGGCTCCTCAAGCCCAGAACAAACAGGCATGAGGCGATCAGGTATGTGGCTTCGAGAAAATATTGTGCGTCGGTCACTTTTTCTCCTCTGCCTTGGCCGTTTCTTTCTTGCGAAACATCTTGAGCATGCGATCGGTAATGAGGAAGCCGCCGGTCACGTTGATCATGGCGGAGGTGACAGCCAGGCCGCCCAGAACTTCGGCCAGCACCTGGTGCTCGCGATAACGCGAGCCTGCAATCACCAACGATCCGATCAGCGAGATACCGGAAATCGCGTTCGTGGCCGACATAAGCGGTGTATGCAGCAGGGGCGGCACACGCGAGATCACCTGATAGCCAAGGAACGCCGCCAGCGCAAAGACATACAGCGATGCGATCAGAACCGCGGGATTGAAATGCAAACTGTCTGCCGGCCCTTCCAGCAGGAAAAGAGCGGTAATGAACGCTACAGGATTGAACAATAGGTGCTCCACTCATCCTCCTTTGTCTTCGTGCTTCGTTTTATGCCACAGGATTGCCCAGGCCTGCAGCCACCTTCGGATGCACGCTGCCACCCTGGTAGGTCACACAGGCGCCTTTCAGGATGTCGTCATTCATATCAATTTTCAGCGTGCCTCTGTCATTGATGAGACCGATGAAGCTGGTCAAATTGCGCGAATAAAGCTGACTGGCGTGCCCGGCAACGGTGGCAGGCAGGTTCAGCGGACCAAGAATCAACACGCCATTGTGCTGCACCTCTTCGCCGGCTTTCGTGAGAGCAACATTGCCGCCGGTAGAAGCAGCCAGATCGACGATCACAGTTCCAGGGCGCATGCCGTTGACGGCTTCTTCGGTCAGCATGAGCGGCGCTTTGCGGCCGGGGATCTGCGCTGTGGTAATGACCACGTCAGAGATCGCAGCATGTTTGGCCACCATGTCCCGGCCACGCTGCAGGGCTTCAGGAGAAAGCTCTTTGGCGTAGCCGCCTGCGTCCTGCGTCTCAATGCCGCCGAGATCGACCTCAAGAAACTTTGCGCCGAGAGATTTCACGTCCTGTCCGGCAGCAGCACGAACGTCATACGCTTCCACAACTGCGCCGAGACGCCGTGCTGTGGCAATCGCCTGCAGACCGGCAACACCTGCGCCCAGCACCAGCACTTTGGCCGGAGGGACGGTGCCGGCGGCCGTCATCAGCATGGGAAACATGCGGGGAAGACGCTCGGCGGCGATGAGCACTGCCTTGTAGCCGGCGACGGTCGCCATGGAAGAGAGTGCGTCCATGGATTGAGCACGCGTGGTGCGCGGAACCAGCTCAACGGCAAAAGCCGAAAGCTTCCGGGAAATGATTGGCTCCAGAGCTGCGGGTTCGTCCAGGGGCTTGAGAAAACCAATGACGACACAGCCGGCTTTCAGCCGGGCAATATCATCCGGTTCGGGACGGTTCACACAGGCAAGCACGTCGGCTTCTGGCAGCAGGTCGGAGCGGCCCATCACGCTGGCGCCGGCTTTCTCGTAGTCCGCGTCCGCGAATCCGGCGAGCATGCCAGCGCCCGCTTCAATGCCGACCTCGGCTCCAGCAGCAACCAGCTTTTTGGCCGACTCCGGCACCAGCGCCACACGGGCTTCGCCTGTCTGTCTCTCCCGTAGAACCGCAACTCTCATAGGGCCGTATCCTCTCTACGCGCAAAAATCGTTATGAATGCTGAATTGCTAAGAGCACCATTATTCCCAAAGCCGGCAATTTAAGAAAGAGATACTTTATTGCCGACAGATTGCGCGGACTGTGACTGATATCACAGAACACGGTAGAGACGCAAAATGGCAGGCTCGGTGCGGGGAAAAGCAAGACCCGGCGCATAAGCACCGGGTCTAGAAGTGAATCAAGGACTAATTACGTTAGTAGGCTTACATTCGCATAAATGATCGAGCGCTCTCGGTGCTACGGGCATGCAATTCAGCCGCCACCAGCGCCTGTTCCAGAGTAGGCTCATTCCATTCCGAAAGAAGCTGCAAGAGTTCCGCGGCGCGGGCCTTGTCGCCGGTTTTCTGATAGGCGCGAACCATCAGGTTGAGTGAAATCGGGTTGCGATTGTCTTCGGCAAGATGGGTCAGCGCTTCGTCATTCTTGCCCTGCGCGACCAGAACTGCCCCGGCGGCGCCGTCATAAGCGATTTGTACAACCTGGTCGTGAGTTGAATCGGCCAACTCGTGCAGCTGTTTGAGTGTGGCGTCGGCGAGTTCGTTGTTGTCCTCGCGCAGGGCGCGGGCTACACGCTCACGCAGTACGACGGCCAGTTCCTGCTGCTGGGCGGCTTTCGGCAATGTGTGTTTTTCCTGCAGAACTGCTTCCGCTTTCTTGAGCAGCTCAAGAGCTTTTGCGCCGTTTGTCTGATAGGAAGCCATGAAACGATAAGCCTCGGCTTCGGGTACGGCTACGTCATTTTCATGGGCCTGGCTGGCGACCGCGCGGAAAGCTGCGTCGGCGCCGGCAAAGTCCCGCTCGCGCACATAGGTAATGGCGGACTGCAGTCCCCATTGGGCAGCTTCAGTCTTGGAAGACGCGTGCAGGATGGCCAACGCGTATTCAGCGCGGGCGCGAGGTTCGTCGCCTTTAAGGGCGTAGGTGTCGGCGATGCCAAGCTGCGAGTAAACGAAGCCAGGATCGATCTTGAGCGAAGCGCGGTAATGGACGAGCGCTTCGTCAAACCGTCCGGCCATGCGCAGGATTTCGGCGTAAGAGTCCTGCGGGTTCGATTCATTGGGCAGCAGCGTGATATAGCCCTGCATGGTAGCAAAAGCTTTGTCAAAGTTCCGTGTGCGCGCGTAGCAATAGGCCAGCTCATTCAGCGGCGGAGCAAAATCAGGGTTCAGAGCGATTTCGCGCTCAAACATCGGGATAGCGCGGGTGATCTGCTGCTGGTTTTCCACCCATACGGCGCCGAGCCAGGCCAAGAATTTGTCCTTCGGATACTCCTGGAGAACTTCATTCATGGACTGAATAGCCGGGACCATACGGCCTTCGCTGGAGTTGCTGAGCCAATCGATCACGAGTTGCTCGCCGCGGCTTACCTTGGACTTTGCGGCATTCGCACGCTCGCGTGCAGCTACTTTTTCCGCCGGATCAACGGCGGCGTCGACCGACTCAAAGCTGATCATGATGTTGGCCAAAGCGAAGTCAGGATCAAGCTGAATGGCCTTGTGAAAGTCCTGCAGGGCTTCAGGGCCGTGCAGGTTCTGCAGCTTGACCAAGGCGCCGACAAAAAGCTGTCGCGCCGGCTCTGATTTGGTGGTGATGGGAAGAATTCCCTGCTCACGCGGCGCCGTCTCTGCAGCGACAAACGTGCCAAAGCAGATAGCAAACACCGACAGCCGGAAGAAATAATTTCGAGGCATGTCCCTCTCCCTAAGTCCCTTTAAAGAAACACTTACACGTACACCGGGCGTTGGGGGCAAGTTATCGCAGATGGCAGCTTGGCGGAAAGTTACAGTGGTAATTTCAGGATGATGCGTAGATAAACCGAATTAATTCAAGCGTTTAGGAGCGATCGCGAAAGTCAAGATGCATGGACCCAGGCGACGGTTTATCGGCGGCCGTAAAAGTAGTAATCGGCGGTGTAGCTGCTCTTGAATTGCTTTTCGAGATCGGCGGTCGAGCAAGCCAGGGCGGGGGCAAGTCCGCCGCCAGTGTGGACTCGCTGGATGGTGGTTATACGGCTGAAGGCACCGTTGCCTGAGTAATCGGTAACGTGCAAAAGAAGCCAGGGGATAGCGGCGGCATCGGGCGCATCGACTTTCGCGACCATCTTGCCGGTAATTTCGCTGCCATCATTGTGCTTCCAGGTTGGTCCGCCAAAATGTTTGCCCAGAACACTTCCCTGTTCGTCATAGAGCAGCGCTTCCGGAGCTTTGAGTGTCCAGGCCGACTGGCCGGAGTTGATGCTGCAGACGTAGATTTGAAAACCTTTGGCACGGGCGATCAGGAGAAGTTCTTCGCCGGCAGGAGGTTTGATCAAGTCGGGAACGTTGGGAATTTTCACGGTGAGATTCTAGCATCGGGAATTCGGAGGCAACTGGATTGGAGCAGAGCTCTTGACTTTATACCATATTTCCGCAAATATAGAAATATGACGCCCCGGCAATCCGCGAAATCTATCGAACAAGTCACCAGGTATGCAGACATGTTTTCCGCAATGGGAACGGAGCCGCGACTGCGAATCATGCAACTGTTATTGTCGGCCCATCCGGAGGGGCTGGTTGTGGGCGAGATTCAACAGGAGCTGGACATTCCCAACTCGACCCTGTCACACCATCTGGACAAACTGAAAGCAGAGGACCTGGTGTTGGTCCGGCGCGAGAGTACGTTTTTGCGCTACACCGCCAACACTCAAGCGCTGCAAGAACTTTTGCAGTTTCTGTACGCGGAGTGCTGCACGCGCAACAAGGCATTGAAGCCGGAAACCATTGTGCAGCTTTGCCGGTAGGAGGATTGATGAACCGTACGGACATTCGAGAAGCAGTGAAAGAAAAATATGCGCAGGCAGCGAGAAAGACAGCAGCACCTGGCTCTTGCTGTGGAAGTGGGGCAGGCGGATGCGGCGATCCGATCACTTCCAATCTTTATGATGCGATGCAGGCGAATGAGATTCCTGCGGAGGCGATGCTGGCATCGCTCGGCTGCGGCAATCCTACAGCGCTGGCCAGGTTGAATCCCGGCGAGGTGGTCCTTGACCTTGGCTCGGGCGGTGGAATTGATGTGTTGCTTTCTGCGAGAAGAGTGGGACCGACCGGCAAAGCGTACGGCCTGGACATGACCGATGAGATGCTGGCCCTGGCAAATGCAAACAAAGCCAAAGCAGGACTGGCGAACGTGGAATTCCTGCGCGGTGAAATTGAGAACATTCCCCTGCCCGATGGCGCGGTGGATGTGATCATTTCCAACTGCGTCATTAACCTTTCCGCGGATAAAGACCGCGTCTTACGGGAAGCATTCCGGGTTTTGAAGCCTGGAGGGCGGTTTGCTGTATCGGATGTGGTAACGCGCGGAGAGATGCTGCCCGAGATCCGAAGAAGTGTGCTGTTGTGGGTCGGGTGCGTGGCCGGAGCGCTGGAAGAAAACGAATATCGGGAAAAACTGGCGTTAGCGGGCTTTGAGCAAATTGAGATTGAGCCGACGCGGGTCTATCGCATTGAAGATGCGCGGGGATTTCTTTCTGGCCAGAACATCGATGTGGATGCAATTGCGCCCCAGGTCGACGGCAAATTCATGAGCGCGTTTATCCGCGCGGTAAAACCGCAACAAGCTAAATCCTGCTGTGCGCCAAGCTGCTGCAAGTGAGGAAAAACGATGAAAGCACATTACAACGTCTTGTTTTTGTGCACAGGAAACTCCGCCCGTTCCATCATGGCGGAGGCGATTTTGAACCATAAAGGCAAGCCCAGGTTCACAGCGTACAGCGCCGGCAGCCATCCCACGGGCAAGGTGCGGCCGGAAGCGTTGCAACGGCTGGAAGACGCTCATATTGACACACAAGGATTGAGGAGCAAGCGCTGGGATGAGTTTGCGCAGCCTGAGGCTCCCCGGTTGGATTTTGTATTTACCGTTTGTGACCATGCGGCAAAGGAGGCGTGTCCGTATTGGCCAGGGCAACCGATGACAGCACATTGGGGGGTCCCCGATCCGCCGTCGATTCAGAGCAGCACAGAGCAGATTGAGAAAGGGTTCCGTGACGCTTTTTTCATGCTGGACCGAAGAATAGGCCTGTTCTTGTCTCTTCCGCTCTCCGCTCTTGACCGCCTGGCAATCCAAAAAGAGATCGAGAGGATTGGACACGAATGAAATTCGACCTGCGCGCTCGATTGGTGTCAGAGTTTCTTGGCACGGCTTTTCTGCTTGCCGCCGTGGTGGGCTCGGGCATCATGGGCGAGCGACTCGCGGGCGGCAACGTTGCGATTGCGCTGCTCGCGAATACACTGGCGACCGGAAGCGCATTGATAGCGCTGATTCTGGCATTCGGACCGATTTCCGGGGCGCACTTCAATCCCGCGGTAACGATTGCGGACGCCACGCAGAGAGGCATTCGCTGGCGCGATGTTCCGGGATACATCACCGTGCAGTGCGCCGGGGCCATAGCCGGAGTGTTCGCAGCCCACATGATGTTTGGACTGGAAGTCTTTCAAACTTCTGCGCACGTACGCTCAGGAGGAGCGCAGCTCTTCAGCGAGTTTGTGGCGAGCTTCGGATTGCTGGCAACAATCTGGGGATGTTCCCGCTTTCGGGTCTCAGCAGTTCCGTTTGCCGTTGGCGCGTATATTACTGCTGCTTACTGGTTCACTGCATCGACTTCTTTTGCGAACCCAGCCGTAACCCTGGCACGGAGTTTTACCAACACGTTTGCCGGTATCCGGCCTAAAGATGCGCCGGGATTTATGGTTGTCCAATTTGTAGGTGCTCTCGCCGCGACTGCTCTGTTCCGATGGTTTGTTCCTGAACTGCTGGAGGAGGCAGAGAACGTATTGGCGCCTCATGCAGAAGAGCACGCGAAGATGCCTTGATGAGAATCGGGTGATCTGGCAATCCACGGCAAGCCGGACAGTCTTTCGCGGCGCCACACGATAAATCGTTACTTCTGCAGCACCTCATTGCCCTTGGTGACTCTGATGTTCTGGGCGATGTAGCTTGAGCCTTCAAAGGTCGCGACGATCCACACTTCCATCCCTACACCCAGAGTCCTGGTTTCAGGGTTGCGATTGACGGCGAAACGAATGTTGTAGTTCTTGTCATCGCTCACGTTCTGGACGCCGAGCAGGCCGCGGTGCAGGTCAAGAAACGTAACCTTGCCGGCAAAGGTAAAGGTGGAGCCGGGCGTGGCCAGGATTTCAATCTCACGCGCCAGGCCGCGGTTGGGACGTTCGGCGGCAAAGCGGACGTGCACCAGGGCTCCGGGTTTCACGGCATCAAAGGTAGCCGGAGTCTGGCCGGCGCTGATGCGCGTGTCCTGATCAACGGCAAAACGCACGGGAACGGAGTTGATGGTGTCACGCAACGTGAGCTCGTTGTGCTTGTAATCGATGTCGACGATCTGGCCATCGGCGTCAGCCGGCGGCGCGGCTATGCCGACGCGGATGTTGCGGGCAAAAATGTCATGCCGGTTGTTGTCCAGCTGGGTGTCGATATAAACGCGCTCGCCTTTTTTGAGCGCCAGCTGCGTGGTCTCAGCGCCGTTGTGAAAGATATGGGTGCGCTCGTCAAAGTTGACGGTCCAGTGTCCGCCACCGAAGACCAGTACGCTTAACTTGTTGCGCATGCGATCGACGCTGCTGATGGTCCCTCCGACCAGGGTGGTAACGCTGGTGGGAACCGGGGGCGGATCAAGGATGGGATCGTGGCCGTCAGTCTCCAGAGCGCCGGACGTGGCGGAACTATCAAGGATCTCCGTCTTCGGCTGGGGCGGGGGCATGGGCGGCATCTGCACCAGCTGTGGTTCTGCGATCGGCCGATCAACGATCGGCTGCTCCGCAGGCTCCGTTGGTTGCGTGACCGGCTTTTGCGGTTGGCCGACCGAGGGCTGTGGCGAAGGAGTAGCTGCGGGCTGCGTGGTGGAGGGAACCGTGCCAACCGGAGCTGTTGCCGGCGGCGCCGGGTTGGCCGTGGTGGGACTGGCGCTGGGCACGGGCGTCTGCGGCACTCCCGAACCTGGCTTGGGCGAAGCAGGATTGTTCTGTGCCCAGCCCATGGTGGCGCAGAGCAAGAGCCACGAAATCACAGTAATCGGGGAACGATGCATAAGAGTTTCAGCAACTCCTGGGACGAACATGACATGCCTGAACAGCAAGTTGGATGCAGATAGCAGCTACTCAGATGGCAGGCTAGAGAGAGGAATCAGGCCACCCAACCTGAGAGGCAATTCTGCCATCCAAAAGGACAAGCAGAGCTTCTGCTCTGCTGCTGCCGGTGTGCGGCACAAGGCTTGCTGGATCGCCCCTGGAGATCAAATGCGTTCGCGATTGCTCATGTTCTTAGCGTTGCCGATATTGCTCACTGCACTGCAGGCGGGTGCGCAGGAAGTCCGCATTCCTTTGCCCAAGAAAAGCAAGTACACACCGGTGCAGCAGCTGAATCGCGACGGTGTGGCCGCGCTCAAGAAACACGATATCGCCAAGGCCAAGCGGCTTTTTTACAAGGCATACCTGATCGATCCTAATGATCCATTCACGCTCAACAACCTTGGTTATGTCGCGGAGCTGGAAGGTAGTTTGGATCGCGCACAACGTTACTACGATCAGGCGCAGGCCAACACGTCAGAAGCTGTGGTGGACCGGTCCACCGCCGAGGAGGTCCAGGGCAAGACGGTGGCGAAGATCGCCGGACACACGGCGGAAGGGCCGCTGAAAGTGAACCAGCTGAACAGCGAAGCGTTGGGCCTGCTGAATCAGGACCGCGCGCCGGAAGCCGACGTGGTGCTGCAACAGGCGTTGAAGATCGATCCGAAAAATCCGTTCACGCTGAACAACATGGGCTACGCAAAAGAAAAGGAAGGCGAGATTGAAAAAGCGATCTCGTTTTATGACAGCTCTGCGGCGACGGGGTCACGCGAACCGATTGTAATTGCCTTCAACAAGAACTGGCGCGGCAAGCCTATCAGCGAAGTGGCCGCGCGCAATGCTGAGGCCAGTCGCAAAGAGCTGGAAAAAGGCCAGGACCTGGTAGACCAGGTGGCACGACTGAACCTGCGCGGAGTATCGGCGATGAATCGCAATGATCGCAAGACGGCGCGCCAGGATTTTCTGGAAGCCTATAAGCTCGATCCTAACAATTCATTCACCATCAACAACATGGGCTATCTGGCGGAGTTGGAAGGCGACAAGGAGACAGCACAGTCTTACTACGAGCAGGCGCGGCGAGCCAAACGGGCAACTTCGAAGATTGTAGTTTCCACGCGGCCTGAAGTTGAAGGACGCCCCGTGGGTCAGGTCGCGGAGCAGAGCACGGCGCTGGTGGAATCAACGTTTGCAGCGCAGGCTGAAACCAAGAAGAGCTCTGGCCCTCCGGCGCTACGAACACGCGACAATCGGATTGTGGTCGAGCCCAAAACACCAAGGCATCCCAGCACTGAGTACACGCCGCCCGAATATCGTCATCCGCCGGAAGGTGGAGAGGCTCCTTTGGAAACGCCACAGTCTGACCGTCCACAACCACAGGGTGCGCCTGAGTTGAAGACGCGGCCTCAACAGCAGCCGGGGCAACAGCAGCCTGCCGGACAACAGCGACAGCCTCCAGCCCAGCAGGTGCCGCAACAACAGCAGACTCAGCCGCCCGCGAGCCAGCAGATGCCCGGACAGCAACCTCAACAGCAACCGTCTCCGGCCCAACCCCAGTCGACCAATCCGGAACAGAATCCGCAGCCAACTGTTACACCTAATTCTCAGCCGCCGGCCCAGCAACCGACGCCACAGCAGTCTCCGACACCGCCGAGCAATCAGCCACCGCAGTAAGGCAGAGAGAAATACTAGAGTATAGGACCGATTCCCCGCCCTATTCCCGGCGAGTTCCTGAGAGCTGACTCCACAAAACGTTTAGCTGCTTTGGCTGCCGCCTGCAGATCGTGGCCGAGCGCCAGTTGACAGGCCAATGCCGTAGAAAAAGCACAGCCGGTGCCGTGAGTCGAGCGAACATGGATTTTTTGCCCCAGCAGCACAGCCACCGGTTTGTCCACACGGCAAAGCAGATCGTGTGGAGGATTCAAGTGCCCTCCCGTAATAATCACGTTGCGCGCGCCGAGGCTTTTGAGATCCAACGTGGCGGCTTCCATCTCATCGCGATTGGTAACAGGAAGCCCGGTCAGCGCTGCGGCTTCGTCGATATTCGGTGTAATCACATCGGCTTGCCGAAGGAGACGCGACTTAAGCACCTGCAACCCTGCCTTCGTGATGAGACCAGCCCCGGAAGACGATTGGATGATGGGATCAAGAACTACGTTCCGCATCGAGTGCCGCTTTAAGAATGCAGACACAGCTTTCGCCGCATTGGCCGATCCCAGCATACCTATCTTCACTGCCGCAATATCAAGATCGTCAATCAGACGCTCCAGCGTCTCCGCGATCACTTTGCCTTTGACCGGCTCAACCCTTGCCACGCCGCGTGTCGACTGTACGGTCAAAGCCGTAATACATGTAACCCCATAGCACTCGTGAGCCGCAATAGTTTTGATGTCAGCCGTAATTCCAGCGCCGGAAGACGGATCATACCCGGCAATGGAGAGAACCACGGGAAGACGGTGTTTTCTTTGTTGTATCATCCGAAGCCGTGCCATGCGATACCGAGCAGACGATCTGCAAATTGCATTGTAAATCCCAGAATACTCCCATCGTTGCAGCCGGCACTTGTCTCCACCGCGGATTGCTGCAACACTAGGTCTGGCGATTCATGATCATCTTTGGCATACACGCGGTAGAAGAGGCAATCTCAGCGCGCGGACGCGGCTTTGACTATGTTGCCATGGTCCCTGGCCGCGCCGATGCGCGCATTCAGAAGATCGCTCAGCTCTGCCGCGCCAATGGTATTCCTGTGCGCACCATGCCGCGCGAGCAGCTCACCCGCCTGGCACGAGTCGCGAATCATCAGGGCGTAGTCGCCGTAACCGCAGAAAAACAGTACGGCGACCTTGACGATGTGCTGTCGCACAAGCGCGGGCGACACACCTTTGTGCTTCTGCTCGATGGCATTGAAGACCCGCACAACCTCGGCGCCATCATTCGCACCGCGGAAGGCGCCGGTGCTGATGGCATCATTATTCCTGAGCGTCGTGCGGCAGGCGTGACGGGCACGGTCGTGAAAGCTTCCGCTGGAGCCTCAGAGTATCTTCCTGTCGCCCGTGTCACCAATGCCGGCCGTGCGCTGGAAGACCTGAAGTCCCGCAATCTCTGGACCGTCGGCCTGGACGAACGCGGCGACAAGCTCTATGACCAGCTCGACTACAAGATGGACCTGGCGCTCATCCTAGGCGCTGAGGGCCATGGCCTGCATGAGCAAATACGCAAGAAGTGCGACTTCCTGGTAAAGATCCCTATGATGGGCAAAGTGCCGTCCCTCAACGTGTCTGTTGCCGGCGCCGTGGTGATGTATGAAGTCGCGCGCCAGCGGCGAAAATAAATCGTGGAGCGCAGCCGCCCTCGGCTGCGATCAAAATATCTATTTCGCCGGTCTCTTCCTCGCCTTGATCACAATTGCCAAATCCCCGTTGCGAGTGTTGATGAAACGCAGCTTGATGCGCCCTTCTTCATCCAGTGTGATCACCGCCGGCGTGTTAACTGAGGTCAGCATCCAGCCCGCCGGCAACGTTACATAATTCACCGGCCGGCCCAGCGTGCGTGTCCATACCAACTCGCCATCCTTGACAACGTAACCGACAGGGTCGGTATATGTCTCCTGCACGCGCACTCGCGTGGACTGACCTTCGCCCACCGGACGTTCCAGATCACCCTGCACCACCACCGATTCCGGATCTACCGGCTCCGGATAATATCCCAGAGCATTCACTTCCTTGCCGCTCACAGTTGAGGTCTTGAGCGGCTTGCCGGTATCCAGATCAATCATCTTTGCGTCCGGCGATACGGCGCTGCCCTTGCGCACAAAGCTGTGCACCGACTTCTGCCCCATCCGAGTCACAGTGAAGTCGTGAGAAATACGGAATTGATGTGTGGACGGATCCAGCAGCCAATAACTGATCTCGCGGTCCTGTTCCGCGCGATGGAAAGATTCCTGCTGTGCCGCGGCAACAGCTGCCACCAGCGCTACCAACAAAGCGAAACGCTTCACGGCAGCCTCCGCGCCGCGATTTTGACCGGAAGTTGATCGTCGCGATCGTTCAGGAAGCTCACACGAACCCGGCCATCGGTGTCGGTAGAGACCATCGCCGGCGAGCCACACTCAATCAGCTCCCATCCTTTGGGTAGCAGCACCACATTGCGCTTGATGCCGAGCGGCCGGATGAATACCAGGTTTTCGTCGGTCAGCGTGTAAGATGCGGCATCGGTATACGTCTTAAAGATGCGTATCCGTGTCTCGCCGCCTTTCGGCACCGGCCCCGGCAAGGCGACCTTGATGAACTCGGCCTTATCCGGCGTTTCCGCCGGTAAGAGCCCGGCGGCTTTGGCATCTTTGCCGGTGACCACTTCGAACTTCAATTCTTTGCCGCTGCTGCGCTCGATCACCCGCTCCTTCGTCGCCACCGATCCGGGCCGAATCGGGTTCAAAAAATACGGTGACCCCTCTTTCGTGGCGGTCACATCATAGGTGATAGCAAATTGGTGGGTTTCAGGCGGCTGAAGATCATAGAGTGTGAATTCATCAGCAGCTACGGCCGCAACGCTTACCAGCAGCACGATAGAAAGGATTCTGTGGATCATCGGCCAAGGAGTGTAGCACAAGCGAGCAGCGGATTAAGATGGCCCGCCGGCACTGCCCGGTAACGCAGAGATTGCAGGCAAGCCGATTCTTCGCACCAGATCCTGGAACTTCGCGTCGGAGCGGAGATCGTCCAGCATGGGTTCAACGTTGATCCAGGTCAACCCGTCAGCCCGTTCTTCAAAGGCCTTTTCCAGCCATTCCAAAGCTTTGTCTTTGTCGCCCAGTCCGGCAAAGAGCATGCCGAAGTAAGTCGGCGGAATGTAGCGCTTCTTGGCGGCAGCCTTGAACTGCTCGGCCAGCTTGGCTGTCAAACCCTTTTTCCCGCTCACGGCGTAGGCCAACCCCAGCGCCGCGTCCATCAGCGGCATTTCACCCGTGCCGGTCCTGGCTAATTTCAGATGGCCGATTGCCTTGGCATAGTTATTGAGCCGCATGTGCGCCCGCCCGGCGATGAAGTGCAGCATGAAATACTTCGGATCAAGTCGCTCGGCCTTCTCGCATTCTTCCACGGCCCGCTGGTAGTCGCGGGCAAAATAGTAGGCCGCTGCGCGCGTGGTGTGCACCGCCACCAACCGGTGCGGATTCGTCTCCTGCACGATGCTCAGGCTCTGTTCAATCTCGTCAAAGGCATCGTTGTTGCGGCCCAGCGCGAGCAGAAGCCACGAGTACCACAGGTGTGTGTCAGCGTGGTCAGGGTTCAACTCGATGGCCTGCTCGTATTCCGCTTCGGCTTCCTTCCACTTCCAGTGGTAGTGGTGGTTTACCAGCGCCAGCGCGGTGTGCGCTTCGGCAAACGAGCCATCCAGTTCCAGCGACTTGCGCGCCGCCTTCTCGGCCTTCGGCATGGCTTCATGTGGCGGCAAGAAATCAAACGGCGCGATCGCCAGCAGCGCGTAGGCGCTGGCCATCCCGGCATAAGCCGCCGCATACTGTTCGTCAACCTGTATGGCCCGCTCGAAGTCTTCAATACTCTGGCTGATGCCGGAAGGCGTCATCTGGTGCAAACTATAACGCGCTTTCAGGTACGCATCGTAGGCCGCAGGCTGCACCTGGCTTTGTCCTTTAGAAAGGCTCGGCGGCTCGGCGGCCTCAGACAGGTTTAGCGCCAGGTTGATCTCCCGCGCAATGGCCTGGGCGATTTCAGCCTGCACGCTCAGCACGTCACTCAGATCGCGCTCGTAGGTTTCCGCCCATCGCTGCGTCTGGTCCTTGAGCTGGATCAGCTGCGCAGTGATGCGCACCCGATTCCCGCCGCGCCGCACCTTCCCTTCCAGCACATAGCCCACGCCGAGGTCTTTTTTCATCTGCTCCAGGGACTTGCTGCTGGCGTTGTAGTGCTCCGCCGTGGTGCGCGCGATCACCGCCAGCTCCTGCGCCTGCAGGCGCGTGATCTGGGTAATCATCTCTTCCGTCAAGCCATCGCTGAAGTAAGAGTCTTCTTTGGCGTCGCTAAGGTTGCCGAAGGGCAGCACCGCCAGCTTGACCTTGGTCTCTCCGTTTTGCGGTCCTGTTGCCGACTGCTGCCGCGCCTTGAACCACTCCGCCAGCTCGTTGCGATAGGCATAAATGGAGCCCAGCTTGTCATGCAGATGGCGATGGACCGGAAGCCCCTCCTTCTTCTCCCAGCGCTGGACCGTGCGTACGTCGCGCCGGAGATAGGAGGCTATCTCCTTCCATGAATCAAGACGATCCGCCAGGTTGCCGGTAGCCATGGTTGGTCTAGCTGACGCTCCTTTTTTAGGTACACCATCATACCCCACGACAATCGGCGGCACGGCTTCCGTGCCGCGCCTTGTCGCTTGAGCGGCATTCCAGCGGGAAATAGAGTCGCAATCGATGTACGAGACTATGGCGCCGTACGGTCGTAACTGCGATCGATCCTTCCACGGTGGCCATACCCGCACGGACCCGGGTGCTCAATGGTCCGCCAAGGGCCCGCTGCGAGCCACGTCGGTTGCAGCGGGCTTTTCGCATTAAAAAAGGCCCGCAGTGTGCGGGCCATTGAGCTCAGGACACAGGGACCAAAAACCTATTCATATCTCAGCGCTATCATCGGATCGACCTTTGCCGCTCGATACGCCGGAATGTAACATGCCAGGAGTGAAACCAGGCCAACCATAAGCACCACCGCGATGAACGTAACTGCATCTGTGGACTTCACGCCGAACAGCAGCCTGCTAAAGGCTGTAGCAAATTTGGCAGCGACCAGCGAGAAGATAACGCCTGCAACAATCCCGATCCCAGTTAGCTGTAGCCCCGACCTCAACACCATGCGCACCACGCTGGCTCGTGTGGCTCCGAGGGTGATGCGAACTCCAATTTCATGTGTGCGCTGCGTGACTGCATAGGAAATCACTCCATAAAGACCTATCCCGGTAAGCAATAACGCCAGACCGGCAAAGGCCTCCAGCAATAACGCATTGAAGCGTGGTGTGGCTACTGAGGCCGAAAGATACTCCTCCATGGTCTTCACGTCGTAAAGGGGCAGGTCTGGGTCCATGGAAGCAACAACGTTACGCACCGCAGAAGTCAGGCTATGCGGATCAACGCTCGTACGCAGGCAGACTGCCATCGATCCGAAATTCAGCTGCGTGGAAGGAACGTAGTAGCCGGGAAGCTCTTCTGCTTCCAGGTTGCGGTTCTTTACGTTAGCCACTACACCAACAATTTCTCGCGGCTGCGCTTTGCCGCTGTTCGAAGCGCCCGGCGTCATGTGCTTGCCCAGGGGATCTTCATTGGCAAAATACTTGTGGGCAAAAGCCTGGTTGATGATCACTACGCCGGCAGCCTTGGAGTCATCATGTTCGGTGAAGTCGCGGCCGCGCAACATTGGAATGTTGAGCGTGCGAAAGTAATCCGGCGAAATCACCGCGATATCGGCGGCCGGCTCCTCTGACTTGGGAACGGGGTGGCCTTCAATCTGGAAGGTGATCATTGCGTTGTTCCCGCTGAGCGGTAGTGGAGTTACCGCGCCGGCGGAAGTCACGCCCGGAAGACTTCGCAATCGTGCCAGCAGCTGCATATAAAAATCCATCTGCTGCTGGTCGTTGTACTTGGTTTGCGGCAAATCAAAAGTCAGGGTCAAAACGTTTGCCGGATTCAATCCCGGATCGACCGACACCAGCCGATGGAAGCTGCGCACCAGCAGTCCTGCGATCACCAGCAGCACCAGGCCGATCGTTGTCTCGAGCACAACCAGCACGCTACGCAGGCTCTGGTGCGCCGCGCCGGCTGTCGTGCCGCGACCCTCTTTCATGAACTCGGTCAAGTTCGGCTTTGATGTCTTGAGCGCGGGAACCAGGCCAAAGATCAGGCTGGTTAGGAGAGCGATGGCGGCGGTAAAGAGCAGTACTCTGCCATCAAGCCCGGCGCTCTGTATGCGCGGAAGTTTTTGTGCGTTCAACGCAATGAACAGCTTCAGGGCCCACAGGGCAATCGGGATCCCCAGCAAAGCTCCGCCCAGGCCCAATACCACGCTCTCGGTAAGCATCTGCCGCACGATCTGTATGCGCTTGGCTCCGATCGACGCGCGGATAGCGATCTCACGGCTCCTTTTGCTGGCCCGTACCAGCAGCAGATTGGCAACGTTCAGGCAGGCAATCAGC
>DATBHX010000041.1:0-7861 GCA_036557225.1 Candidatus Angelobacter sp.
AGGGCTTGCGAGGCCGAAAATGGCCTCCCCCACCAAAAAACAATGCACTTACAACCCACTTGCACCTAAATCGGGGCAAACTTTTCCGCTCATAGTATCGCCTTTTGCTAAACTCCCACCCCCCGCCCCCCACGAAAAACGCCAGCCCGACACACCAGCAACCGATGAAAATTACGATCACCATGCAAGCCAAGCACGCCAGCTGGAGACGCCACCGTCCAACCCCTTGCCAAAGAACTCAACCGCAACCTCCTTGAACCAGAAAGTCCAATATGGACTTTTCATTGCCGGCCCCACCCCCGCACTCTATCCACCTCAAGGAATAGGCGGAGGTCCGGCATGCCGTCCATGAGCGATATGGCGATGTTTCAACAGCTACGTCTCGCTCTAACGCGATACTTCACGTGTCGGTCTAGAATCCCAGAAACCACTCTGCAACAAAACGTTAGTCGGCTGTTATAATCCGCCTCGTTTCCCGTCACCATTCGCGTCAATACGGCCTAATCAAGAAAATCAGGAGGAACTATGAAAAGCACTTGCGCGCTGCTTGTTGTGGTGTTTTCGTTCGTCTCCGTTTGCACAGTGCAGGAGGTCGCAGCTCAGGCTTCCGCACGTACCGATGTCTACCATGTCCACTTCGCAAAGGCTGCTCTTGGCAAGGGCGCTGAGGAAGGAGAATTCCTCAAGAAGCAAGGACCCAACTCACCGATGCCAGGACATTATCTTGTACTTCGGCATCAGGATGGGGAGGACTGGGACTACGCTGTTATCGAACATCTCGGAACAAAAGCCACCGTCGACGCGGCGGGAAATCCAACTCCCGCTGCTGCCCGCGCTCTCAGCGCATGGCATGCTGACACCTTCGTGAGCGGCCCAAGCTGGCCAGAGTTCGCTCGCGCCATGGGTCTCGATGACGCCGCCAAGAGCGCTGGGTCCGTCTACGTCGTCTCTGTCTATCGTGCCGCTCCCGGACATCGCGAAGAACTGGACAAGTCCCTTTCTCAGCCGCCCGGTTCTGGCGACATTGTCGCGGGAAGCGTCGTGATGCCGCATCTCGAGGGTGGTCCTTGGACGTTCCTGTCGGTTGTCCGGTACAACTCTTGGCAGGACTTCGCGACCGGCGAGAAAGCTAGTGTCGCGGATACCCTAAAACCTGAAGGTGGGTGGCTCGGCGTACGTAATCACTCGTCCTATCACAACGACACGATTACCGACCGTATTGCGCCCTAGGTTTATGAAGTGACCCACGCAATGAGCCCGGCCTCTTGGCTGGGCCTTTCTTTTTCCAAAGCAAGAATAGGTCAATGAGCGTTATAGCGATGTTTCACCAAAGTGCAGCAAGATATTTTGCCGCCGATCATAGGGGCATCTTCGATCCATGGCGCAGCCAAAGGACGCAACACCGTTTTCTCCGGTGTTGGCACCTAGATCCAGATCACAAACCATAGTGTTGCTTGTCACGGACAAGAGATGATTCGCGGATATAAGTAGGTTTGGTGTGGCTTCTTTGGCCAAGGTGCGGCTTTCGCCCTGCCCGAGACTCATGACAACCCGCTCGTTTCTTCCATTACGACGAACCTGCGGAGGAATTCAATGATCAACCCGCACATCTCCAACCGAAATTTCTTTCGGCTCCTACTCGCATGGGTTTTGTTCGGAAGCCTCGTTGTGAAGGGCCAAACCTATACGGTTCTTTATTCATTTGCAGGAACCCCAGACGGCGCAGGAGTTTACGGGCCCCTGGCGCTGGATTCGTACGGCAATCTCTACGGCACGTCATTAAATGGGGGAAGTGGCCAGTACGCCCCGGGACTAGTCTTCAAAGTGGATCCCAGCGGCAAGGAAACGATCTTGTACAACTTTACCGGCGGTGATGACGGAGCTTACCCATTCTCCAACTTGGTTCACGATGCGGCCGGAAATCTCTACGGAACTACATGGCATGGTGGCGTGGCTTGGGCAGGTACCGTTTTTAAGCTTGACCCGAGCGGCAACGAATCAGTGATGCATAGTTTTGGCGGGCCGCCTGACGGTGACTCCCCGACGGATTTAGTTGCAGACGACGACGGTAATCTCTACGGCACCACTTGGTGGGGCGGCACCTTCAACGATGGCACTATCTTCAAGCTAGACTCGGCTGGCACAGAAACGATAATCCATAACTTTTCTTGGGAGGATGGCGCGAACCCCATTTCAGGGCTGATTTGGGATTCGGAGGGCAATCTATACGGCACGACGTTCGGTGGAGGCGTAAGCGGCTATGGTGTGGTGTTTAAGCTGGCCACAAACACGAACACTTTGACTGTGTTGTACAGCTTCACGGGTGGCGTGGATGGCGCGTGGCCTTATTTTGGGCACTTGCTTCGCGATCCGCTTGGGAATCTTTACGGCACGACCTCGGCAGGCGGACGTGGCTGCAATGCCTACGGCTGCGGAACAGTGTATCGGTTGGACGCCAACGGTATGCTGACGACGCTGTATGCGTTCAGAGACCGCAAGGATGGTGCAGGGCCTACCTCCGGATTGGTACGCGTTCACGGCAAGTTTTACGGCACAACTCACTCCGGCGGTGTAACTACTTGTACCGATAACAACTATCCTCCATATGTTACCGGCTGCGGGACAGTGTTCATGCTGGATGCAAAGGGCCGAGGATCTGTGCTGCACACCTTCACAGGCGGAGAGGACGGGGGAAACCCGGTGGCTGGTCTGATTGCGGATAGCGCTGGCAATCTGTACGGCGCGGCTTCAAGTGGAGGCGCTCACGGAGCCGGAGTTGTGTTCAAGATCACCTTTCCGTGAGTGATGCTGCAATTGGAGTTTCCGCGAGCTTCACCGTCAAGTCCGACACATTTCTCACGGCTACTATTCCAGTGGGCGCGACCACGGGCTTTGTAACAGTGACGACACCCACCGGCACATTGACCAGCAATCAGAAATTTTGGGTCAGACGGTAGCGCTCGTGGCCGCAAAGGCTGCGAGGCGATGTGCCGAGGCGCGAAAGAGAAGGAGATAATACAAATGACCAAGTCGCAGCTTTTCCGGTTCAATTTCATGATGACGGGCCGCATTCTGTTGCTTGTAGTGGCAATGATGGTGTTTCTGGTTCTTACCCCACATCCGGCGCAGGGGCAGACCTACAGCGTGCTTTACAGCTTCAAGGGCGGACCTGACGGTGAAAGTCCTGAAGGAACCTTAGCTAGAGACGGAGCAGGCAACCTCTTCGGTATCACGTGTTGTGGTGGCACCAACAAGGAAGGGACAGTGTTCAAATTGAACAGCAAAACCGGCAGGAAGGTCACTCTGCACAGCTTTACTGGAACCGCAGGTGACGGGAAAGAGCCTACCGGGGGCTTGGTTCGGGACGCGGCCGGCAACCTCTACGGCACTACCAGGAACGGTGGGGCTTACGGCACGGGAGGAGTGTTCAAGGTGGAGAGGACCGGCACCTTCAGCATGCTTTACAGCTTCTGTAGCCAGCCATCATGCGCCGACGGATCGTTACCTTCCGGCTTGATTCGCGATCCGGCGGGCAATCTGTACGGTATCGCCGAAATTGGTGGCGCTCATAATAATACGGGGGTGGTATTCAAGGTCGATGCGACTGGGAACGAGACCGTGCTATACAGCTTTTGCAACCAGCCTCTATGCGCGGACGGCGCTTATCCTATCGCGGGCTTGGTCGGGGATGCGGCGGGCAACCTCTATGGCGTTACCAGCGCTGGTGGCGCCAACAATCTTGGCGTCGTGTTCAAGCTGGATTCAACTGGCACGTTCACCGTGCTGTACAGTTGGGACGCAGGGGTCACCCCGTATGGCCTAATACCATCGACCTTGAGCCGGGACGCGGCCGGCAATCTCTACGGTACAACCAGATACGGTGGCGATTTTACGTGCGACTTTCGCGGGTGTGGAACAGTGTACAAGATAGATGCGAGCGGCACCGAAACCCTGCTGCATACCTTCATAGGAGGAGACGACGGGGCATATCCAAACACAGGCGTGATCGAGGATGCGGCGGGCAACCTGTACGGCACCGAGATGGGAATGATTTTCAAGCTCGATCCTACTGGCAACGAAACCGTACTTTATGCCTTCTGTAGCCAGCCCTCATGCGCCGACGGCTTTTATCCCTTATCGCGCTTGATTCAGGACTCCGCTGGGAATTTTTACGGGACAGCCTCTCACGGAGGCCTTGGCTTCGGAGTAGTTTTCAAGATCAGCTTTCCATAAGCACCGCGAAAGGACAACTCACGCAGCGCTAAGTTCGCTGCGGCTTCTGGTTAACAAACGACAGAGGCAGTATCACAGTCGGCGACCGGCGTAGGTGTAAGAAGGCAATTTCATTCTGCAAATCCATTCTCAAGAAGAAGCGCCGGAAGACCGGGTGGCCATCACATGATCACTGACGAAATCAAGCGTTAGCACTCATTGACATCCAGCCATCATTTCAGCGACGCCGGGGAGCTCGGAAAGTCCGACGGCATAGGCTCTCTGTATGGCGAAGGCTAAAAGCTGCTCCCGAATAGCGGGGGCCATTTCTGCCGGCTGATAGTTGGCCAGCAGTTCCGCGACTCTTGTTTTGAGGCGAGAATCGATTCCGAGCTGTGCCACGTCCGTTGCGCGGTCAATGACGGCAGACGGGAAATGCTGTTCGCGGTGGAATAGCACCCGCGTTTCTTTCAGCTTAAGAAATTCTCCACCCAAGCCGACCTGGGTGAAGGTGTCAACGGCCAAGGACTCGCCGCGAGGATCAATGCCGGCAATCAGGCGCTGGGCATAACCAATCGCTTCCGCATCAAAAATCAGCTTCTCGACGCTGTGACAGGCGAGGAAATCGAGCATACCGGCACCCGAGATCATGTTGATTCCAGTCAATGCGCCGAGAAGTGTGGAACCGCCGCTTTCCAGACCGGCCTGCGCGTCGAGAAAGCGTGAGTCGCTGGCCACCATGTAGCCGTGCGTCGGCAGGCCCAGAGACTTTCCCACTTCTGCGCAGCCTAGGTTTAGCATGGTGGTCTCAATAGATCCCATGGGCGTGTTGCCGGTACTCATGTCGAGGATGGCAGGCGCGCCTCCCCAGACAATGGGAGCTCCCGGGCAAGCGAGCTGGTGAATGGTGATTCCGCCTAGACATTCGGCCGCGTGCTGCACGATCGATCCGGCGAGCGTGACTGGGGCGGTCGCTCCCGCGAGCGGCATGGACACGATTTCAGCGGGAACTCCCGACCGGGCGAGTTGGATCAGGTTTTCTGAAGCGAAGTCCGACCAGTTGAGCGGTGGCGAGGGGCAAACATCGAACACGGCTCGTGGCTTTCGTCGAAGATTGTCAGAGCCTCCGCTGGCAAGCGTGAGCAGTTCCAGCATCGTTTGTAACGTCGCCGTGCTGAATGCTCCGGTCACCACCGGCTTGTTCGAATACCACAGGACCAGCAGCAGCCGGTACCAGTCGCCCATAGTGCTGGGGACGTCGTTGCAGACCATAGCGGTGGATTGCGCCGCGAACTGCGGCAGTGTTTCAGCGACCTGCACCATGCGGATGAGGTCGGCAGACAAAGCGGGGCGGGGCTTTTGGGTTCTTGGGTCAAGGATATTGAGGCAGGAAGAGCCGGGATCGAAATGGACGGCATCTCCGCCGTAGGCCACGGCCGCATTGCCAGTCCCGTCGTATAGATAAAATCTGCGCGGCACCGATGCGAGCGCATCCTCGGCCAGAGAGCGCGGAATCTGCGAAATGCTGTCGTTCACCTTTGCGCCAGCTGCCTTGAGCAGATCGAGGGCGCCAGCTGATCCGACCTTGATGCCGGGAGACTGCAAGAGCTGGAAAGCTTCGGCAATCACACGCTCCACAGTGGCAGAGTCGAGAAGCTGAAGTTTTGGTCTCATGGATTATTTAGCGACGGCTTCCCGCTGCAGCAGCTTTTGCACCAGCGCAACGGCGGCAACTGCATCCTTGCCGTAACCGTCGGCCCCTATTTCTTCCGCCCACTGACGGGTTACCGGCGCTCCTCCAACAATCACTTTGACCTGATCGCGCAGGCCCTCGAGCACCAAGTTCTCAATCACGGTTTTCTGCCCACGCATGGTAGTGGTGAGCAGGGCAGAGACACCTACGACATCGGGGCGATACTCGCGCACCTTGTTGGCAAACTGCTCGGCACTGACATCGACGCCAAGATCGTAGACGCGGTAGCCATGGGCGGTGAGTAGCGTTCCGACCAAGGCCTTACCGATCTCGTGGATGTCGCCCTTGGTAGTGCCCAAAACCACGGTGCCAGCGGCAGCGCGCTCGGTCCCCTGGCGCTTTAGTTCCGGCTCGAGCACGTTCATGGCAGCCTTCATAGCCTCGGCGCAAGCCAGCATGTCGGGCAAGAATATCTTGTGCTGGGCAAACTGCTCACCCACGAATTCCATCGCTGGGACGTAGCCGGTGTCGATGATTTCGAGAGGGGGGGTTCCATCCTGAATGGCGGTTTTGGCCAAGTCGGCAGCGATCTCGGCGGTGCCATCGATGACACTCTGGCGCATCGCAGCAATTGTTTGTGATTGCATACTGCCTCAGCATGGATTTCACCCGGGAGAGACACGCTTGTCTGTGACAGAAATCACGAGCAGAGGTGCAGCCTTAGTGTCCCCCGACAGCCGGGCCTATTCGTGCATGTCACATCGAGTTGTCTGTGTTGAGACCCTTCAAAGCCTGGAGCATGGCCGGGTATCCGAGCAGCGCAGATTCGCGAAACTCCTGCGTATAGGGTGGCCGCCGAGAGTGTTGCCTAATGAATTGCTTGTCAAAGCCTGGCTCGCACGTGTTAAGCCACCGATTCTGAATGGAGTTCTGTCGAAACGTGTGTGCAGAGGGAAATTACAAACTTCTAGTCATCGTCCGGATCAGTCATTGGACTCTTGTCGTTGATGAAGTATTGTGCGTCCCTCGGGGCGCTGATCGTCTGAAACCGCCTAGGTTTGAGTGTTAGGTCGTAGAAAGATGTGAGGTTGGTACTGGCACGTGCATCGGCGAAATCGAGAGCACCTTCCGCGATACCGAAGTTGTATTCGATGAATCGTAAGATACTGCCGAAGTCGTGGTGCTGGTTATCGACGTATCTTGAGGGTGTGTAGGCGGACACAAAGATCAGAGGTACGCGGAAGCCATATTGATAATCGCCGATGGGCAGCGGGAGTAAAGTAGGGAGTTCATGGTCGTACCAGCCGCCCCAATCATCCCACGTAATAATGATGGCAGTGTCCTTCCAATAAATCTCTCCGTTGCCGCACCTTGGGTTGTTGCCCAGGGTATTCACGACAGATGCAACCCATGACGGCCCACCAACATTCTCAGCCTTTCCGGAGTGATCAGAGTTGCTTCCGTTAGGGATGACCCAGCTCACAACAGCGAGCTTGCAGTTTGGGATGTCGGTCAGAATGTCCGTCGGATGTAAATCAACATAATTGAGAAAGTCAGGGCCTGTGCAATGCCCTCCTGTCGGCGTGCTTGGCTGGCAGATATGTTGAATGGCGTTCGGGGCGGTCCAATCAATACCTACTCCCGGGGTGTAGTATCTCCAGCTCAGACCCGCTGCATCAAGCAGATCGGTCAGCGTCTGCCGTTCAAAACAAGGATAGACCCTCGTGTGTTCTCCACTAGGCTCAAGCAAGGCGACTGTCGTTCCCGTTTGTGCGATGCACCCTGATGTGCCTCCCACGGGTGTCGTGTTCTCAGATGCATAGATGCCGGCCGCATCATCCGGAGCGCTCGGTGCTGAAGTGCCACCAAACAAGAACTGATGAGCGGGAAAACTCGGACCCTGGTTGGTCTGAAACATGTAATTCGCCCAGCCATACTGCGTAGCTAGCTTTAGGT
>DATBHX010000042.1:0-23405 GCA_036557225.1 Candidatus Angelobacter sp.
GGAAAACGATATACCAGGGTTTGGGCGGTCCAGGGATGGAGGACAGAGATACCAACAAACGGCAGCGGCAAAGGTTTTCCGGGTGAACTGAGTGTGCAGATCAGGAAAAACCTTCCCATGCTCCTCCTCATCTTATGAACAGAATGAAACGAAGGAGACGAGAGCCGTGGTAAAGATCAATTGCGACGTATGCGGCAAGGCGAGGCCGTCATCTGACACGCGGATTGGGAATGATGCGTGGATCCTGGGCTATGACATTGAAGTGGAGAATGCCAATGCCCTGCAACGCTCCATGCGCTTCCTGAACCGGTGGGACGACTCGCGCGTGTTGGAACTGGGCGCCATTCACCTATGCTCAGAAAAATGCAAGGATCAATATATTAAGGACGCTCGGTCCGCGGCCTGAGGAACATAAAGCGCGATCGAGCGATCTATCGTCTTGCGCGGGTGGGCAGCCTGCGCGGAGCTGGTCTGGTAGGAGAGCAGCAGCGCCAAAGTCGTCGCCAGCCATAACAGGGCCACGATGGTCACGAGTCGATCCACGCGTGCGCGGACGCGCCGGTCATGTTTTCTATGCAATTTCATGTCTTATTAAGATAGATGCACAGACCCAGGGAGTGGTTACTGCCGGAGGGTGATACCAGCCTTTTTTCAGGGGCGGCGCGGTAGCGGCCCAAATTGTCAAAAAAATACCGCTATTTCCAGAAATAAAAGAGGCCCACAGTTCAGGGCGTCACTACGATGGTCAGAGGCATGTTGTGGCTCGTGGCTGATGTAGCTGTGACAGTAACCGTGCTGGTCCCGGCAGGAGTGCCCGGGTTGGTGGGTGGGCGCGGGAGAGGGTTTCCTCCACCACAACTGGCAAGCAACAGCGTAAGAACGAAGATCGGCAGGAGGAGCCAGCGGCGCCGCATCTTTTTGCCTGCGGCAATGCCACCAGCGATCCATAACATACCAAGCACGCCAAACGAAGCGGTTGACCACGCGAAGATTCCGGGGCGAAGCCGCGCGGTGTGAACAACGGCGGATTGTGTGGCGGTCGTGGTAATGGTGAGGGTTGTCGACGTGATGGTCCCATTCAGCGTAAGCGAAGCTGGCGAGAACGTGCATGTGGAGGCTGCCGGCAGGCCGGTGCAGGCAAAGTTGATGGCGGAAGATAGACCATTCGCGGGATCGATGGTGATGGTGAAAGACGCGGATTGGCCGGCCTTGATTGTCGCTACGGTCGGCGAAGCGGACATGGAGAAGTCGCCGGCCGGATTGCCAACGACCAGGGTGGCTTCACCAATGCCCGGCGCCACTGAGGCGTCGCCCGTATACTCAGCTGAAATGATATAGGTGCCCTGGGCTTGAGGCCTGAATGTCGTGAGCGTCTGAGGGTTCTGCGAATTGAAAGCAAGAAAGTTGCCATTGACGCGATAAATGAAGTTCGACGGGGGATTCGCTGCCCCGACTACGGTGGCATTTAACGTTACCGGCTGGTTGATGGTGGTAGTGCCGGAAGACAGCGCCATCTGGACCGTGCCTGGGTTCCGCGGCGCAGCGAAGGCGTGTACGTCCTCGACCAGGATGGCCGAGGTTGCGGGAGGAAAGTTTCCGTTTCCTCCATAGAATGCCTGGACATGGTGCAGGCCTGCGGTGGTGAAGCGGACTTCCACTGTGGCTTTGGACGTGGTGCAATCAATATTGGTAAAGCTGAGGAATTCACCATCCGACTTAAAGACCACGGTGCCGGTTGGAGCAGAAGCGAAAGCGTCACTGGGAGTGACAGTAGCAGTGAATACTACCGGGTTGTGCACCAGGGCGGGCGTGAGCGATGTGGCAAGAGCGATGTTGGGCGTAGCGGGGGGAGGCGGACCGGAGTTTACCAGCACGCTTATGGCCGGTGATGTGCCTGGGGAGAACTGAAAGCCGGTTGGATCAGTGGCGCCGCTGTAGGTGGCCGTTACATTGTGTTGGCCGGCAGTGAAAGTGACATCGAAGAGCTGGCCTTCGGGAACACTGCCCAGCGTGGTGGCGCCTTCGGAGAAAGTAACGGTCCCCGCACCATTGGCAGGAACGGCGTTCAACGCCGAGGTCCCCGCGATGAGCGTAACCGGCGTGCCAGCGCTGGTAATTTGAGCCGACGTGGCCAGGACTGTCACTGTTGCTGCTGGAAAACTGGGAGGAGTGAGGACGTTATTGATGAAAAAAGAGATATTTGAAGGATTGACTGAATCCTGGAGCACGAAGTCAGGACGGCCATCGCCGTTCAGGTCTGCGACCGCGAGGATCTGGAGGAAAACGCCAGGCGGCGGAGTCAAAAAGGTCTCCTGGTCCGCGTAGCCGTTCTGACTGTTGCCGGGATAGTAGTGAATGAAGTCCGCGATGAAATCAGGCGTGGCGTTGTTGTCCAGGTCAGCGACGAATCCGTCAGGCGCTGCCGAGTTGCGTGGTTGAGTATAGAGAATTCCACCCTGGCCATCGCCAAACGAGATGAAAGGTCCGCTCAGAATATCAATGTTGCCGTCGTTATTGAGATCAGGCACAGGACGGCAGCTTGAATCCTGATGGTTCTCCAGGTCTCGGATCGCCCGGGAAATGAAATGGCCGTTACCAATATTTAGAGCAAGGTAACAAACCGACTTTCCGCTTATGTTGCTATTGACTATCAAGTCTGGCCTGCCGTCCTGGTTTACATCTGTGACTATCAGGTTATTCAAGACAGCACCTTCCAGAGCAATGGCGTGCTCGTGTGGAGCTGAAAAGCCACCACGCCCGTCACCAAAGAGAATGAATAAGTCGCCGGAGCCGAACGCTATGTCAGGTATGCCATCACCATTGAAGTCTCCCGCGACGGCCGGGGTTTCGACGACAACCGGAGCGGTGGATACCGGGATGGGAGCAGAAAAGCCGCCGTGACCGTCGCCCAGCAGGATTTCAAGGACCAGGGGAGAATGGCTTGGATCAGGAGTTTCGGTGACCAAAAGATCGAGGTTTCCGTCGCCGTTGAAATCCGCCAACTGAACGGCCCTCGCCGTATGGCTCAGTGCAGGAAAGAGCGTGGCGCTTAGGTTGCCGCTGCCATTGTTGATGAAGACGCTCAGCGTGTTGAGGTTGACGTTTGCCACCACAACATCTGGCTTGCCATCACCATTGAGATCGCCGACAACAGCTGTTTGACTATAAGACGCGGAGCATACAAACAGAAGAAGAAGTATAAGGGAATAGATTCGCATCGATAATCCAGCTACTCTGGGTAATCAGGCAAAATTGTATGGTTGCGTGTAGCTCGAAATCAATCAGATAACTAGCTATCAAGATTAAGTTTTTGTAAAGATAGAGAGTGTCTAGCTATAGTTTCAGGCCGATCTACTAATTGAGGAAGAAGCTGCGCCCGCTCTTGGCTCGGCGTGAATTGATCGCCATGCGATGCAGGCACAACATATTTGTGATCTGCGTTCGCAATCGACCATGGTGGGCTGGATTCGGCGTGAATTCGAGGAAGGCCGGAAACAAGCGGGAAACAACCGTGCGTGATTCCCAGGCAAGTTTTCTTCCTTTTCCACACAAATCCACAATGGCTGCACCAATCAGTGGCGTTGACCACCGGTTCGCAGGCGCGTAGATTTTGCGTAACGGATTTTTTACGCCGCATCGTTCTAACAGTTCCACCCAGCCCAAATCTGTTGTTAACGATCACCGCAAATTGGCGGCGATGATCGCTTGTGGATAAAAACTGGGGGAACCATGGTAGAAACCACCCCAAAAGACGGAATGCACCTGTAAAAGTCGATAAATCAGCGGGTTGGCGGGTTTGAGGGCGGCGCAGTCACTAAGGTACAATAGATAGTATTCCGCCCTTGACAGCTACTATATGCAGGGCGTAACTTGTCCAACACCAAGGTTGTTCCAGGCCGGGCCCCGAAGGCAGATCAAGCGGGGTGGCCGACCCTCAGAGAGAGAAACCCGGCGCTAGAGGTGGCGCCGAAAACAATCAATCGCGGTGAACTTCATATTGGTGTGTTCTGCATCGCTCAGACCCCGGCGGTGCGGGCTGCCTTTGTCTGGAGAAAATGATGGAAATGAATTGGTCACGGTGGTTTCGGTGCGAATCGAGCTTTGAGCTCTTGCTCGTTCCGAACCAGCCAGGGGTTTTTGCTGTGGCAGAAGAAGTAGTGCAACCCGCAGGGCCGCAATCGCGGCGGATGCTGGCGGTCTTTGAGGTGCAGGAAACAGAGGACCTGGCGTGCTCGCTGAGCCGGATGTTTGCCGCGGGCAGCGAATGGCGCGAGAAGCTGACGGAGGCGCGTTGCTACGTGCGCTACGCCGTCGTGCCGAGCATTGCCGACCGTCGCGCTGCAGCTGGAGCTCTCAAGACCTGGCTGAATTCGCATCGCGAAGTGGCAGCGCAGGTGTTCGAACACAAGGTAGTAACCGCAGCAACAACAGTAAATGCGGGTGAAATGCGAAGCGAGCGCCGTAATGCGCGAGCGGAGCATGAGGGCGGGGTCCCCAGCAAGCCCGCAGTTGGCTTGATGGGGTGCGACGGCGGAGCAGCGCAGCGTTGCGGAGCCCTTGAAGAAACAGAATTGAAGACGGTCGCAGAAACAGCGGTCGATCGCGTGACCCATGGGATCCAGTGGAGCAGGCAATCCGCAGTTGAAGTTTAGGCACGCCCAGGTCAGGAAGCGCAGGCGCAAGATGAAGCGACGCAATGGAGCGACGGAATGGGAGAGAATCAAATGGCGGAGAGTGACGCAAAGGTAGTTATGAAGGAAGAGACTCGCACATCGGCGTACCAACCAACTTTCGGGCAAAGTACCGCTCCGGGGCTGAAGATTCCGCGCTATTTCACGCGTGCAGGAGTCTCGCCGTACAGCGAGGTGGAGTGGGAGCTGCGTACCGCCAGCATTACAGATGCAAAGGGCAACACAATCTTTGAACAGCGTGATGTTGAGTCGCCCAAAGACTGGTCGATGACTGCCATCAACATTGTCGCCAGCAAGTATCTTCATGGAGCGCTGGGCACGCCGCAGCGCGAAACCGGCGTTCGCCAGCTGATCCAGCGCGTAGCGGAGACCATCCGCGACTGGGGCTGGCAGCAGGGATATTTCGCCACCTCCGAAGACCGCGACGCCTTTCACGACGAACTGGTGCATATTCTGGTCCAGCAGAAAGCTGCGTTCAATTCCCCAGTATGGTTCAACGTTGGTTGTGACCGCCTCGAACCCAACTCTGACGCCCAGAACTGGCACTGGAACGCCGAAAAAGGCACCGTGGAATTCACCGTCACCGGCTACAAGGCGCCGCAGTGCTCGGCGTGCTTCATCAATTCGGTGCGCGACTCGCTCGACTCCATCCTGACGCTGGCCAAGACCGAAGGCATGCTGTTCAAGTGGGGCAGCGGCACAGGAACGAATCTCTCCACGCTGCGTGGCTCGAAAGAAGAGCTCTCCGGCGGCGGACAGGCTTCCGGCCCGCTCAGCTTCATGAAAGGCTTCGATGCCTTCGCCGGCGTGATCAAGTCGGGCGGCAAGACGCGCCGCGCGGCCAAGATGGTCATCCTGAACGTTGACCATCCCGACATCAATGACTTCATCGACTGCAAGATGAACGAAGAGAAAAAAGCCTGGGCGCTGGTGGAGATGGGCTATGACGGATCCGGTCCCGACTCCGAAGCTTACAGCTCCATCTTCTTTCAGAACGCCAACAACTCCGTTCGTGTGACCGACGAATTCATGACCGCCGTGGAGCGTGACGATAATTTCTCCACCCGCGCTGTCAAAGGCCGCCAGGTCATGCAGACCTTCAAGGCGCGCGAGCTGATGAACAAGATCGCCGACGCCACATGGTGGTGCGGCGACCCGGGTATGCAGTACGACACGACGATCAACCGTTGGCATACGTCGAAAAACACGGACCGCATCAACGCCAGCAATCCCTGCAGCGAATACATGTTCCTGGATGATTCGGCCTGCAATCTGGCGTCGCTCAACCTGATGAAGTTCCTGAAGCCCAACGGCGAATTTGACGTGCCTGCCTATCGCCACGCCGTGGACATTCTCATTACCGCGCAGGAAATCCTGGTCGATAACGCCGGCTATCCCACGGAGATGATCTCGCGCAACTCGCATGACTATCGTCCTCTCGGCCTGGGCTATGCCAACCTGGGCGCGCTGCTCATGGCCAGCGGCCTGCCGTATGACTCCGACGCCGGCCGCGACTACGCCGCCTGCGTGACCGCCATCATGTGCGGCGAAGCCTATCTGCAGTCGGCGAAGATTGCCGAGCTCTGCCCGCAGCTTGGGCCCGCGACCTCGCGTGTCTCGCCCCAGGACATCACCGGCGGCGCCTGCCCGGGCTGGTACGTCAATCGCGAGCCGTTCCTTGACGTGATCCGCATGCACCGGGCCTCGGTCAACAAGATCAACAAGGATGCGGTTCCGGCCAATCTGTACGACGGCAGCCGCGCCTGCTGGGACGAAGCTCTTGCCCTGGGCGAAAAGCATGGCTATCGCAACGCGCAGGTCACGGTGCTGGCGCCTACCGGCACCATCGGCTTCATGATGGACTGCGACACCACCGGCGTTGAACCTGATCTGGCGCTCGTCAAATACAAAAAGCTGGTCGGCGGCGGCATGATCAAGATCGTCAACCAGACCGTTCCGCTGGCCTTGTGGAAGCTGGGTTACGCCGCAGACCAGGTGAACTCGATTGTCAGCTACATCGACTCCACCGGCACGATTGAAGGCGCGCCCGGCATTCGCGACGAGCATCTTCCCGTCTTTGACTGCAGCTTCAAGCCCGCCAAGGGCACGCGCAGCATCCACTACATGGGCCATGTGCAGATGATGGCCGCCACACAGCCGTTCATCTCCGGCGCCATATCCAAGACCGTCAACCTGCCTGAGTCGGCGACCGTGGAAGACATTGCCGAAGCTTACATCCAGTCATGGAAGCTGGGCCTCAAGGCCGTCGCCATCTATCGTGACGGATCAAAGAAGGCGCAGCCGCTCATGGCCGCCAGCTCACGCGACGAAGCCGCGAAGCGCGGGACGAAATTAGAGAAAACCGCCGCAGGCGCGTCCGAGAAAGCCGCCGCAGCGCCCGCACTCTCGCCGGCTGAAGCAGCGTTCGCGCAGCTCACGCCGGAGCAGCAAAGCTTCGCGCTGGAAGTTACGCGCATCGCCAACGGCGCGGCGCTCGAAATCCAGGGCCAGGTGTATGACGCGGTGCGGCGTCTGGTCGGCGTGACGCGGGAAGAGCAGGAGACTGCTCCGCCGCGCGCGTTGCGCCACCGACTGCCCGGCGAGCGCGCCTCGTTGACGCATAAGTTTTCCATCGCCGGCCATGAGGGCTACATCACCGTGGGCCTCTATAAAGACGGCACCCCGGGCGAGCTCTTCATCCGCATGGCCAAGGAAGGTTCAACCGTCTCCGGCCTGATGGACTCCTTTGCCACCGCGGTCTCGCTGGCGCTGCAGCATGGCGTGCCCCTCAAGCTGCTGTGCGATAAGTTCCAGCACACCCGTTTTGACCCCGCGGGCTTCACCGGCAATCAGGAGATCCCGATTGCAAAGTCTGTGATGGACTACATCTTCCGCTGGCTCGATATCCGTTTCGTGACCGGCAAGCAGTATCCGCTGTTCAAGGACATGGTGCTGCCTGCGGCCCAGCCACCCGCTGCGGTGAGCGAGCAGGCGGCGATCAGCGGCGGCGAACCACTCAGCACCCACGGCACGCCGGGGCAGGCCCAGCATTCAGCATTCAGCCCCGCAGAGACCTTGCCGCCGCAGGGTGGTCTGGCCGGTGGCCAGAAGCCTGAATCCAGCGGCCCGCAGATCGTCGACCGCGGACTCTACCACTCCGCCGACGCGCTCAAACAGTTCGTCGATCTGGGCGATGCCCCCAGCTGCCATGTGTGTGGAGCGATCATGACGAGGAACGGCTCTTGCTACCGTTGCATGTCGTGTGGCTCGACGTCCGGCTGCTCGTAGTCTAGTTTGTTCCTAGTTTGTCGATACCGAGCCCGGCGCAAGCCGGGCTTTTTGCTTTGCCTATGCACGTGTGGCACCGCCGCCCTCGGCGGTGGGATCTTTCGATCGCCCGCTCCCGAGCACTTTACCTCTGCCGAATTGTCAAAGAACGTTCCCAGCGTCCTATGCTGGCTCTCAATGCGAGAGTGACTTGGTTTTGCTCTTCCGATCCCGGCGATTCCGAGCGATGTCGGCGATCTCGGCGATAGGCACGCCTCGCGTGCCCTACCCCTCCCGCTTTATCCCAACCCATCCCAATTTGGCGTGCTTTTCTCCCATCCACTATCCCCCTGTCATCCTGAGCAAGCTCTCATCCCGGCCAGCCGGGATGAGGGCGCGTCGAAGGACCCCGGTGCAGCGGTTGCTGACATTACGGCATCAGGGAGTTCTCCCCGAACTCGGTCCTGGTCGGCCCTAAATTCCAATCCGCCCCTCCTATCAGTATCATCCGTGTTCATCAGTGGTAAGGTTTGGCTGATCGCTGATAGCTGATAGCTGATGGCTTCTTGTTCATCCACCACCTCCCTCACCAGCTCCCGCTCGTCCGCCTCCCCAAACGTCGTCGCCCCAATGTTCGTCACCGCCAGCTGCAGTGAATACAGCAGCAGCCCGGCTTTCTTGGCCGTGATCGTGTCATCAATCAGCGCCTTCTGTACCCGCATCAGCGCAATCTGGATCGCGTTTGCGTCTTCCAGCGCCGGCAGCCGCAGCGCCAGCGCCCGCGCTTCCATCATCTGTTTGTGCGCGTAGCAGTAAATGTGCCTTCGGATTTGTGGCGACCCGCAGGTCGTTCCGTCCTGCTTCACCCAGCGGCAGCGCGGCGCCTCGTCCGCCCTCGTCAGGTTCTGCCGTAGCTTCCGGTAGATTTCTTCATCGGCCTCGGTCCGGTCCGTCACCTGCAGTCCAACTTCAGAATTTTGTTCCAGCAGGCTGGTCAGCGCCTCATAGGTCTGGCCCAGCCGGTTCATCAGCGATGCCGCTTCCCGCCGTACCCGCTCTTTTGCCTGTTCCTCTTGCCGCTTATGTTCCTCATACTCCTCGTTGGTCATCTGCTTCCCGTCGACAATCCAATACCCCATGGCGCACCTCTTTCGTTGCCGTAGAAATCGCAATGTTTTCGATTTTTAGGCGAAATCCGCAATCCTAAATTAGCCGGTTGTGTGCCACGAAGCAATTGCGAAGAAGTACGGGCAGTGCCGTCACTGTCTTTTGCGACCTACTGCTGAAACAGAGGGCATGGCCGAGTGGACAGTCGGTATGGCTAATCCTGCGATCCGCCTGTGAAAAGGAATATGTGGTGGCGCAGAAAGTCTCGCAATTTATCGATTTTTTAGAAGACGGCACGGCAGCTCATTGTGAGGCGTAGAGCTTGAAAAAACTTGTTTCCCGCGAATCGTTGTGGCAGGATTGGCGGTTTCCGAGGAACGACATGTCTGGAACGAGGAAAACTTGCTTTGTTATCTCTCCAATTGGCGCTAAAGACAGCCCTGAAAGGCAATGGGCGGATAAATGCCTTAAGTACATTTTCAAGGCAAGTTTGGAGCCGCTAGGCTACCACGTTATAAGGGCCGACGAGATCTCTGAAACCGGAAGCATAACTCACCAAGTCTTGGGTAAGGTGACAGAGTCAGAGTTGGTGATTGCAGATCTTACAGATCACAATCCGAATGTGTTTTATGAACTCGCCGTACGGGATACCATCGATCGACCCGTGATCCGAGTTATCAAAGCAGAACAGAAGATCCCGTTTGATGTGGCTGACTTGCGAACGATTCCCATAAACCTCGACATTGAAGCTGTGGAAACGGCCAAAGCAGCCATTACTGCCCAAGTCAATGCGATAGCTGCCGGCAATGTCGGTACAACGCCTGTGAGAATTGCGGGGGTTCTGAAACACCTTGAATCCGATAAATCGGAAGAGAAAATCCTATTAAGGCAGATGATCGACGGTATGAGCGAATTGAGGGGCGAGATCCGTGCGATTGCCAATGAAAGCATGGCTAGCCAACAATACAGCTCGGAGAGAATCCTTCGCGCTCTTGAAGTGGGCCCGCTTCACATCCCTGTACCCAGGAGTGCGCATACAAACATTTCTGAGCAGAGAGAGCGGGAACTCATTGCGAGATACCTCTCAATCCGAGGCGTAACTGACGGGAATATTGTTCGGAAGGCAATCGTTGAGCTTTCCTCAACTATCGACTACTCCGACTTGCAGGAGGAACACGCAATTGAAGCCGCAGTAAACGAATGGATGATGAAGTCCGAACGCCCGGCTAGGAAAGCAAAGTCAAATCAGCCGTAGAGGTCGCGTGACACATCCTTCTCAATCTTGCCAAGGGTGGGATTCGAGGATCTGTTCTTGTTTCGCTCCGCTTCACTGCGCGCAGGCCTTTGGCAGAGCGGAAAGTGATTTTCTTTTTAACCTTTACGCGGCCCTGAAGGGCCGCTCTTCTACCAGTCGCCCAAACGCCTATCCTTTCGCAAATACGAGAATTGCTCAAACAAGAAAGGATGATCCTATAGCGCGCGCTTGTTGACACGGCTTGGATGACGATCATTAAAATGTTCCAAACTGGCACTCTGCCAGAAATATCCCAGGAACTAAGTAATTAATTCAGCAGCACTGGTGGCCACCTCGATCCAGCAGCAACTCATCCCATTGCAACGTTCCCCAAAAGCACTGAAGGAGAACCATGTTTTATGAAAGGCCACACGTCTGTGAGAACCTACGGAAAAACCCTCTCTCTGCTGATGTCCGTCTGTTTCCTCGCCACCACCGCAACCGTTGCATTCGCCCAGGATGGGTCCTCGACCGGGAAATGCTCGTTTCAAACAGTGAATATCCCCGAGCTAGCCAATCAGCGCGCCATCCTGCTTGAGGCGCTCAATGATGTAGGGGGCATTCTGGGGACGTACGTCACCCATGATTTCCACACTCATGGGTTCCTGCTGTTTCAGGGCAAGTTCACCAGCTTTATGTCCCCCGGTTCAACGAGTACCACTGCGCATGACATGAACACTACGGGAACGATTGTTGGCGAATATGCTATCGGCAATGGACGCCAGCACGCCTTTATGGTCCACGCCGGCGGTTTCCATGAAATCACAATTCCCGGCTTCCCCAACGCGCCTGCAGTGGCCCTTGGAGTGAACGACCATGGCGACGTTGTAGGTGGGTTTCAAACCAACTCCTTCACCAGCATGGGGTTTCTTCTGCACAATGGAAAACTTACGATCCTTACATTTCCCGGAGCCCAGGAATCGACGACGCCCATGAGTATTAACAACCAGGGCGTGATTGTTGGAACTTTTAAGCTTAATCCGGCAGATCCTTTCCGCGGCTTTATGTGGAAGGATGGAGTGTTCAGCAATTTAAATCCTCCAGATAGCGGCGGCCACTCGTCGCCGGTGAAAATCAGCAATGCCGGTGATGTCGTGGGCGGGTTCTTTTCTACCGTCGACGGTCTGCCACATGGATTTTCCTTCGATCAGGGAAGATTCACCCAAATTGATGTACCAGGTCTTCAGCAAACTGGAATCACCGCCGTAAATAAATTTGACAATGTGCTCGCAGGAGCACTTCAGGGAACGAAAAATGTCGTGTTCAAGGGGTTCTGCAAAGCAGTGTTCTAGATATGCGGGGCAGGGGCTTAACAGCCCCTGCTGTTTAAAGCCCGCCGGGTGCCCCATCCTTCGCGCTGTTTGCGAAGGGTGGGCCGAGCGCAAATACGAGAATAGCTCCAGGAAGAAAGGATAACTGCTACCATTACCCGCCATGAACCATTTCAGCGGATTGATTGTTGTCTGCGTGAAGGACATTGCGGCCGCCGTCGACTGGTACAAAGAGAAGCTTGAGCTGCGTGAATCGGACTATTCGTTTGACGATGGCGACCCGGACGATACGCTGCTGGTATCGCGCGATCGCGATGAAGAGATCAAGGTCGTTGTTACGCGCCAGGGCCCCGGCGAACCAGACCGGCCGATCTTTGATACCCGCAATGCGGCCAAGGCGCGCGAGTGGCTGCTGGCGCGTGGCGTTACCGTTGGGCCGGTGGAGACGGACCGCGCCGGCACGCACTACATCGAGCTGCGCGATCTCGATGACAATGTGATTGAGATCTGCGAAGAACCTTAAGAAGTCGCTCTCCGCGGCCTGAGGGCCGCCCTTCCCAGGTCTAGAGTTCCTGCCTCACCGCTCACGATGGATGTATGGCTGTGGCAGCATGCACTGAAGCTTCTTCCCGGCTGGCCTTGAGGACACTCTGCAGGTGTTCGAGCAGAAACGTTTCGTCGCCCTGGCCAAACAATCTCGAAATCGTGAAGAAGCCGATACCAAACAGGATCATGATGGGAGGAGCAATCAATCCGACCTGATCTTCATCGAGGCGTTGTTTGCCGGTGAGAACATCGTGCAAGGTTGCTGCAAACACAGCGCCACCGATCACGATGGCGGCGAGCAGCCAGAGCAGCATAAAGGCCTTCACGAAATCAGAGGTACTGAAGTGGCCGGTAATTTTCGTTCCGCCGGGTTCAGGTTCAAGCGATCCGTAGACATGAGGGGCAAAATCGTTGCGCGAGAAGCGCCGCCGCTTTTGCAGGTGGATGCTGTTCCTGTAAACGTCGCCGATGACATCGCGGTCGCCATGGAAGCCGGAACGAGAGAAAAGCTTCCAGCGTTCTTCATCCATCGAGCGACGAAGAGCGTCAGTCGCATCGGCCGGAGCCATGGGAGAGTGGAGGATGATCAGTTTCTTTTTCATTGCAGAGAACTCAAACGCGGCCGGCATCGACCGCGTCTGAGATGGTCAAACCGTTATTGGCGCGTGTACACAGCGGTTTGCTCGTGCGCAGCGCCTTTAGCGTCTTTGCTTTGCTCGTGCAGGGTGCTGGTCTTGCCGTCTTTGGAGAGAGTGATCTTGATGTTGGATGTGGAGCCGTCGCTGCCATGCGAAACGCCGGTCAGTTCGTGCGACGAAGGCATCTGGTAGGTCACCTGCGCGACCTCCTTGCCATCGACCATCTCCGGCGCCGCGGTCCCGGCTTTGCCGTCGAAGGTTACCGTGTAAGGCTTGCCGTCAGCGCCCGTGCCATTGATGGTGTACTTGATCGAGTCTTTGGTGACCGAGTCCACCGTAACGGTTTCTTCTTTGGGGACGGGAGGCTGGAGTTTGGATTTCGCTGTGTCCAGCTTCCAGGTTCCGGCCCAGGGATCGGCGCCGGTCGATTTCTTCGCCTGACTGAAGGCAGCCGTGCATGCCAGCAGGAGGATCAGAGCTAAATATCGTTTCATGGGGCCCCTCCTTTTCCTGATCAAGATTAAAGGCCCGGAAAGATGAAGTTGTCAAACATGCATTCATTTCAGCGAAAGCTCGGTGACATACGGCTTCCACTTGAGAAGGCGGGGGATGTGCGGCTTGCCCGGAGCGCCGTCCTGTTCCAGAAAGAAAGATTGTCTCGGGCGGGAATGGTTGTAGCGTACGGTGATGGTCCTGTTGATCCAAGCAGTCGCAGCGTCGTCGGCAAGGTCGCCGTCTTTGTAAGTTGCGGGGAGAAAGTAGGTTCCGGCGTAGGATTCGCCATCGGCCTGGTAGCTGTATTGCAGTGCGACGGCCCAGCGAGCGTTGTAATCTCTTTCCTCTTGCCTGTCATCGTGGTCCCAGGTGCGGTCAGAAGAAAAGAGGTCCCAGCCGTTGGTGGAAAACGATACTTCGTTTTCATCGATCTGAAAGCTGCTGGTGACTTTGCCGTCGGCGGCGGGCCAACTTCGGGCAGCGCCCGAATAATGCCAGCGTTTGATGCGGCGCGCGAGGTAGACGAAGAAATACACGATCGCGGCGGGGATCATGAACAGGATTCTGGCGAACACGCGCAAGGCGGTTCCTCTGCCACTATCCCAATAATCCATGATGCTTCTCCCGGTGCTTCGCGAAGACGAGTGCTGGCCAGAAACATATCACGCCGGACCAATTGCTGGCAGGTAATAAATCCGCTGCGCAGACTTCATTCGTCAGCGTTGGGCCATTGCACAGGGAAGAGTTTGGCGGCTTCTTCAGGAGTTAGTTTGACTCCCACCAACTCAGCAGCGCGGGCAAGGGCAGGGTCGCGTGCGGCGACAAGATCGGCAGCGCTGGGAACAATGCGTTCGTCAGGGAGCACGCCGGTATGTTCCAGGCTCTTGCCATCGGTCATGATCATATTTGCGTCAGTGATGGAGACTGCATAGTGAATCAGTCCGGCCATGGTTTCAACTTCATGCGTGTAGAGCTTGCTCTCCATGACCATGCCGGAGGAGCGATCACCCACCACGGTGCCGCGCTTCTCCAGTTGCACGATGCGGGCAAACAGCTCCGCCGCCGAGCCGGACTGGCTATCGATGAGCACCACCAGCTTGCCCTGAAAGGTCTTATCCCCGCGGGATTTGGTGAGCTGCGCATGCATCGGCTTTCTGCCCACGCGGTCGCCGATTTTTATTTCATGATCAAACATGCCGCCCAGAAAGCGCGAAAGAAATTCAACCGAGCCTCCCGGATTGCCGCGCAGGTCGAGTACCAGCGCCTCATGGCCGCGGATTTTATCCAGCATCTCATTGGCGTTGTCAGGATTGAAGACGAAATCCGGCAGGCGATAGATGATCGCGTTTTTGCCGTATTCCACCGTGCGCGGCATGTGCTGCTTCATGGCGGCAGCCAACTGATCAAAGAGCGATTTCCAAGGGTCGAATGGCCGGCTGCGGATATCGGCCATGGTGTCAAGCTGGCGCATGTTGCCGTCAGGCGAGCGCACAATCAGGCGCAATCCCAGTTGCGGCCGAAGCACGCTGTAAACGTACTGTATTTTCCACACGTCTTCGCGGATTGCAGAGAAGCCGGCCACCGACAGCAACTGATCGCCCGGCTTCAGGCCTTTTTTATCGGCGTCGCTTCCGGGACGCACAGCGGTAATGAAGCAGTCCGAGTCTCCTTCGGCCTGCATGCGCCATCCGTAGTCATGGGTGAACGGGCGCGCCGGCGGAAGGAAGAACGCATGCGAATCGTTCAACGCGCTTACCGCGCCGGCAATATCGGCCATGGCGTAATTGCGATTGGGCGCAGCCTCCAGCTTCCGTTCAGCTTCCTGAAAACGCCGGTCCAGATCGAGCCCATTGAAACTTGGATCGTAGTAATTCTTCTTGATGTCATCGCGAACGGTCCACAGTATGTGCTTGAGCCAGTCGCGATCGCGCTTGCTCAGCGGAGTGTCCGGCGTCTGAGCGGTCGTATACGGTGCCACACAAACCAGGACCAGGAATCCTGCCAGGGTCAGACGTTTAACCATAATTGTGAGTCTAGGATTCACATTGTTGATGGATCAGCCCGGGTTTTGCAAGCGCAAAGATCACCCAGGACGGATGGCGGAATCTACTTAGGCGGCTGGGCATTCGCTTTGCTATTTTGGCCAGAGTGAGGCCGGCATGTGACAGGTGATTTGTGCGTCTCCTTCGACCCGTGACCTAATTGTTATTTGAGCGAGAGCGTAATCACGTCGTCCCCTGAAGAAGGAGGCTGGCTACCGAGACTGCGCGAGCCGGGAGGCGCGCCGTCGGCGTGACGAAATGCCGATTCCCAAGGGCGTTTGGGGTCATAGCGAACGGAGATCTTTCGTAAAACCCAGGAGCGAGCGGCTGTGCTGGCGCCTTCGCGTGAGTCAAAGGAGCCGGCGAGCATGAAGAACCCAGGATAGGATTCGTCGGCAACGTAGTACGAGTATTGCAGGACAGCGTTCCAGGTATTGCTGACCACAACCCTGGCTGCAGCTCCGCCAACAGCAGCAGCAACGCCTGGACTTGTGGGATTGCAAGCGTACTCGCTTTGAATTGTTGCTTCGGCCAGGGGCCAGTGAGAAGCACCGTAACGCAGGCGCCAACGACGGTACGCATACCAGACGAGCCCGCCGATGATCGCAAAGAAGACCGCAAGTACGATGATTGGCCCAAGGATGTCGCTAATAGAGTCCTCATCAATCCATAGAGCGAGCTGTAGCCAAAGCTGCATCGAGCAAAAAGGATAGCCTTTCAGAGAAGTTGGCAATCAGCGCCGCAGTGGCGTGAAAGCTGTATGAACTGCCGCAACTCTACTTTGGCCACAGCCAGCCAAACGTGCCGGCGGTCAGACACGCATAGATCAGACCGTCAAAAGAGGACTTGAGAGTGATGCTCCACGAGCGCTTGTACCAGATGGACATCTGCCAGAGCGCGACGGCGTAAGAAAGAAACGCGGCGACTCCGGCAAAGCGGAAGACCCGCAAATAGTGGGCTCCGGGAGGCAGCGCGCGTCCTGCGACATAGGCGGCAAACACGCCGACGATCAGCAGGTAAACAAACCATTGCGCCAGGTTCTTGCCCATGGCAAAGCCGCCACTGGGCAGCACGGTCATGACGACCACAGGGCCGTTTTTCAGCTTCTCAGCGAATTCGGGCGAGCGCATGTCTTCGCGGCGCGCGGGACGCGGCACCATGTAGTCGCCCGGCGGAATGGCCAGCGGACGCACCGCGTCCATGAACTTGTCTTCATTGGGCACGCGCGGATAATCGCTCTTGTGCCACGGCAGCACCATGTGAATGATCGAACTGGTGACAAACACGATGATCGCCGAAAGCAGGATAGGCAGCCACAAAGATGTGAGTTCAGTCATGGCCGCACAGCATAGCACAGGTGTTTTTGACGTCAATACCTAACAGCAAGTTTGGCAGATAGCCACATTCCATCTAGGATAGTTGCGCAAAAACCTGCACCAGAAAGAATAGAAATGAAAGCCATTCTTAGCTGCATCATAAGCCTTTTACTGTCTGTTTCTTTGCTGGCACAGAAAACGCCTGTTCTGTTCCAGAGAGTGCGCGTGTTTGATGGCGTGAAGATAATTCCTGAGACCGATGTCCTGATTGAAAACGGCAAGATCAAAGAGGTTGGCGCAAACCTTCCCATAGGCGAAGCCCAGGTTGTTGATGGTGCTGGAAAAACGCTCCTCCCCGGATTGATCGATGCTCATGTGCACGTGCATGACGCTGCGTCGCTGGAGCAGGCGCTCCTTTTTGGCGTGACAACGGAGTTTGACATGATGATGTCTCCGCGTTTGGAGCAGCAGCTCAAGGCGACGGAGCGAGAGGATCGCGCGTCGTTCTTCTCCGCCGGCTTTCCGGCAACAGTGCCCGGCGGCCATGGCACCGAGTACGGCATGGATGTCCCCACGCTCATCTCGCCTTCCGAGGCCGAAAGGTTTGTTGAGAGCAGGATTCGCGAAGGATCGGACTACATCAAGCTCATGTATACCGCCGGCGCGGAACTCCCGAGGATGAATCCGCGCCCCACCCTTAGCAAAGAGACGCTCGCCGCAGTAATCGCCGCAGCGCACAAAAACCAACGGTTGGCGGTGGTGCATATCGGATCGGACATGGGCGCGCGCAATGCGATTCTGGCTGGCGCGGATGGCCTGGCTCACCTTTTCCGCGGTCACTCTTCGCCTCACGACTTCGGCGAACTGGTGGCGGAGCATCATGCCTTTGTGATTCCTACGCTGAGTGTTTTGTACAGCGTGTGCGGTCCGGATTCCGCTGGAAGCCGGCTGGTGAAAGATCCGCATCTGGCGTCCTATCTTACCCACCAGGCCAAGGACCGCCTGAAGGAAACCTTTCCCTCTGCGCGCATGAATCTGGTTTCCTGCAAAGCCGCGCCGGAGGCCTTGCGACAGCTGAAGGCGGCAGGTGCGTTGATTGTCGCCGGAACAGATGCGCCGAATCCTGGAACTACCTACGGAGCCAGCTTGCACGGAGAGTTGGAAATGTATGTGGAAGACGGCCTGACGCCCGTTGAAGCGCTTACCGCCGCCACGTCGGCGCCGACGCAGGCATTTCACTTGAATGACCGCGGCCGCATCGCGCCAGGTCTTCGCGCTGATCTGTTGCTTGTCAATGGACATCCCGATGAGGACATCAAGGCCACTCGAAACATTGAAGCTGTTTATAAGGAAGGCATTCAGTTGAATCGACGGCGCTAAACTGTCGCCGAACTGAACGGTCTTACCGCATGACCAGCTCTGCATACTCAGGATGCTTCTCGATATATGCCATGACCGAAGGGCAGATCACATCAACCTTCACGCCGTTTTCGCGCGCCCATTCCAGGGCTGAATGGGCCAGTTCGGAAGCCAGTCCGTGGCCGCGCAGCGCCTCCGGAACTTCGCTATGGATGAGTTGAAGCACCTTGCCGGCAAGATTGTATTCAAGATAGGCAACATGGCCGTCGCGTTCAATCTCGAAGCGGCCATTGGTAACCTGCTGCGGTGATGATTTCGAGCGGCCGAACATGCCGGAGCCCCCGAAGACATGAGGATCGACGCAAATAACGCGCCTTTCCCCTATGGTAAACGTTCTCGAGCAGAGTTGCCGGTCACTTGCTGGCAGAGCTGGTTGACGCAGCAGGAGCTCCGTGGCCGATGGAGGAAATCGTATCCACAAGTTTGATCAGCTTTTCCGGAGAAGTCCAGGAGCTCACTCGGACCCAGCCAGTCGCTTCGCTGCCCACCATCAGAGCGGACTGGTGTCGCTGCGGAATATCCACGAACAGGCCAAGCGACTTCAGCAGCGTGTCGACTTCAGCTTTATTACCGCCTGCCAGCACCCATCCGCGGCCGATGTGAAATTTTTCTCCCCAGGCTTTCATGCGCTGCGGCGTGTCATGGCTGGCATCCACGCTCAGAGAGACGATCACCACATCCTTTCCCAGCCGGGGGCCAAGCTGTTTGGCGACATGCGCAAGATTCTCCTGCGTGATAGGACACATGGAACTACAGGTAGTAAAAAACCCGGTCACGATTGCGACGCGGCCTTTGATCACTTCGCTGTTGAAGCGCAAATGGTCGCCCGTTTGCGTAACCACCTGCAGATCGGGAACAGAAACTTGCGCCGCGACCGGCCAGCCGTGGTCTTGTGCCCGCAGCGGGCAGAGAGCCGCCGAAAGAATGAGAAGCAACAATAAATGCGATTTCATGGCGTTTTTTCAAGTGAATGCCTCACGCCGAGCGGCCGGATTACCGCAATGGCTGGACCGGCCGCCGGCATGAGGGTTGGCGCTACCCAACAATATCCATGGGTCGCATCATTTCGTTGTCTTCGTGCTCCAGGATGTGGCAGTGCCACACAAATTTGTAACGATGTCCTGGAATCACGTGTGTGCCGCTGGGCAGATCGAACTTCATCGCCAGCTTGGTCACTGTACCGGGATATGCTTTCACCACGTCCTTGGCGGCGTTCTGCTCCTCTGGAGCGGGCGCCTGCGGCGGGCCGGTGAAGACGAGCTGTCCGGTGTTGTCAAAGGTGTCCTGGTCGTACGGCTGCCGGCTTACGATCTTGAACTGCACCAGGTGTATGTGCTTCGGATGCCCGTCGCCGGTATCGTTGATCAGGTTCCAGACTTCCGTGGCGCCTGCTCTCGGATCTTCCGTGACCGGGTCGTCCCAGTTCTTGTTGTCGAGCAGGCCGATGATGGGGAAGCCATCGGAAGCTCGGTCGAGCTCGGTCAACACCAGGTTACGCGTGTTGGTGTGCGGGCCGATGTTGACGTTCATCGGGTTCGGATTCAGCACGTGAGGAATGGTCGTTGTGTCACGCGATGAAAGCGGTTTGGAGACGCGGAACATCATGATCTCTGTGGGAACAACTTCGCCGCCGCCCGGGAAGGGAGCAGGTCCGTCGTTCTTGAGCACAAAGGTTTGCCCGGCTTTGCCGGTGAAGTCGATGATCACGTCAAAGCGCTCCGCCGGCGCCTGCAACAGCGTGTTGAGCGCCACTGGAGCAGGTAGCAGGCCGCCATCGGTGCCGATGATGTGGAACATCGGGCCGGCCATGCCATGCGGCGTACCGTCAGCCATGGTGCGCACCAGCGTCATGTTCAGGAAGCGCGCGTTACAGCCGTTGAGCATGCGGAAGCGGTAGCGCCGCGGCTCAAGCTCGAGCACGGGCCACGCCTTGCCGTTCACGCACATGGTGTCGCCGAAGAATTCGGGAATCCAGAACTGGTGCGTTCCGCCGTCGGCGACCGGATACAGCAGCGTGCCGTCAGGGTTGAACAGCCGGTCCTGCATCAGCAGAGGAATTTCAAACTGCCCCTTGGGAATGTTCAGCGCGTCTTCCACGGCATCGCGGATAAAGTAAAAACCCGCGAGCCCCATGATCATGTTGAGGCGCGTGATGCCCAACGTGTGGTCGTGATACCAGAGGTTGGTTGCCTGCTGATCATTGGGATAGACAAACGCATCCGGGTTGAACAGCACCGGCCCGGTCTGTCCGTCCGGCGAAATCCACGCTTCCGGATAGCCATCGCTCTCGGGAAGGATTTTGGCTCCGTGCAGGTGGACTACGTTGCGGACCTGCGGCTTGTCGGCCTCAGCGCCGTGGATGGTTGTATCCACCGGCAACGGATGGGTCGTTGGCAGCGCATCATTGTGGTACTTGATTTTGATCGGCGTGCCGTGGCGTGCTTCGATGGTTGGTCCGGGCCAGATGCCGTTGAAGCCCCAGATCGGCGTAGGCGGAAGGTCGCGATGCACCTTCTGCAACGCCGGCAGCATGCGAATGTGGGTAACGCTGTTTGCGCTCGGCCGGATCACCGGAGGGATCGGCAGCGCGTCTACGAATTGCGCCAGCCCGTTGCTGGCTGCGGTTTTCAGTTGGCCAAGCGGATGTTGCACGTGTCCGTGGAAAGTGACTCCGCCGGGTGTGTGGACTCGGGTGTTGACTGATTGTGCGGAAGCAAATTTGGGCATAACAAGACCCGCACCTGCCATCGCACCCAGTTTTAAGAGATCACGTCGACTCTTTTTCATGGGGGATCGAACTCCTTCGAGATAGACACACGTCAAGCGTGACTGGCAAGTGCCGGTGGGATTCCGTCGGGTTGCTGACCGCGCCTGAAGGTGGCTTTAGTGGTACTTGCCAGCCCGGCCTTTTCCGGAAGGGGACTCGCAAGTGTCCGCAACGTAGCGGAGAACCATAAGAATTTCCACAAAATTAGAATCACTAATCCGCCTGCTGCTCGATCGCATGCGAACGCTGAATGATCTTCGGCAGAAAAAGGCAACTGGTGGCGTCGCCGGAAGGTTGAAATGAATTTTACTTTTCCCTGTTAAGTATTTCGGCGCACGCCGATTTGCGCCTCATCGGACCGCGTCGGCGAATTATTGGAATCTCTCATAATTTGACCGGCACTGCCGTGTCGTGGTGCTTGCCCTCCACGGGCTTTGCTACGCAAACGGCTGCACATGAAGGACAAAAATTCTTGCGTGTTTCAGTTTTTTCTGGCCGGAGCCGGCGGCACGACAAACTTATCCATGTACTCCTCTAATTTGTCCCGGTGTTGCGACCGGTAATCCGCGTAGTCCTTGGCAATGCCGTCATCACCCAGCCGGAACAGTACATAAGGTTCCAGGACCCCTGCCTCGTGCAATTTCACAAGCAGGAGCAAAGACGAGTCCTCCATCACCATTTCAGCGGTCTCAATATCGCCTCGCAGCGCCTGCAGGGCCCTGACCTCGGCCGTGAGGGCTTCCGCTTCCTCAGCCAGGCTATGCCTGTATCCGGTCTCCTGCGGGAAGTGTTGCTTGAACTTGCCGCGTTCTTGCCAGTCACCGCGGACCAGCTGATATTCCCGCCAGGCATCGGAGAGGTTCCTGGGGCGTTGCGGAAAGAGCTTGACCTCAAACAACGGTTCGTTTTTCCTGGCTTCCGGATTGGGATCTGCCAGCAGTCCGGCGTACTTGAAATTGATCCTCGTATCATTGAGGGCAGCCCAGGTCATCAGATCGCGCCAGACCATCCGGTTATAAGGTTCAGCGACGGCCGCGTGAATCAGCATGCTGCGGGACTTTGCCATGTCTCCTTGTCTGGCCAGCGTATCGGCGTAATAGCGATACGCAGTTTCGATATTGGGTTCAAGCTGAATGGCTTTCTCATACCATTCATCGGCCTTGGCGAACTCATGCTTCCGGAAAAGAGAGTTTCCGATGAAGAGGACCGCAGCGTAGTTTTTGGGCTCCAACTCCAGCGCTTTGGAATAGTTCCTGATCGCTTCGTCATAGTCACGCCGGGAGAAGGCCGCTTCTCCGGCGCGCATGGCTTGCTCTACCAATGGGTTTTGCGAGAATTGAGTGTCGGCGCCGTCCGGCATCTCGCGCAGGAGTTGCAACAGGTTTTTCGCCAGCGTGTTGTTACTGCCGGATCTCTCCAGGATGTTCCTGGCCCGCAGGCGTTCGCTGGCAGCCGCGCGCTCATCCGTCAGCGTTGCGGCATGGCTAACCAGCGATCCAGCCAGGCAAACCGCAATATCTTCATCGTTCGGGTTCTTTTGTGCTAACTCTTCCAGCAATGGCAACGCCTCCAGGCGCTTGTCCTGATCGAAGAGCCGCAAGGCTTGCTCACGCTTGTTCGTCTCGGCTGAATCCCTCTTCATCTGCGCCAGAACGGTTGGGAATGAGGCGCCAAGACAGAAGAACAGCACAACAATACGGGCTTGCAAAGATTGGAATTTCATAGACTCCCCCGCTTGCGAGAAAAATATCAGGACAAATGACTGTGATCTGCAAAGAGCCTTCAAGGAGGCGGAGGAGTTTTCTTGTCCCCTGGTCCTCCACCCCCTCAAAGTTGTCACCGCTCTACTGCTGTTGCTGTTGTTGTTGCTGCTGGAGCATGGGCATCGGCATAGGCGATGGCACGCTGCCCTTGTTGTTTGGCTGTTCGGTTGTGGGCATTGACCCGTGATTGTGGGTCGGCGTCGAATAACGCGCTGCTGGAGTTCCAGCGTCCTTTGTTCCTCCCGGTGCGTTGTTGAGCCGGCTCTCGCAGTTAAGACATGGTTCGGCGTCGTTCACAATCTGCATCGGACGCATCATGTCATTGTCTTCGTGGTCGAGAATATGGCAGTGCCATACGTACCCCGGCCCCTTGGTTGGGTCGAACGGGAATGTATTCTTCCCCGGGAACAGGCTCGACTCCGGCACCTCTTGCGGTGCGAAGCGGATCCTGATTCTCGTGACCATGAACGGTGGAGCAAGAAAGACGTCTTTCCATCCGCTCTCCTGCGGCGAAGGTGGTACGGGTTGAGTTGGGCAACCGCTGGTTGGATCCGGGTGCGCGCAACTGGTTGTGTCGGTCGGATCGAATAGGAAGTCACGGGGCCTTCCATCCCCCGTGTCTGTTACTGTCTCCACATTGATTCTGACCGGTGGGTGATCGAGCGGAAGTTCGCCCTGGATGCCATCGGCGTTCAGGTTTTGCCGCTCCCAATAATCCTTGAAGCGGTCTCTGTCAATCGTCTGCCGGTCCTCCAATTGGAATTCAGCAAGGTGAATGTGGATGGGATG
>DATBHX010000043.1:0-59263 GCA_036557225.1 Candidatus Angelobacter sp.
TAGAATGCCGTAAACCGGTTGCTTTTTTCGGGACCGATCAGGCCTTTATCACAGCAAGGAAATCGCGATCATTCCTCTTCCTCCACCACCTCGCCGCGCTCGGCTTTGGCCTGGGTAATGATCTTTTCCTGCAGCGCACCCGGCACATAGTCATAGTGAGAGGTCTCCATGTTGAAGCTGCCGCGCCCCTGGGTCATGGAAGTAAGGTCGGCGCCGTAGGTGAGCATCTCCGCCATGGGGCATTCGGCTTTGACCACGGTCTTGCCGGCCTTGTTGTCCATACCCTGAATGCGCCCGCGACGCGAGTTGAGGTCGCCCATGATGCTGCCGGCAAACTCGTCGGGGATGGTGATTTCGACCTTCATGATCGGCTCCAGCAACGTGGGCTTGGCCTGCTCCATGGCCTTTTTGAAGGCGATGCGGCCGGCGGTTTTGAAGGAGAGTTCGTTCGAATCCACGTCGTGATAGCTGCCGTCGTAGAGGATCACGCGGAAATCGACCACGGGATAGCCGGCCAGGTAGCCGCGGGCCGCGGCCTCCACGATTCCCTTTTCTACGGCGGGAATGTAGTTCTTGGGAATGGCGCCACCAAAGATGTCATTCACGAACTCAAACTGCTTGCCGCGCTCCAGCGGCTCCATTTTGATCTTGCAATCGCCGTACTGGCCGTGACCGCCGCTCTGCTTCTTGTGGCGGCCCTGGACGTCGGCCTTGCCGCGGATGGTCTCGCGATACGGCACCTTGGGCGCTTTCAACACCACTTCCGTGTGATAGCGCTTCTTGAGCTTTGAGACCATGACTTCAATGTGCTGCTGGCCCGTTCCGGCGATCAGGAACTCCTTGGTCTGCGCGTCACGGAAGAAGCGCACCATGGGATCTTCTTCCATCAGCTTGTGCAGGCCGTTGGAGAGCTTGTCTTCATCATTGCGGCTCTTGGGCTCGATGGCAAACGTGATGGCCGGCTCCGGCAGCGCAACTGCTGGAAAACGAATGGGATTCGACTTGTCGCCCAGCGTGTCTCCCGTAAGCGTGTCACGCAGTTTGGCCACCGCGCCGATATCTCCAGCGTGCAGTTCAGGAACGGCTACAAGATTCTTGCCTTGCGGTATCGAGAGGTGTGAGAGTTTTTCAGACGTGCTGCGGGTGAAGTTCTGCAGCGTTGCGTCATTTTTTACCACGCCGGAAAAGACCTTGAAGAAGGTGATGCGGCCGGCAAAGGGATCATTGGCGGTTTTGAAAACGTAAGCTGAGGCCGGTTCATTGTCTGTCACGTGGCGCTCGGCTCCATTACCGTTGCCGGAAGCATCTGGAGCAGCATGCACCGCGGCGTGTTCGGAGGCCGTGGGGAAATAGTCGACGACGAAATCCAGCAGATGATCGGTTCCGATATTGCCCAGGCCGGAGGCAAACAGCACAGGGAAAATCTTGTCGTCTTTGATGGCCTCATGCAGAGCGGGAATCAGATGCTCTTCCGAGATCGTTCCCTTGTCAAAGAATTCTTCCATCAGCTCGTCTTTGCCTTCAGCTACGATCTCGACCAGCTTCTCGTGGGCTTCTTTAGCGGCAGCTTCCAGATCGCCGGGGATGGGGCCTTCTTTGCCTTTGCCATTGCCGCCCATATCGTAGGTGTAGGCCTTCATGGTGACCAGATCGACCACGCCCTTCAGGCTCTTCTCACTTCCGATCGGCAGCTGCACCGGCACCACTTGCCGGCCGAAAGCATTGACCAGGCTTTCGAGCGCCGTTGCATAGTTGGCGCGATCGCGGTCCATGCGGCTCACGCAGATCACGCGCGGCAGGTTGATCTCTTCCGCGTACTGCCAGACTTTTTCCGTAACCACTTCAACGCCGGAAACGCCATCCACCACCACCAGAGCTGCTTCCGCCGCCGACATTGCGACCTTGGCTTCATGGGCAAACATGGTGAAGCCGGGGGTATCCAGCAGGTTGATCTTGGAGTTGTGCCATTCCACGGAGGCAATGGAGGCGGAAAGGGTCATCTGGCGGGAGATCGCTTCGTCATCGTAATCGGTGACCGTGGAGCCATCGTCCACGCGGCCCAGCTTGGGGGTGGCGCCGCCCGTATACAGCATGGCGGAAACCAGAGAGGTCTTGCCGGAATGCGAATGCCCGATCACCACCAGATTGCGAATGTCTTTGCCTTCGTAAACTTTCAAAGTGCCTCCTTCAACACAGGGCCCGGACGAATTAGCAGGCGATTTCGAATCGGAAGAGTTCTACTTGGACTGCTAGCTGTTGGTCAAGAGGGTCCGAGGCTCCAGCGGGACAAGATAAGTACCGTTTAAACAGATATTATCCCGCCGGGAGCGGGTTTTGGGAAGAGGAGAGGAATCGGGTGATCTGGTGATCGGGAGATCTGGTGATCGGCGGGCTGAGGTAGCTTAGATCCGCTGATTGCTCGAAGATGGGAGTCCGGAGTGCCGATTTCTGAGGGTTTGCCGGCGCTCGTTGAGCCAAATACCACACAGGGGAAAAGCGAAAACGGCAGAAACCAGTCCGCAAAAACCCATGAACACGACAATGAGGAATCCGCCGCCAAGGCTACCAACACCCCGGAAAAAGATAAAGGACACAAAGATTGCCACAATGAGACCGACGAGCATACCTAGTGCAGCAGCCGCGATTGCAACTGCCGCCGCAATAAGGATGTCCAAGACCAACCGCATGGGGCCATTCTGCCTGAATCCTCGTTGCCACCGCAAAGTCAAAAGTCGCTCTGGATCGGGTGCTGAAAGCAAATTCCAGCAGGCCCTTTGCGTCCTCTGCGTCCTTTGCGGTTAAATACCTGAATCATGTGCAGGAACATCAAAACGCTCTACAACTTCGATCCCCCAGTCACTCCGGAAGAAATCAACGCAGCGTCGTTGCAGTTTGTCAGGAAGATCACCGGCTTCAATAAGCCTTCCAAAGCCAATGAGGCGGCCTTCGACGCGGCGATTGCTGATATCGCCGGCATCTGCACACAGTTGCTGAGTTCGCTCGAGACCGCAGCGCCGCCCAAGAATCGCGAAGAAGAGGCAGCCAAGGCCAAAGCCCGAGCGGCAGAGCGATTTGGAACGTAAGAATAGGCCCGGTCGTCTTTACGCAGGTTGCTGTGCCGCCTTTGCGTCCCTCCTATCGAAGAAATTCACGAACCTCTTGACACGGCTCCCGCCGGTATTGTATTTAACCTATAGGTTATTTAACTACTAGGTTTAATAACAAATGGCAGATTCCCTCAGCAATACCTTCGCCGCCCTGGCCGACCCAACACGGCGGGCCATTCTGGCGCGGCTGGCTACGGGCGAAGCGTCAGTGACAGAACTGGCCGAGCCCTTCGATATGAGCATGCCGGCGATCTCCAAACACCTGAAGGTCCTGGAGCGCGCCGGGCTGATCTCGCGCGGGCGCGAAGCGCAGTGGCGGCCGTGCCGCATCCAGCCGCAGCCGCTGAAGGACATCTCCGACTGGGTGGAGGAGTATCGCAAAATCTGGGAGCAGCGATTAGACCGTCTGGACGAATACTTGCGCGGATTGAAAGCGGAAAAGATACCTAAGGAGAAGCATCATGCAGGCAATCAGGGGAAAAAATAATCCCACCTCCGAAAACACCGCAGCGAACCGCGACGTGCCGGTCGGCTTGCTTACACTCGGCATTTGGGCTGGACCGATCTACGTGGTCGTTGGTGCAGCGCAGGCGATGTTGCGGGAAGGGTTTGATCCCCGCCGGCATGCGCTCAGCCTGCTAGCAACGGCAGCCTGGGATGGATTCAGATTGCCAACTTCCTGGTGACAGGCCTGATGGTGATTGCATTTTGTGTTGGTCTAAAACGGTTTTTGAGTTCTGGCCCAGGCCGCACGTGGGGTCCATTGTTGCTCGGCGTCTACGGGGTTGGCTTGATCGGCGCAGCCTTCTTCAGCGCCGATCCCGCCCTGGGCTTTCCGCCCGGGACTCCTCCGGGGCCTCCGCGCACCATCACGACTCATGGGCTGCTGCATTTTGTTTGCGGCGGAATTGGCTTTCTTGGCCTGATCGCGTCCTGCATGGTCTTTGCCCGACGGTTTGCTTCCTTTAAAGAAGCCAGCTGGGCCTGCTACTCGGCCTTAACCGGAATCATTTTCCTGGCTGCCTTTTTCGGGATCGCGTCTGGCTCAGGCAAGCCCGCAATCATCCTGTCGTTTTATGCTGCAGTGTTCCTGGCCTGGAGCTGGATTACAGCGCTCGCCGTGCGGACGATGAAGGAGGCTCGCTAAATTGAAACAGCCGGAAAAAATTCAGCAGGAACTGGTGATCACACGGATCTTCGACGCGCCGCGCGAGATGGTGTTCCGCGCCTGGACCGAGGTGGAGCAGATCGCCCAATGGTGGGGCCCTCAAGGCTTTACTAGTCCTGTGTGCCAGATGGACGTACGGCCGGGCGGCGCTATCTACATCGAGATGCGCGGGCCCGACGGCACTTCGTATCCGATGGGAGGAACATTCCATAAGGTCGTGGCGCCGGAGCGCCTGGTCTTCACCAGCACGGCTCTTCCGGATGAATCCGGAAATCCGCAACTCGTCAATCTCAACACGGTCACGTTTGAGGATTACAACGGCAAGACGCGGCTCAAGTTGCATGTGCAGGTGATGAAAGCAACACCTGCGGCGGCCCCGGCTCTCGCAGGAATGGAGCAGGGCTGGAGCCGGAGTCTCGACCGGCTGGCAGGGTTTGTCGGCAGATAGCATTTTTACAACGGAGCGAGAAAGCCGGCGCTGCTACCATGGCAGCTGCGAAACTACTTGATCTGATTTGACTCTCTCGGAGGGATTTATGGCAGGGGAAACACTGCAGCAGCGACAACAAGCAAGCTTGTCTGGACAGGCCGGATTATAAGCGGACTGATCGTGCTTTTTCTGCTCCTGGGCAACATCTACGGAATCATGAACGCGGCGAAGCTTGCGCCGCAATCTGCCAAGTACGGCTATCCGGAGGGTGCAATGGTGAAAATCCAAATCACCTGCCTCATCTGCGCGTTGCTCTACGCCTTTCCCCGCACGGCCGTGCTCGGAGCGATCCTTCTCACTGGATACCTGGGCGGCGCCACCGCCACACACGTTCGCGTAAGCGAACCGTTCTTTGTTCCGATTCTGGTATCTGTACTGGCCTGGGGAGGAATCTTTTTGCGCGACGAGCGGCTGCGCGCTCTCATACCACTGCGGCGCTAGTTGACGCCGCAGTGGCTCTGTATGGATTAGGCCGATTTCCGGTCTGGTGCCGGCGTAAAGAGAATGACCTTGCCACGCAACTCCGGTGGCGTCCAGCGCGTTTTGGGCGCATGGAAATTCGCCGGAACATGAAATGGAATCAATTTCGCCATAACCGCCCTCCTTGCCTGAGCAAGTGCCACCGCGCGATCAAGAAGCTAAAAACCTTCTTAACTAGCACTTATTCATGTTGCTTCTTTCATTCCCCTTAAACACCGCTTTGGCAGGCAAGTTTTGGTCTCCGGATAAGCTTAATAAAACTAAGCATCTACGGGTTTCCCGTCTGGCAGCCAAATCGTCGTTAACTTCGCCCTGCCTCGCTACGTCTCAAAAAGAAAGGTGCATTGTCTGGAACTTACCGGGCAATCGCACGTACCGTAGAACGAAGGATAAAGGGCGGCACGGAGCTGCCGGGGTCTCCAATCATCGCAAACGTCCATCAGCGCAAACGCCGTTTGGCACAAATATCTAAGGCAGCTTATTACTGGACAGTAATGGTTGCGCGCATTGACAATTCAGGAAGTCACGTTTTGACCGTCAAAGAAAGTTCTCCCTTGAGAGAAAGGAATTTCCTCCGATGAATAAGTTGTTTAAGAGCGTGTTGTGCCTGGCCTTGCTTGCAGCTTCGCTGGGCGCTCAGGACAAGGACAAGAAAGCATCCGCGGCAGGCAGTCTGCCGCCGCTGATCGATCGTGAGCTGATCTTCGGCAATCCGGAGATCGCAGGAGCCCAGCTCTCTCCCGACGGAAAGTACATTGCTTTTCTCAAACCGTGGAAAGACACGCGCAACGTTTATGTAAAAGGCGTGGACGAGCCGTTCAGCGCGGCCCGTCTGCTCACAACGGAAACCAAACGGCCGGTGGCGGGCTATTTCTGGAGTTGGGACAGCAAGTTCGTTCTCTACGCCAAGGACAATGGCGGCGATGAGAACTACAACGTATACGCAGTAGATCCTGCGGCCAAGCCGGCGCCCGGCGCCGAGGCTCCGCCTTCGCGCGATATGACCGGGCTCAAGGGCGTGCGGGTGGAGATCATTGAGCTTCCCAAGAGCGATCCGGACACCCTCTATATTGGCCTGAATGACCGCGATAAAGCCTGGCACGATCTCTACAAGCTGAAAATCTCCACTGGCGAAAAGACGCTGGTGCGCAAAAACACAGAACGGATCACCGGCTGGCAATTTGATCTCGCCGGCAATCTGCGGCTGGCAACCCGTTCAGCAGAAAACGGCGATACTGAAATTCTGCGCGTTGATCCGGACAAGTTCACCAAGATCTATTCCTGCAATGTCTTTGAGACCTGCGGACCGGACCGTTTCGCAAAAGACGGCAAGCATGTGTACTTTGAAACCAATAAAGGCGCCGATACTGACCTGGTATCGCTCACGCTGCTTGATCCCCAGACGGGCAAGACCGAGCTGGTGGAATCAGATCCGCAGAAGAAGGTTGACATCTCCGGAGCGCGTTTCTCAGAGGCGACCGACGAGCTTGTCCTCACTATCTATGTGGATGAGCATCGCCGCCGCTACTATCGTGACAAGGGGTTTGAGACTGATCTGAAATGGCTGGAAGGCAAGTTTCCCGGCAAAGAGGTCAGCATCGCTTCCGATACCCGCGACGAGCAAACGTGGCTGATCGTCGCCAACAGTGACACGGAGCCGGGCGAAACCTACCTGTTTAACCGCAAGGCGCGCAAGCTCGCGCTCCAGTTCAAAGTACGCGAAAAGTTGCCGCGCGAATCGCTGGCTTCCATGAAGCCGGTGAAATACAAATCCTCTGACGGCCTGGAAATCCCTGCCTTCCTCACGGTGCCCAAGGGAGTTCCCACGAAGAACCTGCCGGCGATCATCATTCCGCACGGCGGTCCATGGGCGCGCGATTTCTGGGGCTATAACCCGTTTGCCCAGTTCTTTGCCAATCGCGGCTATGCAGTACTGATGCCCAACTTCCGCGGCTCAACCGGCTACGGCAAGAAATTCCTTGATGCCGGCAACAAAGAGTGGGGTAAGAAGATGCAGGATGACGTCACCTGGGGCGCAAAGTACCTGGCGGCCGAAGGCATTGCCGATCCCAAAAAGATCGCCATTTTCGGCGGCTCATATGGCGGCTACGCTACGCTGGCCGGCGTCACCTTTACACCGGACCTCTACGCTGCGGCCATCGATTACGTTGGCCCTTCAAACCTGATCACGCTGCTGGAATCGATTCCGCCGTACTGGGAGCCGATCCGCAAGTTGTTCTACGAGCGCATGGGCGATCCCAACACGCCGGAAGGCAAGAAGCTGCTCACGGAACGCTCGCCCCTGACGTACGCCGACAAGATCAAGACGCCTCTCCTGGTGGTGCAGGGAGCCAATGATCCGCGCGTCAACAAGCGTGAGGCCGACCAGATCGTCATCGCCTTACGTGACCGTGGCTATCCTGTGGAGTATCTGGTGGCACCCGATGAAGGCCATGGCTTTGCCCGTCCAGTCAACAACATGGCAATGTTCATGACAGCGGAAAAATTCCTGGCCAAACATCTGGGGGGCCGTTATCAGGAAGGCGGAACACCGGAAGCGGTAGCACGCCTGAAGGAAATCTCGGTCGATCCCAAGACCGTGGTGCTGGCCAAGAAAGTTGACGCAAACGCCGTGGGTGCACCCAAACCCGCGATGGACCTGCAAGCCGGCGAGTTCAAATACAAAGCCATGATCGAGATTGGCGGCCAGCAGATTCCGATCAGCGTCTCTACTTCGATCAAAGAAGATGGTGGCGCATGGAACGCCACCGATACCATCGACACACCTAACGGAACTATCGTTCAAACAGCGTCTTTGGAGAAGGGAACGCTGCTGGTACGCAAACTGAATTTGAAGCAGGGCCCTGCTACGATTGACCTCAGCTTCACTGACAACAAGGCCTCCGGCAATATGAACATGGGTGGCCAGGACCGTCCGGTAGCAGTGGACCTGGGCGGACCGATCTTTGCCGATGGAGCTGCAGCCAAGCAGTCCATCTCATGTCTGCCTCTGGCGGAAGGCTACACCACCACCTATCGCAACTTTGACGTGCAGCAGCAAAAAGCAAAGCTGTTCCAGTTGAAGGTCACCGGAACGGAGAAAGTGACTGTTCCGGCAGGTACGTTTGACACCTTTAAAGTCGAGATCTCTTCGGCTGACGGCGGCGCGGAAAAGGAAACTCTCTGGATCACTCCCGATACGCATAAACCTGTGAAGGAATCTGCAGTGCTTCCGTCGATGGGCGGTGCAGTACTGACGCAGGAGTTGATGCCGTAAAAAGCAATTGGCAAATAGCACTTAGCAACTAGCCAAAACCAAAATCATGTTGTAAAAAAGGCCCGCTGAACCAGGCGGGCCTTTTCATTGCTGTCTTGATCGATCATGTATCTCGAAAAGAATCGTTTTGAATCAATGAGCAAATCGCACTTAGCAATTAACAGGCTTAGGGACATTCGAATAGACGCTCCGGCTAATTGCTAATTGCCATTTGCTAATTGCTGAGGCGCTCGATAAGCGAATTCTGCTGTGGTTCAATATGATTTCTAGCAATGAAGAGTGAGGGCACAGGGAGCATCGTCGCCGGGTGGGCCGTCTGCTGGTTGCTGAACATTGCGCAGCTGGGGATTGGCTGGCTGATGTTTGTCGCCGACGAGCGCATGCTTCCCGCGGGCTACATACTCATCGGCGCGATTGGACTGGTTCAGGTAGGATACGTGGCGCCGATCTGGCGATTGCTGCGCCGCAACGGGAAACCGCGTACAGCGCGAGGACTGCTCATAGCCGCCTGCGTAACCATTGCGCTCAATCTTGTACTTGTGGCGCTGCTGGTCAAGCGTTAGCGGCTCGCGGATCTTGTTTTGAAAAACGAGAGCGAGCAAGGAGGCTGGGCTAGCGGGCAGCTACCAGGTCCATCTTTTTCTTCTTCTCCGCTTCCATGGCTGCGAGGTTCGGCTCAAAGCAGCGACGGCAACGGGCCTCATACATTCCGGCAGCGCCTACGACGATCAGGTCTTCGCTGCCAATCAGCCGTTGCGTGTGCTTGGCTGGATTGCCGCACTGCATGCAGATGGCAAGGGTCTTGGTGATCTCGTCGGCGACAGCCAGAAGCTCCGGCATGGGATGGAACGGGCGGCCAAGGTAATCCGTATCAAGTCCGGCAATCACTACGCGCTTGCCCATATCGGCAAGGCGGACGACAAAATCGACCATGGCGTCACCCAGGAACTGGGCTTCATCAATGCCGATCACCTCGGTACGCAAATCAAGTTTGGCTTCGACTTCCGCCGCATTGTTCACAGCAACGGCATGAATGCGGCCATCGTCGTGGGAGACGATCTGGTCGGTGGCGTAGCGCTGGTCAAGGATCGGCTTGAAGATCTGAACTCGCTGGCGGGCGATCTCCGCCCGGCGCAGCCGCCGGATCAGCTCTTCACTCTTGCCGCTGAACATCGGTCCGCAGATCACTTCAATCCAGCCCAGACTGCCACGCATTGCATTCATCTCCGGTTCACCTTTTTCTGCTGCATCATAACAGGCGTTGCAACATTCGCTGCCTGTGGATTTTTTGTCAAGGTTGCGGCCGCTGCTGTTTTTGCAGCGCATCAATCAAAGCCGCCGCGGCTTCGGCTAGCGTTTTGTCACCGCTGACGTACGGCTTCCATGTGCTTTCCAGCGCGCTGCGGTAGTCAACCCATACGCCGCGATCGAAAATCCCGTATAGCATGGGTTTGTATTCCGGCTTGTCTTCCTCGATCAGAAGCCGCCGTACCGCTTCACCCGTGGTGTAAAACAGGACCACGTGCCACAGATCGCCGGGCAGCTTGAAATTGGCTGCGGCGGCAGCTTTTTCAAGGGCCCGCCGAACCGGAGCGTTGCGCCCCATCAGAATGTGAGAAGCCTCATGAAACACGACCTCAAGTGCGTACGGCGCATCATTTTCAATGGCGATGAGAATGTGCCCGGTACCCGGCTTGTCGAGAATCGTGTTCGCCCCCGAAAAATCAACGGTCTGGACGACATCCACTGGAATCGGCAGGCCTGCCCAGTGTGATTGATAAAGCTGCTCAAGTCGCGGAGCCAGTTTTTGCTCGTCGGCGGCGAGCTGCCGTTTGAGCATTTCAATCCATTTACGGTTTCTTTCGTCCTGAACCGGCCAGCGGCATGCCTTGAATGCCGGAGCCGCAGCAAGACGGAAGCTCCGCGCGATCTCGACAAACTGGCGTCCATCGGCATCGTTCAACGCGTCGTCAAAGCCTGCAAGCTGCGCGCGCAAGAGGTATCTCTGATTGGAATTTGATCCGGTGGGCGAGATGATCTCTGCGTAGTAGTCAAGGGCATGCTCCCAGGCTGAGCGTACCTCCGCCGGCAGTTTGCTGAAGCATGCTGCTTCATCTCCGTCATGGAATAACTGCGCTTTGTGAAATCTACGCGCGACGCCGGCGTTGATCAGCGCATCATTCAGGTTGGTATCAAAGTCACTGTAGAAAACAAAATGTGGTGTTGTAACAACCGGAGCACGGCCGGCCGCCTGCCCAAGACCGGCGGTCGCCAGAGAGAACGCCAGCACGAGAACGATTCCGATGTTGTGGGCGCTCGGCATCATTCTTCAATCGTTTCCAATCGCAGCTCGGTCAGCCGATTTGCTATTCAGGAATTCCTGGAATCCCTCGAACGAGGTAAACACTTCCGTCGCGCAGCCCAAAAGCCAGCCGCTGATCTGCTCTACCGGCATGCCACAAATCAGATACACGGGAAGGCCGAGGCGGTGGGCAAACGTAAGCTCACCCTGGGTGCCGGCGCCGCGTCCGGCGTACTGGTCCCAGTAGCAGACAATGGCGTCGCAGTGGTGCTCGATCAGATCAAGATCGTACGCAATGATCTTCTGCACCGTCTGCCGGAAGCGCGGGAGATCATTTCTCTTCCAGGAGCGGAACTCGCGGACTTCACTTTCGTTCAGGTTCTTCAATTCATCTTCGGCGGGATTGTAGACCTCGTGGCCCAGCGACTTCAGCGCAGGCGTGATCTGCGCACGCCAGCCTTTACCGAGATCAGGAGAGTACTCGATGGAGCCTGCCAGATAGAAGAGCATGGGGACAGGCGATTGTCAGGGATTTGACGCGGTCAGGTCAACGCAGATTTGGCGCAGTTTAAGACGCGTTTTCCAGAGAGCGTGCACAGGATTTCCTCTATCTCAATCCCATTCCCGGAAGCCCTTACTCGTACTTCAGCGCCTTGAGCGGTTCAATCTTCATCGCGCGGCGCGCAGGAATCCATGACGCAATCACGCCGACCAGGGCCAGCAGGATTGAGACAGCGCCCAGGGTCAACGGATCACTGGGACTTACGCCAACCAGCAATGACGACATGCCGCGCGCGGCAAAAAACGTGAGCACCAGTCCCACGATAACGCCGGCGCCCACCAGCACGAAGCCTTGCCGGAGGACGAGCTTCAGGATGTCGCGACGGTCAGCTCCGAGAGCCATGCGCACGCCGATCTCATGCGTGCGCTGTGCGGCAACGTAGGAGATCACTCCGTAGAGCCCGACCAATGCCAGAAGCAGACCGAGGAAACCAAGCGTTACGCTAAAGCGTGTTCCCAGGCGGATCAGGAAGTAGCCGTTCACGCCGCCTAATGCATCTTCCATGCTCTGCACATCGGTGAGAGGCATTCCCGGCGCCAGCTCGTGAATGATCCGCTCCACCTTAGGGATCAGCGCCTCCGGAGCGCCGGCCGTGCGGATTTGCAGCGTAACGAATGTGGTCATCGCCTGCGCCTGCGGCACGTAATAGAAAGGCACAGTGTCATCCACGGGATCGTTGTACTTGCCCTGTTTCATCAGGCCGACAACCTGAATGTACGGACCGGAGGAGTCCTTGGTGCTGAAGCGTCGGCCCACGGGATCCTGGTCGGGCCAGAATTTTTTTGCCATGGCCTCGTTGATCACGGCCACCAGGGGCGCGCCTTCCTTGTCCTGCTCCGTGAAAGTACGGCCGCGCAGCAGCGGCACGCGCAAATTCTCAAAGTATGGAGGATCAACGACGTTGTAATAGACGTAGGGCAGGGCTTCCTTGCCGGCCGCCGGACGCCCTTCCACGTAGATGGCTCGTCCCGAGTTGGAATAACCCATCGGAACAGAGGAAGCAATGCTCACCGACTGAACGCCGGGCAGAGCCCGCGTACGGTCTTCCACTTCGCGGAACAACTGTTTGGTGCGGGCAAGATCGTAGCCAACAGTGCGCGTCTCCATGGTGGCGTTCAGCAAGTGCTGAGGATCGAAGCCGAGATAGGTGTGCTCTGTATTTTGTGCGCTGCGGACAAAGAGCCCCGCTACCACCAGCAGCATGAGCGAGATTGCCACCTGCGCGGTGACCAGAACGCTGCGCAGACGGGAGCGTCCGCTACCCAGAATACCGCGGCTGCCTTCATGCAGCACCTGGTTGAAATCACTGCGGGCGGCGCGCCAGGCCGGCGCCAGGCCAACCACAATCCCGGTAAGCACCGCGACAGCGAACCCGAAAGCAAAGACACGCCAATCAAAGCTGAAATCAAAGCGCAACGGGATGGTCGCAATTTCAATTCGGATGGAGCTCAGCAGCCGGCTGGCCCAGGTTCCAGCAAGCAAGCCAACGGCGCCGCCGAGCATCGCCAACAAAATGCTTTCCGTCAGAAGTTGGCGTACGATCCGGGTGCGCGCTGCCCCCAGTGCGGTACGAACGGCCATTTCACGCTCGCGCGTAGTGGCCCGAACCAGCACAATGTTGGCGACGTTGAAACACGCCAGCAGCAACACCAGACCTGCCAGCACCATGAACACCGCTCCCACAATCACCGTCCCGTTGGTGGGATCGGGATCAGGCCGCGCAATCCTCTCCGGATACAAATGAAAGGCGACGCTTTTGTGGGAATCCGGATATTGCCGGTTCAGGCGATCGGCCACCACATTGGCCGCGACCTCGGCCTGCTTGCGCGTCACTCCAGGCTTTACGATGGCGAGGATGGTCAAATCATGAATATCGCGGCGCGTCCAGTAATCTTTAGGATCCGAGGTTTGATCTGAGTTGGTTTGCCACAGAATCCGCGTACCAAGCGGGATGTAAGCCTGCATATCGACCAGCGAATAAGGGCCGTGAAAGCTCTCCGGCGCAACTCCCGCCACGGTGAACAGGTGACCGTTGAGCTTTACCTGGCGGCCGACAATCGAAGGGTCCGAGCTGAAGCGTTTCTTCCAATATCCATGGCCAAGCACGACCACATTTTCCGTGCCTAGTCTTTCGGTTTCCGCGCCATAGATCAGCCGTCCCGAAGCCGATTGCAACCCGAGGCCGGAGAAGAAATTTCCGCTGACGTAGCTCATCACGACCGGCTCTGTGCGCCCTTCCGATTCCATGCCTGCCAGGGTAATGGTGTACGCCATTACGTCAGAGAATGCGTCAGCTTGAGAGCGAAGATCGGCGAAATCAGCGTAAGAAAAATGGTTGAAGGTATCTCCGCCCTGCTGTTGTCCGCCGACCACCACGAGCTGGTCCGCGTGGGCTACGGGCAAGGGGCGAAGCAGGATGCCATTGACCGCGCTGAATATCGTGGTATTAGCGCCAATGCCGAGAGCGAGCGTCAAGGTGGCGACCAGGGTCATGGCAGCGTTCTTCCGTAGCATGCGGAGCCCGTAGCGGATGTCCTGAAATAACGTGCCCATACTGTCGCCCTCCGTTTCGGCTGTTGGTCGGAAATTAAAGAGAGTGGCAATTCGATGCCCTAATCCGGCGCAATGGCTCAAACGATTGAAATGCCAGCTAGATATACGCATGCAAGTCGTCCCAAGTTTCATCTATTTACTGTTCGATTTCGGACACCTGGGTTTCAGCACCGAACACCAGATGATGATCAGGGGCGGCAAAACTTCATTGCGCCATGAAGCTTTCCCTGTGCAGCTGTTTATATAATGGCTGCACTTTCACGGTTGAGTTCCTCTGGAGGAGCAGTTGAAAACACTTCGTACCACCGTCTTTATTCTTGCTTTGAGCAGTCTTGGGCTGGCGCAGCGCACTTTCCCGCAGCCCACGTCGTATTCACCCCAGCTTACGTCTGAGCTACAGCGGTTACAGGAAGCCGCGCTTAAGAGCGACTATGCCTGGGACCAGCTTGCTCATCTGACCAACAACATTGGGCCTCGTCCGGCTGGATCAGCGCAGGCCAATTTTGCTGCGCAGTATGTTGCCGCCGAGCTGCGCAAGCTTGGTCTCGAGGTGAAGCTTGAAAAAGTGGTGGTGCCGCACTGGGTGCGTGGTGAAGAAACGGGAACGCTGGTGGATTTTCCCGGCATGGCGCCCGGAACCGCGCAAAAAGTTGTGCTCACGGCGCTGGGCGGCAGCGTGGCCACGCCCGCACAGGGAGTCACGGCAGAGGTCGTGGTGGTGAGCAACTTTGACGAGCTGGCTGCACTCGGCCACGACAAAGTTGCCGGCAAGATCGTGCTCTTCAATTACAAATTCGATAAGCAGCTTGCGGCCACGGGCCGCGGCGGTCCCGCTTATGGACAAGCGGTGATCTATCGCGCCATCGGCGCCAGCGCAGCGGCCAAACAGGGTGCAATCGCGGCGTTGGTGCGCAGTGTAGGCGGCGCGGACTATCGCATTCCGCATACCGGCGCGATGTTCTATCAGCCCGACGCTCAGCAAATTCCTGCTGCCGCGGTCACTGCCGAAGATGCCGACACGCTGGCTTATCTGGCGAAGCAGGGCAGCGTGCGCATGCATCTGGTGCTTACGCCGCAAAAGCTCGCGGACGTTGATTCCTACAACGTCGTCGCTGATCTCAAGGGCAGCGAGCAGCCGGACCAGGTTGTGATTGTCTCCGGCCACCTTGATTCATGGGACCTGGGCACCGGCGCAATCGACGACGGCGCCGGCGTGGTAGTGGCCATGCAGGCAGCGCAACTGGTGAAGCAGCTTGGCCTGCATCCGCGGCGGACCATTCGCGTGATCGCGTGGATGAATGAAGAGTTCGGCAACTCCGGCGGACGCGCGTATGCAGCGGCGCACAAAGACGAAGCCGGCAAGCACTTTGCCGCCATTGAGAGCGACCTGGGCGCGGGACATCCAACGGGCTTCCGCATGGCCGCTCCCGTGGCCAATATGCCGCTGTTGCAGCCTGCGGCGCAGGTTCTGCAATCGAGCGGCGCAGCGATGATCCAGCCGACCGAGGATACCGAAACTGATATCGGACCGTTGTCGTCATTGGGCGTGCCGTGTTTCGGCCCGATCCAGGACGACCGCTTTTACTTCAACTATCATCACACCGCAGCGGACACGCTCGACAAGGTCGTGCCGCGCGAGCTGCAGGAGAATGCCGCCGTGATCGCGGTGCTGGCCTATGCGCTGGCGAACCTGCCTAAAGACCTGGAGCGACCTGCTCCAAAACCAGCTGTGGGATTCTGATTAGAATGAAGCCATGACCGGCGTACGCATGGACAAGTGGCTGTGGGCTGCGCGCTTCTTCAAGACGCGCGCCCTGGCGGCAAAAGCATGTGAACTTGGCAAGGTTGAGTCGCACAACCAATATGTGAAACCGGCACGCGAGGTAAAAGCCGGCGATATGCTGCGCATTAAGACGGAAGGCGGCGATTTTCAGGTGGAGGTGCTTGCGCTCAGTGAAGTGCGCGGGCCGGCTTCGGTGGCACAAACACTCTATCGCGAGACCGAGGAGAGCTGCGCGCTGCGGCAGAAGATAAAAGAGGAGCGGAAAGCGATGATGCAGTACTCTCCCGCACCGGCGGGCAGGCCATCGAAACGCGAGCGGCGCAGGATTATTCAGTTCAGATCAGGGCGGAATGATTAGCATCCGCGATAGCGTCAGCAACAAAGCGTTCCGATTTGCGCGATAACCGGCAAACGGCTACGCTAACCAGTTTGTCTCCAATGGAGGAACAATGTTTGCAAACAGATTTGCTTTCACGGCGCTCGTGATTGGACTTGCGGGGATGGCAGCGCTGGCACAGACCCCCGCGAAGAAAACTGGCAATGCGAAGACGGGAGCCAAGGGCGCGCCGACCGTCGCTGAAGCACAAGAGTTCATGAAGAAAGCGGAAGCACAGCTGGAAGACCTCGGCGTCCGCGCCAGCCGGGCAGGCTGGGTGCAGGAAAACTTCATCACCGACGACACAGAAACCATGGCAGCACAGGCCAATGAACAACTCACTGCCGTGACCACCAGGCTGGCGCTCGATGCGCGGCGATTTGACGGGTTGAAGCTGCCGGCTGAACTGGAGCGCAAGTTCAAACTGCTGAAGCTCTCGCTGGTTGCGCCGGCGCCCAACAATGATGCGGAGCGCAAAGAACTGACGGAGCTGGCCGCCAAACTTGACGGGATGTATGGCCGGGGCAAGTACTGCAAACAGGTGGATGGCAAAGAGAAGTGTTATTCGCTGAATGATCTTGAGCGCATTCTGGCGCACAGCACGAATCCTGACGAATTGCTCGACGCGTGGGTGGGCTGGCACAAAATCTCCGTGCCCATGAAAGAAAAGTACGTGCGCTTTGTGCAGCTCTCGAACAAGGGCGCGAAAGAGCTGGGCTTCAAAGACACGGGCGCGATGTGGCGCAGCAACTATGACATGACGCCGGAGCAGTTCAGCGCAGAGATGGAGCGGTTGTGGCGGCAGGTAGAACCTTTCTATGTCGCGCTGCATACCTACGTTCGCCGGCAGCTGATCAAGAAGTATGGCAAGCTCGCTGACCGTCCGGATGGACTGATTCCCGCGCAGTTGCTGGGCAATATGTGGGCGCAGGAGTGGGGCAACATCTATCCGCTGGTGGCGCCGGAGGGCGGCGGACAGGGATTCGATCTGACGAAGCAGTTGGAGAAGCAGGGCCTGGGTTCCGGCCCCGCGACTCCTGAGAACGCGAAGAAGATGGTGCAGTATGGGGAGAATTTCTTCAAATCTCTGGGTTTCGCGCCGCTGCCGCAAACATTCTGGGAGCGCTCGCTCTTCGTCAAACCTCAGGACCGCGATGTGGTGTGCCACGCCAGCGCCTGGGACATCGATTTCCAGGATGATCTGCGGTTGAAGATGTGTATTGAGATCAACGACGTGGATTTTGTTACCATCCACCATGAGCTGGGACACAACTTTTATCAGCGCGCGTACAAAACCCAGCCGCCGCTTTTCCAGGACAGCGCGAATGATGGCTTTCACGAAGCTGTCGGCGATACCATCGCGCTCTCGGTCACGCCGGAGTACTTGAAACAAGTTGGGCTGCTGGATAGCGTGCCTTCTGCCGACGCCGACACCGGCTACCTGCTCAAGCAGGCGATGGACAAGATCGCGTTTCTGCCTTTCGGATTGCTGATCGACAAGTGGCGCTGGAAGGTCTTCTCCGGCGAGGTGACGCCGGAGCAATACAACAAAGCCTGGTGGGAGCTAAAGGCCAAATATCAGGGTGTGGCGCCGCCAACCGGCCGCAGCGAAGCCGACTTTGATCCCGGCGCTAAATATCACATTGCTTCCAACACGCCCTATGCCCGTTATTTCCTGGCGCGGATTTTGCAGTTCCAGTTCCATCGCGCGCTGTGCGAGGCCGCAGGTCAGAAAGGCCCGCTGCATCGCTGCTCCATTTACCAGAACAAGGCCGCGGGCGAGCGGCTGAACAAGATGCTCAGCATGGGCAAGAGCAAGCCCTGGCCCGACGCGCTGGAGGCGATCAGTGGTCAACGCCAGATGGATGCTACTGCTATTCTTGACTACTTTGCGCCGCTCAAGAAGTGGCTCGATGAGCAGAACAAAGGCGAGAAGGCCGGCTGGGAGGGTATGGATACCGGCGGCAATCGATAGAGCAGACCCAGAGTACTAAAGATCGAGAGACGGGTGGGCCGAGGGGTTCGCCCGTTTTCTTTGCTGATTCATCCCTGCCGTCTGGTGGGAAAAACTGGCGCTGGATATGAGAAACTAACCGGAATGGCCAAGTGGAAGCAATACGAACTCTGGGTACAGACGGGTGAGAGCAAATGGGAGATCGTCGGGATCTTCCCCACCACAGACTTGGCTACGGCTGTGGCCAACGCACGCTCCTCGCGCGCGCGTGTGATTGAAGTTCTCTACGACGGCAGCAAGATGCTGGGGCAGGAGATCATCGCCGAGTTAGGTAATACGCGCAAAGAATAGCCAGGCGCGTCCTTCAGGCCTTTCCAGTTTATTCGTATCTCAACGCGACCATCGGATCCACTTTGGTTGCCCTGCGCGCAGGCACATAGCTGGCCACAAGCGCGACCGCGGCCAGTGCGAGCGGCATCGCAACAAACGTCGTTGGATCAATCGCGTGGATTCCGTAGAGCAGGCTCGACATCAAGCGGGTAAGAGCCAGGGCCACGAGCAATCCAAAGACGATCCCGATTGCAGCCAGGACAGCGCCTTGCTTCAGCACCAGGGCCAGCACGTGCTGGCGCGGCGCTCCCAGCGCCATGCGTAACCCGAACTCTTTGCTTCGGCGGGCGACCAGGTAAGAAAGCACGCCGTATATGCCGACCATCGCCAGGGCCAGCGCGACGCCGGAGAAGATTGTGAGCAGGTAAGTGAGAAAGCGTGGCCGGGATTGCGCCGTGGAAAGAACTTCGTCCATGGTGCGCACGGCGGAGACGGGCACGGTGGGATCAAGATCGCGCAGCTCACGCCGAACAGCGCCGGCCAGATCCAGCGAATCTGCCCTGCCGCGCATCACCACATACATGCCGGAAGACCCGCCGCCCTGAGGCTGGCGATAAGGCAGGTAGAGTTCGGTGCCCGTAGGTTTGTCGATGCCGGCATTTTTGACGTCGGCCACAACGCCGATCACGGTGCACCATTCGTTGCTCCTGCTGTTGCTGGGGCGGACTCTGCGTCCGATGGGGCTTTGATTCTTCCAAAAGGTGCGCGCCATCGTCTGGTTGGCGATGATCACGTTGGGCGCGCCTTCGGCATCCGAGGCCGTAAAATAACGCCCTTCAATCAGCCGTATACCCATGGCTTCAAAGTAGCCATCGCTCACAGACTGATAAAAGTCCACGTTTTGAACGGGACCGCCGGGTTCGGGCACGAAACCTTCGATCTCCGTGTCATTCGCATTGACGCGGCGCGCGGGTGGCAGTCCGGAAACCAGTGCGGCAGACTGCACGCCCGGCAGATGCGTTATGCGCTCCTGCAGACGCGACCAGAGGCTTTGAATTTTCTGATTGTCCGAGTACACCGCGCCGGGAAGCGTTACCCGCAGCGTGGAAACCCCGCGCGGATCGAGCCCGATATCGACCTGCTGCAGCTTCCAGAAGGCGCGCACCATTAGTCCGCAGCAGATGAGCAGCAGCATTGCGCTACCGATCTCAAAGGCCACCAGCCCACGGCGAAAACTTTGCGCTCCGGCGGAACCGGAAGACGCCCCGCCGCCGACGTCCTTGAGCAGGCCGTGCACGTTTTTGATGGCGAGATGCATGAGAGGCGCCAGACCGAAAAGCACGCCGGTAAGTATGGAGACCAGCAGCGTGACCAGAAGCACCGTGGAGTCGATACCAATTTCAGACGCACGGGGAATACTTCCGGCATTCGTGGCTTTGATGGTATAGAGGCCGGCATAGGCCAGTCCGAGACCAAGAACAGCCCCGATGAGCGAGAGCAGAATACCTTCAGCCATGAACTGGCGCAGCAGCCGCCAGGAAGAAGCGCCGATTGCCGTGCGCACGGCAATCTCACGCTGCCGGGCCTCGGCCCGCGCCAACAGAAGGTTGGCTACGTTCACACAGGCAATCAGAAGAACAAAGCAGACCGCACCCAGCAGCATCCACAGCGCCGGCCGCACATTGCTGACAACTTCCGCTTGAAAGGGAAAGCTTACGATGGTGTGACCTTCTGGACGGAAGTGGTGTTCCCTGGCCGAACCGGTCTCTCCCCAATACTTCACCAGCGATTCAAATTCAGACTGTGCCTGGTCCGCTGTGATGTTCGGCTTTAACCGGCCGAGAAGATAAAGGAAGTGCGAGCCACGCCCGCCGGGCTTGGCAGGATCGATCTGCAGGGCTGTCCAGACTTCCGGTGGATCAATCTCCCCCGGAGGGAAGGCAAAGCCTTTGGGCATTACACCGATGACATTGGCTTTTTGGCCGTTGAAGAGGATTTCCTTGCCGATGATGTCTCGACTGCCGCCGAATACGCGCTGCCAAATCCCATATGAGATATCCACTACAGCCGGCGCTTTGGGATCGTCGTCAGCAGGGGTGATTGTGCGGCCGATGATTGGCGGCACGCCCAACGATTGCAACAAACCTCCGGTGACATAGGAGGCGGTTGCGCGGACGGGCTGGGCTTCCCCGGAAAGATTCGCGCCGCCGTTGACCCAGGCATCCATAGATTCCCAGGATTTGGTCTCACGCTTCAGATCAAGATATTCCGGGGGAGAAATCCAGAAGCGGCGTAGACCTCCACCGGGGAAATTGCCAAATTCACTATAGACCTTCACCAGGCGTTGGGGTTGAACGTAAGGCAGCGGACGCAACAGCACCGCATTGACCACGCTGAAGATGGCGGTCGTGGCGCCTATGCCAAGCGCCAGACAAATGACAGCAGCCACAGTAAAGAGCGGGTTTCGGGCCAGAATGCGCAGGCCGTAGCGAAGGTCATGGAGCATGGTTTGCATGAAGTTCCCCCGTTTCTTTTTGACTTGGCTGCACCAGAGAGCGTTAGCGCATCTATAATTACCGGGCAGGCGCGGACGAGGTTCCGGGAAAGCTCAGGAAATTTTCAAACCGGAAATCGGGCAAACGGCGTACCATTGCTGGACGGGGCCGGTCTTTTCCTTTCGTATAGGTTGTCTAAAAACCAGATGGAGGGTGCGAATCATGCTTTGCGCCTCTCGTTTCAGGGCCTGGATATTGATTGGCAGTGCGTTGTTGGCATCCGCAGCCGTCGCGCAACGCGGAGGCTCCCCCAGTACTTCCCGCCCGGGCAATCCCAGCCGCACTCCCGGCTCACCTGACGTAAACGTACAACCCGTGTTCATCTCCGGCAAAGTCCTGCTGGAGGGTGGAGGAGCGCTCAGCGAGCCGGTGGCCATTGAGCGTGTTTGTAACAACACGGTCCGGCGCGAAGGGTACACGGACGTGAAAGGGCAGTTTCAGTTTCAACTGGGACTCAACCCCACGTTCCAGGATGCCAGCGAGAGCAGCGATTCGCGCATTACCACGCCTAGCCCGTCGCGCTCGTCGGGCAGCCAGGCCCGGCGTCCCATGGATCTTTCCGGCTGTGAATTCAGGGCTGTCCTGGCCGGATACCAATCCAGCGTCGCTCCGATTCGCACCAGCGGAGACACATGGCAATACGAAGTGGGAACAATCTTCCTTAAGCGCATGGGAGACGCCAAAGGGACCACCATCAGCGTAACCAGTATGGCCGCACCCAAGGACGCGATGCGCGCTTACGAAAAAGCGCAGAAAGCCCGTGATGAAAAACCCGCGGAGGCGGAAAAAGACCTGCACAAGGCAGTGCAAATTTACCCGCAGTTCGCAGCTGCGTGGAACCTGCTGGCGGAAATCCATCGCCAGAATAATCAGTTTGATCTGGCGCGCACGGAATATACCCAGGCCATCTCTGCCGATCCTCAGTTCGTGAATCCCGCGTTTGGGCTGGCGATGATTGCCATGCAGGAAAAGAAGTGGGACGAGGCCATTCAACTGACCGACCAGGTAGCAAAGATGAACGCGCTGGCGTTTCCGGTGGCTTATTTCTTCAATGCGGCCGCGAATTATAACCAGCACAAGTTTGATGCCGCGGAGCAGAGCGCACAGAAATTCAAGGCCCTGGATACACACCACGAACATCCTGACGTTTGCCTGCTCTTGAGCCACGTTTATTCCCGCAAGCAAGACTACGCAGCAGCAGCGCGCGAGCTGCGCGACTATCTGGCTGAAGCGCCGAATGCGCCTGATGTTGAATCGGTGAAAGTTGAAGCCCAGCGCTTTGAAGACCTGAGCGTTGCGGCCAAGAGGAACTGAATTTCTGTCGCTTCGCTCCAAACCGCTCAGGGTATCTCGCTTGGCCAACACTGATCTGCGCTTGCTGTGACGGGCTCGCCGCGTGGTCGGGCTCGCCCTTAACCCGAACCCTCTCTACGCTCCGCTCCAAACCGCTTAAGAGCTGACGCACCTTTGAGAACTTCCTGCTCCTGATGCGGCGCCGCTCGGAGCGTGCTCGGCACCCACCCCGTCACGTGAAAGACGCACTTGTCGGGGGGTCACGGCCTCGCGTCGCTGTTCCCTGCTCGCAGCTTTATTTCGCAAGGCCGCGTGTTTGTGCAGGAAAACGCAGCAGCACTGGCGGGGTAAACTTCTCGCCGTCTTTCAGCTTGCCGGTATCGTCATCCACTTTGCTCCAGCCGACATTGGCTGATACGTAGAATTGTCCATTCACCAACACGGCGTGCGTGGGATCACCCATGCGCTCGGTGGCCTGCTCAATGACCTCAGCGCCGGTAATTTCCGTTTGCGCAGGATTCAGCTTGAAGCGCATGATGCGGATTGGATCGATGCCGTTTTGAATGCCGATCAGCGAATCGCCGTCGAGATAGAGACCGTCCAGCGCGACCACGGCGACATTTTCCGGATGCGGAAGATAGTTGACCCTGGCGGTTGCGCCAGGCGCCGGCAGATCGATGACGGCGACGCCCATGCTGTAATCCGCGATGAAAAGCCGCTTGCCGTCGCGCGCCAGCACCGGGGTCTGCGGCGAGAACAGGCCCTCAGCAATTTTCTCGAGTTTGGTGGTTTGGAGATCGCCGTGAAGGCGATAGACTCCGCCGCCAACGCTGTCAGTTACGTACACCGTGCCGTCGGCCGTGACGCTCATATCGCCGAGTACGGTTGGGCCTTTCGCAGGCGGATCAAAGCGATGAAGAACTTTGCCGCTGGCTGGGTCTATTTCCATCAACTGAGCCTTGCCAGAGTCTTCTTTGGGAAAACCACTGAAGCCGGGCATGGCGGAGGCAGTCATCCAGAGCACTTTGCGTGTGGGATCGAATGAGATGGCCATGGTTGGCCAGAGTTTGGCATCGTCCGGTAAGCGCAGCTCCTGCATGGCGCATTCTTTACCACCGGCTTTGGGCAAGGTAACGCGATACAAACTGTGGTGCTGGATGCTGGAGACGAAAAGGCTCCCGGATGATTTCGCGTAGGCAATGTCCTCCGGCATGATGTCTGCTTGCGGGAGGGAACAAACCAGCTCTGTCTTTTCGATTGGCTTGCCGTTCTCTTTCATCTGCGCGATGAGTTTCTTGCCCGCTTCTTCTTCGGATAGCGGCTTCATGTTGCCCTCTTGTGTGAGGTCGAAGCTCAAACCGGTGGCAGCGTACTTTTGCAGCCAGTTGATGGCTTCGGCTTTATGACCAAGGTGCATTTCCACGGTTGCATTCAGCAGCAAGAAGCGGGGCGTGGGAGCGGGGAGTTCGCGGCCGATTTCCGCTAGGGCAGCCTGCGCGCCGGGCCAGTCCTTGGCGCGCGCACGCTCGTTAAATTGCTTGACGAGATCGCGGTAGTGGCTGGGATCGATGGCGCGGGCGGTAGAAAGGAATAAGCAGACAGCCAGGAGGCTGAGAAGCAGTCGTGTTAAGTACGCCATTTTTATTGGACGCGAAGAACAGGTTTTGGTATCTGTACGCAAGACGCTCAAGGTCGAAAGCGGGCGCTCCTGTAGTTAGCCTTGTCGAAGTTCCTCAATCCAGGGAATGCGTCCTTTGATCTCTTCAAGCGCGTGTTCGAACGTATCGATGATGGAAATCGGGTGCTTTGCAAAAGGACACCAGCATTCCTCGAATTCGAGCCACTGCCATTCTTCGAAGCCATAGGTGCCGTTCTGGCGGCGAAACACTTCAACTTTTCGACGGCCATCTGGGTGCGTGATCGTTTGTATGATCTGCATTCTTCTTAAACAAGGATATTGCTTTTAGGGATCTGCATCTCCGCTCTTCTTAGTAGTGGTACAGTTTGACAACTTCGCAAACGCAAGGTCCCTCACCCCTACTCGCAAGCTGAAAAAAACGCTTGCTCGTTGACGGGGGTTCGGGATGACGAGTTATAAGAAATTCAAACTGTACGGGTCCCCTCTTCGTTTAGAGCCTAGCATTTTTGTCCGGTTCGCTTTACTATCGCCAGAGTGTCAGCTGCAGAGCACAAACCGATCGACAAAGACCGGCTGGTTTCCGCCGTGCAGGCGGAAGACGATGCTTCGTTTGAACTGAAGCTGCGGCCACGCTACCTGCGCGAGTTCATCGGCCAGAAGAAGGTGAAGGAAAATCTTTCGGTTGCGGTGGAAGCGGCCAAATCACGCGGCGAGCCGCTGGACCACGTTCTGCTCTACGGGCCGCCGGGGCTGGGCAAAACCACGCTGGCCACGATTATCGCCAACGAGATGGGCGTGGCCTACCAACAGAGCGCAGGGCCGGCCATACAGATCAAAGGCGATCTCACGGCCATCCTGACCAACCTGCGGGACCGGCAGGTCTTCTTTCTGGACGAAGTCCACCGCCTGCAACCGGCGCTGGAAGAGATTCTTTACTCGGCGCTCGAAGACTACAAGCTCGACATCATTATCGGCCAGGGACCATCGGCGCGCACGCATACCATCGACGTGAAGCCGTTTACTTTTGTTGCCGCCACAACGCGGGCCGGGCTGCTTTCTGCTCCACTGCGATCGCGCTTCGGCATTTTGCTGCGGCTGGAGTTTTACACCAGCGAAGAACTCAAGTTCATTATTGAACGCTCCGCAGAAATCCTGGGCGTGGCCATTGATGATGATGGCGCCGCTGAGCTGGCCGGGCGCGCACGCGGGACGCCGCGTATCGCCAACCGGTTGCTGCGCCGCGTACGCGACTTTGCCCAGGTGCGCAGTCAGGGGCGGATCGACAGGGCCACCGCACAGGCAGCGTTGGAGATGCTGGAGGTGGATAAACATGGCTTTGACGAGATCGATCGCCGGCTGCTGTTGACGATCATCCAGAAATACAATGGCGGCCCGGTAGGCTTGAGCACGCTGGCGGCGGCGCTGGCGGAAGAACAGGACGCGCTGGAAGAGATTTATGAACCTTTTCTTATTCAGATTGGCTTTCTCGATCGCACGCCGCGGGGACGTGTGGCAACGCGGCTGGCCTACGAACACTTTGGGCTTAAGTACGGACGCCAGCCCGGTTTGTTCTAAGTGCCGGTTTGTTTCTAAGTGAAAAACACGCGAAGCTCGCGTTAAATTACCGCGAATCACTCCACGTACTGCTGTTCCCGTTCCAACTACAGCTATTCTGTATTTGAAGCGGAGTTAACTTTTCTTTGCAATGCAAGTCTAAAGGGCGGAACCTTCAGAGCTGGCCCAAGTAGTCAATTTTGTGACCCAACGGCGATACTTACGGGATCTGGGCAGGATCGTGGCGATGATGATCGCTTTGTCAGCGTTTTTGCCGGCTGAGAAGGGCCCCAAACTCGCGGCACCCACGCTTACCGCCGAAGCCGGCACCTTGAACATTCCACGCCTGCACGCCGCACCCAAGCTCGCAGATTTTGAAGGCATGGAACCGGCCACTGATCTGGCGCGGCACATGTTGAAGATCAATCAATTTACGCAGAAAGAGCCGCACGATGGCGCGGCGGTAAGCCAGCCGACTGAGGCTTACCTGGGTTACACCGATAAAAATTTTTACGCTGTTTTTCTGGCGTTTGATAAGGAGCCGAAGAAACTGCGCGCGCGCATGCTGCGCCGTGAGTTGATTGACGATGACGACCAGGTTGGTGTGTGGCTGGATACCTTCCACGACCATCGCCACGCTTACATGTTTTACAGCAACCCGTACGGCATTCAGCAGGATGGGTTGGCTACCGAGAACCAGGGCTTCGACAACACCTTCGACACAGTCTGGCATACCTACTCCAAAATCAACGGCAGCGGATACATGGTGATGATCGAGATCCCGTTCAAGTCGCTGCGCTTTCGGCGGGAAGGCATCAAAGACTGGGGCTTCATTCTGATCCGGGTGATTCCACGCAACTCAGAGCACTCTTTCTATCCAGTGAACACCAACCGCATCCAGGGAATGCTGACGCAGGAAGGGACGCTACAGGGCTTTGAGAACATCTCCCCGGGTCGCAACATGCAGTTCATCCCGTACACTTCAGTCGGCGCATTCCGGTCACTGGATGAGCGCGATCCGGCGGGCGATCGCTTTACAGGAAAGCATGTGGACCCCAAGGCTGGACTCGATTCGAAGATCGTGATCAAAGACAGCCTGGTGCTGGATACCACGATCAATCCCGACTTCGGCCAGATTGAGTCGGACGATCCGCAGGTCACGGTGAACCAGCGCTTTGCCGTCTTCTTTCCGGAAAAGCGGCCGTTTTTTCAAGAGAACTCAAATTTCTTCCAGACGCCTTTGAACCTGGTATTTACGCGGAACATTGCCGATCCGCTGTTTGGCGTCAGGCTGACGGGCAAGACAGGGCCGTGGGCCATCGGGGCCATGATGGCGAATGACCGCTCACCCAACGACAGCGTGATTGATACCGATCCGCTCTCCGGCCAGGCCGCATACTTCGGAGTGGTGCGGGTGAATCGCGAACTGGGAAAGAACAACAGCATCGGCATGATCTATACCGATCGCGAACTGCATACCAGCCCGAATACTTTTTGCACCACAACGGTCTGCGAAGCCGGATTCAACCGCGTAGGCGGCGTGGACGCGCAGTTGAGGTTCGGCAAGAACTGGCAGATGAATGCCCAGGCCGTGACCAGCGAAACCAAATTTAACGACGGCACGCATGAGTCCGGCCCGGCGTACCAGGTCTATGCGGAACGCAGTTCGCGCCGGCTGGAATTCAATACCATGTACCAGGACATCGCGCCGGGATTTCTGACGGAGACGGGATTCATCAATCGCACCGACTACCGGCGCTTCAGCAACTTTGCGGGATGGACGTTTCACCCGGAAGGCAAGCACCTGGTAGCGCATGGGATGCGGTTGTTTGAACAGACGTTGTGGGACCACAGCGGCACCCGGCTGGATTATCTGGCCAATCCAGCCTACGAGTGGGACTTCCCGCGCAACAGCAATTTCAGCATCTTTTCTGTATGGGAACATGAGCGGCTGCGTCCGGTGGATTTTTCAACGCTCACGACGAACCGGGATTACGCCCACGTGATTGGTGGAGCGCAGATCAACACGCAGTATTTCAAATGGCTGAATCTGGCCCTGGAGATGGATTGGGGCACGGCCACCAACTTTGTCCCGCGCATCGGACCACCGGTGCTGGCCTTCCAGAATACGGCCTTCATGCGCGGCACGGTCCGCCCGACCAAGGGGCTGACGATCGAAAACACCTACCTGATGACGCGGTTGATGGACCAGAATACCGGTCTCAATATCTTCAACAACCACATCATGCGCTCCAAGTGGAATTATCAGTTCACCAAGGAATTCTCGCTGCGCCTGATCGGGCAGTACACCACGACGATCGCGAATCCAGGATTTACCACGCTCCAGAACACCAAGCAGTTCAACGGCGACGTGCTCTTCACCTATCTGTTGAACCCGGGCACAGCGATCTACGTGGGCTACAACAGCGACTTGCAGAATATTGATCCCTCATTGCAGCGAACCTGCGGTGGGCTGGCGTGCGCACCGGGCGAGAGCTTTGATGGGCTGCTGCGAACTCGGAACAGCTTTATCAATGACGGGCGGCAGGTGTTCATCAAGCTGTCGTATCTGTTCAGATATTAGCGGTCAGCGATCAGCTAACAGCAATCAGCGAAACCTACCGCATGGCAATCCACAGAGAGAGAAACTAACACCTATCTCACAGCGAGAACGGCTTGCGTTCGTGTGCGAAATCAGTAGACTTCCCAGGCAGGATTCAAACTGCTCAGGAGCGCGAATGGCGGCGACCGATAAAGGCTCTCGCGGCAAGTGGGTATTTATTTGTATTGGGTTCGTTTGCTTTTTGATCTTGGTTGCGCTTGTTGCGCTTATTGCGCTTCCGTATTTTGCGACCAAGCCATTATCGCGTGATCAACTCAAGGAATTCGTAGCGACTCCGCCACCACCCCAATCAACTGCCACACCGAGCCCTGCGCCGTCTCCCGAGGTTAAGAAACATTAAAATCCAGCAAAGAATTGTCTGAAAGCTGCTCATAACACACAACTTCCTCATCTACTCTGGGTTCCTTTAGATAGGTAAACGGTTACAGGCCGCGTTCAGAGGAAGGTTCCGGAAGATTCTGAAGACAGGAACCAGCGCTAAGCAGGCCTTTCTTGAGGAGGTTTCGAGTGCGTTATCTAAAGTATTTAGCTTTACTGGTAGCAGTACTGGCGCTCGCCAGCGTTCATTCACAGGCGCAGGTAGCGATTGGGGTTCAGATAGGTCCAAGCTACGGTATTTACAATCCCCCTCCGGTGTGCGAATACGGGTTCTATCCGTACTATCCGTATGCGTGTGCACCTTATGGGTATTGGGCCCCGAGTTACTTCGTGAATGGAGTGTTCATCGGCGTGGGCCCGTGGCGTAACTTTTACTACACACATCCCACATACTATCGTCCGTATTACGTGAACCGGTTTGGCTTCCGGCCAGGGTTTGAGCACTTCCGTCCGGTGGAGAGGTTTGGGCCGCGCGAGACATTCCGTGGCGAGCGGTTTGATCATGATCGCGGGTTCCGCAATTTCAACGGGCCGCGTTTCGACCGCGATCGGGGATTTGATCGGGGGCGCGGATACAACGAAGCGCGAGGATTCCGTGGCGACAATCGCGGCTTCAGAGGCGGCGATCATGGCTATCGCGGCATGAGCGGCCGTGGGCCAGAGGGCAGAGGCGGCTCACACAATGGCGGCGGAAATTACCGCGGTGGTGGGGAATCGCATGGAGGGAATCACGGCGGACGCCGGTAAGAGCAATTGGCAATTGGCAATTCGCCAATGGCAATTTGCTGAAAGCGAGCACTGATCGATAAACAGAACATGGCTGGCAGTGAAAACTGCCGGCCTTTTTCTTGGCTAGAGGATTTCAGTGTTTGGTGGTTGGCCTGACGATGTAATCTCTGGGTTACGCAGCAGCGTTCTTCCGAAAAAGGCCGGCTTCTCGGTTATCATCTAGTTAACTTATGTCCACCTCTGTTCGTTCCTTTGCCAAGATCAATATCGGATTGAAAATCGGGCCGCTGCGCGCGGATGGGTTTCATGAGTTGCGCACGATTTATCAGACTGTGGCGCTCTCTGACGTTGTGCGCGTGGATGTGGGCAAGGGCGTTGGGATTGATATCGCCTGCAAAGACAAGCGTGTTCCCTGCGATGAAAGTAATACCTGCTGGCGCGTAGCGGAGCGCGTGCTGAAGTCGCTCAAGACGCGGGGCAAGGTGAGGATCACGATCGAGAAGAACCTACCGGTGCAGGGCGGGCTGGGGGCAGCGTCTTCCAATGCTGTGGCCACAATGCTGGCGCTGGAAAAAGAGTTGAAGAAAGCGCTGCCGGCGGAAGAGCGGCTACGGATCGCCGCCGAGGTGGGTTCTGATCTGCCATTGTTTCTGGTTGGCGGGACGGTTTTGGGGATCGGACGAGGCGAGCAGGTCTTTTCCATCGATGATCTGCCAAGCTGGCCTTGTGTGCTGGCGACTCCGGAGATTGGAGTCTCAACGCCCATTGCTTTTGCCGACTGGGACAAACAACAGCCAGCCAAATTGACGGGCCGGAACGGCTCAGATAGAATGGATGTGTTCAGCCGGAGTGTGTATGAATGGCTGAGCGCCAGTAGTTTTTCCGCAACCGGTGTCCCAGGCAATGGCCGGGACCGGGCCGAGGCACTGCTTCTCGACCTTGTCCGTACCGGGATTGAAAACGACTTTGAAAGTGTCGTTTTCCCTAAATATCCCGCCATACGCGAGGTCAAACGTGCGCTCGAACGGTCGGGGGCGAAGTATGTGTCGCTTTCGGGTTCGGGATCTACGGTATATGGGCTGTTTGCCGATCAGGAAAGCGCCGGCAAAGCTGCAGCAAAGTTAAGCGATAATGGTGTTCCAGCGCAGGCGACGGAGACGTTGACCAGGGAGCGGTACTGGAAGGAACTTCTATCGGGTGATCGCCGTGATCGGGTGATCGGGTGATCGGGAAAGCGGTTAAGAGAATCGTCCGGAAATTCATTCGAGTCTTGGAAACACAAGGTCCCTCCGTCCTACTCGCGCACTGATGAGAACGTGCGCTCGCTTAACGGACGTCGGGATGACGATGTTTTAGGTATTGGGCCGTCGACTAATGGTAGGTCAAGTGCCTTTGGAGCACTTTGTCTAGGTTCGAATCCTAGCGGCCCAGCCAAGCCATCGGGAGATCGGGTCATCGGGAGATCGGTTGATCGGAAAAACGAACGCAGTGCAGAGTCAATAGGTCAGATCTGAGAGCAAGCGTGTGAACAGCAAGGGCAAGTTGCAATCCGATGTAGCAAACCAGCTCATACGGAGAGATTAGCCATGGCGACGATAGCACCAGCAACGGAAAAACCGGAGAAGAAGCAGCAACAGATGCAGCCGAAGAGCGAGCTCAAGCCGCAGCGGTCGCGCGCAGACGAGAAGTTCAAGATCTTCTGCGGCACGGCGAACGAGGCCCTGACCGACGAGATCTGCGCCTTTCTGGGCATGGAGCGGGGCAAGGCCACGGTCACGCGCTTTTCGGATGGCGAGGTCTATATCCAAGTCATGGAAAACGTGCGCGGGGCGGATGTTTTTGTTGTGCAACCCACGTGCTTTCCCGTCGACGAACATCTGATGGAGTTGCTCTTGCTGGTGGACGCGCTTAAGCGCGCGTCGGCGCGGCGAATCACCACGGTGATTCCCTACTATGGATATGCGCGGCAGGACCGCAAGGACAAACCGAGGGTTCCGGTGTCATCCAAGCTGATTGCTGATCTGCTGACGACGGCCGGGGCGCATCGCGCTCTGGTGGTTGACCTGCATGCGCCGCAAATTCAGGGCTTTTTCAATATCCCGGTAGACCACCTGTTTGCTTCGCCGGTGCTGGTGGACTACTTCAAGAAGATGCAGTTGCCGAATTTGACCGTTGTCTCGCCCGATGCCGGCGGCGTGGAGCGCGCGCGCTTCTTTGCCAAGAAGATAGACGCAGCACTGGCCATCGTGGACAAGCGGCGCACCGATATGAACGTGGCCGAGGTCATGCACGTGATCGGCGATGTGAAAGGCCGTACGTGCCTCATCATCGACGACATCATTGATACGGCGGGAACGCTGGTAAAGACCGCCGATGCGCTGATCAGCGCCGGCGCGGCAAAAGTCTATGCCTGCGCGTCACATCCGGTGCTGAGCGGCCCGGCGATTGAGCGGATTTCGAAATCGAAGCTGGAGCAGGTGGTGGTCACGAATACCATTCCGCTGACCAGCGCAGGCAAGGCCGAACCGAAGATCAAAGTTTTGTCGATTGCGGGGCTTCTGGGCCGCGCAATCCAATCCATACACGAAGAGACTTCCGTCAGCTCGCTGTTTGCGTAGCCTGGATGGAAGCGGAGAAGAAGGAAATGAGTGCACAGGTAGAACTCGTAGAAGCGCAACCAAGACCGGACAGCTCTCGCGGTAAAAATGAAGCGCGGCGTTTACGCGTGAGCGGCCGCGTACCTGCCGTGGTTTATGGCGCCAAGAAAAACACCCTGGTGGTGAGCGTGGATCCCAAGCAGATCACGCGGATTCTGAGCTCGGAGTCCGGCCACAACACGATCTTCGACCTTCAGGCAGGCGGCGAGAAGACCAAAGCCATGATCGTGGACTGGCAGTTTGATCCGATGAAGGGCAAGCTGCTGCACATCGACCTGAAGCGAATCGCCATGGACGAAAAGATCCGCGTCATGGTGCCGATCCACCTGGTGGGCGAGGCCGCCGGCGTGAAACAACAGGGCGGAATCCTGGACCAGGTGCTGCGCGAAGTGGAAATCGAGTGCCTGCCCAATGATATTCCCACCCACATTGATGGCGACGTGAGTGAACTGGTGTTTGGCACCGTGTTGCGCGTAAAAGACCTCCCTCACGGCGGCACGCTGAAGTTCATTACCGACGAAGACCAGACGGTCGCACACATCACCTCAGTGAAGGAAGAAGTTGCGCCTACGCCGGAAGCGGCAGCAGAAGCTGCGGCGGCGGCGCCGGCCGAGCCGGAGGTCATCAAGAAGGGCAAGCAGGAGGCTGAGGAAGAAGGCGCTGAGCCTGCCCCGGCCGCGAAAGAGAAAGAAAAGAAGTAACCGCGGTGAAGCTGATCGTTGGGTTGGGCAATCCTGGGATCGAGTACCAGTTTACGCCTCACAATATTGGCTTTCTTGCGGTGGACCGCATCGCCGAGCAGTGCGGCGTAGTGGTGGATAACCGGCACTGCAAGGCGTTGACAGCCCGAAGCAGAATCGGGAATGAAGAAATTCTGCTGGCCAAGCCAGAGACCTACATGAACCTGAGCGGCATGTCAGTGCTGGAGCTGGTCAGGAAGTATGAGGTTGATCCGCAGCAGGACGTGCTGGTGATTTATGACGAGCTCGACCTGCCCCTGGGAATGATTCGGGTACGGGCGCGGGGATCGTCGGCCGGGCACAACGGAATGCAGTCGATCATTAACGCACTGCAGAGTGAAGAAGTAGCCCGGATACGGGTCGGCGTTCAGCCTGATGATCCGCGCAAAGGCGGAGCGAAGTACATACTGGCGCCGTTTCGGAAGTCGATGCTGAAGCCGCTGGATGAAGCGCTGGAACTGACGGCGCAGGCGGTGCAGGTGATGGTGAATGAAGGCATTCTTAAAGCAATGAGCAAGTTCAACCGGAAAAACAAGCCGGGAGATGAGTTGGAGTCGCTCACGTGAGCGACAGGAGAAAAGGTAAATGCAAAGATCCTATGAAGTGATGTTTATTGTCCGGCCTGATCTGCTGGAAGAAGACGTGGACAAGCTGATTGCCACGCTGCAGGGCCATGCCACCACGGCAGGCGCAACGGTTGAGAAAGCGGAGAAGATGGGCAAGCGCCGTCTGGCCTACGACGTCAAGAAGTTTTCTGACGGCCAGTATGTGCTGTTCGTTCTGAAGGCTGACGGCAAGGCCGTGCATGAACTGGAACGGCGTATGCGCGTCTCTGAGCCGGTGATCAAATTCATTACCGTGCGCACGGATGAAGAACATCAGCGCCTGGACAAGATCCGCAAGATCCGCGAATCGCGGGTGAAGCGGCCACCGGCAGGAGCTGCGCCGTCTGAGGCGGAGAGCCCGGCGGTGAACGCGTAAGAGAGTATTCGGCAATCAGCGCCCACGGCACGCCGGGGCAGGCTCAGCATTCAGCTCTGAAACATTATGGCGATCTGCGAGTAGCTTGCTGCGGCTCACACATTTGGGGGCAGTAGCCCCGTACGAGTACGGATATCAGAGGAGAGTTATGGCTGACGAAACAACGCAGGAAAGTTCAACACCATCGCCACGGCCGCAGGGCGGCCGTGAAGGCGGCAGGCCGGATGGTCCGCGCGGCGAACGCGGGCCTGGCGGACGCGACGGCGGACGCAAGTTTTTCCGCCGCAAGAAGGTCTGCAAGTTCTGTGTGGAGAAGATCGACGACATCAATTACAAGGACGTGCGCCTGCTTGGGCAGTTTGTAGCTGAGCGCGGCAAAATCGTTCCGCGCCGGCTGACCGGTGTGTGCACGCCGCACCAGCGCCGCCTGACCACGGCCATCAAGCGGGCCCGCAACATCGCCCTGCTGCCGTTTGCGGCGCGGTAATAACCCATGAATTAGACATGCACAGCCGAATGCGGCTGTGCCACAAGATCATTGGAGATCTGAAAATGGAAGTCATACTCAAAGAAGATGTTCCCAAGCTGGGCCATCGCGGCGAAGTAGTAAAGGTCGCGGAAGGCTACGGCCGCAATTATCTGCTGCCCAAGAAGCTGGCGATTGAAGCAACGGCGGCCAATCGGGCCGTGATCGACCAGATGAAGCAGTCCGCCATCCGCAAGTCAGCGGTCGAGAAGGCCGGCGCGGAAGATCTGGCCAAGCAACTGGACGGCGTTGCGCTTAGCTTCCAGCGCAAGGCGGGTGAGAAAGACCACCTGTTCGGATCCGTCACCTCGTCCGATATCGCAGAGGCGCTGGAGCGCAAAGGCTTCAATATCGACCGGCGCAAGATCCAGCTCAATGAAGCCATCAAGAGCCTGGGCGAGGTAGAGGTGCCGATCCGCCTGCATCGCGACGTGACCAGCAAGGTGAAGGTCACCGTGGAGAAAGAAGCTGAAGCGAGCTAATCGCAGGGCGGGTGTCCGGGGGTTGAATGAAGGTTGAGATACGTTCCTGCCCGACTTGAGAGAACAATCACGCCAAGGTCGCGAGTCTCGCAGGCCTCATCAAGAAGCGGCTGGGAATTGACGCGGTGATACGCCGGGAAAGACCGGCCAGTTTTCTGTTTTCGCAGATGGCGAGATGATTGCCGAACGCGGTGGAAACTTCATCACACGGAGTTTTGGCGCCGGGTATCCGGACCTTGAGAGCGTGGTGGAGAAACTGGAAAAGCGCAATCACTAGCCGCGCGCCGCGACTCTTTGAGCACAAGATCGGAAAACCAGCTGCGGACCAACGCGGCTTCACGCTGATGGAGCGTGAGTCTGAGCGATGGTCCGCGGTAATTGTTTGGGCCCCCATCAGCATCCATCCCAGTTGCCTACCACGTAAGCGATGAGGGCCAGCGGAAAGAGCGCAATCAGGGCAACCACCTCGAGTGGAAGCAGGGCCTTGCTCAGAACCGGGTGGTTCTCGTCGAACGATTTGCCGGCAGCAGGCGCAACGGGAGCAGGTGGCGCCACCTGGATCGGGATGTCGAACGATGCAACTTCGTCGGAGACGCTTCCCTGCTCGTCTATCACTTTGTAACGCACAGTTCCAGCGAGCGCGTGCTCGCCCAGGGTTGCATCAGGAGAAGCGGTTACGCTGACAGTGCTCAGGATTTCCCTTGCTTTCAGTACTTGGGCGCTGATGGCGCTCTGATCGAGGCGCATGGCGCCGACCATCCTGACACTGGCATTGATCCCCTGCCCGCTCTCGAGTTCCAGCGTTGGCATTTGCCGTCCCAGGTCCTGTGTTTCCGTCAGGACGTAGCAGTCTTTGGTTTCGAATTTCAGTTTTACGTCGGTTGCGCTGCCCTGATGCAGAGCTTGATGGTCAACCTTGACCTGGGTGAGCTTGAGGCATGGTTTGGGCTGCTGGGCCTGGGCAACCGCAGTTGTTAGGGCGATTGCTAAGAGAATCAAACGTTTCATAATTCCTCCTGTGCGATGGCACAGACCGAATATCACTCCGGCGGCTGCCGGGCGGCAATGCACCCAGGATCAAACGGGAATCTACTGCAGGTAAACTGCAGGAGATAAGGAATTTATCAGGATTTCAGGAGGGGCGAAATGAAGCGGGGAAGCGTGATTTCAACCACCTCCCCGCCAATTCCTCAGGCCGCGCCGGCTACTTTCGCTTTACTCATGCGTTGTGTCTGAACGGTAATGGGCACTCCCCTCGTGATGGAGTCAAACACGGGCGAGAACTCGGGCCCCAGGCGGCCAAGTTCCTCCAGTTGCTCGTCGGTGACATCGGCGCGAATCTTGAAGCTCATCCGGATATTCTGAAAACCCTTGCGAACACTCGGGTCGAGCCCCAGGAAGCCGCGCAGATCAATGTCTCCCTCCACCTGTGACTCTACTTCATCGATGACGATGCCGCGCGCAGCCGCGTGGTATACCAGGGCGCCGGTCACGCAGGCAGCGAGGGCCGAAAGCAGGTATTCCCCGGCGTTGGGGCCAAGGTCATTGCCCAGAAGAATGGGCGGCTCGTCGGCATCGAGCGTGAATGGGCGAGGACGGTCGATATCCTGTCCCACTCCATAAAATTGTTTGATGATCGAGCGGTTATGGCCTCCGTCAATCCACTCATTCTTGAGCTGAAAACGGAACTTCGCGAGCGTTGGATTGGCATTGACTGCCGCAATCGTCTGCCCCAGCGCGTCAACGTTGACGCCGTTCACTTCTTTTGCTGACATGGTTCAACTCCTTGTTCTGAATTTTCATGAGACAGCGACTGACGTCCAGCTGTCTCGATCAACGTTCAAGATGCTGCGAGGCCTGGCGTGGACTTTATCCGCGCGTCCGGTTCTCTTGCCCGAAAAGCGACCGCATGCGTTAGGCTTATCTGAGCGTCCGGCGCGATTTGCCGGGAGTTGGTTGCGGAGACCCGAGATGGATGCACTGTCGGAAGTCTTGAAAGTGGTCAAGCTCGACGGGGCCCTGTTCTACAACGCGGAATTCTCCGCGCCGTGGAGGTTCGGATCTCCGGCCTCGCGAAGAATGGCGCCGTATCTGGCGCCCGGCGCAGGCCATGTGATCATCTACCATTTGCTGATCGAAGGCCGAGCATTTGCACGATTGAAAGATGGTGAACGCATCCCGTTGCAAGCCGGGGATATTGTCATTTTTCCGCACGGCGATGCGAACGTGGTGGAAAACGGCCCACAGCTCAAGCCGGTGGATAACTGGAAGGAACTGCAGGAAGTGTTTTCTCAGGGCTTGAAGCTCATACGCATGGGCGGCGGCGGGGAGGTCACCAAATTTGTCTGCGGATACATGGCGTTCGATCCGCGGCTTGCCCAGGTGATTCTGGCCGGACTGCCACCTGTTTTCAAGGTGAACATACGCAATGACGCAGCCGGGCAGTGGCTGGAGAATTCCATCCGCTTCTCGGTTGCCGAAGTCGACGCCGCAAAAGCGGGAAGCGAAGCTGTACTCGCCAAACTATCAGAAGCGTTGTTCGTGGAAACATTGCGGCGTTACATATCGCTGCTGCCGGACGCGCAGACAGGCTGGCTTGCAGGAGCACGAGACCTGGAGGTTGGCAAAGCGCTGGCGATGATGCATCGCCAGCCTGCGCGTCCCTGGACCCTTGCGGACCTCGCGCGGGAGGCAGGGATCTCCCGCTCCGTGCTGGCGGAGAGGTTTCGTCACTACCTGGGTGAGCCGCCGATGGCCTACCTGACGCGCTGGCGGTTGCAGCTTGGCGCAGAGATGCTCCGCTCAACCAGCCAAAGCGTTGCGCAGATCGCGTCTGCAGTAGGCTACGAATCTGAGCCGGCGTTTAATCGGGCCTTCAAGCGAGAGTTTGGCGCACCGCCAGCGAAGTACCGTGCGAAAGCCAAAACAGCGGCGCAAGACCGGCAGTCCTGAAGTTGGTATAAGCCGTGAAGGCGTATGGTGCAGGGCAATGGAATCAGGCGCGCTTTCTTTGTCCAGCCCGATAAATCAACACGCCGGCAAGGTTGCTGACCAGGACGACGGCACCGATCTTCGCGGCATACTCGCCGCGGCTGGTTACGTCCACGATAGGGTAAACGGCGATGCCTAGCGATACAACACTGGAGATCAATCCGGCCAGAGCAGCTACCTTTACCCAGGTGGGCAGAGCGTTGCGCAACGCACGGCTGCCCAGGAGCGGCAGGGCAAACAGGACAACATAGGTGATGGCGTAGAGAGCGATGGACGCCGCGCCCAGAAGCTGGCTTGCTTCCTGCTCACGCACGCCCATCATGCTAAGCAGGATGAGCGCCATGACCAACGCAGTCACGAAGAGAATGGAATTGACTGGCGTCTGGCGGCGCGGGTGAAGACGCGCGAACCAGCGGGGCACCAGGTTGTCCCAGCCGGCGGTCATGGGGAGGCGCGTAAGACCGGTAAAGATCAGGCTGGCGCTGGCCACGGCGCGCATGAGCAGCAAAGAGATCGCGAGCGGCGCCAGCCAGCTGGCAGCGCCGAAGGCAAGGCGCATGGTTTGCGGTATCGGGCCGATGACATTGATGGGCTGCGTGCCGACAAACGTCAGGACGGAGCTGGTTCCCAGAATGAACATCAGCGCAATGATTGGGGCCGAGATCGCCACGGACCGCCCGATGCTGCGGGCCGGATTGCGGCATTCGCCGGCCATGATGGCGACGTATTCAAATCCGCTGAGGGCTCCGACCGTCATCTGCCCGAAAATGGCGAGGCCGAACCATGATGGCCGCGGCGGCTCCCACGGAATCGGCTCATAGTGAGAAATCGAGTGGCGTAGCAATGCCCACAGCGGCAGCACCAGCAAAATCACATACGCCGTCATGACACCAATACTGCCAATGTTGTGCAGCCATTTCCCGATATCGAGACCGCGGATGGCGACGAGCGTAATTCCGGCCATGACGCTGCCCGTCAATGCGAGAGTCGCGAGCTTGCTGGCGGGAAGCCAGGCTCCCGCGGGTCCAAATATGTAGGACAGATCAGTGGGAACAACAAAGATGATTGCGCCGGTCACAATCACGGCGTAAACCCACAAATTCCACGCTGTGAGAAAACCGATCATTTCACCAAAGCCGGTTTTCGCCCACTGATAGAGGCCGCCTTCGAGCGGCATCATCCGGTTCAGATAGATGACGACGACGGCGAGCGGAACGTAAAACAAGATCATCGAGCCGAGCCAGAAGGCAACGTGAGCACGGCCCAGCTTGGCTGCGATCCCCACCCAGGTCGAGCCCACCACGCATAACACCTGCGCCATGACAAGATCGCGCAACGCGAGCTCTTTGCGCAGGCCGGGCTGCTCGGGGGTTGCGGCCGCCGGCGTTGAGACCGTGGACATAGGGGTGACAATGATGCCACAGAGGCGATTGCCAGAATTGCCAAAATCGCCGGAAATGCCAAAATTGAGGGCGACCGCATGGCAGTGCCCTCGTTGAGTGTTAATAGGAAGGGGTTAAACGGCGAACGAGCTAAGTTTGCCTGAAGGCTGGTCGAAATGGGCGCTATTGGCCGCCTCACGGGCACCAAGAACGTTCAGGAATTCGCGTTTGGCCTGAGCGCGGAGCTTGCAGAGGAGGTCATGCATGGCGGCGAGGCGTTCCGAGTTAAAGAAGTTGGTGCTCTGAAGTTGCTTGAGGTCGTGAATGGTCTTTTGAAAGCCGTCGTTCAGGTCGGCGATGGCGTGGTAGATGTGAGCCTTGACCGGCATCAGTTCGGATGGTTGGGGTTTAGCTTGCGCAAGGTGGAGAGAGTGTTTAGCTTTATTTGCAGCCATATTGCCTGCCTCCAGCAGGTGATTTGGTTAGGGTGGCGTTCGGTGCTGACGGCGCCGGACGTTGCCCGTTAAGGTTTTTATTTCTTTTTGGTTTGCGGTTTTCCCTTCTTCTTATGCCGGGTTTTCCTGCCGTTGGCGATTTTGGGCAGGATTTGGCGGACCCGTTCGATGTCGGCATCGGTCCAGAGCCGAACACGCATCCCGGCGACCTCCGTGACCGGCGGTTCTGGAATTTGGCCTAGGCCGATAAATTTATTCAACGTCGACAGAGATATGCCGAGCTTGGTGGCAGCTTGTCGGGTTGAGTAGCCAAGCTTCATTCTCATATAAGGTTATGTGAGATATAAAGGCGGGTCAAGAGAAATCAATGTAATTGTTGTCCATGTTTTCTTATTGGGTGCTCCGCTGCGCTGCGCGCCGGCCTACGGCAGTAAGGAAGGAATCTCTTCTTAGCTTACCCGGCACTTATTTCCTCGGCGCGCGTTGCGCACCTCGGAAACGTACCGGGCTATTATCAGCCGTCCCGCTGAAGCGGGACTAGAGTGTTCAATTTACATTGGCTGGAATATTTGAGAGATCGTCTATGGATGACATCTCGCAGGGGGAGGGCTTTTGCAAAGGGAACCGGAAGCGTTAGCGCGGTTGAAGCCGCGGGTGAAAGTGCCGGGGGAGAACTCCCTGATGCGGTATGGGGCTGGATGCGGTGTCGGGGTACCTCCACTCAGCCTCACTCTCCGGCGATGCGGGATCGTTCGACTTCGGTCGGGATGACAGATTTTAAAAACGACTTCGGTCGGGATGACTGATTCTAAAAGCTTGGTGGAATAATAAAAGCATTGGCGGAACTATCTTGAGACTTGCGCGTGGAGATTGTGAAGTTTATGTTGACATTATGTGAACATATATGTATAAGTAAGTATAATGAGCGATGAAACTGCCTCTGCCCTCATAAAATATGCCAAAGAGCGGCTGCTCGAGCTGCTGCAGCAGGAATCGTCTGTTAAAGGGCAGATTTCACATTGGACATCAGTTGTAGAAGGCCTTGCGAAACTCTCTGGTGAGGAGATTGACCCGGAGATTGCCAGCAGAATCAAGGAGTTGAGTCAGGAGAGCGAAGCCACGGCCGGAACGGAGATGGGGTTGACGGAGGCGATCCGGTGGGTGTTCCGGCAGCCGCTGCTTTTGCCGTTGACGCCGACGCAGGTGCGGGACCGGCTGGCGGAGATGGGCTATGACCTCAAGAAGTATGCGCACGTGATGCCGCCGATTCACAACACGTTGAAACGGATGCGCGACGCGGGGGAGATTAAGGAAGTGGAAGGGATTGGAGGGTTGGGGAAGGCGTTTGAAAAATCGCCGTGATCGCCGGAATCGCGCGGAATCGCCGGAATCTCACCCCAGCGAGCCAAAATCGGGCTCGCCGGGGACCCCGCCGTTTTGAGTTGAAGGTTCTGCTGTGCCCTTGAGAGCAGCGGAGCCGATCCCTCGCCCGCCCCCTTCACTCCGCATATTCGGAAGTGCGATGATGCGCGGCTCGGGATGACACGTCGCGAACTAGAAGGTTTTGCGTGACATCGGAAGAATACGGAAGTGGAGCAACCTCAGTGGCTAAAGCCAGGGACCTGCAGCTTTGAACGCAGGCATAAATGCCTGCTCCACCCTGCCCGCAGTTGATTTTTCTTGAGCTCCGCCGATCTGTTTTTAAGAGAAAGACCATGCACACAGAAAACTCGAACAGAAAATTTACTAAAGAGGAAATCATTGCCGCCATCAAAGATTGCGCGGGGAAGCTGGGGCGCGCGCCAAGCCAGGCGGAGCTGAAACACGAGAGTGGGATTGGCGGGAAGGTTTTTGCGCGGTATTTCGGCAACTATACAAGGGCATTGCAGGCCAGCGGATTGGAAGGGCGCGGTGCGGGATTCACGCTGGGCATGCCGGAGTTGTTCGAAGAGTGGGCGGGAATTGTGCGGAAGATCGGGGCGGTTCCAAGCGCGTCAGAATACACGCTGGAAAGCCAGCACAGCCTGACGCCGCTCAGGAAGCGCTTTCGCTACTGGAACGACGTGCCGGCGGGGATGGTGCAGTACGCGGTGGAGCACGGGTTGGAAGAGCACTGGGGCGACGTGCTGGAAGTGGCCAGGAAGTACAGGCGGGAAGGGAGAACAGGGGGATGGAGGCGCAAGCCGGGATTATTGTCTTCGAACCCCAGAATTCTGCCGGACCGTCCGGTTTATGGCGCGCCGATGCTGCGGCAGGTGATGGGCTTTGCCCCGGTGAACGAGATGGGCGTGGTCTTCTTGTTTGGCGCGATGGCGGAGAAGCTGGGATTCATTGTGACGTGGGTGGGGACGCAGTATCCGGACGTGGAGGCGTTTCGCGAGGTAGCGCCGGGACGCTGGCAGCGGGTGCGAGTAGAAATCGAATTTCAGAGCCGGAATTTTCTGCAGCATTTTCACGATCCGAAAGAATGTGATCTGATTGTGTGCTGGGAGCACAACTGGGCGGAGGCGGCGATGGAGGTTATTTCCTTGAAGAAGTGCCTTGAGGCAGCAGCCGGCATCGCCAGGGCAGAATGAGTGGAGAATCGCCGAGATCGCCGCCATCGCGCGCGATCGCCGTGATCGGGGGAGCAAAAACCACTGACAACAGAGGACACAGAGGATCGCAGAGGGAAGGCGAGATCACAAAAAGAGGAGTGATCGCCGGCATCGTGCGTGATCGGAAGACCAGGTTCGCAGGGGCTGAAGCCCTCACTTTTGGGCGCTTTACGGCCCGGCTAAAGCCCGGACCCTGATACGAACCGGTTAATCGCCGGGATCGCGCGAAATCGCCGAAATCGGAAAAAGCCTTTCGTTGAACCGCGAGAGCAGCAGAGCCGATCCCTCCCCGCGCCCGTCACTATTAGGACGGCAACATTGGCGATGCGCGACTCGGGATGGGCGTATCGAAGAATGAAGGTTCTGGGAGGCTGTGGAAGCATGCGTGGAAATCGAAAATTCCAAGCTGCGGCGTAGCCTTCCCCGCTCCCGCGTACGTTCCAAATTGGGCCCTTTTTGCACTCATGTCTGGGCAGTTTTGGCCTTTGAGCACGGGTCCAAAGCGGCTTGTCCCAGGCTTTCCCAAGCTGCTGTAAATGCTGTAATCTCAGCTTACGTATTGCCGCCTGTGGCGTCCAAGTAATTGCAAGCAGAGAGGATTGCTGAGGGACAGAATAGATGCCGGCCGAGACAGCATTTTTTGGAGGCACGGTTGGCGCGAGCGGCGATAAAAGAAGCTCCCATTCTTCCGGAGAGATGGTGAGTCAAGCCCTAAGCCGAATCAACGACAGCGAGCTGATACGCGCCGCTCAGCGCGGAGACCGCGCCGCTTTCGAAACGCTGGTTCGCCAGTATGACCAGGCAGTGCTGCGCCTCGCCTTGCATCTAACCGGTTCGGACGCCGACGCGCACGACATCTATCAGGAGGCCTTTTTGAAGGCCTACCGGCATATCGGCAATTTCCGCTTTGAATGCTCGTTTTATACCTGGATCTATCGTATTGTGACCAATCTCTGCCTGGACCATCTGAGGAAGCGGCAGACGCGGAAAGAAGATCCGCAGATGGTGATGGATTCAAGCGGGCAGCAGGTGGACGTGCTGGAGCGCGTCTCTGACGATCGCGCGGGAGCGAACCCGGAGCGCGACCTGATGCGGCGCGAACTGGGCGCCAAGATCAGCCAGGCGCTGACGAAGCTGACGCCGCGCGAGCGCATGGTGTTTGAGCTGAAACATTATCAAGGGTTGCGACTCAGAACGATTGGCGAGATGTTGAACACCACGGAAGAGACGGCCAAGAACACGCTCTTTAGGGCGACACAGAAGCTGAGAAGCGTGCTGGCACCCATGCGGTGAAGCAATTGGCAAATAGTAATTGGCAATTGGCTTTTGTTTGGATGATGCGGGCAGAAACTGAAAGTGATGGCGGACGAGTGGGAGTTGAGGCTTCGGCCAAGTACTAAATGCTAAGTACTAAAAGCTAGAGAGTTTCCTATGAACTGCGATTGGACCAAAGAAAACGTTGTTTTATACATCTACGGCGAGCTGGCGGACGACGCCAAGTTCGAATTTGAGCAGCACGTGCGCCATTGTCTGGGCTGCCGGCGCGAGCTGGATGCGTCGCTCGAATTCAAAGATTCGATGGCCGCGCTGCCGGTGAAGGACGTCTCACCGAGCTTTCTGGCGGCCAATCGCATGGAGTTGCAGGAGCATCTGGAGCACACGGAGCAGTCGCGCAACATCTTCAGCTCATTCGTCTTTGATCTGACGGGCTGGATGCACCAGGTCAAGCTGGCCCCGGCATTGACGGCGGCGTTGCTGATGATCGGCTTTGCCGGCGGCGTGGGCACGGCGTACCGGGTCATCGACCGCGGTCCTGGTCCGAAGCCGACTCCGGCGCCATACTCCGAAGCAAACTTCGCTGGCGTTGAATCCATCACTCCCGATGCAAATTCCAATCAGGTTCAAATCAAATACAACACGCTGACGCCACAGACCGTGAGTGGCTCAATGAATGATCCACAAGTAAAGCAGCTGCTGCTGTGGGCGGCGCGTAACAATCGCAACTCTGGCCTGGTGCTGGATTCGGTGGACGTGCTATCGCGGAGCACGGAAGATAATGCGGTGCGCGAAGCGCTGATTTATGCCCTGCGTTATGACAAGAATCCCGGCGTGCGGCTGAGGGTGCTGGACGGCTTGAAGGGCTATGTGAAAGACGATGTCCACGTGCGCGATGCGGTGGTGGAAGCGCTGCTGCATGACTCGAACGCCGGTGTGCGCCAGGAAGCCATCAGCCTGCTGGATGTGGTGAAGGCCGACAGCAGTGTGCGCGGAGCGCTGACACAGCTGGCGGAGCATGATTCGAACAAGTTTATCCGCGAGGAATCGAAGCGGTACCTGGCGAGCACGCCGCATCTTGATTAAGGACTTGAACCATCAGGAATGAAGAAGCAATTACAATTCGCGACTTTGATTTTCGCGGCCAGCCTGGCAAGCGCTTTAGTTGCAGATCAGGCGGCATACGCGCAAAGTCCTACCCCGCGGCTTTACCGCTTTGGCGGTGAATGGGTCCAGGAAGTCTCGGGCACGTTTTCCGCGGGCAAGGTTGTGAAGGTGAAGTCGAGCGCGGGATCTATTCGCGTCCAGGGGGCGCAGCAGAGCAATATTACCTATACCATCCGCGAGCATGTGCGCGCGATCTCAGAAGAAGGCGCGCGTCGCGAACTTGGCCGCATGAAATTTACCACCTACAGCTCGGGCGAGACGGTGGTCTTGCGTGCTGATTGTGAAGGTTCGAATCGCGGATCGATTGATTTCGAGATCCAGGTCCCGATGCAGACCATGCTGGTCAAACTGGAGACCGACGGTGGATCGGTGGTGGCAAAAAACCTTGCCGGTCGAGTGGAAGCGAACACGGGTGCGGGGGGAATTCAACTGGACCAGATTATCGGGGTGATCGCGGCATCGAGCGGTGGCGGGAACATTGAGATCGGGAAAGTCGGAAGTGATGTGATGGTGTCGACCGGCGCGGGAAGTATCCGTTTGGTTTCAGCCGGAGGGCATGTTACAGCGAAGTCGGGTGGCGGCAATTTGAATATCGGGTGGGCCAAGCTGATGACGCTGCACACCGAAGGCGGCTCAATCCGCGTAACAAAGTGTGATGGCCAGATCAAAGCGGAGACCGGCGGCGGGAATATCGACTTGAATGAAATTGCCGGAGCAGCGCAGCTTGAGACCGGCGGTGGCAGCATTCACTTTGGACCGATCAAGGGCGGCGTGCACGCTACAACAGCGGCCGGTACGATTTATGCGCGCCTGGCGCCCGGTGGATCATTTACCGACTCACGCCTCGAGACTTCCGTGGGCGACATCGTTGTCTACGTTCCTGAGGGAATGGGAATGAATGTGCACGCGGCAGTTGAAGTTGCGCGCGGATATGGCATTAAGAGCGAATTTGGGGAATTGAAAATCACCAATTCGCAAAACATCGGACCACGCGAAGCCTATGCTGAAGGCAACTTGAACGGCGGAGGGCCGGTTCTGCACGTTCACACCACCACGGGCAATATCGACTTTAAACGCGAATCAAACCAGGCAAGAAGATAAGGCAGTCCAAAAAAATTTTGGAGTGTTTGCTATGACTCGAACCATGACAATTGCGTTGCTGTTGGCAGGATTGGCTTTGCCGGCCCTCGCCGCCGATGAAATGCAGCCCGATACGCTCTCCAACCACGTTTCCGGCTTCTTCTATTCCGCCGGGCGCTCCTACCTGGGCGTTGATATTCGCGACATAACGCCGGAGCGCGCCAGCGCCCTCAAACTGAAAGAGGAGCGTGGCGTAGAGGTCACAATGGTAGACCAGGACGCGCCTGCTGGGAAAGCCGGCTTACGCGAGCACGATGTAATCACAGAATTCAACAGCACCGCCGTGGAGAGCGAAGAACAGCTGCGTCGTCTGATCCGCGAGACCCCGCCTGGACGCACGGTCGCTATCGGTATCAGCCGTGATGGCGCGCCCATGAAGCTCAGTGTCCAGCTTGCCGATCACAGCAAAGTTGTCGCCCAGGCCTGGCCACGCGTGGATATGCAGTCCATCGAAATTCCTGACAGCCACAATCGCATGGAAATCCCCAACATACAGATCCAGACCTATTCCTCCGCTCTGGGCGCACAGACTGAGAGCCTGACCCGTCAGCTGGGTGAATACTTCGGCGTGAAGGATGGCGAAGGTATTCTTGTCCGCTCTGTCGAGAAAGGCAGCGCCGCGGAAAAAGCCGGGCTGAAGGCCGGTGATGTCATCGTCAAGGCCGACAATGAAAAGCTCAACGATCGCAGCGATCTCAGCCACATCCTGCGCAACCATCGCAGCGGCGGCAAGCTGAACCTGGTGGTGATGCGCGACAAGAAAGAACAGACAATCGTAGTCACTTTGCCCGACCGCAGTTCGCGCGATTCGTCCTGGATTTTGATCGATCCCGAAGAATGGCTGTCGTCATGGGATCATTCTCTCTCCCTTCTGCGCGACATGAAGACTGATCCGCAATTGCTCGCTCTCACAGCAAAGCTGGACTCGATGCGGTCCCGGCTGGATGCGATCCCTTCGAGGTTGAACTCTATTTCACCGCAAACCCAGAAAGCCATGCGCGATGCGGAGCGCCGGCTGGAGAAATCAAGAGAGTTATTGAAAGGTCTGCTCAGGAATTCTGACTTTATTTAGCTTCCTTCGTTCGCTTCTTCCTCAGAGAGCGTGACCACAAAGGTCACGCTTTTTAAACTTTTACTTTTGCGGAGGGTGCAATTCCAGCAGTGTCGCCGGATTAAGATATTCGCCGCGCCAGCGCACCGCGAAATGCAGATGAGGCCCCGTGGCGCGGCCCGTTCCGCCGCTGAGTGCGATAAGCTGGCCGGCAGCGACCTTCTCGCCTTCTTTCACCTTGAACTCAGAGAGATGCATGTAAATCGTTACCAGACCCTGTCCGTGGTCCAGCATCACGCAATTTCCTTCGAAATATAACGGACGCGCGAGAATCACAGTCGCAGCGTTGGTGGCGTGAACCGGAGTGCCGGTCCCGACGCCAAAGTCGAGCCCCAAGTGTTGGCTCTTTTTGACTCCGTTATAGACGCGCGATGTACCGAAAGTGCCGGTAGTCTCAGCATCAGCAGGAGGCAGGAACCGCCCTGACCACTGCGGCTCTGGCGCGATGGTCGAGAAGGCCTGCTTCTTCGCTGCGTCCGCTGCCTGAATGAGCGGCTCCACCTCCTTCGGCGGTTCCACGAAGGCCGGAGCCACTTTTATCGTGCTGGAAGGATAGTGCGCTGCGGCGACCGCTACCGCGTAGCTCAAAGCCGTATCTTTGGGTCCCGCGCCTTGCCCTGTGACATGCAAAGTGTAATTGCCTGGCTTGGTTTCCAGACTGACGCCGGCAAGCGCATACCAGCAGTGGCAGGCAGAGCTATAGCGGAAAGACAGCTCTTTTCCAAGAAACTCGCCTTTCACTTCTTCGAGCTTTGCCGGATAGGTCACGCGAAACAGCACCGGCGAGCCGTTCACGATTCGTACCGGCTGCCACTGCACTTTCCATTGCGTCGTGCCAAAGCAGTGCGTGGGGGAAACAAGAGCCAGCAACAAAAGCAGGTTAATCCAGGACCATCGGCGGGCAGGCAGCGTAGTAGTCATGATAGATTTCAAGCCAAAAACACTACTGCATCAACGTGATCAGTGAAATCAGTAGTAACGCTTATTCCACCCAACGCTTGAAAATGAGCGAGCCATTCGTGCCGCCAAAGCCGAAGGAATTAGAAAGGGCGATATTCAGCTTCGCCTTGCGCGCCTGGTTGGGAACGTAATCCAGATCGCATTCCGGGTCCGGTTGCTCCAGGTTGATCGTCGGCGGCAGAACCTGGTCGCGCAGGGCCAGAATGGTGATTCCTGCTTCCAGGCCGCCCGCGCCGCCCAGCAAATGCCCGGTCATGGATTTGGTGGAGCTGACCGCGATCTTGCTGCTCTCGCCAAACGTCCGCTTGATGGCCTTGGTCTCCAGCACATCGCCGATTGGAGTCGATGTACCGTGCGCATTGACGTAGTCGACGTCTGACGGCGCGATCTTGGCATCGTTGATCGCGTTCGTCATCACGCGCCAGCCGCCTTCGCCCTCCTCAGCAGGTTGTGTGATGTGATAGGCATCGGCGCTCATACCGTAGCCGATGATCTCAGCCAGAATCGTCGCACCGCGCTGGCGTGCGTGCTCCAGATCTTCCAGCACCACTATGCCGGCGCCTTCGCCGATCACGAAACCATCGCGCCCGGAATCCCAGGGACGGCTGGCTTTCTCCGGAGCATCATTGCGGGTGGAAAGCGCGCGCATGGCGGCAAATCCGCCCACACCCATGGGAGTAATCGCGGCCTCCGATCCTCCGGCGATCATCACATCGGCGTCGCAGCGCTGAATGATTTTATACGCATCGCCAATGGCGTGCGCGCTGGTGGTGCAGGCCGTGGCCGTAGCTTCATTCGGTCCCTTGGCGCCGTAGCGAATGCTGACGTGTCCGGCAGCAAGGTTCACGATGGCCGCGGGAATAAAGAACGGTGAGATCTTGCGCGGGCCGCCTTTCAGCAGCTCAGCATGCTCGCGCTCAATCACATCGAATCCGCCGACGCCCGAACCAATATGCACGCCTACGCGCGTGGCGTTATCCGGTGTGATCTTCAGGCCGCACATCTTCATGGCTTCATCCGTTGCCGCCAGGGCAAAATGAATGAAGCGCCCCATCTTTTTGACTTCTTTTTTCTCAACGAAGTTCAGAGGGTCAAAATTCTTGACCTCTGCGGCAATCTGGCAGGCAAAATTACTCACATCAAAGCTGGTAATTCTGGTGACGCCGCTCTTGCCGGCGACAATGTTCTGCCAGACCTCAGTGCTGGTGTGGCCCACACCACAGATCAGGCCCAGGCCCGTTACAACCACCCTCCTTGCCAATCACTTGCCGCCTTTCGAATGCTTATCGATATAGTCGATGGCATCTTTCACGGTGCGGATCTTCTCCGCGTCCTCGTCCGGAATCTCAATGTCAAAGGCCTCTTCAAAAGCCATGACCAGTTCCACCGTGTCCAGCGAATCCGCGCCAAGATCGTCCACGAAGGAGGCATTGGGCGTCACTTCGCCTTCGTCCACTCCAAGCTGCTCAACAATGATCTGTTTCACTTTATCTTCAACGGCTGCTGCCATACGCTTGTGTCTCCTTCTGGTTTCCTGAATGAATTCCGTTTCGGGGCCGCTACTGCTTTACTGACTTTGCATTCTTCTGAATGTAATCAACCGCGTCCTGGACGGTGGAGATCTTCTCCGCGTCCTCGTCCGGGATCTCTACGCCAAAGGTCTCCTCCAGCGCCATGACCAATTCCACGCGGTCAAGCGAGTCCGCCCCGAGATCGTCGACGAAAGAGGCCGCCGGCGTTACATCCTCTGCCTCAACTCCCAACTGGTCCACGATGATCTGTTTTACCTTTTCCTCGACTCCGGGCATTGCTTCTCCTGATATGTCAAACCGTTAAGTGTAATTGCTCCAAAAATGTTGTGTAAAGGGCGGCGGGTCAATTTCTTAAAGTGACCCACCGCCGGTATCAGCGTCTAGTAATTCGCATAGCGAATTACGGGCCTGCGCGGGGTCCCCGACGCGCCCGGTTTTGGCGCGGTGGGGCTGCCGACAGACGTCATCGCGCAGCGATGAAAATCTCTGAATCTGGCTTACCCTCCCGTCTTTCTGGCCACCAGCAATGACTGGGGCATGGGCTCCAGCGGAATCAGCCGTGGCGCTTCAAATCCGGCATTACGGAACATCGTCCCATATTCGGCATGGGTATAAGCATCTCCATGAGGTGTACTGCCCAGCATGGTCAGGCTGAACAGCGCAGGCACAGGCGGTGACACCCGGTCTTCATTCGGCACAAATTCCAGAACGATCACCTGCCCGCCCGGTCCCAGGGCTGCGCGTGATTTCTTAAGCATTGTTTCATTCTCAGCCGGGGTAAAGTGGTGCAAAAGGTTCGTAATCAGAACCGCATCAAAACCAGTGCCGTAATCCACGTCAAAAGCGCTCCCGGGCAGCAGGTGATAGCGATCGCCCATTCCCTGGCGTTGCGAGTTCTCTCGGGCGACTTCGAGCACATTGGCCCAATCCAGAGCGTAAATGTGGGCATTGGGGAGCCTCTGCGCCACGGTAAGGCCAAACAACCCATGGCTGGCTGCGATGTCTAGAATCTTGGCGGCAGGCTTAGAGGCCAGCTCTCCCTGAAGCAGCCCAGCCATCGCTTGGGCCGCCGGCATCATCAGGGGCGCCATACCGCGGGCGAATTCCACCCAGATTGGGTCTTCTGGTGACAGAGTGCCTTCTTCGTTAGTGGCACCGCCGCGGCGCGCCGTCTGCGGCAAATGTTCGAACTTGATCAGCTGTGTCGGATGCATCAGGAAGGTCAGCGCATTACCCAGGTAGGCGGGGGATTCACGATCCAGAAAGAACGCTGTATCTGAAGTAAGCGAGTAACGGCCTCCAGTCTTGGTCAGCATTCCCATAACCACCATCGCGTCGCACAGGATCCTGACCCCACGCTCAGAAGCCTGGCTGGCCTTGGCGATCTCGCCGGCCGTTTGGTTTCCCCGGGCAATCGCCGTAAACAAGTCGAGCTCGACGGCCGCTTTTAGCGCATAAGCGCGCTGGTATCCCTGAATGGTGTCAAAGATCCGCACCGGATTGGGCTTCGCCACGGGTATTTCCTGAGCTGACATTAAAAAACTCCTGTTTTTCCATTCTATCTGGCCGCGCCGCCTTCCGGAGTTTCTGGACCCGCTTTACAATAAATTCTTGTCTGCCCCGCAAATTCTCCTGAAATACACCGCCTGGCTCTCTGCTCTCAAGACCCTGGGAGCCTGGGGAGTCTTCATTATCTCCATTCTCGACGCCTCGGCTTTCGGCATTCCCATGGATCCCCTCGTCGCTGGCTACGTTTTCGCCAACCCGCACAAGGCATGGCTTTACTGCCTGGCTGGGGCTTTCGGATCAGCGCTTGGAAGCATCGTCCCCTTCGCCCTAGGCCGCGCCGGGGGCGAACTGTTCTTGCTCAAGCGCATCGACGAAGCCCGGCTGAAGCGCATCCGCGACCGCTTTGAAAAGCAGGAATTCCTCGCGCTGATGGTTCCCGCCATGCTCCCGCCGCCAACCCCGTTCAAGCTCTTCGTCTTCTCTGCCGGCGTCTTTGAAATGAAGTTTCCCGCCTTTTTCCTGGCGATCGTCATCGGACGCCTAGTCCGCTTTGGTGTTCTCTCCGTGCTGACCATCATCTTTGGCGAACGAATCGTGGACCAGATCAAACACCTCTTCCAGGCACACCCCGCTGTGCTGGTCCTGGTATTTCTCGTGATTGTTCTGCTTGGTTATCTTCTTTATCGTTTGTTGCGGGCGCCAGCCAAAGAGATTGCTGAAGAAATCAAGCATGAGGACTCACTGAAGCGCACGTGAGGTGCGTCCGCTGATTCTTTACCGCAGATCAAGCCATCCGCGTTTCAATTCAACAAGAAGGAATAAATTCGATGAAGTAATAGAAGGGCAACGGCTTTAGCCTCTGAAGGTATCAGGGCACGGCTTCAGCCGTGCCGTAGCGTTTTTATTTAGGGCTTTAGCCCCTGCTCCGCGCCCTTACCCTCGACCGCACTCTGCGTCTGCGCCACCAGCGCTCCTATCCCAAAGAACACCGCGGCAAAGAGCACATCGGAGATGATGCCGTTCTTGAAGAACGGAATGGCTTTTGCGTAACTCTCAATCAGGCCTGAGAAATTATGGGCATATCCAATGTTGCCGAAAGCCCATACCGCCAGATTGCTGGCTAGATAGAAACCGATTCCGGTACCCAGGCCGGCGCCCAGCACGCCCAGAGGCTTGGCCTTGTCGCGCAAAAGCACGCCGATCAGGCAAGGCACCAGATACCAGGCCCACATCACGTATTGATCGGCCGTGATCGGCAGCTGATAGACGCGGAGGTTCAGATAAACATCTGATCCGATCAGCAAGGCGACGGGAATCCAGAAGTGCTTGCGCGGGATGCGCGAGCCAAAAAACAAGAGCGACGCGCCCACAAGGCTGAAACCTTTTGTGGCAAAAGTGCCGGTCCCTGCGCCAATACGCAACAGCACAGCCATGACCACGAACAGATAAGCCAGACTCCCGGACAGATTCGCTAGCATATGCACCTCAGAATGGCTATTGTGACGGGTCGAATCCGCTCTCGTCAAGAATTCGATCGCAGTTTGAACACATCTTCCCACTGTCATGGTGAGCGAAGCCGGAACGACCCCGCGCAGCGGGAGAGTGACGGAGAAGTCGAACCATCCCGACAACGTGTCCTTTGCCATGCCGGTACAGGGAGTTCTACCGAGACATCCTTCGGCCAAAGCCTTGTTCAGATTTCATCTCGCTTCAACATCGAAGCGTCTCGATCACGTCCACCAGAATTGACCCTCCTGCAACTCACTGAAAACACTAGCCAATCGGCCTCACCCCGTAACCTCCAGTTTTACTAGCCACACCAGTTTATTTGCGTCTACAATACCCACGTTTGCATCTCATTCGATAACAGGCGGTATCGGGACTCCCGAACTGCACTGGAGGCCAAATGAGCATCACTTCCTTTCCCGGAGGGGCGCAAGCCTTTCGCCCTAAGGTTACTTCCTCCACCATTCACGACAAAAAGCAGCGCCGAGAGCCCGTCACGTGCCTCACCGCGTATGACTACGCCACGGCGCGCCTCGTCGACCAGGCTGGAATTGACATGGTCCTGGTCGGCGATTCGCTGGCCCAGGTTGTGCTCGGCTATGACAACACCCTGCCCGTCACCATGGACGAAATGCTGCACCATACACGGGCGGTGCGACGGGCTGTGCGGTCAGCGATGGTCATTGCTGACATGCCCTTCGGGGCTTATCACGAAGACGAAAAAGAAGGTGTGCACAACGCCGTGCGCTTTGTGAAAGAGGCAGGCGCAGAAGCGGTGAAGTTGGAAGGCGGCGCGCAGCGCGCGAATCTGGTCCGGCGCGTCCTTGACGCTGAGGTGCCTGTCATGGGGCATATTGGGTTGACCCCGCAATCTCTGCATAAGATGGGCGGATACAAAGTCCAGGGCAAGGATTTTTCCGGGATTGAACGGCTGGTGAAAGATGCTGTTGCGCTGGACCGCGCCGGCGTGTTCTCAATTGTGCTGGAGGGCGTGCCCCGCGAGGTTGCAGCCATGATCACCCGCGAAGTTGGCTGCCCGACCATCGGCATTGGCGCCGGCCCTGATTGTGACGGCCAGGTGCTGGTGTTCCATGACATTGTGAACCTCACCTTTGCCGAGCCGGCCAAGTTTGTCCGCCGTTATGGCGACGCTGCGGCTCTGATCTCGAACGCAGTGCAACAATTCAAAGCTGATGTAGAAAGCGGCAGCTATCCGTCTGACGCCGAGTCATACCATCTGCCGAAAGAGACCCGCGCCGAACTGGAAACAATTTTGCGTCGCAAAGAGATGAAGGCGTATCGATAGCATATTCAGTATTTAGTACTTAGTATTTAGCTTGCCAGGAGCAGCGCGTCGACCTCGCAGATATTTTTGCTATGCCGTCGGATCGCTCATGCCGTGGGGGATGGCCATTTGGGTTTTGGTTTTGCTGAGTACTAAATACTAACTACTAAGTACTGCATGATCATCCTCGCCTCCGCCGCTGAAGTCACTGCCGTAAGCAAAGAAGCGCATCGAGCCGGCAAGCACGTCGGCTTTGTGCCCACCATGGGCGCGTTGCATGAAGGCCATCTCTCCCTGGTGCGCACGGCGCGGGCACAGTCTGACGTGGTCATCGCCTCGGTCTTTGTGAATCCTAAACAGTTCGGCCCGACGGAAGATTTTTCCAAATATCCCCGCGATCCCGAGCGCGATGCAGCAATGCTGGCGGCAGAAAAGACCGATTACCTCTTTCTGCCATCGACGGAGGAAATGTACCCCGCCGGCGCCGAATCCTGGGTCAGCGTGGAAGGCTTGAGTGAAAAACTGGACGGCCGTTCGCGTCCCGGACATTTCCGCGGTGTAACCACAGTTGTAGCCAAGCTCTTCAATATCGTGCAGCCGGATTTCGCTTTCTTTGGCCAGAAAGACGCGGCCCAGGTGGCAGTCATCAGCAAGATGGTGCGCGATCTTAACTTTGACGTGCGCATCGTGGTCTGCCCCATTGTGCGCGAGTCCGACGGCCTGGCCATGAGTTCGCGCAATGCATATTTGAACCCCGGGCAACGTAAGCAGGCGCTGGTACTGTACCGCTCGCTCATGCGCGTGCAGAACCTGGTCGACCGTGGAGAGACCAGCGCTTCGCGCCTCCGCGTCGCAGGGACACAGGTGATGGCGGAAGAACCGGCAGTGAAGTTGGACTATTTCGAGATTGTAGACCGCGAGACTCTCGATCCGATCAATGACGTCTCCTCCGGAGCGCTGGTCGCCGTGGCTGCGTATGTAGGCAGTACGCGGCTGATCGACAACCTGATTGTGATGGGAGCTGGCAGGAACAAAGGAACTACTTAGAGCAACCGATGCCCTGATCGAATGTCACCTGCGCGACGTCGAGAGCGCGCGCAACCGTGATGGTATAAGCTCCCGCGTCACCAGCGTCCCAGGCTGCCCGCCATTGGGAATAGCCGTTATTGAAATCGGGAACTTTGCCGGCATGTAGCATCTTGACAACACTTTCATCTAGAGATTCCCGAGAAAACGGCATGTGCTCAAACATCTCTGGTGCGTTGCCTCCGTGGCAGTTCTTCAAATGGACGTCCCGGCTTGAACTTCCCATCGCTCACTTCTCTGAGTTCTGGACCCTTCCTGCTCCAGAAGCCGGCTAAGGTTAATACCAACAGGAAAACTCGAAGCGACACCTGTGCTGGTAAATGCATGTCTCCTCCAAGGCGCTGCACGTTATATCACGGGTTCATCTTGAGACAAAACGATTTTCGGCAATCACGTATCGCAACGGCAGCTCTGCTGATTTAGAAATGCCAATGCGTGGAGTGACGGCTACTCTGCCGGTCTTGAAGCCATCTTGCATTACCTGCAGATCAGACTGCCGCGAAACCATGTCTTTGCCATCATCGCGCGGCCGGGTGATGCCGAGAGCTTCGCACAAGCGCCCGGGACCGCTGGTGAGCTTGCGGAAATCGTTGGTCGAGATCAGGTTCATGTCCGCCACTTCTCGCGCCTGGGCCATTTCCCTCACGCCGGCCACAGGCTCCAGAGCGCGGATCAGCACACACCCGGCCTCCCCCTTCGGTAGACAAGAAATGTTGAGGCAGTAGTGCATGCCATAAATAAAATAGACATAAGCGTGGCCGGGCTCGCCCCAGAGCACAGCATTGCGCTTGGTCTCGCCCGCAGTGGCATGCGCCGCCAGATCACCCACGCCCAGATAGGCTTCCACTTCCACCACCCGCCCAGCCAGCATTTTGCCGTCCTGGATCCGGACGATCAGCTTTCCCAGCAGACTGCGCGCTACGATCCGGGGATCGCGATTGAAAAACTGGCGGGGGAGAAGTTTGGCGGATTTGATCATGGTTTCAGACCGGCCGCGACTGTACGTGAGCAAAACGCTCTTTCAGCCGCAGGAAAGGGCTCTCCAGCCAGCGATATGAAGCCGCGGCTAACAGAATCGCCAGCGTCAGCCCAAGCGCCGACTGCCCAATCACCTGCCAGGGAGTTGATGCCGGCAGCAGCCGCATTGCGCCATAGTGAGCAAATTCATGAAGCACATACAGTCCATAGGAAATCTTGCCTAGATATCGCAGCCACGCGTTGCGAAAGAAAACACTCTGCGCGTCCATCACGGAAAGAAGGATCGCGGCGCTGGCCAGTGCGGTAATAAAATGTCCCAGCGCCGACTGCCATGTGCTCAGCTTCGACGGAAAGAGACAAACCGTAAACCAGAAAGTCGCGATCCAGGTAACAATGGCTCCCCCCAGCAGCACAATTCTGTGGCCACGCGAAAGCCGCGGCAGTTTGCTCTTGAACAGAGCAATCAAGACGCCCAGCGCAATTGGATCAAGACGCGTGAAGGTGTTGTATTCCATGGCCTGGGCCGGTGCACGAGTGACGACAAGCGCGATCCGCCAGACATTGGCAACCAGCAACAGCCCAGCGGCGATCAACGCTGTTGCGCGGACGGTCGCTCGACGCAACGCAATCGGCCAGGCCAGATAAAACTGCTCTTCGATCGAGACCGTCCATAGCGGAATCGCAAAAGATGCAGGCAGGCCATAAAAAACATAGATCCAGTTGCCCGCCAGCAGCGTGTAGCCGGCCACATAGCGCAGCGGCAAATTCTGGCCCGGAAGCAGCCGGGCAGCGATCGCCGCAAAAGCAACAAAGCCCAGATACAGTGGCCAAATGCGCAGGATTCGCCGGATATAGAAGCCGCTCAAGTCCAGCTTCCCTGCGGCCGCCCTCTCCCGCAGCAATAAGCTCGTGATCAGGTAAGCGCTCAGCGCAAAGAACAGGTCCACACCGTAAGCGCCGGCTCCGAACGTAGAAGTAAGAAACGTACTGAGCCACGAAGGATACCCGGCTGCGGCGTAGAACTCCGGGCTACGCGGCGCGGCATGAAAGACAAACACGCCAAAGAACGCAAAGAACCGCAGCACATCAAGCTCCGGCGCATAAAAGCGCGGGGCGGGCGCTTTTTCAGTCGCAACACTTTGTAACGGCGCAACAACCAGGCTCATGCGTCAGCGTGCGGCCCCTGGTTTCTGCGGAGCACCGGCGTGCGCAACCTGCTTTTGTTTGCCGGCAATCCACGCGTTCACATTTTGCTCCAGGACATCGAGCGGCAACGGGCCTGAGCTCAGCACCACATCGTGAAATTCCTTGAGATCAAACTTTGCTCCCAGCTGTTCGCGCGCATGGGCCCGCAGCTCTTTGATCTTCAACTCGCCGATCTTGTACGCGAGCGCCTGCCCCGGCCAAGCAATGTAGCGGTCAATCTCATTGGTGACATCCAGTTCGTGTTTTGGGCAGTTTGCCATGAAGTATTGAATGGCCTGATCGCGGGTCCAATGTTTCACGTGCATCCCGGTATCCACCACCAGGCGAACGGCGCGCCACATCTCATAGCTAAGCTGGCCGAACTTGGAATACGGATCACTGTAGAGCCCCATGTCGTCACCCAGCGATTCCGCGTAAAGCCCCCACCCTTCGACGAAGGATGTATATTCGCCGAAGCGGCGGAATTTGGGCATTTCTCCCAATTCGTGGGCTCGGGCAATCTGAAGATGGTGTCCGGGCACAGATTCATGCAGTGAAAGCGCCATCATTTCCCACTTGGGCCGGGCATCAGGTTTATAAAGATTGACAAAGTAGGTGCCTGCGCGCGACCCATCCGCCGCGCCTTGCCGGTAATACGCTGCGGTTGTGTCCGGCGCCACGGCCGCGGGAATGGCCTCCACCCCGTATGGCTCGCGCGGCAGCGTGCGAAAAACCTTGACCAGGTTTGGATCAATAGTCTTGGCCAGCGCTTTGTAGGCCTCAAAGAGATCATCTGGGTTCTTGTAGAAGAACTGTGGATCGGTGCGCAGGAACTTAAAAAAGTCGTCTCTTGAGCCTTTGAAGCCGGTCTGCTGCATCACCTGGTCCATTTCGCGATTGATTCTTGCCACCTCGCGCAGCCCGGTTTGGTGGACCTCTTCCGGCGTCATCCTGGTCGTGGTGTAATGGCGAATCATCTGAGCATAGAGCTCTTCGCCGTGCGGTAGCTGCCACGCTCCCACCTGGTCATAACAGGCGGGAAGATACTCGCTCACAAAAAACTGCTTCAACTTGGTATACGCGGGAACAATCTGCTGCTCCACGGCTTTCCGTGCTTCCTGTTGGAGCCTTTGCTGGTCAGCCGCGGAGATCGAATTGGGAAAATGCAAAAACGGTTTGTAAAAACCGCTCTGCGTGGGATCGGAAACAAGTTGCCGGTCGATCTGGCCCGGAATCCGCTCCATGATGACTTTGGGATGGACCATCCGCTCCCGTATTCCCTGCCGCAACAATGCTGTGAAGTGGTCCAGATAGCCGGGGACCCCATGCATGCGCGCCAGCCAGTCTTCGTAGTCCTTGAGATTTTCAAAACGCAGGGCGTCGGCCAGGTCGTCGCTTGTCTGCGGGCCTTCGCGCTGATTAAACGTCATCAGGTACCAGTGGTATTTGTATTGCGCCAGGCGGTCTTCATAGCGTTTTTGGAAGAGATCGAAGTTGAGCTGGTCGGTTTTATTCAGCTTGCTGCGATCGATCTTGGCCAGTTGCGCCAGTACCTGCTGATTGTGCTGGTTGCGCTGTGCAAATGCCTCCGGACTCATGTCCTCCCAGGCGGTGTTCCAGCGCCGATCTCCAAGCTCTGACGCCCCTTCCGGACGCTGCTGCATGTCGTAGTCCCAGGCCGCATCAAAAAGATCGTGCAGCTGCTTGGAGCCGCCGCCCCCGGTCTGAGCCGGCAAAACACCGGCGACACCAACGATGCAAAGCAGTACGAAAGGCCAAATCCTCATTTAGTGCCTCCGATTCCTCGGGAAAGTGTATAGCAGGATGTGTGTCGCATTAAAATCCTCGTCAGCAGCAGTTCCCATTGCTGGATGAAATGCGCGGGCTGTAATCCAAACGGACCATAAGGGAGAACGCGTATGAAATTTCGCATATCGATTGTGCTTGCGCTGGTGATGGCTGCGTTTCAGGGAGCCGCCGCGGCGGCGATTCCTGCTGGAAGCCACGCGACTGTACGGCTGAACACTTCTCTAAGCTCGGCCACTGCAACCACCGGACAGGCCTGGCATGGGATCCTGACCAGCGACATCGTTGTCCATGGCAAGAAGGTTGCAAAGGCCGGTGATCCGGTGAAGGGCAAAGTGACCTACGTCAATCGCAGCGGACGCCTGCATAAGCCCGGCGCCTTGTCCCTGCGGCTGACTTCCATTAACGGCGAAACCGTCTATAGCTCGCGTGTCAGCCGCGAAGGCAAAAGTCATACAAAGAGCAACGTTACCAAAATCGGCGGCGGAGCAGCCGCAGGAGCCTTGATCGGCGGCCTGGCCGGCGGAGGCAAGGGCGCTGCGATCGGCACTGCGGCCGGAGCTGGCGCAGGCACTGGAGTTGCGGCTGCTACGGGCAAAGAAGAAGTCACGATTCCGGCCGAGAGCGTTCTGACTTTTACGGTTACCGGATCGAAATAGTTCTGGGAATCAGAAAGCCAGCGCCTCTCTTCTCGGGCAGCGCTGGCCCCTCATTTCAGCGCCGCCAGCACTGCCGCCGCGTGCTCGTCCGGCTTTAGGC
>DATBHX010000044.1:0-36579 GCA_036557225.1 Candidatus Angelobacter sp.
CGGCTGCGGGCTACAGTGCGCATGGGCACGTATTGTAGCAATACACCCCAGAGATCTCTGACTGCGCTCGCGGCAGGGTACAACTTAAACCCCTTCCGGCACGTCCTGCACCAGCTCCAGCAGCACGCCGCCGGTGCTCGAAGGATGGACAAAAACGTATAAATGTCCGCCGGCGCCGATCTTGATTTCTTCTGATACAAATCGCGTGCCCGTCGTTTTGAGCTGCTCCACGGCGCGGTTAATGTCAGGAACGTGAATGGCAACGTGGTGCAAACCTTCGCCGCGCTTCTCAATGAATTTGGCAATCACCGAATCAGCGCTGGTGGCTTCCAGCAATTCAATGCGGCTCTCGCCCAGCGGCACCATGGCGACTTTGACCTTCTCATGCGGGACTGCCTCTTCCGCCAGCACGTCCAGCCCAAGCTGCTCGTAAAATTTCTTGGCTTGCGCCAGCGATTTCACCGCGATCCCGAGATGGTCAATGCTATGAGACATAAGAGGCCTTCAAGACATCCGCAAGTTCTTAGTATTTAGTACTTGGTATTTAGCCTTGTGACAGCGGTTTTGCTAACTACTAAATACTAACTACTAAATTCTCGCGCAGCGCTGAAACTTCCCACGATCTCCTCCACCAGCGAATACGGATCGCGCCGGTGCTCGGCGATCTCCGCCGCCAGCCGTCCTATCTCCGCTTCCGGCAGCCGTTCGTTCAGCAGCCGCTCCAGCAATGAATCGCGCAGCATCTCCACCAGCCGCTCGCGCCAGTTGGTGATCTTCTTCTTGAGCAAGAGGTCCTTCTGCGCGAGATAGCGCTCATAGGCAACGATGGCCGCCGCCAACTCCGTGATGCCTTTGGCCTCGCTGGCCACGGTCCTGACGATCGACGGCGTCCACTTGTCCGAACGCACAGCCAATGACTGCATGGAACGTATCTCGCGCTCCACACGGTCCGCGCCTTCCCGATCGCTCTTGTTGATCACAAAAATGTCGGCGATCTCCATGATGCCGGCCTTGATCGTCTGCACATCATCGCCCATGCCCGGCACCAGTATCACCACGGTCACATCCGCCAGCCGTACGATATCGATTTCATCCTGGCCCACGCCCACGGTTTCGATCAGCACCAGGTCCTTGCCCGCGGCATCCAGCACGGTAGCAGCGTCGGTCGTTGCGCGAGCCAGCCCGCCCAGGTTGCCGCGCGTCGCCATGCTGCGAATATAAATTCCAGGATCGGCGTGGTGAGCCTGCATGCGTATGCGATCGCCAAGAATTGCGCCGCCCGTGTAAGGGCTCGTCGGATCGACGGCCAGAATGCCGGCCGTCCGCCCTTGCTTGCGATATTCTCGCGCCAGCTGGTCCACCAGCGTGCTCTTGCCCGCGCCCGGTGCGCCCGTCAGCCCGATCATGCGCGCCCTGCCCGTAAAGCTGAACAATGCCTTCAGTAGCTCGCGCGCTTCCGGGCGATTGTCTTCAATCGTGCTGATCGCTCGCGCCACAGCGCGAACCTCGCCGGCGCGAATACGGTCAACCCAGGATTGGAGAGCAGTCGACATCGTTGAATAGAGGGCTAATCCTTCAGCAACTGCCGCGCAATCACCAGCCGCTGAATTTCGCTTGTTCCCTCGCCGATGGTGCACAACTTCACGTCGCGATAAAACTTTTCCGCCGGATAGTCCTTGATGAAGCCATATCCGCCGTGAATCTGCACGCACTCGTTCGCGGCCTTCACGGCAACCTCTCCGGCATAGAGCTTCGCCATCGATGATTCCTGCGTCGTCTTCATGCCCGCATCTTTCATGGAAGCCGCCCGGAACGTGAGCAGGCGGGCCGCATCAATCTCCGTAGCCATGTCGGCGAGCTTCCATTGTATGGCCTGGAACTCGCTGATCGCTTTGCCGAATTGCTTTCGCTGTTTGGAATATTTGAGCGCCGCTTCGTAGGCTCCCTGCGCCATGCCCAGGCCGAGAGCGGCAATGGAGATGCGGCCGCCATCTAAAACGCGCATCGCATCTACAAACCCCTGCCCCTCGGCGCCTACCAGCGCATCTTCCGGCACGTGGCAATCTTCAAAGATCAACTCTGAGGTATCGCTGGCGCGAAGGCCAAGCTTATTCTCTTTTTTCCCCGGACGAAATCCCTTGGTCCCCTTCTCCACGATGAACGCCGAAAGCCCATGCGTATGCGCTGTCTTGTCCGTCACAGCAATCACCACCGCGACATCGGCATGGTGGCCGTTGGTGATGAACGTCTTGGTGCCGTTGAGCACCCATCCGCCCTTTTTGCCTTTGCGCACCGCGCTCATGCGCGCGCCGCCTGCGTCCGATCCCGATCCTGGCTCCGTCAAGCCCCACGCACCCAACCACTCGCCCGTCGCCAGCTTGCTGATATATTTTTTCCGCTGCTCTTCGTTGCCGGCAAGATAGATATGGTTGGAGCACAGCGAATTGTGCGCGGCCACGGTGATCCCCACCGATCCATCCACACGCGACAGCTCTTCAATGGCGATCACATATTCGATGTAGCCCAGGCCTGTCCCACCGTATTCACTGGGAAAGATCATGCCCAGCACGCCCATGCGGCCCAGCTCCTTGATTGTCTCCAGCGGAAAGTGGTTGGCTTCGTCCCACTTCATCACATTGGGCAGGATCTCGCGCTCGGCAAATTCGCGAATTGATTTCTTAAGTTGCAGTTGTTCGTCGTTGAGCTGGAAGTCCATCGTTCTCCTGTCGCTGCGCACCGTAACGCAGGCAATATTCCACCTTTGCAGCACGCAGGCTGTCGCTGCGGGCTCTGCATGCCTGTCGGGCAAGCGTAACCCCGCGACGCCTATTCGTGCGTTCGGGCAAAACAGACAATTATTTCATAGAGGGACGGACGGAGGTAGTGGGTCAGTGAAGCTGACCCACTCTCCTGTTCAGCGTCTAGCGTTCCGGCGCGCCGGAACGCGGGCCTTCAGGCAGACGGTTGCCGCCTGTCCAGCAACCTCTGGGTTCATTGCTGATCTTTCACCGTGTAGTCCACCGGCACCTGGAACAGCAGCGGATCAGGGTCGCCGCTGCGAATGTTCACCAGCCTGCGCACGTGCTGGCCCGACTCCGGACTGTTCGATTTGATTACCAGGTCCATCTTCAGGTCCTCAGAAGACCAGCGCTCCATGGTCGAAGTCATAGGCTTGTCATTTCCCATCGCTCCAGCCGGAGTCGTTGTGGTAATCCGCGTGCCTTTCACCGTAAAGCCTTCAATCTCCATGGTTCCCAGATCTTCGCGAGAATGTTCCCTTGCGATTGGAGCTTGGGTATCGGGGGCCGTGCGCAGCCGTGCCTGGGTGCCGCTTGGAGGCGGCGGTGGCGCGATCGTGCTCGGCCCGGAGGATTGGTTCGCTCGCGGCCCGCGTTTCAAACCAGCTCTTTCCCCGAAATGGATCACCGTGGCGGTTTTGCTTTGCGGATCGAGCATGATGAAAGCATTCTGCTCCGGATCAAAAATCTGGATGTGAACAAACGGTGTGGCGCCGGGCACCATGCCGGCGCCGATCTCGTTTTCGGTGCGTGTCCGGCCTTCGGAATCGCGGAATGTCCGGCCATGCCTTTCATGATGAATATGATTGCCATCGGCCAGGTATTTATCATCTTCTTCAATCACATCGGCTGAAAACGGCTGGCCTTTTACCCCGCCCATGCCGGCGAGAGTCCCCCCGAAGCCTGCAACCAAGCCCACGCTGGTACGGACAGTCTCTTTATTCTGGCTGGGGCCGGAGGCATTGCCGGTTTGTACTGATGTAACTATCGTGCCTTGCGAACGCGCAATGGCAGCAAATAGAAAAAGTACGAAGACAGCTAGAATCCTGGATAGCTTCGGCATCGGGCGCCTCCTATCAATCATCCAGAGCTCAACTATTGTGCTCCCTTGCCTCCAGGGAGCGCAAACTTCTTCGCAAGGATCAACGGCTGCTTCCCCGGTACCGGCTTTCCTGTCGGGATTGGCTCCTGGCGATAGAGCCGCACCGTATTTTGGACCGCCGAAATCAGCATGATCAGCAGCATGCCGGAAATGCCGATCGTCCCTGCGACGTCAAAGAACTTGTGTGCGCGCCCAGCCACGTGCCCGGCCGACTTCCAGAAAAAGAGCACCAGGGTGCCGATGGAAAGCAGCAGGCGCAGCTCCGTCGGCCCCATTTTGAAGTAAGAGATCTTGAAGTCGCCCAGCGTATAGCTGGCAAGGTACACCTCGACTGACAGCATCAGGTAAGCCACCAGCAGTCCCAGCGCGACCACCGGAGACATAGATCCGGAGAGCGCCATTCCGCCCAGCAGAAAGAGTGCGCTAAACGCGTCCACAACATGGTCGACATAAAAACCGTAGCGTGGACGCGAATGATCGCGGAAGCGGGCCAGGGTTCCGTCCAGCGAATCGCCCAGCCAGTTCAGGGCCAGGAAAGCGATTGCCAGCAGCAGGCCAAGCCGGTTCGAGCCTGACCACCAATAGCTTGCTCCGGCCCCTGCCATGGAAACCAACCCCAGCAGCGTCAAATGGTCAGAGTTGATCCAGGCCGGAGTACGAGCCGCCAGCCAGATCAGTGTCCGTTTCTCCAGGCCGGCGAGAAAGCTCTGCTGGATCCGTTTGGCCTCGCGAAAATTGGCGGCCTGATTGGTTTGTGTTGGTTGCAGTTGCTGCATTGGATTTCACCTCCGATTGCTGATCTGCCTTTCGAACGGCCAACGAGCCGGAAGAAAGTCGGGAAGGAGCTGAAGTGCACTTTCTTGCCGGACTCGCTGCCGCTTTGTTGCTGACGCAACCATGCAATCGGCAGCCATCAACCGGCAATGCACGCCGGCTCAATTGGAGGTAAAAATGGAGTCAACCACGTAAGTGACGCTGAATCTGTCGTTTCAAGACAATCTTGCGTCGATCGCCTGCGGTTGACATCGCTACTTCGAGAATGCAAAAGGACGTGCTATCACCGACCGAACGCAACAGAGGCTCTTCATGTCAAAGTTAGAATCCACTAATTTATCGATCGGCTTCGACAGATGTGTTCACTTGTAATCCTCCCCCCGCACTTGATGATGAAGGGGTTAGCAGAATGTTGGAGAGCTCGATGCGCGGCGCGTGACAAAGATAGGCAAATCGTTGCAACTTAAATTGCAATTAAGAAACCCGGAATCCAGCCAATCTCTGCTTGACAGCGTTCGCAACGCAATGGAAAATCTCTAACCACTTGGTGTTACGCAACTCCCTCGGTAGCCGTCCCAGGTATTTGTCACTCCAGGGTTGGTCTTACACGTAACTTTGTCGACGGAGATTACATGGGAAAGATCGAGCCCCCCGGGCTTCAACAGAAGACTGTCACCGATCGTCGGGCCGTGCGCCACGAGCTCCGAATTCCGCTGCGTTACCGCCGGGAAGGTGTCGAGGAGTGGCTGCCGGGCGAAGCCATTAATATGAGCGAGTCTGGACTCCTGTTCTCGTCGAATGAAATGCTTGAGGTCGATTCCAGAGTGCAAATCACTTTCCAGGGACCGGACGTTCCCATGCTGCATTCCAGCACGCGCCTGGCTCGGGTGGTGCGACGTAACTTGAGCAACTGGCCGGAAACCCGCATCTTCTTCGGCGCCAAGTTCTGCTAACCCGATTTTCCTAACCACGTTTTGGTTAGTGTTCTTCAAAGTAAATCCCGCGGATTGCTACTGATCCCTTCGCTCATGCAGCCACCGGCCAAGCCCGGTCATGTACAAAAATCCTTCCTTGCTGGTCTAAGCAGGTATCATCTAAGTTACTGAGACAGAGTGGCTGGTTGCGGGTAACTTTGATCGTTGAGGTTGATCTGGTCTGCTCCGAGGCCCGTTGAGCGCCACCGTCCGGTAAACTGATGGTGAGACAAATATATGAGTCAACAAGACGGTCCCAAGAACGCCCACTTCGAGCGGTTCGGGCGCAAGCTGGATGCGGAATTCAGCGAAGCCGCCCAGAAGCTGGATCGCGAATCAGAACGGGTCATCAATTACCTGAACAACGAAGTGGTGCCGGCCATTCGCAATCATTCCACCAAGGCCCTGCGCGTTGCTGCCGACCAGCTCAACAAGCTCGCCGAATACATGGACAAAAACCGCTCCAGCTAGCTGCGCTTTTTTGTTTTGTATTGTTGCTGGCCGGATGCGCGCATCGCGAACCGCCGCCGGCCATGCCCGCGCCACCGCCCGCCTCGCCTGTTTCAACTCCGGCGCCATCGCGAATTCCTACGCCCACGCCGACGCCGCTGCCTGTCCCCGCCACGCCGGCCGCGCCAAAACCCGACGCGGAGATCATCGTTCCGAAAAACGCCAGGGTTCTCTATAGCGAAGTTGGCTATGCCAGCTGGTATGGCCCGGGATTCCAGAAGCGCAACGCCGCCAACGGACAGCCTTATGACATGAACGCCATGACGGCCGCGCACCGTACGCTGCCTCTGGGCACGATCGCTCGCGTCACCGACTTGAAGACCGGCGACTCGGTCCTGCTGCGCATCACAGATCGGGGCCCTTTTGTGAATGACCGTGTCATCGATCTTTCGCGCGCGGCCGCGCGCAAGCTGAGCGTCTTTCAACACGGAACGGCGCTGGTAAGAATTGAAGTGCTGGAAACGCCGGCGCCAATCGCCGAAGGAGGCCGCTGGTGCGTACAGATCGGCGCCTTTGCTGATTCCGAGGATGCGCGCAAGCTAAAAGAGAAGCTGGCCCGGCGCTATCGCACAGCCAAAGTCCTGCAGTTCACCAGCCCGGTGGGCGGAGACTGGATTCGCGTACGTGTAGCCGAAGACGACAAGAAACGCGCTCAGGAAGTAATGCGCGAGACCCACACCGAAGCGAATATGTTTCTGGTGAGGCTGGACTAGTTTTTTTTCTGCAATCCCGAACCCGCTGGGTTTGCGGGTGAGGGACCCCTATTTTCTAACAAAAACTTTAGGGAAACCAATCGCAGATTCAGCCGAAGCGAGGTCGGCATAGATCTCTCTCGATCGTGAGGTTCATCCTGGCAATATGGATCTCTCCCCTTCGCAAGCTCCGGGTCGAGATTTCAGAAGAATCTTTGCTAAGATTTCCTTGTTATGACCGACTGCCTCTTCTGCAAGATCATCGCCGGCAGCATTCCTTCGAAAAAAGTTTACGAAGACGATAAAGTTTTTGCCTTTGAAGACATCAAGCCGGGAGCGCCGACGCATGTTCTCATCGTGCCTAAAAAGCATATTGTCGGCATCGATCAAGCAAGCGAAGCCGATGCAGAACTGATTGGCTATTGCCAGCTCGTCGCGGCAAAGCTCGCCCGCGAACGCAAGCTTGAGGGCGGATATCGCACCGTGTATAACGTCGGCCCGGACGCCGGACAATCTGTCTTCCATCTCCACTTGCATCTGCTCGGCGGGAGACAGATGCATTGGCCGCCTGGTTAGCTCTTTTCCGGAGCCCCGACCCTGAGCTTGTCGAAGGGGAGGGGTCCCTATAGCAAGCAGAATCTCAAGGGGAGACGATTCCCGAGGATCGCGTATCTTGGACGAATCTAAAAGAGAGATAAAGAGCGTTGCTCAAGGAGCAGACGTTCTAGCCGATAGGGATCTCTCGCTCCGCTCGAGATTTCAGAAAAAAACTAATCTCCCATCCACTCCCCGATTGGCCTTAGAGAACTCACGTGGTCACAGATAATCTTGATAGCGCCCATGATCGGCACAGCCAGAATCAATCCCATGGCGCCCCATATGAAACCCCAGATCAGCAGTGAGATGGTCACCACCAGAGGATTGAGTTGCAGACGCTTGCCCAGAATCTTGGGATAGAGCACGTTCATCGCCAGCAGATGCAGCCCCAGCACGGTCGCTGCCACAATCAGCAGGCGCGTATCGCTCAATACGCCCATTCCGGCTGCCAGCGGTGGAATCATCGCCAGAGCAATCCCCAAATAGGGCATCAGGCTGAGAAAGCCGCTGATAAAGCCGAGAAAGTAGAAATACGGCAATCCCACGGCGCCGAACACAACCATGCTGACGATGCTCATGAACAGTCCAATCAGCAGATTCCCGTCGATGAAGCTTCGCATCATGAGCGAAATCTGTCCCAGCGTGACGTAGGCGGTGGTGCGATACTCAGCGGGAAAGAGTTGCACGGATTTTGTCCGCGCGTGCTCCTGCCAGCTCAGCATGAAATAGACCAGGAATGGAATAAAGATGAGCGTGAGAACCGTCTCCACCAATGTCCCGATGTTTTGTGTCACAACGCCTGGCAGGGAAGGACTCTGCACGGTGACTGGAACGGGTTTCTTACCACTTTTCTCTTCCGGCAGGACCTGCTGCGCCGTTTTCTCCAGGTCGCTGGTCTGCTGGCGAACGTGAGAGAGCAGCCCGCGAATCCTGTCGGAATACTTGGGCAACTCATGAGCGAAACTGATGGCGCGGCTATAAAAGAAGTAGCTCGCGCCGTAGGTCAGGCATAGCAGAAGCAGGATCGCCGCCACCGATCCCGCTGATCTTGGCAACCGCACGCGTTCCAGCAGATCCACCACGGGTTCGAGCATAAACGTGATGAGAACTGAAACCATCAGTGTAATCAGCACCAGCTTCGCCACGTAGCAAATGGCAAGCACTACGGCGGCGCCGACCACGATCTGCGCAATCGCCCCTGCATGCAGCATTGCATTCAGCTTGCGCTCTTTTTTGGCGCGCAGTTCTTCCTCCACCATTTGGTTGTCTGGCGGCTCCTCCGGATGAAGCTGTTCCGGCGCCGGCGGGATGATGCGGTTTGAGGCCATAGTCAAAAGGTAAGATGCGTCTCCTCGTATAATCGGCGCGTGGACGCTCCCGGACGTATTCTCGCCATCGACTACGGCAGCCGCCGCATGGGGTTGGCCGTTTCTGATCCGCTCGGCATCACCGCCCAGGGGTTGGACACGCTTGAGCGCAAGAACAAACGCGCCGACTTCGGCCGGCTGGAGCGCATCATCCGCGAATACCAGGTACGCGAGATCGTGTTGGGCAATCCGCTGCGCATGAGCGGACAAGAGGGTGCACAGTCGCAGAAAGTAGCGGGATTTGCTGAGGCGTTGCGGCAGCGCTTCGCACTGCCCGTCCACCTCTGGGATGAGCGCCTGACCTCGGCCGAGGCCAATCGGCTGCTGCGCGAAGCCGAATTGAGCACAAAAAAGCGCGCCCAGGCTGTCGATCGTATGGCCGCCGTCCTGATCTTGCAGAGTTTTATGCAGGCCCGTGGCATTCACTGAATCTTTACGCCGTCTTTTCAGCCATTCTGTTACATTCCAAAATTGGCCCTCAAGATTCCATTCCGTTGGCTGGGCTTGGCCCTGGCGCTGTGTTGGTGCGCCGCTGTGTGCGCCGCGCAAGATGCCGATAACAAAGTCGCACAGAATAGCGGGAATAAAGACGACTCCTCCGAGCCCACCACAATCTTCCCGCATTCTTCAACGGCGCGCTGGTGGGTCTCCGGACAGGTCAACATCGTCTTCCAGGCGCATCCTGACTTTCACGCACTCTACTCCGGTCCCAACAGCCTGTCCGCCGCAGGCGAGCATGCGACTTCGCGTGTCCTGACCTTGTACACGGGCCTGCAGCTCGGCGACCACACAGAAATTCTGTTTGACCTGGAGAGCGCCGGCGGCCGCGGCATCAGCGACGCTTTGGGCCTGGCCGGCTTCACCAACGTTGATGTGGTTAGAAATCCCACGCTTGGCTCCGCGCCCTACGTGGCACGAGCCCTGGTGCATCACGTCTTCGCTCTGAGCAAGAATGCGCCAGACCAAGAGCGCACGCCACTCTCGTTGCTCTCGAAACTGCCGGAACGGCGACTTGAAGTCCGCGCCGGCAAAATGAGCCTGGCAGACTTTTTCGATGTGAACTCTGTCGGCAGTGACAGCCATCTGCAGTTTCTCAACTGGACCGCCGTCAACAACGGCGCCTATGACTACGCAGCCGATACGCGCGGCTACACCTTCGCCGCCATCGTTGAATACCAGGACCGTAACTGGGGCGTCCGTTTTGGCGAAGCCCTGATGCCCAAAGTCGCCAATGGCCCCGATCTCGACGCCGACCTGTTTCGCGCCCGCTCGGAGAACATCGAATTTGAATTTCGTCCGGAGCTGCTGCCGGAGCGTCACACCGTGCTCCGCCTCTTGAGCTATATCAACCACGCCAACATGGGCAACTACCAGCAGGCCGTAGACGCGTTCCTGGCCCACACAACTCCACAGCCTGACGTAGTAGCCACACGCAAACAGGGACGCATCAAGTACGGGTTCGGATTCAATGGCGAGCACGAGCTCACCAAACCCTGGCGCGCCTTCGCCCGCCTGGGATGGAACGAGGGCCAGAACGAGAGCTTTGCGTATACCGAGGTTGACCAGGCAATCGAACTTGGCGCCGATGTTCGCCTCGACCGCTGGCGCCGGCCCGTCGACAAGATTGGTTTCGCCTTCATCTCCAACGGGATCTCGCGTTGGCATCAGCTCTATCTCGCGCTGGGTGGCAATGGCTTTTTGCTCGGCGACGGCCGCCTCACCTACGGGCGGGAAAATATCCTGGAGACCTATTACACGGCCCATCTCTGGCGCGGCGTTTACTTCTCTCCTGAGCTGCAGTGGGTCACCCATCCGGGATATAACCGCGATCGTGGCCCGGTGATTGTGCCCGGCCTCAGACTGCACTTTGAGCTGTGAAACCGCACCGTCTAGCAACTCGGCGCTCTCAATTCTCTTCCAACATTTTTAAGACTAAACAGCCAAGCCGTCAGGTCATTGACCATTCGTGACGCTCAATTTCACGAGTTCCCCGCGGCAGATTGGGCGTTCGCCGTTAAAATGGCGGTTAGCAGACGGATTCATGTTGAAATTCCTTTTCAGACTGATCGCGATCACGCTGGTGCTGGGCGCCGCATGGCTGGCCTACGGCCTATTGTTGCCTGCGGGGCCAACGCAGGAAAAGTTTGTGCAGCTCAAGTCTGGTTCCTCCGCGCATCACATTGCTGCTGACCTGGCCAACGCCGGCATCATCCGCAGTCAATATGCATTTCTACTGTGGCATTACTTTCATCACAAGCCGCTCAAGGCCGGCGAATATGCTTTCGATCATCGCGCCGGCATGCGCGAAGTCTATGACCGCATTGCTCGCGGCGATATCTACTTCCAGACCTTGACGGTTCCGGAAGGCTACAACATGTTCGATATCGCCACGGCCGTGGAAGAAGCCGGGCTGGGCAAGCGTGAAGACTTCCTGAAAATCGCCCGCACTGAAACCGCGCTGGTGCACGATCTTGATCCCCAGGCGCCGAGCCTGGAGGGCTACCTTTTCCCGGATACCTATCACTTTACACGCACCCAGTCATTGCATGATATGGCAGCGACCATGGTGCGGCGCTTCCGTCAGGCAGCCAAAGAGATGGGCTTGAACCAAAATGTCCATGACGTGGTGACCATGGCCAGCATCGTGGAAAAAGAAACCGGAGCGCCGGAAGAGCGCCCCGAGGTGGCTAGCGTTTTTTATAATCGGCTGCAAAAGAACATGGTGCTGGCAACTGATCCTTCGGTGATCTATGCGGCCCTGCTCAACAATCGTTACAGCGGCGTGATTCACCAATCTGACCTGCACTTTGAGTCGCCCTACAACACTTATCGCAAGGCCGGGCTGCCGCCGGGGCCGATCAGCAACCCCGGACGGGCGTCACTGCAGGCGGCGTTGCACCCGGCGCAAACGGATTACCTCTATTTCGTCAGTGACAACCAGGGACACCATCGTTTTGCCCGCACTACCGCAGAACACGCCAGCAACGTCAAGGCCTACCGCCGGGCCGTTCAGGCCGCAAACCGGTAACCGGACGGCTGCTCTGCCGTAAAATGTCGTGCCTTGCCGTGTCCTCCTGCCGCCATGAACTCCTTTCCTTCGATATACTAGGAATGCATCCAAATCAGAGTGTGCTCGAATCAAGTAATGCATTTTCATTGGCGTAAAGCTTTTATTCTCATTCTACTGGCGATTTTTGCGGTCCTGGTGATCAGCGGCTGTGGATTCCGCACGTCGCATCCGGTCAAGATGCGGACCAGCACTGCCACGCTCCGCTCCGCTACCCTGGAGCAACTGCTTGAGACCAATAACACCAACGCGGAAATGCTGAAGTCCCTGAAAGCCACGGTCGATATCGACAGCTCCGTGCTTGAGCAAAAGAAGGAGAAAGTCACTGACAATCCGCAGATCGCGGGTTACATTCTTCTCCGTAAGCCGGAGATGCTGCGCATGATTGGACTGGTGCCGGTGGTCCACAACCGCATGTTTGACATGGTGAGCAACGGCAGCAATTTTTCCCTCGCCCTCCCCCCGCAGAGCAAATTTTTTGTCGGCTCCAATCGCCAGCCCGCCAAGCCGTCTCCCAATCCGCTGTACAACATGCGTCCGCAGCACATTGCTGACGCGCTGCTGCTGAAGCCGATTGATCCGGAAAAGGAACTGGCCGTTCTGGAAGCAACCACTGAGATCGTAAAAGATCCCAAGACGCACAAAGATGCGGAACAGGATGCCTACGCTGTGCTGGTGATTGACAAGGACGAGACTGGTGCATTTCTCTCGCGCAGGATTGTTTTCAGCCGTACAGACCTGCTGCCCCACGAACAGTACCTCTACAATCGCCAGGGCCAGCTGGTGACCTTTGCGCGTTATGAAAACTTCACTGACAAATCGGGCATCATGCTGCCTGGAATGGTTTCCATCCAGCGCCCGATCGAAGGCTACTCTCTGGTGTTGAACATGGTGAAGCTCGACGTGAATATACCGTTGACCGACGACCAGTTTGTTCTGACGCAACCGCCGGGTTCTCAGCTTATCAACGTTGACACGCAGTCCTCGGCCGCCGCCAACCGCTCAGGCGACGGCAAGGAACCCCGATAGCCACCGTGCCTTCCGGCAACTCCATTCGCAAGAGAAATGACCTATGAACAAGATGATTGTGTCGAACCTGGTTTACCGTCCCGTGCGGACAGTCATCAGCATCCTTGCTGTGGCCATTGAAGTCACCATGATTCTGCTGATGGTCGGCCTGATGCTGGGTATTTTGGAAGACAGCAAAGTGCGGCAAAAGGGCCTGGGAGCAGACGTGATTGTGCGTCCGCCGGGATCGGCCAACTTTGGCGCTTTCAGCGGTGCGCCTGCCTCGCTGAAATATGCCGATCTGCTGGGCCAGCAGCCTCACGTTGCCGCTGTTGCTCCCGTCATGCTGCAGACCACCACCAGCCTGACCAACATTGAAGTTCTAAACGGTATTGACCTGTCTTCATTTGAAGCCGTCGGTGGTCCGTTGAAGTATCTCAAAGGCGGCCCGTTTCAGGGGCCGTATGACATGATCGTCGACGACGTCTACTCCGCGGCCAACAAGGCGCGCGTGGGCTCCACCATCAACGTCTTGAACCACGATTTTCGGGTCTCCGGCATTGTTCCGCACGGACGCGGCGCCCGCCGCTATATTCCCATGAAAACCCTGCAGGACCTGATCGGCGCAGACAACAAAGCCTCGGTCTTTTACGTAAAAGTGGACGACGCTAAAAATATTGACGCAACCGTGGACGGCATCAAGGCCAAACTGCCGGACTTCGTGGTCACCTCCACGCGCGAGTGGATGCAACTGATGACACCGGACAACATTCCCGGCCTTTCCACGGTCATTAAAGTTGTGATTGGGATCGCCGTGGTGATCGGCTTTATCGTGATCTTCCAGTCGATGTATACGGCGGTGATGGAGCGCACGCGGGAGATCGGCATCCTGAAATCTCTGGGCGCTTCTAAAGGATTTGTTGTGCGCGTGATTCTCCGCGAAACGCTGCTGTTGGCGGTGGCTGGGATCCTCGTCGGCTTCATTGCCAGCATCCTGGGCAGAGTGGGTCTGGTGCATCGTTTCCCCACGCTTACCGTCCTGCCGATTACGTTGAAATGGGGTCTGTACTCCACTTTGATTGCCATCGTCGGCGCCTTGCTGGGCGCAATTTACCCGGCCATCAAGGCAGCGCAAAAAGATCCGATCGATGCGCTAGCGTACGAATAAGGTTTTTTCACATCCCGAGCGTAGCGAGGGATCCCTATAGCAACGATGAATTCAAAGTGGGAAATAGGATCAACATTTCTTTAGGGAATAGGGTTCCCTCCCCCTTCGGCAGGCTCAGGGTCGGGATTTCAGAAGAAACTATTCATGCCTCAACGCCTGCGTCGGATTCACACGGGCAGCGCGGGCAGCAGGGATATAGCCGGCGATCAAAGCGACTACACCCAAAATCGCCACGGAAGCAGCCACCGCCAACGGATCCAGTGCGCTCAGACCGTAGAGCTTTGACTTCACCAATTGCACGCCGATAGCGGTAAAGATCACGCCTGCTACCACGCCGATCACAATCATGATTCCGGTTTCCCGCAGGATCATCTGGATCACCCGGCCTTTACCTGCGCCCAGCGCCATGCGTATGCCGATCTCATTTGTGCGCCGCGCCACGCCGTAGGAAAGCACGCCATAGAGGCCCGTAGCAGCCAGCAGCAGGGCCATTACGCCGAAGATGGAGCACAGGCGGGCCACCAGACGCGGCTGTGCATTGGTGCGGTCAACCGATTCCACCAGCGGCCGGGTGGTCCCCACCGGCAGGTTTTCGTTTACGCCCAGGATCGCTTTGCGCACTGAGACAATCATCTGGTTCGGATCGCTGGCCGTACGCACTTCAAAATGGGCGAACTCATTCGCCCCGTACATCCCCTGAGCGGCGGGAATATAGAAGCGTGGCGGTACATCGCCGCGCAGGCGATGGTCGCGCGCGTTCTTTGCCACACCCACTACCTCCATCACATTTCGCTTGTCCCCATATTTTTCCGTAACGTGGCGGCCAATGGGATTGCGCCCGGCAAAAAAGAGCTTGGCGAACGCTTCATTAATCACGCAAACATGCGGCGATGCCGTCGTATCTTGCGGGCCGAACTCCCGGCCCAGCACCAGCGGAATGCCGACAGTGGAAAAATACTGCGGACCAATCATGTCAAAGCGGGAGAACTTCTCCTCGTCCTTGCTCGGCGTGAAGCCTTCCACATCCACTTCGTCGCCCGACTCTGATCCGCTGAAGAGCCCATTCTGAGAATAGGTGGCGCCCTGCACGCCGGGCAGAGCGCGCAAGCGATCAGTCAGCTCGCGCCATAGACTGGAAAGCTGCGCGTCCTTGTACCCTGCGCTCACGCCATCCACGCTCACCATCAGCAGGTGCTCTTTGGGGTAACCCAGCCCCACCGACTGCAGGTTCCAGAGCGTGCGCAGAAACAGTCCCGCGCCTGCGACCAGCAGCATGGACAAAGCTACCTGCACAATGACCAGGCCCTTGGCCAGGTTGAGACGGCTGCCGGAAGCGGTAACGCGGCCGCTATCGCGCAAGCTATCGTTGAGATTCACGCGTGTGGCGCGCAGGGCCGGCACCAGGCCAAAGACGATCCCGGTGAGAAGCGTTACGCCTACCGTAAAGGCCAACACACCCAGGTCAAGGGTGGGCCGCAGAGAGAAATCTTCACGGCGTTCGGAAAGCAACAGCACCAGAACGCGTGACGATGCCCAGGCCAGCAGCAGCCCCAGGATCCCTCCCAGGGTGGCAAGCAACAGGCTTTCCGTCAGAAACTGTCGCACCAGTCGCGTGCGCGACGCGCCGATGGAAAGCCGCACGCCCACTTCCTTGCCCCGTGCTGCGGCGCGGGCCAGCAGCAGGTTGGCCACGTTGATGCACGCGATCAGCAAAACCACAATCGAAGTGCCCAGCAACACCATCAACTGTTGGGTGAATTCATCGCGTCCACCGAAAGCGCCGGTGCGGGCATCACGCAGCTTAATGCGCTGGTCCAGCACTTGCTTGCGCGTCTCTGGCGCCAACGAAGTCGGATAACCGCTCTCTATGATGCCCTTGAAAAGCACGTCCATTTCTGTTTGTGCGCGGGATTGGGTCACACCCGGCTTCAGGCGGCCAAAGGCATGCAGCCACATCACCTTTTCCATGTTCTTGCTCAGGTCTTCATGCAGCCAGTCCCGCCCCGGCATCACCACAGGTTGCATCATCATCGGTATCCAGATGTCGGGCTTGGAGCCTACACTCTCGCCGCTGAAACCGGGCGCGGCCACTCCAATCACCGTGACTGATCCGCCCAACAGCTTGATCGGTGTTCCCAGCACTGAGACATTGCCGCCGAAGCGCTTCTGCCAGTAGTCATAGCTGAGGACGGCGAAGGGATCTTGTCCAATGCCCCTGGCTTCATCGCGATTGAAGAAGCGGCCGATGGCAGGCTCCACGCCGAGAACGGAAAAATACTCTTCCGAAACCAGCCTGGTGTGTGCATCTTCCGGAGTGCCTCCATTGATCCGCACCTGCTGGCGGTCCATTTCCGTCTGCGCAGCGCAGAGGCCGGCCAGGGTTGTGGAAGTGTCGCGAATCTGGGTGAATTCAGCGTAAGTCAGCATGCCCCGTTCACCCGTGTTCATCCCGGAGGAGACACCGCTCTGGTTCGGGTCCGTCAGCATCACCAGTGCCTGCGGATCGCGCACCGGCAGGGACTTGAGCATGGCCGCGTTCAATACACTGAAAATGGCTGTATTAGCCCCAATGCCAATGCCCAACGATGCCACTGCCACCAACGTAAACACGGGATTGCGAACAAATTGCCGGCTGGCATAACGCAGGTCTTTCCAAAAGGTCTCCGTCCATGCAGCGATGTTCATCTTTTTTCCCCCCGGGGGGCACGATGGGCACAGTCTGCTCCGTCTGTGAGACTGGCCAAGTGCTAACAGGTTAGCACATTATTTCACGGACGAAAAAGCGCCGCGAACGGCTGCAAGCGGTGATTGGCAAGCTACGCAGGAATCAATTCCAGTGTGGCTGCCTTGCGCTTCTTTGCCTTGAAGCCCTTCACGTATTTGCGTTCGCATTGGTGGTGTACTTGGCCGCAAATGCATCGCCTGTCGCGTCATTCAGCCGCGCACTGCGAACGGGAATGCCGCGAACCGGAAGCTCACGGTCGTCAAGTTGAACGTCTCCCTGCGGATGCTCTCGGAATGCCCGATACCAGCCACTCGGTTTGTCGTTCCACGATCGGACCATCACGCGCCCTCGTGCGACAACCACCCAGATTCGTATAAAACGATGGTCCCCTGCACGGATGGGCAGATACTTCGTCGCTGCAAATGCAGCAAGAATTTTCGCCGGAAAAGTTGTCGCTGTAGAGTTTTTCAACGGGCCAAATCCCGAGCAAGAAGCTCCAGCCGCGCGCTGATAGCAGAAAGCTGATCGCTGAAAGCTACTATCCCAGGTATTTCAGGAAATAGCGCGGATCGCCCTTATCGAATCCCGGGAACACTCCGGCCAGTTCCTTGTTGCCCAGATGATCGGCGACAGCTTCGCTCAGCACCTGGCGAAAATCTGTGGTCACAGCCAGATCGCGGCCTTCATAGAGCTGTCCTGGCTGCAGACCCGGCCAGCGGCCGTAAACTCTTCCGCCTTTCACCGGCCCGCCGAGCACGAACATTACGTTGGCGTGCCCGTGGTCGGTGCCGCGATTGCCATTTTCCCGCGCGGTGCGCCCGAACTCTGACATGGTGACGATCACTGTGTTCTCTGCCAGATCGCCCAGGTCGGTCCAGAACGCGGCAATCGATTGCGAGAATTCGCGCGTCAGGTTGGCGATCTGCCCCTGCACGCTGCCTTCGTTCACGTGATGGTCCCAACCCCCGATATCGGCGAACGCCACTTCCACGCCCAGGTTTGCCTTGACCAGCTGAGCTACCTGGCGCAGGCTGTCGCCAAACTTGCCCCGCGGATAGTTGGCTCCGGCCGCAGGCGTGTATTTTTCCGGATCGGCCGAGCGCAGCATCTTGACCGCCTCAAAAGTCTCATTGCCGGTGCCGTGCAGTACGGTATCGACCGACTGCTCATACATGGCTTCAAACGTGTTGCTGGCGATGCTCGGGTTCGGGCCGCGTCCGCCCACGGTAAAGCCGCGAATATCGCTCATGGCGACTGCCGGGACCGAACCGGCCAGCGTTCGCGGCAGCGCGCCGCCCATCGCCACAGCTCGGAACGGCGAAGCGTCGGCTTCTTTTACCCCGGCGACCGCGCGATTCAACCAGCCGTCTTCCGTCGACTTCACTCCCGGTGTGCCCGACTCCATATAGTCCTGCGCATCAAAGTGCGAGCGGGTCGTGTCCGGCGAGCCGGCAGCATGCACAATGGCCAGGCGCTTCTGGTCCCATAGCGGCTTGAATGCCGTCATGGAAGGATGCAGGCCGAAAAAGCCATCAAGATCGATGACGCTCTCCTGCCCAACCCGCGGGCGCGGGATGGCGATGCTCGGGCGCATGCTGTAGTACGCCTGCTCGCCATGTGGCACCACGATGTTCAGGCCATCGGCTGCGCCGCGCTGGAACAGCACGACCAATCGCTTCTTGCCCGGAGCAGCGGTCTCCGCGGCGTAAACCGCGCGCGTCAAAAAGCTGGGGATAACGCTGGTGCCCACGATAGCCAGTGCGCCGTTCTTCAGGAAAACTCTTCTTGTAATTGCCATACTCTCGACCCCTCTCACTGCCCCGCCCAAGAGATTTCTCCCATCGCCGCGGGGTGGCGCAGGCCTTCAGGCCTGCGGTCAACGGTCGTCAAATTCTTAGCTTTAGCCAATGAGAATACCTCAGGGGGCTAAAGCCCACTATCTCTCTTGTCTACCGCAGGGCTAAAGCCCTGCTCCACCCGCCACGCTCTCATCGCCGTTGAAATTCCGGCGAGCCCATAATCAATCCCGCGATCGCGCCGTAATTCGGGGGCTGTGCAGCATCATCGAGTTTGCGCCCAGAGATCTTCGGATCGTTCAATCGCTTTTCGATTACCGAATGCGTTTGCTGTGACACATCGCCTGCCAGAATTCCCTGCTCCAGCGAAGCCAGCGCAGCCTCTGCGTCAACCGGCGTCGGGCCGTGAATCAGCCCCTGCGCATCGAGCGAAGATCCCGGCAGCCTCCCCGAGCCGAGCGCCAGCGCGAAGTTCATGCGGTTCAGCAGCGCTGCAGAGTTCACCCAGGCTTCTGCTTTCATCGAATAACCGGTAGGCGGCTGCATGCCGTAGAGTTGCATTCCCATACGATTGAGTGTGTCCACCAGCGGCAGGGCGTTTTGCACATCGGCGCCCGATGCTCGCTCCGCAGAAACCACGAATTCAAACGGTGTCTTCATCTTGGCGCGATAGGCGTCGGCAGCCCAGAATTCAGGCGCGTGGAACATGGTGCGCAGCACCTCGCGGATGTCACCGTCTTTCTTCTCAAAGGTCTCCGCCATGCGGTTGATCAGGCTCTGTGGCGGATTGTCGGATACAAAGCGCATGGCCAGCTTGCGCGAGATGAATTTGGCTGTCGACGGATGGTGCGCCAGCACATCCAGCATCTCCTCGCCTTCTTTTTCGCCGTGCTCGCTGATCCTGCGGCCGAGGATGAATTTTGCTCCCGGCTCGTGCGCGCGCTCGTTGAAGCGGAAGCCACCGCCAAGCTGCGGCTGCTCGATGCTCCAGCCGGTCAGGACTTTGGCCAGCTCGGTCACATCTTTCTGCGTGTAGCCGCCGTCGACGCCGAGCGTGTGCAGCTCCATGATCTCGCGCGCGTAGTTCTCATTCAGGCCGCTGGGGCGGTTCTTGTTCTGCGGACGCGGCGGCGGGAACATCACAAAACGTCCTCGATGCACCGGGCGGCGCTGATTGCCGTACAACGCCAGCTCAGAGTTCGGCCCCACGCTCTCCCAGTTGTCGAGGTAGAACAGCATGGCCGGGCTTTTGGCCGTAGCGGCCAGCAAGTCTTTGAATTTGCCCAGCGCGTGCGGCCGGATCACATCCCGCTCATAGGCGTTGAGCATGTAACGGTCAGGCCCTTTGCCGATGAAAACGTTGAAGTGATTGAACCAGAAGTCCGCCATCACCTCTTCCAGTTGGCGATCGCTGTAAATCGCGCGTACCAGCTTGGCTTCTGCAAGCTCGCCGCCCACTACCACCTGCGGCTGCACAATGGCCTGGATGGTTTCGCGCTGCTGCGGGGTCATGCCTTCCAACAGTTGCTGGCCCTTCTCGCCACGATAGCGGCGGGCAAGGTCCAACCGCTCCACGGCGGACATTTTTAGAATTGCTTTGTAGCGGTCGTCCGGCGACATCGGCAGCAAATTGGGCCCATCGAGATCGGCGTACATCGCGTCTTCGCGGCGCTGCTGCTGCCTGCGCTGCTGTGGCGTAAGCGTCGTCGCCGAATCAGAGCGGGTGGTCGCGGTGCTGCTCTTTGCATCTGCCGGCGGCGCGGTATTTCCGATGTCGGCATACATGGCGTCTTCACGCTGCTTGCGTTGCTGCTGCTCCGGCGTGAGCTGTTGCTGCGGCATGGGCGGATCATTGGCATCAAGCTTCATCTCCGCCGGTGTATCTTTTTGTCCTGCAGCGGCAGGCTGATCAGCATTGTTGGCTGCGTCATTCCCTCCGGTCGTGGCTGGAACTCCTTTGTCCTGCTTGTTCTCCTGCCGCTGCTGGTAAGCGGCCATGCGCGATTCATACACCGCGCGCTTCGCCGGATCTGACGGCATTGACATGCGCCCGTTCTCGATCGCCTTCAGCACCTGGTTCGGAGGAAAATTTTGGACCAGCTCACGGGTGCTCATCCTGAGCGTGCGGTACTGCTCCAGGCGGGCTTCGATGGCATTGTCATTGATTTTGTCGGGATGCAACTGCTCGTCAAACCACTGCTCCAGGCCCATGGCGCGAACGCGTTCCACATCGCCGGGACGCACGCCATACGTAAAGCGGTTCAATGCATGGACAATCTTCTTGTCGTCATCCATGGGTGCGGCCGCGGTAGTGGCGTCAGAGGCTTTGGATTTCTTATCGCCGGCGGCCAGAACCATGGCGCCAGCCAGCAGAATGAGGCCCAGCAGAATCAGTTGCTTACGAGCAACGGGCATAGACACTCCAGGTACTCTTCTCAGTCAGGGATATTAACCCAAACGTAAAGAAAAGTTGTGCCCAAAACGATCTCAACTCCTCTGTGCCGCCACCAACATTAACTCTTATATGTTCTTGGGCTTACGCCAGGGTGACTCGCCCGCGCGTCATGCGACGGTTCAGCTCGGAGACCATGTGATCAATGTCGGTAGGTGACACATTGCACGGCACGCTGGAGTCGAGAAACATTTTGCGTGATTTATCCTGCGCTGATGACCAGGGGCGCGGCGGGGAAACCTGGCTCACAGCATCACGCCGCAGCTGTACCAGCAGCGAGTGGACTACGTCACCATCCAACTTCGAAGGCGCCAGCCAGCTGAGTTGCGCGGCGGCCTCGCCCAGCGAAAGTCTCTTACGGTAAGGGCGGTCGCTCAACATGGCGTCAAACGTATCTGCCACGGCCACGATCTTTACCGGCGTCGACATCTCATCGCCGTGCAGATGGTCAGGATAGCCGGAGCCATCGGCGCGTTCATGGTGCGAGCGCACCACTTCGGGAATCCTGGGCCAGGGGAACTGTACCGTGGAAACAATGCGATGCCCCTGCACCGTGTGGTCGGCCATCTCCTGGAATTCACCTGGCTCCAACGCGCCCGGCTTGCTGAAGAGGTATTTATCCACGGTGACCTTGCCGATATCGTGTAGATATCCGGCCGCGCGCATCTCAATGACCTCAGAGGCGTTCATGCCCAGTGCTTCCGCCATGCCGGCGGCGTAGCGGCCCACACGCAGGCTGTGGCCCTGCATCTGAATGGACTTCACGTCGATGGTGGCGGCGAAGGCAGCCAGCGCATCGTCCCAGAAAGAATGGACTGAGGCAACGAGTTTCAGGTTTTCCGCCGTGCGCTCTTCCAGCGACATCATGAGTTGGTGGTTGTAGATCGCCAGCGCTATAAAGGGCGCGAGGTCGCCCACCTGTTTGAGGACTTCCGGCGTGTACTCCGCGCCTTCTTCCCGCTCGCCCAGCAGGAGCGCTCCAATCAGCTTGCCGCGAACCCGCAGCGGCGCTACACAGCGAAACCACACGCTGGAAATATTGCCGGTGGAACTCAAGAACGTGTCACAGCGCTCGCGCGAGATGCGTTGCGGCCCCGGCGTGTTGGTTAACGCGTGAACATGTTTCGGCAGAAGAGGGAAAACCGCAGTCTGGGGAAAAACAACAAACCCAGACGCCGCAATCGACGCGAGCATGGCCGGCTTTTCCTGGTAGCGAAAGAGCGCGCCCGATCCGGCGCGAACAGCAGCCAGCACCACTTCCAGAGCGCCGGCAGCGGTTTGGGAAAGATCTCGCTCACCCGTGAGCACGGGACCCAGTTCGGCCAGGACCTGGGAGGCGAGCAACGGTGGCCTGCTAGTAAAAAAAGAGTCGGCCAATTTTTCGAGCGGCGCGAACTTCCAGAGCACCTTAGCGTAACAGCTTAGTTCTGTCTAAGAAAGAGTGGCGTATCGGGGTGGTTAACAGGAAAGAGTTTGCCGCCCTGAAAGCGCTTCGGCTGCGCGGATTCGTTGACCGGAGCAGCGGAGAAAAACCATAATCTATTCCATGATTGTGCGATTCGCAGTATTCCTGGCTTTGTGGACCGCTTCCACCATTGGCTTAGCGTGTAGCTGCGCACCAACCCCACCCACGGCGACAACTTATCGTGTTCTTGCCGAATGGGAAGTCAGCGAAGCTCCGATAATCTTTGAAGGTAAGGTCGAGCGCATAACTGTCACGGGGTGGCCTGTAAAACCTGTGCCTGGCAAGACGGTGCCTTATCGGGAAATGCCCACAGTTGCTGTTAAGTTTTCCGGGACGCGCTTGTATAAGGGCGAGATGCCCGCTGACACAAGAGTGGAGACTGGCCTGGGCGGCGGTGATTGCGGATTTCCCTTCGAGCAAGGCGAGTCCTATTTGGTCTTTGCGTGGAAAGAAAGCGATGGGGCGCTGTCCACAGGGATATGCAGCGGTACCGCGAAACTGGGAAACTCCGGCGCAGAGCGGCGACTGTTACGTGGAGAGCCCCCAACTGTGGCCGATCTAGCGGAGTGGCGCACGCACACGCAGTCAGAGCGCCCCAGAAGCTCTTCGCATGTTTGTGGCAAGATTGCCATGCCCAAAGGTGTAAAGCCTGCGGGACTGACAGTTGTGTTCTGGCCGGTAGCGGATGAAGAAATCGCTCGCTTCCGCTATCTGACAGCGGAGACTGAGGGTGATGGCGGGTACTGCATCGACTTGGAGCCAGGAAGATACAGGGCGGGAGCACATCAAGAGACCGAAGAGCGCTCGCAGGTGCGCTTCATGAGCTACTACCCAGGAGTGGCTGAGCGTTCCCAAGCCATGGCGATTATCGTGACAGCCGGGAAAAATGAGCGCGTAGATTTTCCCTTATTGTCTCAAACTGGATATAAGGTGCACGGATATCTTCGCGGCTGCCCGGAAGTTCCGCAACGGCCGATCCTTGTGGTCCTGATGAGTGATGTCGCAGACCATTTCCACATCATTGAACCGGTGGCAGTTAGGCCACATGGATTTTTTGATTTCGTTCGTGTTTTGCCTGGACGCTATACAGCATTTGCTGCCACGGATAACGATGACTCCGTCACATTTCTGAGCGCCGGTGTCGAAGTTGTGATTGACGGAGACCTGGAAGGACTTCGGCTGGACTACGCCGGGAAGAAGGAATAGAACACGTGGCGGACATCTCTGCCCGCCACGTGGCTCGATCATTGGACCTGCAATGAACAATCATCGATTACGAAAGACGTTTGCAACTCAAAGTCCTCCGCGCCTTTAAAGAAGATCTGGATCGTCTTCCCGATGTAAGCATTCAGATTGAAGCTGTGTTGTTGGTAGCCTGCCGCAGCACTCAGGTTGGAGAAAGTAGCCAGCGTCTGCAGAACCTTGCCGCTGCTGTCGCGCACCTGCACTGTCAACGTATCGAACTGGCTGGTCTTGGTGGTCTCCGCGGTATCCACGTGCAGCCAGAAACTGAACGTAGCTGAGCTGACGGTGGATGGGATTGACACCTGCTGCATGACGGTATCGGTTGTTGTTTTGCCGAAACCATCGAGCCAGGCGTCGAACGTGCCGCTGTGCGGCGGCTCCGAAGCGGAGCTGTTGATGATCTCGAGTGGCGTGTGTGTCGAGGTCAGCACCCATGGCGAAGCATTCGCTGCGCCGGCTTCAAATCCCTTGTTGCCCAGAAGTTCGGTTGCGCCAGGAGTCGGCGTAGGCGTTGGGCTTGGAGTTGGAGTGGGCGTTGGTGTTGGAGTGGGCGTTGGCGTTGGAGTGGGAGTCGGTGTAGGCGTCGGAGTCGGAGTGCCCGATGGAAGCTTGCTGGCAAGATACTGCGCCAGTCGAACTCCGCCGCGCGCCAGTTGCTGCCGCACCACCGGTTCCGCATTCGCAATGTAGGTTGCCGAAAGCGTCGTGGTCGTGGTGGTGCTTGTGGGAATTCCGGCATAAGCCACATTCTTGGCAAATCCCCATGCCTGTATGGCCCAGCCTTCCGGCGTGGTCTGTGCTTCAGCTTGCGCGGAGGCAATCTCCGGGCTCAGATTCGCAGCCAATGCTGTGGGATCAGAATTGATGTCGTTGACCAGGTTGAAGTCCCATGCGTGATGCAGGCTGGTGGTGCCGCCATCGATACGCACGTTCTCGGCATTGCCGCCGGCATCGCTGCCGCGCGTCGCCGAGTGCAAGGGCTGATGGATATCCCCGATAAAATGCACCACGAAAGAAAGCGCCTGCAGGCGCTCTGCGTTTGATTGTGTCGTGTCTGCCAGCACGGCGCCCCAGGCATCGATCTCCGTGACCACGCAAGCCGAACCGCAAGCCGTGACCACGTCCTGATGCGTGGGACTGGTCAGCGAAACCGGAATATCAACGAAGTGCCACGAACTGGTATTCGTGGGGGGATTGGGTGTCGTGAATACCTGCGTGCAAACCGCGCTCATGGCTGTACCGCTGGATTGAAACGCGCGAAGTTCGTCTGGACACGTGGAAATCTGCGCCAGGGTCAGGTTGCCGAGAATGGCCTGCACCGGCCCAAACTGTCCGGACTGCGTGAGCAAATTCTGTGCGATGGTGGCTACTGTCTGATGCCCTTCAGCCGACCAAAAGCCGAAGAGGTTGGCACTGCCCAAAACAATTGCAATCAAAGCTACCGCTCCGCGGATCCTGCGCTTCATCTGTTTCGTCATCGTGAGATCTCTTTCCTCCACAGATATTTGGCCGCCACAAGTCGGGCTTGACGGCGACTTTCGGTACCATATCGCACGCGAGCAGCGGCAACGCTTTGCATGAATGAAAGTTTCGTGAATTCAGAAAAGTTCCGAAATGGGATGGATTTCGATTTTGCGCAGGGAAGAAAAACAGTGCGGTGGATTTCAGAAATGCTGTTGCAGATCCTGAAACTTGCCCACCTGAATCAGCCGCACGCCGTCGGGAATGGCATTCACGCTCTCATGTTCCAGGATCCAGGTGTTGTCATGCGGCACAAAGACCGCGTTAATACCGGCTGCCATCGCCGGGTTGATATCAGACTTGGGGCTGTTGCCCACCATCCACGTGGTTTCCGCTTCAAACTCATACTTGGCCACCACGTCCTTGTAAGCCAGGGGATTTTTCTCCGGCACGATCTCCACCGCGGCAAAGTACTCCTTCAGTCCCGATCGCTCCACTTTGCCTGATTGTTCCGTGATGTTGCCCTTGGTCATCACGATCAGGTGGTGGCCGCGCTGGTTGAGATAGTCGAGCGTCTCAGCGACGCCGGGAATGATTTCTAGCGCCGCGGTTGAGACACGATGAGCGAAGCCCCATATGAATTCGTGCAACTCGGATGTAACAGGCTGTTGCGCCAGCCGCTCAAAGCAAGTTACCAGCGAATGCGCGAAGCTATGCGAACCATAGCCGTGCTTCAGGATGTTTTCTCGCTCAACATCGTTCAAAAATAGCCGCACCTCGTGCGGGCTCATCTGTTGATGATTGAGCCGCTCGATGAAGTCGGCGATCGTCTTTTCAAAATAGATGTTGTTCTCCCAGAGAGTATCGTCGCAATCAATGAGAAGTGTTTGAGGAGCGGTGTGGGACATTGCTATTCAGAATCTACCACGGAGAGATGAGCAATCGCCGGGACCCCGCGGCATCGCCGGCTTTCCCGATCACGGCGATTCCGGCGATTACGGGCGATTCCGGCGATGTTCTTGTTAGAATCGATCCCATGAAACTGCCCCTCATCCTTTTATTTTTACTGGCCATGGCTTCCGGGACCGTGCAGGCCCAGGCTGGGCGGCGCGCGGCGCCTCCGCCCAAGACCGCGGACAAGTGCCTGCTGCGCGAGAACATCAATGAAGATATTGCCGCACAGGTCGCCAAGTTCAAACTGGTTTCCATGCCCTACAGCGTCAGCGGCCTCAGCGAACAGGAACGCCAGTTGGTCACCAAGCTGGTGGACGCAGCGCAATTCCTGGAAGGCATCTACTGGCGGCAGAGCGATCCCAAGGGGCTGGAACTATATAAGCGCCTGCTCGGCTGCAATCAGGTAATGAACCAGAAGATACGCCGCTTCCTGATGATCAACGGCAGCCGTTACGATCTCCTGGAGAACAACAAGCCCTTTGTCGGCAGCGACGCATTCTTTCCCGGCCGGGCGCTCTATCCCGTGGGAATCACCCGGCAGGAGATTGAAGCTTATGTCGCGAAGCATCCGGAAAAGAAAGCTCAGATCTATAGCCCATTCACGGTCATCAAGCGCCAGGGCTCGGAGCTGATTGCCGTTCCCTATCATGTGGAATACAAGCCATGGCTTACCGGCGCAGCATCAGCGCTGCGCCAGGCCGCCGCGCTCAGTCCGGACAAGGCCTTCGCCAACTTCCTCCGCCTGCGTGCTGACGCGCTTCTCACCGATGATTACTACAAGAGTGACATTGCCTGGCTGGAGCTGGAGAATCCGAAGTTCGACATTATCTTTGCGCCCTACGAAACCTACCTTGACGATCTGCTGGGTGTAAAAACCTCCTATGGCGCGGCCATCATGATCCGCAATGATGCCGAGAGCGCAGGCCTGGATACTTTCAAGAAATATGTGCCGGAAATTCAGGACGCGCTGCCTCTGTCGCCGGAAGACCGCCCTTCCATGCAGGGCAAGAGCACGCCGATGGAGGTCATGGATACCCCCTACCGTGCCGGCGATCTCCGGCACGGCTATCAGGCCGTGGCAGACAATCTGCCCAACGATCCCCGCATTCACCAGGAAAAAGGCACCAAGAAAATCTTCTTCAAGAACTTTATGGATGCCCGTGTGAACTACGTTGTGCTCCCTATCGGCAAGGTCCTGATGCGCGACGACCAGGCTGCCAAGGCCAGCATGGATGGATACCTCGCCGTGGTCTTGATGCATGAGATCTGCCACGGCCTGGGCCCGGCGTATGCCCGCACCAGCGCGGGCCAGGCAGACATTCGCGAATCGATTGGCCCAACCTACGCTGGATTAGAAGAAGCTAAGGCAGACATCGTCGGCCTGTTTGCGCTGAACTGGCTGATGGAAAAAGGCGTGGTTCCTAAAGAGAAAATACCGGATTTCTACGCTTCCCACGTGGCGGGAATCTTCCGTACCGTCCGTTTTGGTGTGGCTGAGGCCCACGGACGCGCGGAGATGATGGAGTTCAACTATTTTGTCGAGCAGGGCGCCATCACCCACGATCCCAAAGCTGGGGATGCGAAGCCCGGCGATTCAAAGATCGGCAAGTATGCAATTGATTTCACAAAAATGCAGACGGCCATCGCCAGCCTGGCCAAAGAGCTACTCGAGATCGAGGCCACGGGAGACAGGAATCGTGCTGAGCAATGGTTTAAGAAGTATGATTCCATGCCATCTGAGTTAAAATCGGCGTTAGCGAGTGTGAAAGATGTGCCCGTTGATATCGACCCCGTAAGCGTATTTACTGAAGTCATTCCCTGAAGGCTCACGAAGTGGAGAAGACGCAAAATCCTGAAGAACGCCGCCGATTCGAACGAGTGGACATTGCACACCAGTCGCAAGTCCTGGTGCTGGACGCCAAAGGCCGCAGGACCGGCATACTCCGCCAGCTGGCGCGCGGCGGCTTTATGATGGAGCCGGAAAAAACCTACAGTGAAGACACCAAGATCTATACCTTCACCATCCATGAGCCTTTAGAGGACATTCGGGTGCGTGTGAATGCTCGGCTGCGCTTCTCAGACGCCCAGTATGCCGGCTTTGAGTTCGTCGATCTGGATCCGAATTCCGCGGTGGAGATCGGTCTGATCATCGGCAAGTATTACGAACACACCAAGGCGTAAACATCTCAGATCAACTGCGTTTCCTATCCCAAAGCTCCCGGACTCAACCTGTCCGTGTATCAGCCTGTTCGAGCCTCAATGTCCTCCGATGTTGCGCGCCTGCCTCAACGCTCGCAACTGGTTAGGACGGCTAAAAGCCGTCCTAATCCATTTCGCCGAAGAGCCCGCTGCTCGTAGTAGGCAAACTGTTCGTCCTGTACTAGCTTGCTTTCGTTTCTCTGTCACGCTTTCGGGCGGCTTCTTGAGGATCGGTGATTATGTCGACCCACTTCGGGTCAGGCGAGGCCTCCACGCCGTAATTGTCGTGCCAATTCCACCACTTGTACGGCGGAGTCTGCGGGTAACCCTCTGGCGAGTCCTCCCAGGTTTCCTGACGGCCGAGCGGCGTGAGATCAAGATAGCTCCAGACGCTTCCCATCGCTTCGTCGCCGCGGTTGTTGATGAAGTATGTGCGAAACACATGCTCGCCGTCGCGGAAGAATACGTTGTGGCCGTGCCATTCATCGACACCGAAATCTTTGTCGAAGGTATCGGTGATGGTGTACCAGGGCATCTCCCAACCCATCCGTGCCTTCACTCGCGCGATGTCCGCCTGCGGCGCGCGTGAAGCGTAAACGAGGGTGGTATCGCGCGCATTCAGGTGGGCCAGGTGTCCGACCTGATCGGCGCCCAGGGAGCAGCCGCGGCAAGCGTGCTCCGGCCAGCCGAACACCCCGGGCTCGAAGAAGGCGCGATAAACGATTAACTGCGGCCGGTCCTCGAACAGGTCAAGCAGGCTCACTTTACCGTTGGGCCCCTCAAATTCGTACTTCTTTTCCACCGCCATCCACGGCATCCGGCGACGCTCCGCTGCGAGTGCATCACGAGAGCGCGTCAAAGCTTTTTCCTTCACCAGGAGGTCCTGTCGCGCAGCCTCCCACTCCTGCGCCGGCACGATCGGGCGTGTCTTTGTTGCGATATGCCCTTTCGTGTGCTCCAGTTTGCTCTGTTTGTTTGTTGCCATATCATTCTCCTTGTTCTCTGGAACCGCCCGAGGCTTACTCAGACGCTGGTTGTTTTCAAGATGTTTCTTTCGTTTTCGATTTCCTCACGCTCGCGATGACAGCAGCCAAGCCTCCTGCTGCCGATGCGATTCCCGTGATCGCAAGCGCTGCCGCCGATACACAGGCTGGACACATGATTACTTCTTCCTTTCTGCCGCACGCTGGATCCGCTCCCACAGATTGCCCCAGCCGTGCGCAATACCTTCACGGACTTCGTCCGGAATAAAGCCGAAAGCCGAATGGCGGAATGTGATGAGCGTGCCCGTTTCAATCTTCGTGAGGCGATACTGCAGGTTGTTGATCACCGGGTATGACATAAACAGCGGCCCCCAGAGCTCCAGCAGTTCCGGACGCTTGATGGCCTGCACCGTCGCCCAACAGTGACCGTTGTTGCCGCCGAGATCACGGAACCATCGCCCGCCCGGCCACGGCTCGATCTTCATCGGCATCTTGCCCTGCGGAGTTTCGTTTTCCGGCCCCATCTGCTCAAGCAGGGCTTCAAAGGTGTTTTCCAGCGACGCCTTGACCCGAATCTCCTTCATCAGGTTCAGCGTCAACTTGTCGAGACCGGCAACGGATGATGTTGCGTTCATGATTGCACTCATGGTTCACCTCTTATGTTCTTTGCTCTTTCTCTTCAGCACGTTCTTTGACGCGCAGCAACTGATGTGTCCAGTACTTCTCAAAGGTCTTGGCAAAGTCATACAGCGGGCGAATGCCCACTGCATTGGCTCGATACATGCGGTGCCGTCCCACCCGCCGCACCCGAACCAGGCCAACTTTGCGCAGTACCCCAAGATGCTTTGATACCGAGGGCTGGCCGTCCGCCAGTGCCACAACGATCTCGCCGACCGGTTTTTCCGCGTCCGCAAGGAACATCAGGATCTCGCGCCGGCGCGGCTCCGCCAGAGCATTGAAGACATCGCTGGTTGTCGCAGCCCGCGCCATATGCAAAATATATTCCTATATAGGAATATATGTCAAATGAGAAATCCGAGGACTGGACACCTCGGCTGGTGAATCTGAAGTGTCAGTGAGCGAAGCGTGTCACAGATGCGGAATCATGCGCTTTTTGTACAAGACACCAGGGCGGCTTGGAGCGCAGCGACAAGGAACAGTTCTGAAAACAAGGCCGAGTCCGCTTGCTGCGGCGAGGCCGCTGCATCGGGGCAGAAGGGTTCATGGCAGAGCGGAGTTCGTAAGCGGTTTGGAGCGTAGCGACAAAACTAAACCACCGGCTCTCTCCGAAATCTTACAGCGTGGTTGGCCAGTCGATTGGCTTCCTTGTTCTGCTCACGGGGAATATGGGAGATGCAAAACTTCAAGGTTCGGGAAAGCTTGCGGCACATCCAATGCAGCGAATAAAGCCGCGGGCTGCGGCAGGAGTACTCGCCTGTCATCTGCTTCACCACGAGCTCTGAATCGGTATAGACGCTGAGTGACGTGGCCTTCAGATCATGCGCCCGCTGCAAGGCCTCCAGCAGCGCGGCATATTCGGCTACGTTGTTGTCATGATGCCCAATCCATTTGGCGATCCGGATCATCTCGCCATCAGGCTTCTCAATCAGTACGCCTATGCCTGACGGTCCCGGGCTGCCGTGGGAGCCGCCATCAACGTATGCGATGAGATCTGCCATCCAACCTCGTGGGGTACCGTTCCGGGGTTCGCCCGGTTTCTGTCCCGGATTTCTTCCCCCGGTTTCTTCCTAAGACACACAATGAGGCAGATTCGGTTGTGCCGTCAAGAGATTCATTTGGTGCCGGGGCACGTCAGGGCAGGCCCATCAGTCCATCGTGTTCTGTGGAAAGTACTGTGGAAAAGGCGGAAGCACGAAAAGCGGTGCGATCGCAGCCGCATTTTTACTGTATTTTAACCAGTCATTAAACACAGAAAAAAAATTGCGTTTGCACAATTCACGGGCGTTGACATTTCACCTTCCTCGTTTAGGATGGCTCACGTCGACGGTCGAAAGGGTCAGTCAAAATAAATCGTGATTGATCCGAAGTAGACTGAGTGATCAGGTGCAGCGAAGCGATTCGAGGCACGCCACGACCCGAAAAAACCGACAGGTTCTGCGAGGAACCGGTTGGGGTCAGGGACTGCGGAAGCAGTGATCGCATCAAAGGCTGTGACGGTACATGCATCCGGGCTGTTGACTCCCTCGCAGGAGCTGGCGGTTGGAGCATAACCAATGTCACAGCCTTTACTATTTCCAGCTGTCAGCTTTCAGCATCCAGCAAAACCAAATAGCATTCTCCTGCTCTCCGTTTTCCCGGTTTCGATCCTCCTGCTGTTTTTTGACCCCTGCTATTTTCTGTTCCATAGCCCTATGCGCCGTGTCTCATCTATTTGCAGCTTGTAGTTGGCTGCGGGACAGATTGCGACTTTGGTTTCCGCCCGTAGTCTTCCCGCATTCAAATTCCATAGCTGCGCTCCTTAGGGGTTTCGGGTTGTGGCTCCTGAAGCCCCATTTTTTTCTTCTGCCACGTGTCACTTAACCCACACTGTCCTTCTTCGCACACGCTTGGAATAAGCCCGGCCCAATGCTAAGTGGCTGTCTTTTCAATTGCTTGCCCTTATGGCGGCGCATCTGCACTCTCTCCCTGCGAACACCAAAAAGGAGAACACAACATGCGGCGGCTCGTTGCGATCTCAAACCGAACCACAAAACTGGCGATGGCCCTGGCAGCCATCCCCATTGCGCTCACCAGTCTTCACCTTGCGGCATCGGCGAGGATCGCCTCGCTCCGGCGCCAACAGGAAGCAGTTGACAATCAGTTGTCAGCCATCAGCAACCGCGCTCCTGCGGACCTGCGGACACCGGGCACTGTTTCCGCTGCTGAACCAGCAGCCATCGCCGGCGCAAGCCTGAGCGCTGGCTCGAAGCCGGCGGATCCTGCTGCCGCGGCACACAAGCGCCAGATCGTCATCAGCATTGCCGATCGCAGGCTTGCGCTTCTCGAAGACGGGCAACTGATAAAGACCTATCCCATTGCTGTCGGCACGTCGGACACGCCCAGCCCTGACGGCGACTTCGTGATCGTCAATCACGCCAAGGATCCGGTCTATCGTCACGGCGACAAAGAGATTGCTCCCGGAAAAGACAATCCGCTGGGCTCCCGCTGGATGGGATTGAGCCTGAAAGGATACGGAATTCACGGTACCAACGTGCAGAGTTCCGTTGGCAAGGCGGCCTCACATGGCTGCTTCCGCATGCGCAGGAAGGATGTGGAAGAGCTCTACGCTCTGGTGCAGGTAGGAGACACGGTAACCATCCGCCGGGAGCGCGACGCGATGATCGCCCAGGTCTTTGCCGCCCCCGCAGCTCCAGCCGCAACAGTAGCGGCCCAGACGGCAAATGCGGGTGAGACACAGGTCGCAGCAGCCACCGTAACGACGGTTGAGACCATCGAGCAGTAATAAGCAATTAAACCGCTGAGGTCGCGGAGAGCGCAGAGAAAAGCCAGCCGCGAATGAATGCGAATGAACGCGAATCCGGGAAGAAAAGTTAGAGAGACGTTGAGCAATAAGGGCAGGGGAGAAAAATTCGAGGAACGAGTTAGCTAATGCTGCATGACTTTAACTCTCTGCGTACTCAGCGTCCTCTGCGGTGAGAGGGTTTGGGAATTAAAGGAGAGACTTGAATGCTGTTCTTGAAATATTTGTTGTTGCTCACCGGCTGGGGGCTGCTGGCTGCGGCCTTCGTCAACGTTTTTAGAAATCTTTACCAGGTTGTCCAGTATCACCGCCTGCTGCGTCTCGCGTCGCCGGGTTCCCCGTCCGGTATCTCATCGGGGCCGGAAGGAACCTCTGCGGAACCGCTCTCAACCAGGAGCGCAGCCGTGGAAAAACCGCAGCTTGACTGGACTACTGCCAAACGGGCGTTTCCTGCGGCCTGGCTGCCGCTCATTCTCGCTGCCGGCATAGTGGTGGTGCCCAGCGGGATGGGCGGCATCAGAGTGAGTCAGACCGCGGGGACGCGCCCCGGCACGCTCTATCCCGGCGTGCACTTTATTGTTCCTCTGCTGGATTCGGTTGTCCTGTATGACATCCGAGATCAGGTGCTGACAACTGCTTCCGCCAAAGACGGAGCGGAGTCCGTCACTGCCGGTGAAGCGGAGAAAAACGAAGCCAGGAACGGTAAGGCTGATGGCTTCACTGTGCAATCGAAAGAAGGGCTGAGCATCGGGCTGGCGATTACCGTCCGCTATAAGCTCGATCCTCGCCGGCTCGACTTCATCCACGCTAATCTGCCGCAGCCAGTGGAAAGGGAAATCGTCCCGCCGGTGGTCTCCAGCGTCTTCCGCGAGTTGGCGCCGAACTATACAGTGCGTGAAGTATTTGCCACCAGGCGCGAAGAGATCCGCCAGACAGCGGCCGACCGCATCGCTCGCAAGCTGGAAGCTGACGGATTCATTGTGAAAGAGGTCATGCTCCGCGACGTCCAGTTGCCGGTCGAATACGCCAAAGGCCTGGAAGGCCTTCTCCTGAAAGAACAGGAGAACGAAGGCCTGGGCGTGGAAACCGAAATGAAAGCCAAACAGGTAAAGATCGCCGAACTTGAGGCCGAGGCCGCGCGCGTGCAGCAGGTAAAGCAAGCCGAGGGCGCGGGCCAGGTGCGGGTGCTGCAGGCCAAGTCCGAAGCCGACGCCATGCAGTTCACGCTCCCGCTCAAACAGAAGCAGATCGAGCAATCGCGGCTGGAAGCCGAAGCACAGAAGCAAGCCACGGTGAAAGGCGCTGAGGCGCAGGCGCAGGCCAAGGTGATCGATAGCAAAGCGGAGCTGGAACGCCGCAACCTGCTGGCGGATGCCGAAGCCAACCGCATTCGCGTAGTGGCAGCGGCTGACTCCGAGCGTATGAAATCTGAAGCGGCGCTGCTAAAGCAGAGTCCGTTGCTGATTAACAAGATCGTGGCCGAGCGCATGTCAGACAAGCTGCAGATCATGATGGTGCCCTCTGACGCCAAGATCTTCTTCAATGACGTGATGAAGAGCGGCGTCACTCCGGAAGCCCTCAATAACGCCAGGGCAGCGCAAGCCGTGGCGGAAGCGGAGGAGACTTCAGACGACGATGACCCACAACCTGCTCAACCGGCGCAGCCGGCCAACGCGCGCAAGCAGTGGAAGGGCAGATAACTTGAGTTTCCGCCGGAATTCCAACCGGACCGTGCGTCTCCGCCGGGATGTCGGTCCGGTCCGGCGGGAAGTTTCGCCGCCGACTTGCTCCGATGACAGGGATGAATTCCTCACGGCGCCATCGGTGCAATCAGTGGTTCATGCAACCAATGAGAGGGTTTCCCCGATTGCCATTTGCTGGAATTTCCAGTCAAATGAAGGCCATAGTCATCAATTCATCCGATGAAGAACGCCATCCATTTATGGTTGTCCAATGCATGGGCACGGGCGATCCTGCTGTTCATCTTGCCGGCGGCTCTGGCTGCTCAGCAGGCTGAGCAGCCGCTGCCTGTCGCCGCCAATGAATTGGTGCAGCTGATTCTTTCCCGCAGCGGTTCACCGTCTTCGGTTGCAGTCAGCTTTCAAAATGTTTCTTCCCTGCCGGCAGACAGCCAGGAAGCGGCACAGAACGCAGTACTCAATGCGTTTCGCGGTGCGAATGTCAGACTGGTGAAACCGGAGCAGGCGCAGGCTGAAATCGAAGTTTCTTTTTCTGAGGACTGGCAAAACCTGGTCTGGCTGGCTACGGTGAAGCAAGGGACAAGCAGCCAGGTTGTCATCAAGAAGATCGCGCGCCGGCAAGCGGCCGTGTCACCCCACACACCCACGCTGACACTCCGTAAAATCACGGTCTGGCAGCAAGACACTCAGATCCTCGACTTCTTCCAGGACAACCAGAACCTTCTGATTCTGGAGCCGGGACAGCTTTCCATTTACGCGAACGATTCAGGGCAATGGCGTCCGCGGCAGACGCTGGGAATTCCGCACCAGGATCCGTGGCCGCGCGATTTGCGCGGGCGGCTGGAGGTGCACAGCGGACACATCGATGCCTTTCTGCCAGGGACACGCTGCAGCGGAAACATCTCTCCGCCGTCGCTCGAATGCCGCGAAAGCGACGATCCCTGGCCGGTCGACGCGGGGCTCATGGCCTTCTTCAGCCCGCGACGCAACTTCTTCACCGGCCTGCTTGCCGGACAAAACGCGGGAGCGTCAATTGTTCCGTTCTTCTCCGGCGCAGCTTGGCAGAACGGCGACCAGCGCAGATGGCTCTTCACCGGCACTGACGGCCGGGCACGGCTCTTTCAGAATGATCTTGCTTCACCCGTTGCCACATACAACGGTTGGGGCAGCTCTGTAGCAGCCGTGCATTCAACCTGCGGATCGAACTGGCAGCTGCTGGCCAGCACAGCCGCAGACACGATTCGGCCGGACAGCATACAGGCCGTTGAGATCACCGGGCGTGAAGCTTTGCCCGTAAGCGCGCCGGTGGATCTTTCCGGCGCCGTAGAGGCTTTGTGGACAGCGGGCAATTACAACCAGGTTGTAAATGGAGTGATGCAATCGCAAGTCACTGGCAAGTATGAAGCGTTTATTCTTACGGTTATCTGCAATCAGTAGCTGTCTGCTGCTGGCCGCCGCTGCTTACTCGAGCTCGCGTCCGCGCTATGGCGGAAGCGTGCGCGTCTTGCTGCATGACCGCGTGATGTCGATTGATCCGCTGGGCGAAGAAGACCACCCTGCCTCGCGCGATCGTCTGGCCTCCCTGACATTTGAGACATTGACGACGATCGACGCTCAAGGACGCTTGCGGCCGGATCTTGCCTCTTCCTGGCGTTCTGATCCGGCAAAACGGTCGTGGCAATTTCAGTTGCGCCTGGCCAATTTTCACGACGGCACGGTGCTCACCGCAGCCGACGTGGCAGCCAGCCTGTCCAAAAGCAATCCCGGCTGGAAGTATTCTGCACCCGATCGCCAGACCGTCACGATTGAAGCGCCCACGCCGGTCCAGCACATGCCGGAGCTGCTGGCGTTGTCCCGATACGCGATCGTCAAACGTCAGATGGATACAACCGGTGCAGCAATTTTGATTGGGACCGGCCCCTATAAGCTCAATCAGTGGCAGGCAGGTGAACGAGCGCAATTTACAGTGAATGACGACTATCGCAACGGGCGTGCCTTTCCTGACGCCATTGAATTTCAAATGGGAGTCTCGTTGCGCGAGCAACTCCTGGACCGGCAGCT
>DATBHX010000045.1:0-37549 GCA_036557225.1 Candidatus Angelobacter sp.
GATCTTGGCGGCGATAATACCTGGTTTTTCGCCTCCAATCGACGCTTTGTAGACTTCATTCGGCGCTCGAACTGAAAGACGACTGAATACCAGCGTCGTTCCATCTCCCGTGACACACACCTCATCGTTGGTGCCTTCGACAATCTCCTCAATGGCCTTTACACCCGTTCCTGACGGCTTGTTGCCGGCGACAGCAACGGGCAGGTTCAGGCGGTAAATTGGAGAAGCCCCCTCTTTTTCCGAAGTGAAGTAGATAAATTTCGAATCGGGCGACCACGTATAGGACTCGACCCATTGATCGAAATCCTCGGTCAGATTCTTGATCTGTCCGGAAGTGCGGTCATAAACCACAAGTCTGAATCGATCGCTCTCATATCCCGCCCGCTTCTGCATGCGCCAGGCCAGCCACTTGCCGTCAGGCGAGTAAAGCGGCGTGGAATCGCCGCCCGGGCTGGTGGAAAGCTTCTTGGGTTCGCCGCCCGTGATGGGTACGACAAAGATATCGTTGTTCGTGCTGATGGCTGGGACCTCGTCCCAGTTACTGGTGAAGGCGACTTCTTTGCTGTCTGGCGAGATCGCGTACAGATCCTGGCCTCCCAGACTGAAGGGCGGAACGTTGCGATCGCCGGGAGTCAGATCTTTGGCTACGCCGCCTTCCGCTGGCACGACAAAAAGATGGCTGCGCTTTTTATTGGTGAAACGGTTCCAGTGGCGGAACAGCAGCCGGTCAAAGACCATGGCTTTCACTTTGGAGTTGGCCTGGGCCTCGTCGCTGGATTTGTTGCAGGCATCGTCCGCGCAGCCGGGATAAACCTCTGACACGAAGACAATGTTCTTGCCGTCGGGCGACCAGATGGCGCCATCGGCTTCAGTAGAAATGCTGGTGATCTTTTTGGGGACGCCGCCGGGCATGCCGCCGTTGGGCTCAAAGCTGTTGACCCAGACCTGGGAGCCGCCTTCCACTGAGGTTATAAAGAGATAGCTTTTTCCGTCGGGCGACCAGTGGCCGCCGGTCTCGCCCGCGGGGGTCGAGGGGAGCATACGGGCCTCGCCGCCGGCCAAAGGCACGACCCAAAGATGCGTTGTCTTTTTGTTTTCCTTGAGATCGACGTCCATGGCCGAGTACATGACCCACTTGCCGTTGGGGGAAATGAGGGGGCCGCCGACCCGCTTAAGCGCCATCATGTCCTCAAAGGTGAACGGTTTTTTTGCCGGCGCCTGTGCAGAAATCTCACCAAAAACCCCGCCGATGAGTACAATAACGGCGAGCAGAGTTGCTGATAGCGTGAAACGGCGCATCTTGGTCTCCTTCAGGGAAAGCACGTTAGTGTAAAGCCTTTTCCGTTTTGAGGCCAGCAGGCAAAGCCCCGATCACCGCTTCAAGTTTTCTGCCCGACACTTTATCGAGGAATTTTATGAGCTTTCTCCGGTCTACTTCCTGGCTGCTCCTGCTTTCCGTACTCCTGTTTGCTCCCGCTGCTGCATTCGCCGATACCAACTGTGAAGAAGGCGCCGGCCAGTTGAATCCGGCCCAGCCCAAGAGCATCACGACCCAGGAGATCATCCAGAGACTGGCGGCCCGCGAAGACACATTCCGCCAGGCCCGCGACAACTACACCTACACCCAGGACATCACGGTCCAGGAACTTGAAAGCACCACCGTAACCGGAGAATTCCGCCTGGTACAGGAGATCAGCTACACCAACACGGGCGAGCGCTTTGAGAACGTGACCTTCGCCCCGCAGAGCTCGCTGCGCGCACTCAGCCTGAGCAAAGACGATCACGACGATTTCCGCACTTATTCGGGCTTCATTATGACCTCTTCCAATTTGCCCCATTACAACCTGCTCTACGTGGGGCAACAGCATGTGGATGAGATCGATACCTACGTTTTTGACGTCGCGCCCAAGACCCTGGAAAAGGGTCAGCGCTATTTTCAAGGACGACTCTGGGTGGACCAGCAGGGCATGCAGATCGTGAAGAGCTGCGGCAAGAGCGTGCCGGAAGGAATTGACGCCAATAACCCCAAGAAGAAAAAAAAGAAAGGGTTCGTGGAAGAAAACCTCTCACCCACCTTCGTAACCTATCGCGAGCTGATTGATGGCCAGTATTGGTTCCCGACTTACGTTCGCTCCGATGACACGCTGCATTTTCGCAATGGCGATATTCAGATGCGCGAGATCATCAAGCTGACCGGTTACAAGCGCGCTTCCGGAGTGAAAGACACTGCCATGCACGGCCCGGCGCAGCAGGATTCCAAGGCCGTCAAGAAACCCTGAGAACTCAGACATCGAAGTTCTTCTTAGTACCAAAGGGCCATCCATCTGCGATGGCCTTTTCATTTCTTATCCTTCGCATGCGCGCAGTCAGGCCGCTGCTCAGCCCTGACGCAGCATCTAAGTAGCAAAACGTCTCGAAGGAACGGGCCCCATGAGGTATTCGAAACTCTCGCTCGGCGCGTGCACGGCGATTCTTGTCTTTTTATTTCCTCTGGCAATAGCAGCGCAAACCGCGCGGACCAATTGCGAAGACGGCAACGGCCAATTGAGCACCGCACCGCCGCAAGGCATCGCGGTGCAGGAGTTGATTCAGAAGTTCGCCGGTAAAGAGGGCGTCTTTAAAGATGCCCGCAATCACTACACCTATACGCAGGAAGTGGTCGTGCAGACGCTCGACGGCGATACCGTGAGCGGCGAATTCCGTCAGGTTACCGACATTCTCTATGACGACAAAGGCCAGCGCGTGGAAAAAGTCACGTTCGCGCCCCAAAGTACGCTCAGCAGCATCTCCATCACCAGGGAAGACTTCGATGATTTTCGCAACCGTCTGCCCTTTGTCCTGACCGCACAGGACCTGGGTCAATACGACATCCTTTACGTGGGCCAGCAGCGCGTCGACGAACTGGACGCCTACGTTTTTGATATTGCCCCGAAGAAAGTCGATAAAAACGGCGGGCCGCGCTTCTTTCAGGGGCGCATCTGGGTGGACAACAAGGATTTTCAGATCGTAAAAACCTGCGGCAAGAACGTACCCGACATCCGCAAGAAAAATGAAGAGAACCTTACGCCCAAGTTTGTCACCTATCGTGAGCAGGTGGACGGACAATACTGGTTCCCAACCTACACGCGCGCCGACGATGTGCTGCATTTCTCCAGCGGCGATGTGCAGATCCGCGAGATCGTGAAATACACCAACTACAAGCGCTTTGGCGTAAAGACCAGGATTACTTATGGCGGCGAGGTCAAGGGCGGCGGATCAGAACCGAAATAAAAGTTAGCCGCCAATGCACGCGAATGAAAGCGGCGAGGCCCGTGTGGCGCCGAGCCGCCTGCTGCAGGCGCAGAAGTGGTTACTGGGCGACGATTCTGCTGAGCGGTTCTGGAGCGGAGCGACAGGAATTAGTGATGTAGCAGCCACATGGCCCAGCCGGCCAGAAACATGCCGACCATGGCCACGCCAAAACAATAGGCGCCGTAGCGGATCATCTCATTCGGCGTGTTGCGCTGGGTGATGCCGAAGACAATGGAGAAGAACAACGCAAACAGCGCCGCGGCGTTAAAGTGAGAGAGTTGCAGAGCAAGAGCGAAGATCATTGTTTCTTCCCGATCGCGATATGGTATGCATCCACGGCCGCCATGATGTTCAGCAGGCCGGCTACCACAATGTACTTAGTGCCATAGTCGGCGTTGGCCGTCGTAATGTTGGTGCCGCCCCACTCAAACATCCGTCCCAGAATGTAGAGCAAGCCGGAGCCAAAGTCGCCGATGAAGCCGAGGATGTCGAGCAGATCGCCGGTGTTTGGCTTGTAGATCTTTCCCTCCATGGCCAGGCCGAACGCGAACATCGCGACAATGGAAAACATAATGAGCAGGCCGCGGATCCACTTCTTCTGGATCAGGTGGCCGGCCCCGGGAATCAGCCAGCCAATGGCCGGCGCCAATGCCGCCATCGGTGTGAAGGGGACTGCAGTCGACGTGGTCTGCGTTTCAGGTGTGGTTGTTTCGGTTTTTGCCATCAAATCTGGACCAGTTCGTTCTGTATTTTACCCGTTACCTCTGCAGCGCCATTGCGAGTGAGAACGTTTACCTCGCTGCGTACGCCAAACTCCGGCAGATAAATGCCCGGTTCAATGGAAAAACAGGTGTTGGGGATGATCTCGCGGTCGTCCTTGGTTTCCAGGTTGTCCATATTGGCGCCGTTGCCGTGCACGTGGACGCCAATCGAGTGCCCGGTGCGATGCGTAAAGTACTGCGCGTAGCCCGCATTGGCGATGTGCTCGCGCGTCGCGTGGTCAACCTCCCAGCCGGCAATGCGGCGTTTGGCCGCAAAAGCATCCACAACTTTTTTGATGCCGGCATCGCGCGCGCCGCTGACGATATTGAAAATCTCCACCTGTTTCTCTGAAGGCGTGCCGAGCACTCCGGTCCAGGTAATGTCGTAATAGACCGCGTTGGGCACGTTTGTTTTGGCCCAGATATCGAGCAGAACGTGGTCGCCCGGTTTGATCTGCGCCGACCCTTGCGCGCTCGGTCCGTAATGCGGGTTGCCGCTGTTGGCGTTCACGGCGACAATCGGCAGGTCTTCCGTAACCAGGTTCTCGCGCCGGAAAGCCTCGGCCAGCCATTGCTGGATTTCGTATTCCGTGGTCCCGCCATTGCGTGCACGCCGGCCGATCTCGTGAAAGCAGGCCGGAACAATGGCGTCAATGGCGTCTCGCGCAGCAAAGTGGCTGGCGATCTGCTCTTCTGTCCAGGCAGCCTCAAAGCGTGCGACCAGATCACCGGAGCTGACAATCTCCTTGCCAAAGCTGCGGATCAACTCCACCGTGCCGGCGTCCACCAGGCCGATATAAGGGATCAGGTTGTTGGGCGAATACTGCATGGCCACGGTGCGTAGACGGACCAGCATGGCCTGCAGATTGTCCCAGAGCTCGCGCCAGGAGGAGTACTCGCGTTTGCTGCCGGGCAGGGAATCGAGATGTCCGGCTTCAATCCGGTGCACCAGCTTTAATGGCTCGCCTTCGCGCGGGATGATGTAAAACCAGCGGCGCGTGACCATGATGTTTTCCGGCAGGCCCAGAACTTTATAGGCGATAGGGTCGCGGTGGTGATGATCGTAAAACAGCCAGGCATCGATATTGCGCTCATGCAGGGCTGATTGAATGGCTTTCAGGTCCATGGTGAATACTCTATTTAACCACATTTCCGCGTGGTGACGGGCGCTGGCCGAGCCGTGTCCAGAGGGTTCATCCGGCGTGTCGTATCGAGCCTATCGAACTCACGAGCGGTAGTTAGGCCGCTGCAGCTTTCGCAGGCGCTTCCTTGGGTGTCAGAGTACGGTCATAAATCCAGAGGAGCACCGCTGTAAAAACGCCCACCCCGCTGATAACCCACCACATACCTGGCGGCTGATGTGTGACTTCACCAAAGTGATGAATGAGCTTTCCGCCGAACACTCCTCCAACCAGCGAGCCAATGCCAATGGGCATAAAAGCAAAGCCCAGATATGTACCTTGTTGTTCCGCTGGAGCGAGGCGTGAAACGTACTCGTAGTACCGGGGAGACAGGATAATCTCACCCAGGGCAACGGTAGCTACAGCAATGTAAGCCAATGGCTTTGAAGGGTGAATCGCCAACGGTATCCACGCCAGAGCGGATACGAGTGTGCCCAGCGTGACCGCCCGAAATGCGGGAATTTTTTGCGTGAGCAGGCCAATGGCAACGGTAAGTGAAATCACCATGACGGGCCCTGTGCCCAGCATGAATGAAGTGTCAGCTTTGGGGTCGATGTAATCGTGCACGTATAACGGAAGCGTAAGAAACAATTGCCAGTAAACGATCCAGTATCCCGAAAAAATGATCAGAAACCACATGAACCGGCCAAAGCCGGCAGCCGCGATCACAAAAAGTGCAAGCCAGATATACCAGGGTACGGCGAAGGCCATGAAGGCGGACGATACCTTGAGAATGATTGCCGCCACAGCGACGGGCACAACCAAACGATACTTGCCTAAAACGTGGCCGAAATTTTTTAAGGTTTGCCCAATGCTGGGTGGAGGCGCGTCTTCTGCTTTGCGGGGCTCACGGAAAAATATCAGCACCACGAAAAACATGAGAAAAACACTCACAGCAGCCACGCGAAAGACGTTCTCAATGCGCATGTGGTGCTGGACCCAGGAAGCCGTATACGGCCCGGCGGCGCCGCCAATGTTCACCAGAGTGTAGTAGATGGAAAAACCAAGCGAACGAACGCTCTCCTTTGAGGCGCGCGCGGTCGTGCCCACCACGGAAGGCTTTACCATCGCAACGCCTAGAGCAGGAAGAATAAGAACGATTGTCACCAGTGACGGCAGAGACATCATCCCGCGCAGTGGCGCAAGCCAGGGCGCAGCCAGAGAGCCAAGCAGAAAGTACGCGCCGCTCAGGATCAAATAAGCCAACGCAAGCGCGCGCCTGAAGCCCAGTTTGTCGGCAATCGTTCCGCCGAAGATCGCCAGGAACCAGACCCACCCACCGAACTGTCCGCTCAGGCTGCTTGCTTCTTCCGAAGAGAAATTGAGGTTCTCATGCAGGTAAAGCACAATCACCGTGAAGACTGCGTAGTACGAAAGACGCTCAAAAATCTCGGTGATGTTCGCTACCCAGAAGGGCCGTTCAAAGCCGGTTTTGATCTGCTGCAAGCGCTCGGAAAATGACAAAGGCTCCTCCGTTTTTACGTCTCGCCTAAATGGGCTGAGAGGCGGGCAGCGACCGCCGCCCTGGTTAGCCCGGCGATTCTTACAACCTTGTTTCTGCTGGTTTCGCCGCTGGCTATGGTAACGGAGGATCGGGGAATTTCAAACAACTCTGCAAAGAATTCGATGATCGCCTGATTGGCGCGGCCTTCGACCGGAGGGGCAGTCAGCGCCAACTTGAGCGCATCGCCGACCATCCCAGTGAGGGCATTCTTACGCGCGCGAGGATGGACTTTCACCGCGAAGGTGATGCCCCGGGCGGTTTCGTTGATCGGAATCATTTCGTCAGGAAGAGCTTGAGTGAGAAAAAGAGTTCCGCGGCAACCGCGACTCCAACCGCGATCACCTGCGGGTTCTGTCTGATGTCGTTACGCAGTACCCACGGAACAACGACAACAAAGACTGCAAACTGCAGGAGATTCGCAAGCAAGCTGACGCGCACAACCAGCCGGTCTTCAGTCCGTGCGATGCGGACCAGGTTCAGCAACGCGCCCAAGATCATAACCAGACCGCCGCTGATGAACCAGACGGCATCGAGAGTAAGGGTTTTGTGCACCACGAACGTCGCGGCGCAATGTATACACCCGAGCAGCAGCAGGATCCAGGCAAAGACGCGGTCGACCGTCTTCATATTTTTGGCCTCGCGCGATTGTAACCTCAACCAGCGCGGCAGCAGCCACCTCGGGAATGCGGCCTCTATGGCCGGCTCAGGCTTCCCGGCGCGCTTTGTCCACTACATGGTCCAGAATCAATGAGTATCTGTCCTTGCACCACGCCGGAGTTTGCATCTGTTACCGCGCCGAAGAAAAGCATAACGGAGAGGTTATCCGAGCCCAGCAGGGCGACTTCCATATCAACTCCGCTGGCAATACTGGCCGCCGGAATCAGTGTGGCGGATGAAAAGCCGCAGGCCGCACCTCCGGTCACAGTTACGTTTGAAGCATTGATATGAAAGCTCCCGTGACTGTCCGCACTGGCGGATTGCACCAGGGGAAGCGTCAGCGCTATGTTGGTGGAAGATGATGGGCTAAAACTTCCGGAGTATGTGCCGGTGAAGGCCTGAACCTGGAAGCCGGTAACGGAGCCGTGGTCGCCGCTTGCGCAGCCCGTCCCATTGCCGGAATAGCTGCCATCGGAGAGAGTAGAGCCGTCGGGGCTTGTCTTGGCGTTTACGGTAATCGTCTGGCTGCTGGAGCCGGTGATAGTGGCATTTAAATGCCCTGCTGAATCAATGGTCCCACTAAGAGGCAAGTCAAGCGGCACTCCAAAACAAAAGAGAAGCGATCCTTGAACATGAACGGTGCCGGTAACGCGGCCGGCTGAATCGGTTTGGATGCCGCCGTTGAATATGTTCACCCCCGTCGTGCCCGAGGAAGTAGCCGAGATGCTGAAATTGCCGTTCATCGCGAAGATGGGGATAGGAGGCGTGTTGTTGCCGCCGCATCCGGCCAGGAGGAAACCTAGCGTCGCCATTAAACCCGATAGAAGTGTTGCGGAGAGGAAGCGTTCGCAATATCTGGATAAATCAGGCATGAGACCTCGTGATGTGCGTCACCGGAAGGTGCGCTGCTCACGAATGTAAGTTCCGGGAGTTGGGAGAGGGAAGCGACAAAGTGCGTCAGAGAGAAGTGTATTGCGGCAAAATTGCGGGGTAAAAGATGCGTCGCTATGCCGGCTTTGGCCTCGCTCCAAAGATCGCCGTACCCACGCGCACGCAGGTCGAGCCTTCTTCAATCGCCACCTCAAAGTCGTGCGACATGCCCATGGAGAGGACGTCCATCCGAATTGCGGGCAGACCGCGCGCAGCAATCTGGTCGCGCAGATCGCGCAGCACGCGGAAATACTGCCGCGCACCTTCCGGATTCTCGGTAAATGGCGGAACGGTCATCAGGCCGCGGATCTGGAGATGATCGAGTTTCGGCGCGGCCCGGAGCAGGTTGTCCAGTTCCGGCGCGTCGAGCGGAATGCCGGCTTTGCTTTCTTCTTCGCCGACTTTGATTTCAATCAAAACCTCAAGCTTTTTGCCTGATTGCTCCGCCGCCTGATTCAGGCGCTCGGCTAGACGCAGTGAGTCCACCGAATCGACGGCGGAGAAAAGCTCCGCAGCTTTCTTGGTTTTGTTACTCTGCAGGTGGCCGATCAGGTGCCACTCGGCATCTTTCAGCCCTGCCAGCGCAGCAGCTTTGTCGTTGAACTCCTGCACGCGATTCTCGCCGAAGACACGCAAACCGGCAGCGTAAGCTTCCTGGATTCGCTCCGGCTCTACGGTCTTGCTGACGGCCATGAGCGTGACTGCTTCCGGCTTGCGTCCCACACGGGCGGCCGCGCGGGCGATGCGCTCGCGGATGGCAGCGACGTTGTCAGGAATCGACATGGAAGGATTATAAAAAGAAAACCTGCCACGGGGCACTGAGACACGGAGCAACACGGAATTGGCCGCAGATTTATTCAGATAGACGCAGACGTAAAGGGTCCTTTCCCCAACATCCCCGGAACGCAGATTTGTGTGCCTTCATCTGCCTAAACCACAGACAAAATTAATTTCCATTCTCTCAGTGCCTCCGTGTCTCCGTGGTGGACTTTCAGTGTCCTTTATCGAACGCCAGCACCGTCTGCAAAAGAACGTTCGCGCCGTTTTCAATGTCCTGTGGGCGTGAAAATTCTTTCGGTGAGTGGCTGATGCCGCCGATCGAAGGGATAAATATCATTCCCACCGGCCCGATGCGGGCGATCTCCTGCGCATCGTGTCCGGCGCCGCTGGGCATCACTTTTGTCGAGAAGCCGAGTGACTTGGATGTGTCGTCGATCAGCTTTTGAAAGCCTTTGTCGGTCAGCGCCGGGTGGCTGATCACCGGCTCGGTGAAGCTGAAGCGTGTCTGGTTCAGTCTGCCGAGAGCCTCGGTTTCCGTGCGAATCTGCTCAAAAAGGCCCACAAATTTCTTTTCGTCCAGATCGCGCAGCTCCAGCCCGAGCACCACTTTTCCCGGAATCACGTTGTAAGCGCCAGGCTCGACCTTGATCCATCCCACGGTGCCCACCTGGCGGCCGGGCACGCCGGTGACGATCTGATTTACTTTCTCCATGAAGCGCGCAGCTGATATCAGCGCGTCATGTCGCTGGTCCATTGGTGTGGTGCCGGCGTGGTTGGCAAAGCCTTCAATCGTTACTTCGGAATGCAGAATCCCGACGATTCCTTCCACCACGCCGATGTCGATCTTTTCGCGCTCCAGCGTGCCGCCTTGCTCGATATGCAGCTCAAAGTATCCGGCGATACTGCCGGGCTGCCGGCGCGCCGAAGTGAGTTGCTCAAGGCTGCCGCCAACAAGCTTTGTGCCCTCGCGAATCGTCTTGCCGCTTTGCGAGACCAGGCTCAAATGCTTCTCATCCAGCCCTTCACCCAGCGCCTGGCTGCCGACGGTCCCACCTTCCTCATTCTGGAAGATGATGACCTCGAGTGGGTGGCGCAGCGTGATCTGCCTCTCCTTCAGGGTCTGAGCCACTTCGATCGCCGAAAGCGAGCCGACATCGCCGTCATAGTTGCCGCCCATGGGGACAGAATCAATGTGCGAGCCGATGAGGAGCGGCTTAAGCTTAGGATCGCTGCCGGCTCGCGTGCCGACAATGTTGCCCGCAGCGTCAACGTGGACGTCAAGCCCTGCCTCTTTCATCAACGTGGTGGCATAGCTGCGGCCCTGAAGATCAGCGTCAGAATAGGCCACACGGCTCACGCCGCCCTGGGGATTGGCGCCGAACCTTGACAGCTCCTTGAGATGATCATGGATGCGCTGGCCGTTGACACGCACGGCCGAAGGAGTTTGTGCGCTGAGCGGGAAGCACAGGAGCAATGAGAAAGAAAGCCAAGCTGATTTCATCGCGCACTAGTGTACGCCTGGGTTGCGATTTCCACCTGCCGCAGTTAGCGCAAATCCACACCCACCGCGTCTGGCATGCGGCGTGCCAGCGAGCGCAGCATCTGCGGGATGGCAAATTCCCAATAGGTCCACTCGTGCTCGCCGGGCGCCTCGACCATTTCATAGGCAATGTGGCGCTTGCGCAGCAGGTCACTGAATTTGTGCATGCTGTCGATATCGTTATCTTCAGTGCCGCAGGTCATAAAGATGAAGCTGGTGTGCTGCGGCTCTGTCTTTTCGGCGAGAGTAAACGGGTCGTTTTCAGTATGCGTTTTGTTGCCGGCGGGACCAAAGACATCGGGGAAGCCGGGGAACTTGTCAAACTCAGGATTGCGCGTCGCGTCGAGCGGCCCGCTGAGGCTTCCGGCAAAAAAGAAAAGCCCGGGATACTTGAGCGCGATGTTCACGGCCGCGTAGCCGCCCGATGAGATCCCGGCAATGGCCCGGGCGTCGCCGCCGTTGATGCGGAAACGGTCCTGCGCGTCGCTGATCACGTCACGCACAAAGTAATCTTCCCATTTCTCTTTGGGATTGGTGGCCGAGTTGATCAGCCAGGAGTTTTCCGCCTCAATCGAGACCACGATGAGCTGATAACGATCAAGATAACGCGCGAGGTTCGAGTGTGCCTCAAAGCTGCGGAAGTGCCCGGTATACCCATGCACCAGGTAGAGCACGGGATAACGGATTTCCGTTGTGAAATAGTCCCTGGGCAGGATGACGCGGTAGGGCATCTCCCGCTGCAACGTCTTACTGAAGAACTTTACGTCCTGAACGCGCCGGGTGTTTTCCGGCTGCGCCGCCGGCGACGGAGTTGCCGTTGGCGCCGGGGCTGCGGCAGGCTTGCTCTGGGAATGGAGCGGGAACGTTGAGCAGAGCAAAGTGAAAGACAGACAGAGGGCTGTCAATATCTTTGAACGTAAATTGTTAGGCATAGGCGAAAGACGGACTGCGGCAGGGAATGTTAGCAGAGCTTGGAAGCGTTTTGCCGCGACGGAGCAATGGGCGCAAAGCCGCACATCCTTCACGCCCTGGTGATGAGCTCTACTTCTTCTCTCCGCCTAGCGGCTTGCGCGCGAAGTGATACAGCGACGCGGCCAGCAATCCAAACATGACAACAGCGAGAACGTTGCCGAAGATGGAATTATCAGCAATAAAATGAAGCTTCGGTCCCCAGGCGATGGCATTCGGAGGCAGCCAGTTCCAGCCCTCCGCCACCTTAATGAACATGCCGAGCAGGCCCACGATACCGCCCGCGGCAATCAGGCCGCTGGAGTAAAGTGAGCCAGGACTGACCTCACTTTCTTCGGAAGCTTGGCCTGCGCGACGGCTGCGATACTCCACCAGCCAGCGCACCACGCCGCCGGCAAAGATCGCCAGCGTGGTGGCGATCGAGAGATAGAAGCCGACCGCAAAGGAAAGCGAGCGAATCCCCAGCAGTTCCACGGCGATTACCAGGAAAACGCCCAACAGAATCAAGCCCCATGGCAGGCGGCGCTGGAGAATGCCGTTAATGACCGTGGCCATGAGCTGCGCCTGGGGCGCCGACGCGCTATCACTGCCGATGCCCTGAATCCATTGCACCTCAAACTTCTGGCTCTGTGGATTGTAGAAATAGTATCCGTTCGGGACTGTAGGCGAATTAATGGCCGTGTACAGTTTCATGCCCTCGATCGATTGCTGGCTGGTTGGGCCACCGGCAGTAGCAGCAACGGGGACAGTCGTGCGATCGAACTTTCCGGAATACTCGGTGACACCAACAGGCGGGTGTTGGAGGTCGATGGCAATGTTGGCTGGCCGGAAAGATTCCAGCGCCGCGTTCATCAGTCCGAGCGTCATCCCAATGGCAACGACGGAAACCGTCACGCCCACCATCAGCGCCATCTGTTGCTTGGCCGGCGTAGCGCCGACCAGAAAACCGGTCTTCAAATCTTGTGATGTATTACCGGCATTCGCTGAAGCAATACAGACCACGCCGCCGATGGTAATAGCCAGAGCGGAGAACGCAGTGCCTGTCCAACCCATTACGAGGAACATGGCGCAGGTGGCCATGAGAGTGGCTATCGCCATACCGGAGATCGGGTTCGACGAGCTTCCGATCAAGCCGGTGATGCGCGAGGAGACAGTGACAAAGAGGAATCCGAACACAACCACCAGGAGGGCAGCAAAGAAATTGTTACCGGCTGAAGTCTCGGCGTGAAGAATAGGCTTGAATGTCAGCAACGCCCACATGAGCAGGAGAAGAATCCCGGAGCCGATGAGCGCCCACTTCAGATTGAGGTCTCGATCCGTACGGCGAAGGCTGGCTGCTGCGGCCGCGCCTTTGGCCAGGTCTTTGGCGCCGGCGCGCAAAGCACCAATGATCGTGGGAATCGTCCGCAATAGCGTGATCAATCCCGCGGCCGCCACGGCGCCTGCGCCCATCGGGCGGATGTAAGCGCGATAGATGTCATCCGGGCCCATATTGGCGATGGGCATAGTTCCGGGAAAAATTGCGCCGGTGACGTGCGAGCCGAAGAACTTGATGGCCGGCATGACAACCAGCCACGCAAAGACGCCGCCGGCGAAAATAACGCCGGCAATGCGTGGGCCGATGATGTAGCCGACGCCGAGGTATTCAGAAGTCGTGTTAGCGCGGACTGACGAGCCGGGATACCAGCCCGGTGTATAGGTCGGCGTACTGGGCCAGACCTTGAACATATTTTCGTTCTGGAAAAAGGTGTACAGCGCGCCCAGGCCCAGGCCGGCAAAAACGCGCCCAGCGAACGATCCGCCCTTATCTCCTGCGATCAGAACATCGGCACAGGCGGTGCCTTCCGGATAGAGGAGGTTGCCGTGCTCCTTCACAATCAACTGCCGGCGCAACGGAATCATGAAGAGTACGCCGAGCCATCCGCCGATGAAGGCCAGCAGAAAGATGCGGGCATACTCCAGGGGGAAGCCAAGAAAGATCAGCGCCGGAAGAGTGAAGATGACGCCGCCGGCCACGGATTCACCCGCCGATCCGGCAGTCTGGACGATGTTATTTTCCAGAATGCTGGCTTTGCCCAGCGCACGCAGAACACTGATGGACAAAACGGCGATGGGAATCGAGGCGGAGACCGTCAACCCGGCGCGCAGACCGACATAGACCGTGACCGCGCCGAAAAGAATTCCAAACAGGCCGCCAAAGAGTATGGCGCGGAACGTGAACTCCGGCCTGACCTCTTCTGCCGGCACGTACGGTTGAAATTTGGTTTCCTCAACTCTTGCTTGGACGGAGTCGGCCACAGTTTCCTCCTGCTGGTGACGGGTGCGCGGTGAAATCGAGGGGCAAGTTAGCACATTGGCAGGGGTTGTTACAAATTCAGAGGGATCGGGTGATCGGGACGTCGGATCATCGGGAGATCGGAAGGGAATCTCAGTACACCGAAGAACCTAGTCGCCATCAAGAAGATCTGGCAGGGCAGGACCATGTTTTAACCGTCATTTCATTGCACTGCCACCTTAACCCGGATATACTTTGGTCAGAGCACATCCTCTCAAAGTCCCTCAGGAGGGGTTAGTCTTCAGTAGTAGTCTCATAGACCGGGCTCAAAGCGTCCCCCATCGCACCCCTCTTCTGCGCGATGCGATGAAAAGTGCGGTCAAAGTCACCACCCAGAGCGTGTTTTCTGTCTTATTTCCTTCTGACTGCCGTATCTGCTGGCTACCGTTGACGGGAATCTCCCGGCTGCCGGTTTGCGAACCGTGTCTCGGGAAGATTGCACCGCTCGATGGCTTGCTCTGCCGGATCTGCGGGGAGAAGCTCTTCAGCGCCTATGTGCAGACCGAAGATGGCCCGCTCTGTGGACTTTGCCGCCGTGCGCAGCCAGACTTCCGCCGCGCTGTCTCCTTTGGAACCTATGACGGCGAACTGCGCGAACTGATCCACCTTTTTAAGTACAACGGCATCAAGCCTGCCGGAGCGGTGCTGGCGCGACTGTTGGCGCGGTCGATTGAACCACTATCACTGCCGCAGCAATTCATGTTGATACCGGTGCCCTTATGGTCAGGAAAGCGTAAGTCTCGAGGTTTTAATCAGGCTGAAGCGATCGCCAAAGCTTTTTTGCGTGTGCATGAGCGTGACGGCATCCAATTAGATACCGCTACTCTCGTCCGCTCGCGGGAGACCGCGTCGCAAACCGGGCTTACGCGCCGCCAGCGCCGCGCCAACGTCCGCGGAGCTTTTACCGTGGCCCGCCCGGAACGAATTCGCGATCGTAGTGTTCTTCTTATTGACGACGTGATGACGACCGGCACCACGGTCAACGAATGTGCTCGGGTATTGCGTCGCGCAGGAGCGAAAGAGGTTTTTGTGGCCACGGTAGCGCGGGCTACAAAAGAAGTGGAGAGCGGGGCAGCCTGGGCAGCCGGCGCTCACGGAGGTAACTAGGGCCATGCAAGATCGGGACAAACGAAACAAGCGCCACCACGGCCACGGCGATGCGCCGGCGGAGCCGCCTAAGCCGCGCAAGACGCTGCTGATGCAGACACCCGTGCTGGTGTTGAATGCCTCCTATGAACCCATCAACATCTGCGCTGCCCGGCGCGCGATTGTCCTGGTGCTCAAAGGGCTGGCCATGCCGGAAGAGGAGAATGGACACTTCCTGCACGCGGCGCGGCTCGCCATGCGTGTGCCGTCGGTGATCCGCCTGCTCGAGTACCGGCGTATTCCGCACCAGACCCGCGCTCTTTCGCGCAAAAACATTCTCCTCCGTGACCGTAATACCTGCCAGTACTGTGGCACGGTCCTGGCTTCCAGTGAGCTGACGCTGGACCACGTGGTCCCGCGCTCGCGCGGCGGCTCGTCGACCTGGGAGAACCTGGTGGCATGCTGCCATCCCTGCAACCGGCGCAAGGGCAATCATCTGCTGGGCGAGACAGATATGAAACTTCTAAAGGAGCCGCGACCGTTCACGCTCCATACCAGCCGGCATATCATGCGCATGATCGGCCGCTCTGACATCAAGTGGAGAAAATATCTGTTCTACTGATTCCGTCTCCTCGTCGAAGAAAAGGTTTTTCTGCGACGGGGAGAGTCACGCGATGCGCTCTTGTGCCCCGCTTCTTCCGAATATGGGTATCCTGATTCTCAGACAGTGCACCTCCGCTGTTTGAATTTTAGTTAAGCGACTGCTCATCAATCAGTTACAAGCCGTCCCGGGCGACCTGGATGGCCCTAAAACTGCTTTGCTTTTCTAATGCCTGCCGATTCGTGTTTAAGCAATCTTGAGAGACGCTGTCTTTGACGGGTCTTGGTGCGTGCGAGGGCACTCGCGCGCAGGCCGAACTATTTTTCCAGGAGAAAGAATGGCAGATACGATTTTGGAGCAGATACTGGCTGATCTACGCGCTCGTGCGGAGCAATACTATCCTCGCCACGGTGAAGTGAAGAACGTTCGCATCGTTGGCCACACTCCCAAAAATGACCACTTTATTTATGACGCATCGGTTGAGTTTGGGGAAGCCAACGAAAGGGTAGCGATCAAGGTATATCGCTCCAGCAAATGCGGCGGCAACGCCAAGGGTGTGGCCCGCCAGGAAACCGCAAACCTAGAGTTCGTAAACCAGACGGTGGTCGCACGTAAGAAGCTCGAGGGCATCCCGCGCGTACTGGGAGACTACAGCGAAGCTGGCGCCGTGGTGGCAGACAAGGTCCCCGGCCTGCCGGTCCAATCGATCATCATGAAGGCCGCGCTGCTCCCCGGCTTTGCCGATAACGGCAGCATTGCCCTGGTAGCCGAGCGCGCCGGAGAGTGGCTGCGCACCTTCCACAAGGCTACGTTGGACGCGCCCCAGCCGTTTGACAGCGCCGGTCTGATCAGCAGCCTGGAGAAACTCTGCCAGAGCTGCCTGGAAGAAGGGCTCGACCAGAATTCCATCAACCTGATCCTGAACGGGGCGAAAAGCGCCCTGGCGCGGACACGAAAATCACTGCCGACTTCGGCCGTGCTGGGGGACTTTACCCCACTGAACGTGATCGTCACCGAAAACGGGGTAGGCTTCTGCGACTTTGCCCGCATGAAGCGGCGCGGCAACTCCTTTGAAGATTTGGCCGCCTTCCTGGCTTCCGTCGAGGCGCTGGAAAAGTATCCGTTCTGCAACCGCCGGATCACGGCGCAGATCCAGGAGAACTTCCTCAACGCCTACAACGTCAGCCAGTCCGATGCAGCCGTGCTGCGCGTCTTCAAGATGAAAGCGCTGCTGGGCATGTTTGCTCAGGGCCGTACGGTCAAAGAGAGCGCGCTGCGCAAGAAAGTGATGTGGGCCAACGTGATGAAGAAATTCATTCATCAGGCGGCGCAGAGATCCATGTCACCCGCTGCAGCAGCGTAAAATTTACTGATGCGCGTAAGGCCGCTCGGAACAGGGCGGTCTTTTCCATGCAACGAACTATCCCCAGCCATCTCGAGCTCGCTGCATCGGCGAGTCCCTATGCAGAGCGCGGTTTCGAGCGCTTCAGATTGGAGACTCTCCGTTTCGGAAATTTATACTCAAACTCCTTCATCCGCACTTTTCTGCCGCCGAATTTCACGCCTTCCATCTCCAGGCGAAAACGCTGGTCCAGGCCTTCTTCGCCAGGAATGGCAATGCGGCCGCCGGCAGCCACCACCCGGTGCCAGGGAAGTCCGTGCGACTGATTGAGCACGCGCACCACGACGCGCGCGCCGCGGGGAAGACCGGCGGCTTGGGCCACGGCGCCGTAACTGGAAACTTTGCCGCGGGGAATCTTCATGATGGCTTCGCGGATGCGAGCGAATGTCTGCGGTTGGGCCGGCCTGGTTTTTTTCACAGATTGATTGTAACCATGGCGGAGAGCCGTGCCCCGGTGTATCTACCACCGGTTGAATACTACCAAGCATCGTTGGCGGCGGTGCATACCCGCTTTAAAAACAGAAACTTAGGACCCGTGTCGAAGTCATCCATCCATGGTTTCCGTGCTTTGTAATGTTTTCGTCGTTTTGTGGCGCGGATCATTGACCGCAAAAGCGGAGCTCAATTAAACTGAAGCTTCGATTTTGAAAATGAAATTCAATTTCATTTTCAAAATGGACCTGGCCGAAATAGCACTTCTGTAAATGGATTTCCGGGAGATGGAGACAACAACGTGTTGAGAAGCAATTTCAGGATGGTTGCCGTGTTGCTTGGACTGGCATGCCTGCTGGCCTGGCCGCGCGCGCATGCCCAGGAGAATTACTTTGTCACTTACACCCAGCACATGGAGGAGCCCGGGAACCTTGAGTTGTCCTTCAAATCAGTCGCGGGGTTCCCCAAGGCGGGCAACGCTTTTCTGGGCAACGCCGTGGAACTGGAATATGGCGTGAAAACCTGGTGGACCTCGGAGCTGTATCTCGATTCGCAAACCACCGCCAACGAGAGCAGCCTGTTCACCGGCTACCGCTTTGAGAACCGCTTCCGCCCGCTGTTGCAGGAACACTGGATTAATCCCGTTCTCTACGTTGAATTTGAGGACATCAACAGCGCCGACAAAACACTGCTGGAGGTGGTGGGCCATGACGGCATCGCCGATTTTCTGGAACGCAACGATCGCAGCGAGAGAGAGCGCGAGATCGAGCTCAAGCTGATTCTGGGCAGCAATTTCAAGGGCTGGAACGTTTCCGAGAATTTTATCGCGGAAAAGAACCTCGCGGCCGAGCCGTGGGAGTTTGGCTACGCTGTAGCCGTGAGCCGGCCGCTCTCCCTGGCGGCCAGTCCAAACCGTTGCACTTTCTGCCGCGAAAACTTCAGCGCCGGCGCCGAGATGTACGGCGGTCTGGGCGACCGCTACACCTTTGGCCTGCACGACACGTCCCATTACCTGGCGCCGACCGTGGCCTTCCATCTGCCCAGCGGCCCGACGTTGAACGTCTCGCCTGGATTTGGCCTCAACAGCAACAGCCATGGCTTCCTGCTGCGGTTTGGCGTGTCGTATGAGCTCAACCAGTTTGTTTCACGGCTCAGGGGGAAACGCTAATGGCGCGGAAAAATCTTTGGCTGTTGATAGCCGGCTTGCTGCTTTCAGCGACGTTTCTGTTTGCCGCTTCCATCGGCGATGGTGCATGGAAAGCGCGCGTACCCGACAAAGACCGCGCCCGCGAAAACCCGTATGACAGCCAGGCCGGCGCGATCGCCGCAGGCGCCAAGCTCTTCCATCAGAACTGCGCCTCCTGTCACGGCAGCGAAGCTACAGGATCAGAGAAGAAACCGACCCTGCATTCCGACCGCATCCGTAGCTCGACCCCCGGGGAATTGGAGTGGTTGCTCAAGAACGGCAGCATGAAGAACGGAATGCCTTCGTGGTCGCGTTTGCCGGAGCAGCAGCGCTGGCAGATCGTGAGCTATCTGAAGAGTCTTTGATTCTGTCGCTCCGCTCCAGACCGCTTACGAGCCGCGCACCCGAAGGCGTTCTTCAGCACCAGTAGAAAGCAGCTCGCCGCGCAAGTCGGGCGAGCGCTAATCAGTTAACTATTAGGAATCAGTTTCCGCTGGGCCGCCGCTCGCGCTCGTAAGGCTTTTCCAGATAGCGGCGGGCTTCATCCAGGGCGCCCTGCGTCGGGTCCTGCGTTTGAATGGCCTGGCGATACTCGTTCACCGCGCGCTCTCGCTGTCCGGTCACGTCAAAGATCTTGCCCAGCATAATGTGGCTCCAGACCTCAGTCCAGCGAGGCTCGCCGTCACCGTTGAGGGCTTCGCGGAACTCGTTGGCCGCCGACTGGTAGTTGCGCTGCATGAAGAAGATGTCGGCAATGCGGTAATGGGCCAGTGAGCTGTTGCGATTCACATCCAGCGCCTTGTTCAGCTCGGTGAGCGCTTGGGCGAGATTGCCCTGGGCGGTCAGCTCCTGTCCGCGACGGATGGCCACGCGCAGGCGCAGGTCGGGCGAGTTCTTGAGCACCCAGTTGTTGGGATCGAGCACCAAACGGCGCGGCTTGCCGAAAGTTTCAATCGAGAAAGCCGAGTCCGTACCCGAAACCTCAATGCGCTTCATCTCGGTCTGGCCGTCAGTATCGATCTTCAATTCCAGGGGCATGCGGAAGAGGTCGAGGTCCTGGTTGATCTCACCCACCACGCGGAAGCCCTTTCTGATGCGATAGACGGTGTACTTCATCTTGAATTCCGGCGCGCCGGTGCCGTCCACCCACTGGGAGAAGAAGGCGGTCAGCTTGTCGCCGTGGTATTTTTCCGCGATAGTCTGAAAATCGCCGACCGTGACGGACTTACCGGCAAAATGCGCCATGAAGTCTTTCATCGTCTTGTCAAACGCAGCGTCGCCCACCACCCAGCGCATCATGTGGAAGATCATGCCGCCCTTGTCGGTAACCAGCGACTGGAATTCAGGAGAGAACGTATCCAGCTTGCCGGCGCTGCCCAGCGGCGTATTGTCATACGCCAGAGCGCCTACGGCCATATCGCGTGAGGCGTCTTCAAACGCCTGTTCACCGGCCGTGCTCTGCACGTAGCGCATCTCGGCGTCGCGTGCGCCGCCGTCAATCAGCCACCAGTCATCTTTGCCTGCGGGGCTTACGTTTCCGCCCCACCACTGGTGCGCGACAGCATCGGCCATCAGGCGATAGTTGGTCTTTTCGCTGATGTCGCGGCTGGCGATCGCGGCGATCTCCGGCGCCCACCACATCGGCACGGTGTCATCCGGCAGTTCAACCACCTTCAATACTCCGCCCGCGGGGGATTGCCCGTAGATGCCGGAAAAATACTCCAGCTCCTTGGCGGCCGTGTCGGCGTAGGCGGACGCAAACTGTTTTTTGTCCTGAGAGAAGTAGAGCTTGATATTGCCAAAAGCGCTTTCCTGGAACGGCCCGGCAAAGATGCTTCCGGGGAAGCTCGGCTTCTGCCAGGTAAACGAGGTTACATTCTTGCCCGCGACAGCTGCCGGCTTCGCAGCGCCTGTGCTGCCGCTGCCGATCACAACGAAAGTGCTGGGCGCAGTGATGTTGATGGTCGAGGTGAAACGGTCAATGCCGTAGTTGGTGATCGGGAACCAGCGGGCCGGATAAAGCAGATAAGCCGTGTCTTCGCCGATATACGCCAGCTTGAGCCCTTCCACCGGGCTGTCATCGGCGTTGGCCAGCGGGCCTTCATATTCAAACGTCAGCGTGGAGGAGCTTCCTTTCGTCAGCGGCGCAGGAAAGCTGATGCGTACAGCGTTGTCTGCCGTGACTCGCTCGGAAGAGAGCGGTTTGCCCTTTTCGTCCATCACCTTGGTGATGCGCAGCCCGTTGTTCAGTTCAAAGCTGGCGAAGTTGGTATCTTCAAGCGCAGTGAACTTGACCTTGGCGCGGGCGGCGAGCCGGTGCGTCTTCGGCGTGATCTCGGCATCGATCACGTAGTCTTCGGCTTTCACTCGGGGACGATCAGCCGCCAGGGAGGGCAGACAAAAAGCGGCGCAAAGGCCGACAAGTAGAACGGCACGTCGCAGGGGACGTCGTGCAAAACGCATGAATCTTCTCCAAAGCTGCTGAGTAGTCTTGGGGTTAGATGTAAATTCTCCCAAAAAAGCTGCTTTCCTGCCACTCGGAATCACTCGAGAACCCTGGCCGGGGCGTCTTTGTTTGGAACTTTCGCGCGAAGGAACGGCCGGCGCCGGTCACAACATTACAGCAAAGGCCATCAAAAGCGCCTCCCTATTCTACTGTGAACCGATCCCCGCTAGCACCTCCCGCGCCGCCCTGAACGCCGGAGGCTCGGCATTCTGACGGTCGCGCAGGCGCTCCTGCACCATTTTCAGGGCAGTCTGCATTTGCTGGCGCACCGGGCCATCGGCGATCACAGCCTTGAGTTCTCGCGCGACGTTCTCTCCCGTGAAATCTTTTTGGATCAGCTCCGGCACAATTTTTTGCCCGGCGATCAGGTTCGGCATGGCAAAAGTATCGAGCTTGACCAAGCGGCGGCCCAGCATCCATGTAAGCGGCGCCAGCCGGTAGACGACAACAAACGGCGTCCCGGAGAGCGCAGCTTCCACCGTCGCCGTGCCGCTCGCCACGATGGCCGCTCGCGAATGCATCAGGGTGGCGCGAGCATTGTCCGTCAGCTCAACCTGGACCTCTGACGCCCACTTGGACGCCAGCTGCTCGAGCAGCCAGTTCTTGTCGAGCGTGGAAGCCACGGGCAGGACAAACTGAAAATTCCCGCTGCCGTTTTGCAGGAGCCCGGCCGCTTCCAGCATGCGTTCGATGTTGAACCCAACTTCTTTCTTTCGGCTGCCGGGAAGCAGGGCGATCCAGGGTTTTGCCGGATCGAGAAAAAGCGGCTTGGCAAATTCCGGGCGAGAGATCTGCGGCGGCGGCTCATACGCCAGCGGATGGCCAACGTAACTCACGGCAACGCCGTGGCGGCGGTAAAACTCCTGTTCGAAGGGAAAGATCACGATCATCTTGCGGACATATTGTTTGATCTGCTCCACGCGCCCGGTGCGCCATGCCCAGACCTGCGGGCTGACGAAATAGAAAACCGGAATGCCGAGCCGGTGCAGCTCGCGCGCCAGGCGCAGGTTGAAGTCAGGGAAGTCGATGAGGATGGCAGCCGTGGGCTTGCGTCGCGCCGCTTCGGCTACGAGATGCTTGAAGCGCTGGCGGATCACCGGCAGGTGCGTTACAACTTCCACCAGGCCAACCACCGCGACTTCGTTAGCGTTTACCAGCAGTTCGCAGCCGGCTGCGCGCATCTTCTCTCCGCCCATGCCGAAGAAAGTTGCATCGGGCGCGAGCTGACGAAGCGCTTCGGCGAGTTGTGCGCCGTAGGTGTCACCCGAGGCTTCGCCGGCAGAGAGAAGGAATTGCATTCAGCCTTGATTATGACACTCCGCTTTCCGTGGGCCGCGGGGAAATGATCCAGGGGATTCTTGTCATGAATTCCAGCGCGATGACTTTTTCACCGAAATCAACCAGCGGCTTGGGAAGCCGGCTAGCCTTTCCAAACCAGTAGCGAAAGCCGGTGGCTGGATCTTCAGCCAATCGCTCTCCCATGACCACAATCTCGCCGGCGAGATAGAACCATCCGCCATAACGGAAGAGCTCGCCATCCGTGCCTTCTTCGTAGGCCTCGCCTTCTTTGTTGGGATCGATGCCCAGGCGATCCAGAAGGGAGCGAAACACTTGCGGATAGGCAGCATTTCGCTGGGCGGCAAAGTTGAGACAGGAGGCGCAGCGACACCGCTCGGCATCGCCTTGTACGATCGCCGCGTAGGCCTTGCTGGTCCGCTCGCGATCAAAGCGAATGGTCTGGTCTCCCGCTTGTAGCTCCTCCATCAAGCGCTCACCCCCTGCTACGGCTGATATCCCGGCCCTCGCAACACCTTGCCCGGCAGCGCATTCGTCGCGTTCCCATTCTCGATCACCGGAACGCCGTTCACCAGCACATACTGCATGCCTTGAGAAAGCTGGTTGGGATTTTCAAAGGTCGCGCGGTCGGTGATGCGGTTGGGATCAAAGACCACAACGTCGGCCCACATGCCGGCCTTGAGCACGCCGCGGTCCGCCAAGCGCATACGCTGCGCCGGCAGGGCGGAGAATTTGCGGATTGCCTCTTCCAGCTTCAGCCGGTGCTCTTCGCGGACATACTTGCGCAAGATACGCGGGAAAGTTCCATAAGCGCGCGGGTGCGGATGCTCCTGGCCCAGCAGGCCATCCGGCGCAGTGCCCTGCGAATCATTGTCGATGGAGACCCACGGCTGCTGCAGCGCCAGTGTCACATCAGGCTCCGCCATGGCGAAGACCGCAACCTCGGTGAAAGCATTGTCCTGGATGAGCAGGTCGAAGATGGTGTCGAACGGGTCTTTATTCCACAGGCCGGCAATCTCGGCGATGGTCTTGCCCTGCAATGGCAAGAGCTGCGGGTTCTGCACCACGCTGACCAGGATCGCCTCCGGCCCGGGAATCTCCTGCCATTCGTTGTCCCAGTCGTCGGAAGGCGTCTGCATCTCCTGGCGGATGCGGGCGCGCATGGCCGGATCTTTGAGCCGCTCCACCAGCTTGGCGTCGCCGCCGTCATGCGCCCACGGCGGGATGAAAGCGGAGAACGAGTTGAACCACGCCGGATAAGCGTAAGTATTGGCGCTGATGTCGACACCGGAGGCGCGGGCGCGCTCAATCCGGGCGACGATGGCCGGCATCTGTCCCCATTGCGGCTTGCCTGCGGCCTTGAGATGCCATATCTCCACCGGAATGTGCCCTTCGCGGCCAATGCGGACCGCCTCGTCGATGGCAGCGTTGATGGTGGAGCCTTCACTGCGCATGTGCGTGGCGTAGACGCCGCCGAATTTTGCCGCTTCGCCGGCCAGGGCGATCAGCTCTTCGGTCTTTGCGTAGGGCGCGGGGGCATACTGCAGCGAGGTCGAGACGCCGACGGCGCCGTCGCGCATGGCCTCGCGCACCAGGGTCTTCATCTGTTCGAGCTGCGCGGGCGTGGGCTGCACGTTGTCATCGCCCAGCACCATGCGCCGGACCTGGGTTGCGCCTACGTAGGTCCCCAGATTGATGCCCATCCCTTGTTTTTCCACGCGGGCAAAGTATTGCCGCAGCGTGCGCCAGTCCGGGGTGATCTTGTAATGCTCGTAGCTGACGCGGTCGGCCTGGATGATGGCGTCATTGAGCGGCGCGATGGAGCTGCCTTCGCCGGTGAACTCCGTGGTGATGCCCTGAAAGATCTTCGATGGCAGATGCGGATTGACCAGCATGGTCAGCTCCGACTGGCCAAGCATGTCAATAAAGCCGGGCGCTACGACCATGCCGCGTACGTCGATGATGCGCCTGGCCTGCGCCGACGGGCTGATAAAGCCGATGGCGGCAATGCGTCCATCGCGAATGCCAATGTCGCCCGAGTACCAGGGCGAGCCGGTGCCGTCAATGATGTGGCCGTTGCGGATGATGAGGTCGTAGGGCGCGGAGGTTTGGGCGTGAAGAGGAGCGAGCGCGAGAAGGAGAGCAAGGACAGGGAGCGCGAAACGAATGAGTTTAGGCATAGGGTTTGGAGAGATTGTAAATGGGCAAGCAAATCTCACCACGGAGACACGGAGGCGCGGAGAAGCCGGACTGCTTTGTGGGATTGCGCATAAGCGCCTGACGGCGCTACATGAAGCCATCGAAGTACTTCTCTATATTCCTGCCCTTCCACTTCACAAAAATTTTGTGGAGTTCCTGGGCTGAAACCGGGACAAATTCCGACCACACATCTTCCCTGCGATGAGGATACCCAAGCAGGTTGTTGAAAGAGTTGTTGATGGCGAGGACAACGGATTCGTCGGCTTCATCGAGGTTTGGCCAGGAAGAGAAAATCACCTTGAGTTGGTCGCGTGTCAACCCGAATAGCGTTGAGAATTCCCAATCGGGAAAGAAAGGGCCTTCGACGGCGGCGCGGAGACAGTCCCTCACAATTTCACGTTCGTTCGCGCTCAGGTCGGCGAGGGGCATGTAAGGGAAGGATAGTCTATCCCAGCCCGTTTTCTCCGTGCCTCAGTGTCTCCGTGGTGAGATTGGTTTAATCGCCGGCTTGCGGCTGGGGCACGCCCAGCTCCTGGTCCTTGTATTGAAGCTCATACAGCTTCCAGTAAATACCGCGCTGGGCGAGCAGTTGCTGGTGGCTGCCGATCTCGCGGACTTTGCCTTTGTGCATGACGATGATCTTGTCGGCGCGCTGAATGGTCGAGAGCCGGTGAGCAATGATGACCGAGGTGCGGCCTTCCACCATGCGGGTAAGCGCTTCGCGGACACGCAGCTCGGTTTCGGTGTCGACGCTGGAGGTGGCTTCGTCAAGCACCAGGATTTTGGGATTGTGCGCCAGCGCGCGAGCAAAAGAGATGAGCTGCTTCTGGCCGGTGCTCATGGTGCTGCCGCGTTCGAGAACCGGAGCTTTGAAGCCGTCGGGCAGCGAGCGGATGAAGTCGGCCACGTTGACGTTTTCGGCGGCGGTAGCGATCTGCTCGTCGGTGATCCAGGCGGAGCCGAGGCGGATGTTGTTCTCAATGGTGCCGGTGAAGAGGAACGGGTCCTGTAGCACGACACCGAAGCGGCGGCGCAGATCGGTGAGCTCCATCTGGCGGATATCGACGCCGTCAATGCGGATGGCGCCGCGCTGTATGTCGTAAAACCGCATCAGCAGCGAGATGATGGTGGTCTTGCCCGCGCCGGTATGGCCCACGATGGCCACGGTCTCGCCCGGTTCGATGGTGAAAGAGACGTCGCGCAAGATCCAGTCATAGGTCTCTGGAACAGCGTGGCTCTCCGGTACGCCGGCATCGTGGCCATGGCCGTTGCTGCCGGCGGAGACCACAGGCTTCGTGCCTTGTGTTACCGGCTCGTCATCGAGTGTTGCCTCAAGCTTGCGGTAGGCGAACCAGACGTGGTCGAACTCAATGCGGCCTGCGCCTGCGGCCGTGCGTGGCTGATCGGGAGAGGTGATATCGACCGGCGTATCGAGCAGTTTGAAGACGCGCTCGCTTGATGCCATGGCGGCCTGCAGGATGTTGTACTTGTCGCTCAGGTCCTGGATGGGACGGAAGAAGCGTTGCGCATACTGCATGAAGGCCGTGAGCACGCCGATGGTCACAGCATTGCGCAACGTGCCCAGTCCGCCGAAGTAGATCACCAGCGCAATCGCCACGCTGGAGAGAATTTCGACGACAGGATAGTAGAGCGCATAGGCCATGATGGCGTCTTTGAAGGCGTCCATGTGCTGGGCGTTGACGCGGTCAAACTGCTGGTAAGAACGCTTCTCGCGGTTGAAGAGCTGCAGCACCACCATGCCGGTGACGTGCTCCTGCAGATAGGCGTTGATACGGGCAATGGCGGTGCGAATGCGGCGATAGGAATCGCGCACCGACTTGCGGAAGACCATGGTCGCCCAGAAGATCAGCGGCAGCACGGAAAAGGTGATGAGAGCGAGCCACCAGCTCATCCCCAGCATGATGACGATGATGCCGACGAGCACGAAGACGTCTTCAAAGATCGCCACCACGCCGGAGGTAAACATTTCGTTCAGCGCGTCAACGTCGGTGGTAACGCGCGTGACCAGACGGCCGACGGGATTTTTATCGTAGAAGCCGATGTGCATGCGCTGCAGATGGCGGAAGATCTGGCTGCGCAGATCGAACATGACTTTCTGGCCGGTCCATTGCATCAGGTAGGTCTGGGTGTATTCCAAGCCAAAGCTGAACAGGAGCAGGGCCAGATACGTTCCGCCCAGCTGCGCGATGCCCACCAGCGGCCGCGCACTGAGAAAGCGGTCGAGAAGGCCGTGGCTGTGCGGGCCGGCGGAAGAGAGATACTTGTCGATGGCGGTCTTGGTCAGGTAGGGAAGGGAGACGTCGGCGCCGGCCTTAAGAATAATGGAGCCGAGCGCTACCGTGACCTGCCACTTATAGGGCCGTAAATAGCCGAGCAGCCGCTTCATCAGGCGGCTGTCATAGGCTTTACCTAATACTTCTTCTTCCTGCGCCATGGACTGAGTACCATTTTAAAGGCAAATGCTGAACCTCGAGAGAAATTCGAGGAACCTATAAGATGCTCCAGCAGCGGGCAAAGCCGCAGAATTTATGAGCCAGACTTTTGTGAGTCAGGCTCTATGAGTCAAACACTTCGAGTCAAAGGCTTTTATGAGTCAAATGCCGGAAATCCCGTGGATTGAAGCCGCTGACACGCCCTGGGGCGTACGTGTGCTCGATGTTCGGGGCGTGACGCAGGCCATGATCTCTACCTCCTCGGATCCACAATGCGCCAGGAACGCGCTGTCCTTCGGGCACGATGATGGTTCGGCATTTGAGGGAGTTGCGCCGCTGGTGCACCGTGAAATTGGCGCCATGATTCCTTATCGAGTCGATGGTCCGCTAGGGGACGACGCCCTGTTTCGCCCGCGCGCGATGGAGCACAAATGGGCCATCTTTCATAGGCAGAGCCAGCATCGCCAGGGCCGGATCTTTTTTGTACGCAGCTGGACGCGCCAGGTCCGAGTGATTGCCGAACTGGCGCCAGGTGACGGTAGCGTGCAGATCACAAGGCTCAACGGCGTTTTTGCCGAAGAAGACGAGAGCCCGCTCTTTACCACCATGGTCGCGGACTTTATTCTGCGGAGCCATGCGCTTGGCATGGTCTATCCGGCGCCGCTGCCGGAGGGCATGGAGGCCTCGCCACAACAGGCGGCATTGTGGTGCTTTCATATGTTCGGCAACCTAGCGCTCTGTGCCACGCACGAAATCATTCCCGTGCACATGCCGGAACGCCCGTTACAGGTCGTTCCTTAGGGAACACATGCGTGATGGAAAAATTAAGATTCGGCTTTGGCAGCAGGCAGCCGGAGCTGCTCGTATTCAGGTACAGGCTCACCGCTGAGCCACGCTTCCAGCATCGCGTTCACGGCTTCTGGAGCTTCTTGCTGGATCCAGTGCGAGACGCCGGGAAAAATACGAAAGGTCAGGTTGGAGACATATTTTTCCGTGCCGCGGGTGGCACGAATGCTCAACGCGGTGTCGGCGTCTCCCCAGAGAAAGAGCGTGGGAATGTTGATCACGGGAATATCGCCGGAACGAAAGCGGCGGAACGTGCCGCCGCGAAAGGCCGCGCGATACCAGTTGATCATCGCGGTCAGGCCGCCGGGGCGGGCAGCGTTGGCGCGATAGACTTCGAGATCCTCAGCCGGAAAACGCGCGGGATTGCGCGAAGTGCGGCGGAAAATCCCTGATGTCGCGCGGCCATGGTTGCGGCCAAGCATCTTTTCCGGCAGCCATGGCAGCTGAAAGAAATACATGTACCACGACATCAAGAGCTGCGGCGGACGGCGCAACTCGCGGGCGAAGAGAGCCGGATGCGGCAGGTTGAGAATCACCAGGCGATGGATCAACTGCGGTTGCAGAATCGCCACCGACCAGGCCAGAGCAGCGCCCCAGTCATGTGCGAGCAAGAGCGTTTCCTTCGCGCCGGAGGCTTTGATCAGCGCAGCAACGTCTTCTACCAGCGTGCGCGTCTTGTAGGCCGAGGCTTCCTGCGGCGAATCCGTGTTGCCGTAGCCGCGCAGGTTGGGCGCCCATACGCGATAGCCCAGCCTGGCCAGCAGAGGCATCTGATGTCGCCAGGAGTAGGCATGCTCAGGGAAGCCGTGCAGACAGAGCGCCAGACGATCGCCCGAGCCCATGGTCGCGACCTCAAAGTTGATGCCGTTGGCGGCGACGCGAATGAATTGCGGGTTCCAATTTGCTGGCGTCATGCGGGCTTTGGCGCGGTTCTCGTCGCATCCGCTTTGGCAGGATTTCCGGAAGTGACCCCGGTTTGCGACAGAACCTCACGCAAGACTCCATCAATGGCTTCCACTTCGCGCTTCACTGCCTCCGTGGCTTCGGGTTGCGAAACGTAGGTCAGGCATTGGATCGCTTGCAGGGCATTGCGGATCCGGTCATTCATGTGGGAGATCAGCTCAAACCGGCGAACCATCTCCCGTTGCTGCTCACGAATCGCATATTGCCAGCGCAGCATGAACAGCAGCGTGACCAGGGCGGCAATTGAGGTCCCCACAATCCGCAGAGACCCCGTTCGCCGCAACCAGTCATCGTACACAAACCATTGGGTCAGAAGGGAAACGATCAACACAAAGGAAGAAGCGCCCAATGAAATCGCCAGGATTTGCCAGTGAGACGAAATGCGCGACTTCGGCTGCATAATGGGAGGGGTACCGAAGAAAGTGTAGCACCGCATGCGCGGAGCTGCTTACCCAAGCCTGGGTCCAACAAACGCTAACTTACGCCATTCTGCGCAGCACCAGCGCCGAGTTCTTCGACCCAAACGCAATGCAGTTGCACACCGCGTGTTCGATCTCTGCCTTGCGGCCGGGCTCGGGAACGTAGTCGAGGTCACAGTCCGGGTCAGGCTTTTCCAGATTGATGGTCGGCGAAAGCTGGTTGTGCTGCATGGCGATCAGAGTGGCTGCAATGCCTGCTGCGCCGCAGGCGCCTTGCGGATGCCCAATCTGCGACTTCAGCGCCGACATCGGAACTTTGTAGGCGTGATCGCCCAGCGCCAGCTTAAGCGCGCGGGTTTCAATGCGGTCGTTCAGATCGGTGGAGGTACCGTGCAGGTTCACGTAGTGAACGTCTGTTGGGGCGATTCCGGCTTCCTTCATCGCCAGGCCGATGGCGCGGGCCGGCTCTTCACCGCACTCCTGCAGGCGCACGCGATGAAAAGCCTCGCAGGTTGAGCCGTAACCGGCGATCTCGGCATAGATGTGCGCGCCGCGAGCCTTCGCGTGCTCATACTCTTCCAGCACAAACATCCACGAGCCTTCCGCCAGCACAAAGCCGTCGCGATCGAGGTTGAAGGGCCTCGAGCCGCGCTCCGGTGCGTGGTTCCATGACTCCGTCATGATGTGCATGAACATAAAGCCCTTGAGAATGCCCCAGGCCAGAGGCGTGTCTACGCCGCCGACCAGCAGCGTGGGAATGGTGCCGAGCTGGATCTGCCGCGTCGCGTAAGCGATGGCGTCGGTCGACGAGGTGCAGCCGCTGGTCACCACGTGGCTCAGCCCGCGAAAGCCAAAGCGCATGCTGACCTCGCTCGACATGGTACCCATGGTGCCGCTGGGAATGCTGAAGATACTGATCTGCTTTACCTTGCCGGCGTAATACATGTGGTATTGCGCGTCAGAGAAGTCATGCGCGCCGCCGCCCGTGCCCAGCACCACGCCGATTTCGCGCTTCTCGTCCATCGACATGGCTGCGGGATCGAGGCCTGAGTCTTTGAGGGCCTCGGTCGATGCGGCGACCGCTAACGGCACCGATCGCGAAACGTGTTTACGTTCTTTGGCTTCGATCCAGTCGAACTCGTTGAAGTCCTGTATTTCGCCGGCAATCTTGACGGGAAGATCGGAAGTATCAAAGCGGGTGATGAGCTTGACGCCGCTCTTGCCGTCCAGAATGGCGCGGCAGAAGGCTGTCTTTCCTATTCCGTTCGGGCTAACTACGCCCAGCCCTGTGATCACAGCGCGTTTGAGCATAGACTCTGATTCTATAATTGATGCAGGATTTATGGGCCTGGCAATGCAATAAATTGCAAAAGCCCCTATTTGACATTAGGGGCTCACAATGGCCGGCAACGTGCGAATCCTTATTTTACTTTGCTACTCAGCGAGCAGGAGTGGCTTCCATTGTCCTGCCAGAAGGTATTGTCTTCAAAACGCACCCGGCTGACGAACAATATGACATTGCCCACGCCGTTCTGCATCTTTTCTGACCGATCCATGGAGTAGGACTTATGTTCTTCTCCCGGCTTGATGGGCTTGGGGTTCTGCGAAACCAGGGTGTCCCGCGTGGTCTCGTCGCCCATCTTGTTGGTATAAATCACAACGCTCTCAATGGCAGCGATGGGTTTGGAGCTGTTATTGCGCATACGCATATCCAGATAGTGCTTGGAGTTCCCGCCATGGGCTGTTTGGTCCAATTGGCGCTGGAATTCACTGGTCGTCATTCCTTCGGCAAGCGCATGACCAAATCCGCCGTCGCCGGAAGTCACCTTGGTGACAACTACCGGGCACTCCTGCGGAGTTGATGGAGTTGCGCTGGCGGGAGCCGGGGAAGCCGAAGGAGCGCCGGAGACCAGAGCGGCAGGATTGGCCTGCGCTGCGGCGGATGTTGCCGGCTGTGCCGCGGGCGGGGCAATCGTCTCACCCGGGGCTAGCTCCAGATTGTCGGAAAGCATCTTGGGTCCCATTGCCGCGCAGCTATCCAGTTGGATGCCATCTTCAAATTGGAACAACAGGATGCCGCCCTTCTGCATGTCTTCCATCTTCGCTCGCATGTCGGGCGCCATACGGCTTAAGACACTGGGAGAGAAGCGGGGCATATTTCCCGGTTTCAGAGACACCACCGTGGCCGTTTTGCCTGAGTAGGTCAGATTGGTATTAAATGTTTTTGGCACACAAAGAGGTATGCGCCCGATCACGACTTTCTTGCCAATCAGCAGGTTCAGATTATCGGGGAGAGGCTGTGGCTGTTGTACGGGTTGCGGCTGCTGAGACGGTTGAGAGGGCTGGGCCGGCTGCTCCTGGGCAATACAAGGTAATGCCAGCAACATTAACAGCGCAAAGTATCTCATGATTAAGGATCGCCTTCCCCGGTCAAATAGGTTGTCAGTGTGACGTATCTTAACGCGAGACTTGCTAAATTTCAGCCACTAAAAGTATGGGAAGCCAACGCCATAGTAATCTGGACTCTATGTACCTGGGCCTCTACATCTCCGTCCCCTTTTGCCGCTCCAAGTGCACCTACTGCAACTTTGCCTCGGGAGTGTTTTCCGCGGCGCAGATGGGACGCTACGTGGAACGGATCGGCGAAGATGTGCGCGCGTTCCGGGAATATGCGGCGCAACTTGGCGCACAGGTTCCCGAAGCGGTAGATTCGATTTATCTCGGCGGGGGAACGCCAAGCCTGCTGCCTGCCGGGGAGTTGAAGAAGCTTTTCTTCGTGTTACGCCAGGAATTCAACGTCACGCCTGCGGCGGAAATCACCGTGGAGTGTGCTCCGGGAACCTTGTCTGACGACATCATCCAGGTGTTGGCCACGCGCGGCGTGAAGCGGGTGAGCCTCGGCGTGCAATCGTTTGTCGATAAGGAAGCCGCATCGGTGGCGCGCCTGCATACGCGGGAGAAGACGCTGAACGATATCGAACGGCTGCGTAAAGCCGGGATCACGAACATCAATGTAGACCTGATTGCGGGCCTACCGCACCAGACACGCGAGAGCTGGCAATATTCGCTTGACCAGGCGATCGCCACCGGCGTACCGCACGTGAGTGTCTATATGCTGGAAATAGACGAAGATTCGCGGCTGGGGCGGGAGTTGATTGCCGGAGGAACGAAATACCACGCGCACTTTGTTCCCGACGACGACCTCACCGCCGAGTTCTATGAGACCGCCTGCGAGCGCCTGAACGCGGCGGGCGTTGCCCAGTATGAGATTTCAAACTTTGCTCGCCCAGGTTTCGAGTCGCGGCATAACCTGAAATATTGGACCCGACAGCCGTACGCCGGTTTTGGCGTGGATGCGCACTCGATGTTGCCGGCCGGTGGCGCGGCGAGTGTAAGATTGGCGACGACCGACGACTATGATCGGTATTTTGTTTCTCCACAATGGAGTGCCTCTGAGGTGAGCCAGGAGCAGGCGCTGGAGGAGAGTTTCTTTCTGGGATTGCGGCTGAATCGAGGTGTGGACTTGAGTCGGTTGCAAAAAGAGTTTGGCGATATTGACGAACGATATGATGCCGTTATGGCCGAATTGGTGGACGAGCAACTGTTGCTGCGGTCAGAGAGTAGCGTTATGTTGACCGCGCGAGGAAGATTGCTGTCGAACGAGGTCTTTGAAAGGTTTATCGCCGACCGAACAAGCATCAAGATGTAAATTTCAATTCTCGTGAGAACTCCCCGAAGCTGCATGGGTGGGGCCGGATTCTCGGGGTCCTTCGACTCCTCCTCCCTCTCCCGCTATGCGGGATCGTTCGGAGTCGCTCGGGATGACATGGTAAAAACTGAATGGTGATGGCAAAACCCCGTGTGATTGATCTCCGCAGTGACACCGTAACCCAACCCACGCCGGAGATGCGGCGCGCCGTGGCGGAAGCCGTAGTCGCCGACGACGTTTATGGCGAAGATCCCACGGTGAACCGCTTGCAGGAACGGGCGGCGCAAATCTTTGAGAAAGAAGCCGCCATCTTCGTTCCCACGGGAACCATGGGTAACCAGGTGGCCATCCGCTGCCACACCCAGCACGGGCAGGAAATCATCTGCGAAGAGCGCGCGCACTTCATCAACCTGGAATCGGCCACGGTGGCGGCGTTTTCCGGCTGCCAGCCGCGCACCGTCTACGGCGAAGATGGTGTGATCACGTGGGCGCAGATCAAGAAGAAGATCGCCCCTCCGGCCTATTATCGCGCGCAAACCGGACTGATTGAGCTCGAGAACACGGGCAGCCTGGCCGGAGGAACCATCTTCCCGCTTGAAGTCTCCGACGAAATTTGTGATGGCGCGCACGAACTGGGCCTGCCGGTGCATCTTGACGGCGCGCGCATTTTCAACGCCGCCACGGCCATGAAGAAGAGCGTCGCGGAGCTGGCGCGCAAGTTTGATTCCGTGATGTTCTGCCTCTCGAAAGGCCTGTGCGCCCCGGTGGGTTCGATGCTGGTAGGCAACAAGGCATTCATCGACAAAGCCCGTGTCTTTCGCAAAGCGATGGGCGGCGGCATGCGCCAGGCCGGCGTGCTGGCTGCTGCCGGGTTGATCGCGCTGGAAAAAATGCCGGCGCGTTTGCAGCAAGACCATGACAACGCGAAGTTATTGGCTGAAGGCCTGGCTGAGATCAGGGGAATCAAGATCGACGCGAAAAAAGTAAAGACCAACATTCTGGTCTTCAACGTCGCCGGCACGGGCATGGATACCGCGGAGTTCAGCCGGAAGCTTGCCGCGCGCAACGTCCTGGCGGCCGGAATCGATCAGGAGCAGATGCGCTTTGTAACGCACAATGACGTAAGCCGGGAAGATTGTGGGAAGGTGCTGGAAGCGGTAAGAGGCGCGTGCGGATAGCAGGGTTTTGAATGTAGGGGCCGTATGAAAAAGCGGGATAAGATCAAAATCCGGCGACTGGAACAGTTGGAGGCAGAGTTTCAGCCGCTCCTGATTTCCTGCTTGAAAGAATGTGCCCGGGGCAGATATGGATTGTTTGGACAGAATGAGCATTTAGGGAATTGGTGGTACTGGGGCGAAGCTGAACGGTTGAAAGCAATTGCGCGAGAAATCATCGAGATAAAATCCGAGTTTGGCGAACAGGCCAGCGAATGCGAGCGCTTGTTGCACTATTGCTCTCTGCGCGGGCCTAATGTTGTTGGCGAACCCAAGCTGGCCGAGCAGTTCCTGAATGAGATTGAGGCTTTGCAGCGGCAAGAGGAGGTGTAAGACAAACTATCAATGGATTAAGGAGTTTGAAAGCAAGCTGGCGCAAGCCATTCGAGCCTATCTTTCAGTGAAGGGATTGGGCAATGATGTTGAACAAAGGCGACTCCAGTGGGCTGCTCAGGGAATCGCTATTCTTGTTGGCAACCTGCTTCAAGGAGATGAAACTTGGGGACAATCCCGCTGGGTGGACACAGTATCACCTAGCTCTGTGCCGGAGGTGCTCGGCCCCGGGCACATCGCGCTCGATGGGCTTCTAATCTTCGGCCAGATAGGTCCTCGAAGTCAGTGGTGGGAACCCTTCTATGGTTCACTGCAAATCTCAGAGACCAGCGACGAGATCGTCAGTTATGAGTTGAAGCTCGGGGACGCGGCCTGGGGGCTGGGCAAGGTCCGATACAATGAGCACCCCAAAGGCTGGAACTGGTCGCGTCCGGAGAAATGGATCTTCGTTTTTTCGAAGCCCTGATTTAATGCCCGCCCGCTGCGATTACACCGCGTAATGCGCAAACGCCTCTGTTACTTTCCTGTCCGGACCAAAGACAAACACTTCGGCCGCCAGGCCGGTGGCCTCGATAGTACAGCGTAATACTGTTCGCTCCGGTGAGAGTTGTGACCAGGTCAAAATGGAGATCAGGAACGAGTTCGAGGGCTTTGGCCCAGTAGTCGCCGACGGCCTTCTTCCCCCGCAGCTTTCCTGACGGCTCGTCCGCGATCCGCGCGATATAAGGAGACGACATTTCAAAGTCGTCAGAATAGTGCCATAGCACGCGCTTGAGATCATGAGCGTTCCAGGCGGCGATCCACTCAGCGGCGAAATGTTCGGCGAACGATTTGTCGAGCATGAAGGAGAGGTTGGCATAAAGCGGGATGTCATGGCAACTCACCGGTTCTGCAAAGGGTTTCAAATTGGCACCAGACCGGTGAAATCATAGTGCGCCGATGATGACCTCCGCTCTTTGCCTTTGATAGACTCGATCAAGCCTCTTCGAATTGATGGAAAGGACCAGCCATGTCCACCCAAGTAGCCTCTGCTCCGGAAGTCTCTCTGCGCGAATTTCAGGAAGCCCGGAAGATCGTCTCCTCGTTCGCTTATCACACGCCGCTGTTGACCTCGCGGTTGCTGAGCGAGCGCACCGGTTTTGACGTGCGTTTGAAAGCGGAGATGTTCCAGAAGGGCGGAGCGTACAAGCTGCGTGGGCCGCTCAATAAGTTCCGCCATCTCACGGAAGAGCAGCGCAACCGGGGCGTGATCTGTTCTTCGGCAGGCAACCATGCCCAGGGCGTGGCGCTGGCGGCGAACGTCTACAAGATGAAGGCTGTGGTCGTCATGGCCAAGAACGCCACACAATCGAAGATCGATGCCACGCGCGCGTACGGCGCCGAGGTGGTCCTGCACGGCCAGATCTGGGATGAGGCCAACGAGAAATCCAGGCAGCTTTGCCAGGAGCGCGGTCTCACCTATATCCATCCCTTCGATGACATGCAGCTCATCACCGGGCAGGGAACGCTGGGCCTTGAGATCTATGAAGACTTCCCACAAGTTGATATCGCGGTGGTGCCGATCGGCGGCGGTGGGCTGATCTCCGGCGTATCCATGGCTCTGAAGGCTTCCAATCCGAAAATCAAAATTATTGGCGTGGAGTCATCGGACGGGCCGGGGATGAAGCGCAGCGTTGAAGCTGGTCACGTGGTCACGCTGGACAAGATTGACACCATCATCGATGGCCTGCGGGTCAAGCGCGTAGGCGAGAACACCTTCAGCGTGGTGCAGCGCTTTGTTGACGACATCGTAACTTTGCCGGACAAGGAAATTTTTGAGGCGATGATCTGGATCATGTCGCACTGCAAGCTGGTGGTGGAAGGCGCTGCCGCTGCGCCGGTGGCCGCGCTACTGCACGGGCTCATCAAAGCGCCGGCAGGATCGCGAGTGGCCTGCGTCCTCAGCGGCGGCAACGTGAACCTGGACCAGCTCAAGGGATTGAAGTGGAATTAGCTGCGGTGACGCAAGTTCAACAGCCACAAATCCTTTGCCTATAAGCCAGCACATGCGATAGCTTAGCCGCATGGCCAATCCACAAGATGAGTTGGATGCGCTGCGGGCGCAAGTCGCGGCGCTGACCGCACGTGTGCACCGTCTGGAGCAGCGGTCTGGACCCGGTCCGCAAACTTCACCGGACACTACGTTTATGCCTCCTCCTCCGCCTGCTCCGGCTGCGCCGCCGCTCACGGTTTCCCGGAGCGAGCTGCAGCAAAAGCCGCTGCCTCCTATGCCGGCAATCCCTCCACGACAGGCTGGCAGCGTGCCATCGTTCAGCCAAACGCAGGAAGCTGGATTTGAAGCCGACCTCGAAGGAACCATCGGCAAGCTGTGGCTGAACCGCATCGGCATCATTGCCATCTTGATTGGCGTCGCCTATTTTCTGAAGCTCGCGATCGACAACAACTGGATCAATCCCGGCATGCGTGTTCTCATCGGGCTATTTGCCGGCATCGCCGTGGTCCTGTGGAGCGAGCGTTTCCGCAGCAAGGGCAGTGTCGCGTTTTCCTATTCGCTGAAGGCAGTGGGGATCGGTATTCTCTATCTCTCGCTGTGGGCGGCTTCGCAGCGCTACCACCTGGTTCCACCCAGCATGGCTTTCGTCGCCATGATTGTGGTGACGGTCTCAACCATTACGTTGGCGCTCACGCAGGATGCCGAGATCCTCGCGGTCTATGCCATGATCGGCGGTTTCAGTACTCCGGCGCTGGTCTCAACCGGTGAGAACCACGAGATCGTTCTGTTTTCTTATGTCTGCCTGCTGAACTTGGCAATTCTGGCTATGGTGACGGTGAAGCCCTGGCGGCGGATCGTCTGGGGCAGCTTCCTGGGCACCGTGCTCATGTACGTTGGCTGGGCGGCGGAGTTTTACGACCGCACCGAGCGCCCGGTAACGGTGCTGTTTGCTTCGCTCTTCTT
>DATBHX010000046.1:0-96094 GCA_036557225.1 Candidatus Angelobacter sp.
CAGCAGAAAGGAAAAGCGGGGCCCCAATTTCATGAAGTACCTGATTTCAAGCAAACCGTCTGCTCTCTTTTGAAGGCTGTTGTCCGGAGAGGGATGCTTGAATTCGTGCCTGAATCTCTGCTCTGTGTATGACTTTTAACAAAGGAGAGAGAGTCAGCCCTCGATTTGCTTCCAATGCAAGGGCAGAGAACTCAAACATTCTTACAATGGTTGAAAGGCGAGAGGAACCGGGAACGAGTGAAAAGAACTTTCAAAACCATGCTGTTACTAGTCTTATCTCTGTACATCGGCTTGCTGCTCTTTGCCGTCTTTCTGTCGGACCGCATGATCTTTCTGCCGCATCCATCCTCGTATCAGGATTCGCCGGAAATTCTGAAGGTCGGCACGGCCGGCGGGAAGACGATTTCCGCCGTTTATCTGCCCAATCCTTCCGCCAGATTCACCTTGCTGGTAAGCCACGGAAACGCTGAAGACCTGGGTGACGATCGATATTGGCTGCAGGATTTGCGCAAGGCGGGATTCAGCGTCTTGGCCTATGACTATGAGGGCTATGGAACCAGCGAGGGCAAGCCCAGCGAGCAAGCTGCCTATGCTGACGAAGCTGCGGCATACGACTATTTGACAGAGAAGCTAAGAATACCGGCTGACCGCATTGTCATTCTCGGGCGCTCTGTAGGCTCTGGGCCGGCAACCTACATAGCAGCCAGACGCCCGGCCGCTGCATTGATCCTGCAGAGCCCGTTCGTCTCGGCTTTTCGCGTACTGACGCGCATTCCACTGCTGCCCTTTGACAAATTTCCCAATGGCAAAAACATCCGCCAGGTCCATTGCCCGGTTTTGATCATGCACAGCCAGGGAGACACAATCATCCCCTATTGGCATGGGCAAAAGCTCTTTGCGCTGGCGAACGAGCCCAAACAATTCTTCGCGGCAAAAAATACCGACCACAATGAAATGGAGATGGCACAGGGCTATTGGGAAGCATTGCAGAAGTTCCAGGCTTTTCTTGATAACAGTCCCAACAACCCGACCATCCCAGGCCACTGAAATCCGGACCATTCTGGCGGTTCCAGCTACTTCATCGTCGCGGGATGGCAAGTTGACCCCACACCGGGTGGTGTTGGTACACCGGTGGGTGGCGTAGCCCAGGGCTTGCCTGCGAAGTCGAAGAAGTCGACCAGACTGGGCTGCGCGGCATCGCGCTTGGTGAGCGCGGGAAGATTGAACCGTTCTTCCACAAAGTGGATCACTGCCGTATGGTCCATGGCTTTGTGGCCCACAAAGTGACGCCGCGAAAACGGCGACACAATAAAGTTGGGCACACGGAAACCAAGCTGCGCGCCAAAGCCTGAGTTCCCTGCATTCGCTGCGTCGGCCGGATTCGCTCCTGGACTCGTGGGGCGCAGATCGCAATGGTTGGTGAACACGCCTGGGGTCGTTGGCTGACAGGGCAGGAATCCGTCAGGGTTGACGGCAATCGGAGCAATATCGCCTTCCAAACCTGCCAGAGAGGCGCTGGTGTTCTGGTTCGTGTGTCCCGGCACCGGCGGCACGTGATCGAAGGGGCCTCCGCCTTCGTCATAGCTAAAGAACAGGACTGAGTCTGACCATGACGGGCTGGCCATCAACGAATTAATCAGGTTAGCGATCTGCGCCTGTCCTACGAGAATCGATTGTCCTGAGCCGGGATGCTCGTCACTGTGGCCGAAATTGGCTTCAACGTAGGCAAATGACGGCAGGGTGTTGTTCTTGGCGTCGGTGGCGAACTGACTGATGGGCGCGATATGCGTGGCGTCGACCACCAGCGTGCCCGTCGAGGTGCGCGAAATATATTTGCCGCTGTAGCCGAAATACTTAAACGTGGTCGAGGGGCTGCCGTTGGGATCCAGAGCTGAGTAATAGATCTTCCACGAGATATGGTTCTCATCGAGCAGCTGGAAAATGGTCTTGGCGTTGAGCTGAGGAGCATGATCGTCGAAGCCAGGATCGAAGACGTAGCCCTGCGTCGTCCCGCCGGACATTGTGGCCAGACGGTTGGGAATGGTCTTGCTGGCCACGGGCGAGAACCAGCGATCCGAGAGCGCAAACTGCGAAGCCATGAAGTAGTAATAGTTCAGTTCGGCTGCGCCTGTGGTGCTCGTATCCTCATAGAAAGCCATGGCGCGTTCGCCGGCCGTATCGGTGAAGACACCGCTACCGCTGCCGGACTTGGCAAAGCCTTCCGCGGTGTGCACGAAGCCATCCATCAGGATGGAACGGGTCGTCTTGAAATCAAAGCGGTTCACGTCGCCAAAGCTCTCCAGCCAGGCTGAAGTCATATCGTCAAGGCAGCTGCTGGAGGTATGGAAGAGCTGGAATGCCGTGCCTTCATCGTTCTTATTGCTGAGCGTGGTCAGCTTGTCATCGATTCCATCCACGTCATATTCAACGTGATCATCGCCAATGTTGAAGCCCTGCGCCTTGCGATAAGGATTGAGCATGCCAAAGTAGCTGTCAAAGCTGCGGTTCTCCTGCAGCACGAAGATAATGTGGCCGACAGCGGTAATGCCGCCGCCTGGTGTCGGAGTAGGCGTTGGAGTCGGGGTTGCAGTGGGTGTTGGCGTTGGTGTGGCCGTCGGAGTTGGAGTGGGGGTCGGAGTCGGCGCTGGCACAGCGACGGTAATGCTTTCCGACGTTGCAAAAGCAAACCCGGTGGTATCCCAGGCGCGGATCACGATGGCATGTTTCCCCGCAGGCAAAGAGAGGATGGCAGTGAGAGAAGCGCTGGTGCTCTTGGCTCTTTGTACCGAGTCGATATACATGATCATCGCGGTAACGGTGTGTTCGTTGTCCCGTGCTCCGGCGGAAAAAGTGACCGGGGAATTTACGGTTGCGCCGCTCGCCGGCGAGCAGATTTTGACTGTCTTATCGACGGTAGCTGTGCAGGCTGCCCAGGCCCGGCCTGCCAGGAAAAGCGGAGCAAGGAGCAGAACTAACGTTAAACGCACGAGAGAAGGCATTGGTCTTTCAGGCACCCCGCTTTTTCTTGGAAACTAGGAACCCTGATATCTCCGCAGAGGTTGTACACGCTAAGCTGCTTTATTCCCCATAGGATTGTTGCCGGCCAGAGTAGAAGATGCTATCGCGGTATAACAAAACATTTACTTTCAGATGATTGCCTTTCCGATGGAAGCAGCTAGAATGAGAGCTGCTGGGGATAGTTCCGCAATTTGCCGCAACAGGAGTTGACTATGTCAAGACTCTCGCGCTGGTCTACGCTTGCATGGAGTGCTCTGCTTTTTGTTGGAGTATTTTTACCGTCGCAAAGCGGCGCTGTCCAGCAGGCCCAACAACCGCAACAGACTCAACCTCTGTCCACCGAGTATGCAACTACGAAGACAACTCCGGTGCTGCACACAACCACTCGCATGGTCATCCTTGACGTGGTGGCCGTGAACGAGAAGAGCGAGCCGATCACCGACCTGACAGTCGATGACTTCACGGTGCTCGAAGACGGCAAGCCGCAGAAGGTCAGCGATTTCAGTTTCCATCGGCCGGGGTCGACTGCTGCTCCGGCGCGCCAGTTGGCGCCAGGCGTCGTGAGCAATGCTCCGCAGTTTGCCGCGGGCAGCTGCCTCAACGTGATCCTGTTGGACGCCATCAATACGGATTTTTCCGACCATGCCTATGCCCAGGACATGCTCGACAAATATCTGGACAGCAGCCCTTCACTTCAGCCGACGGCAGTCTTCGCCCTGGAAGGCAAGCTGACCATGCTGCACGACTTCACGACGGATCCCAAGATACTGCGCGACGTGGTCGCGCACTTTAAACCGCAGGGTCCAGAACACATTGCCGATGTTTACACTGCCGCCTCACCCTTTCAGCGCCGAGGGTCCTTTAAGGCAGGTCCGCACGCGCGCGAGGTCACAGAAAACGCCATGCTTTTTCTGGCGCGTTCGCTGGCAAGCTATCCCGGACGCAAGAACCTGATTTGGTTGTCTGATGGCTTTCCCGTCAGCCTTTTTCCCGACTTCAACGGCGGCGATCAAGTCATGGTGGTGGAAGACTATTCGCCAATGGCGGAGCGCATCGCCGATGAACTGATGAACGCCCAGGTGGCTTTGTATCCGATTCACGCGGCTGGAGTATCGATAAATGATACTTTTCCTGCGCACACCGCAATGGCGAGCATGGCGGAGCGCACCGGTGGCAAAACCTTCTTCAACCGGAATGACATTGATACTGGAGTTCGCACCAGCCTGGATGACGGCGCTACGTACTACACGCTGGATTACTACCCGCAAAATCGCATATGGGACAGAAAATTTCGTCGCATTGAGGTAAAACTCAACCGGCCCAAGGCCCAACTGCGCTACCGGCAGGGATATTACGCGCTCAGCCCGACCAGCGTGGATGGATCGACGAGAGAGGCATTCAGCCGCGCCATGGACCGCGACGCTCCCTCCTCGGCCGGCGTCCTCTTTCAAGCGGGTGTTGTACTGCCGTCAAGCCAGACCCAGGGCAAGACGGTTGTGAACTTCGGCATTGACCCGCACACACTGACCTTTGAAAAGGAAGCTGACGATCTGCAGCATGTCACGGTGAGTTGCGTGGTCTGGGCGTTTCCGGCAAAGGGTGAACCGGTGCGGGGCGAGGGAGAATCCAAAGCGGCTCTCAAAGCGGACGTATACCAGCAGGTCATGCACAGTTATTTTCCCTGCCACCGGGATCTGGCGCTGAAGTCAGGACATTACACTCTGCGTTTGGGTGTACTCGATGAGACCAGCAACCTGATAGGCACCACCAGCATGCAGGTAAACATTCCTTAACTATGTGAGCTGTTGCTTTTCTCTCGAGAGCGGCTAGAATAGGGCGCACTCGGGGGTAGTGCGCCAGATTGATTGTCAGGAGTTGGCTTATGCCTTGGTTTTCGCGTTGGCGCATCTTCGCCGCATCCTCTGTTCTGCTCCTTTCGATTGCACTATGTCCGCGCTCCAGTAAAGGCGATGACCAACAGACCTCGCCACCGCCGCAAGCGACTCCTTCCTTGGTGTACCAAACGTCGACCGTGCTGCGGGCGACGACGCGCCTGGTTGTTGTGGACATGGTAGCCACGGACGACAAAGGCCAGCCTCTCTCGAACATCAAGACCGAAGATCTCACGGTGCTGGAAGACGGAAAGCCGCAGAAGATCACCGGCCTCGCGTTCCACAAGGGAACAACCGCGACGCAGACCACTGCCAGCACCATTGCCGGCGGCTTCAGCAACGCTCCGCAGTATCTGAACGTGAGCTCGATGAACGTGATTCTGCTGGACGCACTGAACGGCGACTTTGCCGGGCATGCCTATGGCCGCGACGAGCTGATCAAATTCCTGGACAAACAGCCGCTGACCCAACCAACCGCGCTCTATGCGCTGGAAGAAAAGCTGACTCTGCTGCACGACTTCACCATGGATGCGAAAGACCTCAAAGCTGTAGTGCAGGACTACAAGCCCAAGGGCCAGGTGCATGTGCAGGATGTGTATGCCGCTGCGTCACCATTTGCCGCCCGCGGCAGCGATACCAACACGACCGTCCGCAGCATGGACATTACCGTCGCGGCGTTAAACTCCCTGGCTCAGGCGCTGGCAGGTTATCCTGGACGGAAGAACCTGATCTGGGTGTCAGAAGGTTTTCCCATCACGCTTTATCCTGAGGTTATCTATGATGAAGCGGCTCCGTATTGCAATCCGGCGTGCGGGAATCCCAATAACCTCACCATGGCGCAGATGCAGGGGTTCAAGAGCGGACAAGGCCAGGACTTTGACGCCGCAGTAGAAAAAGTCGCCAACGCCTTGATGAATGCCCAGATTGCCGTATATCCAATCGATGCGGCCGGCCTGAAGAAAGACAATCATCTCAATACCATCAACACCATGCGTAGCCTGGCGGATCGCACCGGTGGCAAGGCCTTCTACAACAGCAATAACGTTGAATTGGGCATCAGCACCAGCCTTGACGACGGCTCAACCTACTACACGCTGGAATATTATCCTGACAACAAGACCTGGGACGGCAAGTTCCGCATCATCCAGATCAAAGGCCCCTCCGGCGTGCGGCTGCGCTACCGGCAGGGATATTACGCGCTTGATCCCGGCGCGCAGCCGGGCAAAGACGCCGAAAAAACTCTCGCGCGAAACTTCAGTGATGCACTGAGCCTCGATTCTCCCGGCGCCACAGCCGTTGTCTTCCACGCCGGAGTCACGCCTCCTTCTGCCAAGACGCCGCAGGTGACGGTAAGCTTTAACATTGATCCGCACACCATCGCCTTTCAGCGCAAAGAAGATGGGCTGGAGCACGCGATAGTCAGCTGCGCCGTGGCAGCGTATTCGGAAAAGGGTTCGCTGGTGAAACAGGAGATGGCCACCTATACCGCAGCGATGAAGGCCGACGAGTTTGAAAAGATGATGAAGGGCCAGCAGTTCCCCTGTAAACGCACCATCGATCTCAAGCCCGGCAGCTACAACCTGACTTTGGGCGTGCTGGACCGTAACTCGCGTTTGATCGGAACAACAACCGCCTGGGTGAAGGTGCCCTGAGTAAAAGCCACTGTTGCTTCAACCGAAGAGATTGCTCCTGAAAAAGCGCTGATTCAGAGCTCCTCAGGCTTCGGCTTGTGCTTCGAGCGTTTGACCCAGCTCTTCCCACTCGCTCATGGCGCGCTGGAGGTCGGCTTTTCCCTGCTCCAGCAGCTGGGTTTGACGCTGGGTCTCTTCCACGCTGACGAAATCCTGCAGCGCTGTTTCCGCCGTCGCAATCGCCGCTTCCAGCCGCACGATCTCTTCCTCCACTTCCTGCAGCCGGTCTTTCATCTGCTTGAGCTTGATGGGATTGAGACGCTTCTGCCTGGCTTCCGGAGGTGCGGGCTTAACCATCGCATCGTGGTTTGTATCCACGTTGCTGGTCGAAGATAAACTGGCTGGCGTCGCGAGTGAACCATCCGGAGCGGCTCCGGGCTTGCCTTCTTTGCGCCAGAGATAGTCTTCATAGTTGCCGGGAAAGACCTCGATTCGTCCGTCGCCAATCTCAAAAACACGTGTCGCCAGCTTGTCAATGAAATAACGATCGTGCGAAACGAAGACCACGGTGCCGGTAAATTTTTGCAGTGCGTCCAGCAGCACGTCTTTGGCGCGAAGATCGAGATGGTTCGTCGGTTCGTCGAGCAGCAGAAAGTTCGATGGATGCAATAGCATGCGGGCCAGCGCATAACGATTGAGCTCCCCGCCGGAGAGCACGCCGATGGTCTTGAAGACGTCGTCTTCAGTAAAAAGAAAACAGCCAAGCAAATTGCGCAGCTCGGTCTGGGTGGAGCGCGGGGCGGCAGAGAAAAGATCGTCGAGCATGCGTGCCTGGGGATCAAGCGCCTTATATTGGTCCTGGGCAAAGTAGTCGACGTCAGCATTGTGGCCCAGGCGCAGCTCGCCACCCGTGGGCTGCTCCTGCCCAGCCAGAAGCTTGATCAGCGTGGATTTTCCGGCGCCGTTCACGCCGACCAATGCGATACGGTCGCCGCGTTCGATCACAAAACTTCCGTTGGAGAAAACATGCTTCGGGCCGTAGTTTTTGGCCAGGTCTTTAGCTTCGGCTACCATGCGTCCGCTGGCGCGAGGCTGCGGGAAGGTAAAGTGGATGGCTTTTTCTTCCGGCGGGATTTCAATCCTCTCCATCCGCTCCAGCTCTTTGAGCCGGCTCTGCACCTGCTTGGCCTTGGTGGCCTGATAGCGAAAGCGGCTGATAAAGGCTTCAAGCTGGTCCGTCTTCTCTTTCTGATTGCGATACGCAGCCTCAAGCTGCGCGCGGCGCTCGGCCTTCTGCGCCAGGTATTTCTCGTAATTGCCGGAATAAAAGGTGACCTGCTTATTCCATATCTCGGCGGTCTTTTTTACCGTGACGTCAAGAAAGTAGCGGTCATGCGAAATCACCACATAGGCATGCGGGTACTCGGCCAGGTATTGCTCCAGCCAGTTACGGGTTTCAAGATCAAGATGGTTGGTCGGTTCGTCCAGCAGGAGCAGGTTTGGCTTTTGCAGCAGCAGCTTGGCCAGAGCGATGCGCATCTGCCAGCCGCCCGAGAACTCTTCCGTTCTCCTCTCCCAATCTTCTTTCTTGAAGCCCAGGCCGTTGAGCACGGTGCCGACTTCCGCTTCAATCGTGTAGCCATCGCGGGCGTGGATCTCAGCCTGAATGCGGTGGAAGCGCTCGGCAATCTGCGCGTACTCGGCGCTCGCGTGGTCCACTTCGCCCATACGATGCGCCAATTCCTCCTGCTCGCGCTGCATCTGGTGTACGTGGCTGAAGACGGAGAGACATTCGGCAAAGACGCTGCGGCCGGAGAGTGACAGGCCGTCCTGGGGCAGATAGCCGCACTCGATTCCGCGCTGCCGCGTCATGCTGCCGTAGTCGAGCGACTCGATTCCGCCCAGTACCTTGAGCAGCGTCGTCTTACCAGTACCGTTGGCCCCCACCAATCCCACGCGATCGTGCGGCGTGATCAGCCAGTCAAGCTCCTGAAAAAGGACCTTCGGGCCAAAACGCTTGCCGGCGGCGGTGAGTTGGATCATCCATCTCTATCTAATCATAGTGGGCGCGAAAGATGCAGGGGCTATGCCCTTGAAGCCCGCGCCGGGCGACACAGTCTCTCAGAATTTATTGAAGGCCACTTCAATATTCATTTCCACAGCAACCGGCTCCCCTTCGCGTTTTGCAGGCTTAAATTGCCATGTTTTGACCGCGGCAACGGCGGCTTCATCCAGGCCCATTCCCAGGGCACGGACGAGGCGAATAGTTTGCGGTTTGTCGGTCTTGTCGATGATCAGGCTCAGCACCACAATGCCTGCATAGTTCTCTTGGCTGGCTCTATCGGTATATGAGGGCTCAGGTGTAAAGACTGCCTGGGGGGCACTCACGCTGCGGCCAACATGCGCAGGCTTGTCTACTGGCTCGCCTCGAAGCAATAGCCTCGGAGTCGTTTCCGGTCCGTCAACGCGGGCGGCTGTTGTTTCTGCAGTCTGCTTCGGAGCCTGTTGCCTCTCGAAATAATCGCGCCAGAGTTCCGGGAAAGAGGCCACCACATCTTCCCGGGTGAGGGCGAATACGTGGTGCAGTAGTTCATCCGCCTGAGCCAGGCTGGCCAGCGGACTTTGCAGAATGATCGCTACCTGCATGCGAATTTTGTTGGGGACTGGCTCCAACTGCATCGTGGAAGAAGAATGCTTGTAGTCGACGCGATGACCCTTGAACGTAAGTCTGTCGGCTGAGAGCTCAATTTCGTCGACCTTGATACGACCAAAGAGCGTCCATGGGCCCTCGGCGCCACCCTTCAGCACTCTTCCTTTGGAATCATATTCCTGAGAGTTGCCTTGCAACGAATGGCGAAGGACGAGAATCTTGTCCTGGCACTGCTGCCGGAGCTTCTCGACTGTGTCTTGCTGGGCAAATCCGGTACTCGCGCAAAGACAGCACAAGAGCAGAATGAGTTTGAATTGAAGCTTCATCGCGGAAATTCGCCACCAATTATGCCCGAGGCCGGCATTTCGAAGGAAAGAATTCTGCCTCGCTGCGTGACCAGCAACTCGGCCTTTCACCCACGACCCGAGCTCCTTTTCATTTATGCGTAACTCTGATCGGCCGCCTGCTCGGCAATTGCTTATACCGGACCCGTTGTTTCCGAGGGCTTTTCTGTGTCCTCGGCATGACGTCCGCGATTTTTTTGTTGACATCACAGCGCAACTACCTCAATATCTTGGGTGTAAGCAGGCAACAGTACTATTTGTAGAGTTCTGAGCGTCAAAAGGGCCAGAACGGAAAAATCTTAAGGAGGACACTCGAGAATGGCGACCAAGAAAAAAGCTGCCAAGAAAAAAGCAAAGAAAAAGTAGTTGATGGCGGAGCCGAGTCTCCGCATTTTTTTACAAGGGAAAATGGTTATGACGGGTGTTCATCAGAACACCCTTTTTTGTTGCCTTTCTGCCGCGCCATAAATAAGGAATCCCCGCATAGGGCTTGACGCGCTGAACTACGTGAACCTCCGCCCTACGAAACCAACCTTTTCGCCGTCATCGGCTTCCAAATAAGTACGCAATTACCCACAATAGTTTTTTGTTCCAACCGCCGCCACTTTTCTCTGACAAACAACGTTGGCAAGGTGCTCGCAATCGAACGAGAGGGTGATGGATCGAATCGTGCTCTTCAAAATCCGCAAAACTTGGTTGACGGCGGCAGCGGTATGGATCGCCCTCGTGATGCTGGCGTTCGCCCAGGACAGCCCACCCGGTTCCAGCGCAGATGACATCATCGCTTTTCTCAACCAGACCATCGTGTGGTCAAGGCAGTTAAGTACGCAGCAGCAGCTGGTGACTGAACCCAGCGACGCGTTGTTTCTGAATGACAATCGCCAAATCACCGATCAGGTGGTCAAGCTTTCGTTCGATTTTGCGCGCACGCGCGCCCAGGCCATGGCAAGCCAGCCCGCCAGCGGCAACAACGGGCAGTCGCAGCCGACGTCACAATATCAGCGTCTCTCTGACTCAGTGACCAAGCTGGATCAGAAGGTAAAAGATTCGCAGCAGGAGCTGGACCGCCTGCGGCAGCAGCTGGCCGGCGCTACGCCGAAGAAGAGGCGCAGCCTTCAGGCGGCCATCGATGAAGTGGAAAGCGAGCAGGATTTGTTCCAGGCGCGCCGTGACACCTTGCGCAACATGCTGCAATTTGCCACGGGCAAGAGCTCCGGCAATGCGGGCTCAGGCAGCCTGCTGGCGCAGGTGGAGGAGCTCTCGCACACGGTCACTTCTGCTCTCAACCAGGATAGCGACAGCACAACGTCGGCCCAAAAGACCGCGGCCGCGGCTGCCGCCGCGTCGGCGCGCGACCGCAGGGAGACGCCTACCGGGATCCTTCCGTTGGCGACCGATCTCTTTACCTTACGGCGAAAGCTGAACACTCTGGATGGCAACCTGCGCCGCACCGATGAACTGGCCCAGTCTGCCAAGAACTTGCGCGCGCCCCTTCTTGCAAAAGTCAAAGAACTGACGCAAAAGGGCGACGAGGTGTCGGACCAGCCCGACTCTCAAGATCCCGCGGTCCTGGCGCAGCAACGCAAAGACCTTGACGCGCTTACCGCCCAGTTCAAGCAGCTTTCGGCCAGTATGCTGCCGCTGAGCAAGCAATCGATTTTGCTTGACGTATACAAACGCAGCACCACCAACTGGCGCAACGCCGTGGAAAGTGAGTACCAGGCGGAACTGAAAGGATTGCTCCTGCGCCTGCTGGGGCTGGCCGTGATTCTGGGCGCGGTGCTGGGCATTTCCGAGTTGTGGCGCCGTGCCACGTTCAAATACATCACAGACACACGCCGGCGCTACCAGTTTCTGCTGATTCGTCGCATCGCCTTGTGGTGCCTGATCGCCATCATCGTGGCGACGGCATTTGCCAGCGAGCTAGGCGCTATCACCACGTTTGCCGGATTGCTGACGGCCGGAATCGCCGTGGCGCTACAGAACGTGATTCTCTCGGTTGCCGGATATTTCTTTCTGATCGGCAAATATGGCGTGCACGTGGGTGATCGCGTACAGATCGCCGGCGTTACTGGCGAGGTCGTAGATATTGGCCTGGTGCGCTTGCAAGTCATGGAGCTGGGCGGAGGCCTTTCACCGCGCCCCACCGGACGCGTCGTGGCTTTTTCCAACGCCGTGGTTTTCCAGGCTGGTGCGGGGATGTTCAAGCAGATCCCGGGCACAAGTTTTCTCTGGCATGAAATTTCCCTCACCCTCGATAGCGACGGCGACTATCGCCAGGTTGAGAAACGAGTGCTTGAGATCGTGAATCGCGTCTTTGCCGAATACAAGGACAGGATGGAGGCGCAGCGGCGCAACGTGGAACGGTCTTTGAATTCCACGCTCGGCGCCTTTACGCCGGAGAGCCGTGTACATCTGACGCAGACCGCGCTTGACGTTGTGATCCGTTATCCGGTTGAGCTTGGCAATGCTGCCGAGATTGATGATCGCATTACTCGCGAACTCCTGGATGCCATTGAGCATGATCCTAAATTGCGTGGACAGATCTCCGGCGGTCCCACCATGAAGGTAGAAGAGCAGCCCGCCGAGCCGGTGAAAGCCTGAGCAAAGCGAGGCCGTTGCTACGTTTTCGCCATGGCAGCTTGTGATGTGCGTCACATCAGGCGATTGCTTGCCTGCAGGATCATTTAGATAACCAAAGGCGTCGCAAGACGCAAAGGGGGCTGGGGTCGTCAGTCGCACCCTCGACGACCCCATGCCAAAACGAGTGCCGAATCAGCGGCGCGTCCCACAGCGGCCCAGGCTAACGGCAGAGCCCAAGGGCACATGCCTGCTGGAAATATCCGCACAATTTGCGCGAGCGTGCGCAGGAATGTAAGGGATAATAAAGGAACAGGCCTTTACCCAAGCGTAGAAGAGAATCGCGGGGAGGTACCTGCTTTGCGCCTTTGAGCGATCGCGGCTTTGAAGGGAGACACGGTGAAGACTGTCTTTGTGATCGGCGCGGGACCAGCCGGCATGTTTGCCGCGCAGAAGATTGCCCAGGGCGGGCATGAAGTGATCATCCTGAACCGCGACATCAAGCCCGGCGGCCTGGCCGAGTACGGCATCTATCCCACGAAAGACAAGATGAAGATCGGCCTGCGTAAGCAGTTTGCCAAGGTGCTGAGCCTGCCCAATGTGCATTATTTCGGTCACGTGCCGGTGAGCAGCCAGGCTGCCGTTACGATTGACGATCTGCAGAAGTTCGCGCCGGCAGCCGTTGTATTTGCTGTGGGTGCACAAGGGACCAAGAAACTGGGATTGCCCGGTGAAGTGGCCAAAGGCGTTTACGCCGCCAAGGATTTTGTTTACAGCTACAATTTGCTGCCGCCTTTTACGGCGCACGATTTTTCCACCGGCAAGCGCGTGGCGATCATCGGCATGGGCAACGTGATGGTGGATATCGCCCGCTGGCTGATGATTGATGCGCCACAGAAAACAGCGGAAGAAGTGGTGGTGGTGGCGCGGCGCGGGCCCTTTGAAGCCAAGTTCGATAAGAAAGAGTTTGACTACATCGAAGAGTTTCTTGACCGCAAGGCATTTGATGAAGAGTTGCGCCGCATCCAGCCCCAGCTGGCGTCGATCGGTCAGGAGATCGGCAAGCTGGCGGAAGAGACTTTTCCCGTGCTGGCCACTCCCGCCGCGGAGCATCCACAGGGCAAGCCGCGCCTGCGCTTCCGCTTTCTTTGTTCGCCCCAGGCCATTCATGGCGATGCCGGCGGAAGAATTGATCGCCTGACAGTCACCGAGAATGTCCTTTCCGAGCGCGACGGCAATATCGCCTGCAAAGCCACCGACCAAACCGCCGATCTGGAAGTCGACACCATGATTTTTGCCATTGGCGACGTGGCTGATCCGGCAGTCGGGCTGCCTTACAACCGGGACAGCTACGTGATCAATCCAGACCAGACTGATCCCAAGCGCGCAGCGTATGAGCTGTTCGATCCGCAAACGGGAAAGGTGCTGGAGGGGATGTACGCAGTTGGCTGGGCCCGAAAAGCCAGTGATGGCCTGGTGGGCATCGCACGGCATGATGCCGAGGTCGGCGCCGTGCATGTGCTCGAATATCTGAAGACGGTTTCAGAAAGCCACGTGTCTGCAAACCAGATTCACGATTGGCTGCATGGAAAGGGAATTCGCATCGTGACCAAGGCCGATCTCGAATGCCTGGGCCGCGCGGAAGAGCAGGAGGCACAGCGGCGCGGCGTTCCATGGTTCAAATTTGCGGAAGACGAAGTTATGCTGGCGGCGATCGCGGCGGAGAAGGCAAAGGCCGTGACCGTTTGAACGCCGATGAAAAGTGAACAAATGCCTCTACCTGTGCATGAAGAGGAGTTAATCAAGGCTTTTTTCCTGAAAGAGCGCCGCGAACGATATCTGCTGGGCCTCGCCAATTCCCGCAAGCGGCGCAAAATAACCAACGAATTCTGCCATTTCAAACACTTGGCTTTGCGCCACAGTGTTCCCATGCTGCCTTCTCAGCAGAATCCTGCGGATATCTACGGCATGCTTAAAAAGCTTGGTGCGCCAGACATATGCTGGGTTATCTCCGACGAGATAGAGTTGGATGGCCAGACCATGAATCTGAGGGAAGCCCTCGACGAAGTTGTTGGTCGGACATTTGCCACGTTTCTGTGTTGCGTCGAAGGGAAGCTGGCATATTTTGAAAACGAAGATGGCCGCTGGATTGTTCGTCGCTCTTGATTCCTTCAGCTACCCGCAATTAGTCTTTAGAGACATGCCCGTTTGGGACCCCAACTTATATTTGAAATACGCCAATGAGCGCGCGCGGCCCGCGGCTGACCTCATCGCCCACATACGGCTGGATGATCCCAGGCGTATTGTTGATTTGGGTTGCGGCCCCGGCAACAGCACAGAGCAGTTGCATCAGCGCTGGCCGCAGGCCGCTATCACTGGCCTGGACAATTCTGCGGAGATGCTCGCCGAGGCCAAGGCCAAGCATCCTGACTGGCAGTGGGTGCTGGGCGATATCGAGGGCTGGAAGCCTGCACCCGCCGTGGACCTGATTTTTTCCAATGCCGCGTTTCACTGGGTGCCGGGTCACGCGACACTGTTTCGCAGCTTGATTGGCGGCGTGTCGCCGGGAGGCGCGCTTGCGGCGCAGATGCCGAATAATTTCCACTCGGCTGCGCATTCGGTGATCAAGGAAGTGGCTGCCAACGGCGATCCACGCTGGAGCAAGGCCATGGATGGCGCATCCGGAAGCTTTACAGTGCAGCCGCCGGCTTTTTATTACGATGTGCTGCGCAAACATGCCAGCCATGTGGACATATGGGAGACTGAATACCAGCACGTAATGGACGGCCCCAAAGCAATCTTTGACTGGATACGCAGCACCGGCATGCGCCCTTATCTCGACCGCCTGGCCGATGAGGAACAGCGGCAGTTGTTTGAAGAGATGTGCCTGGAAGGGTTTCAGGAGGCGTATCCGCCGAACGATCAGGGCAAAGTGCTGTTTCCATTCCGCAGGATGTTTATTGTGGCGTACCGTTAGCTGCATTTCACCACGGAGACACGGAGGCACGGAGAGAAGATTGATCTTGAAGGTTCATTGCACTCCTCGGCTGCTTGCGCTAGCCATTGTTGTTCTCTTGCTCTGTTCGTTTTCACACTCTGCTGCAGCTGCCACACAGAAGATCGGCCCTGCTCTCTACGCTTACATTTCTGAAAATGATGCCAGCGCGAATTCCACGTTCCTGGTGAGCGATCAAGGCATTTTGGTGGTCGATACCGGTCTTAACGCGCAGGAGGCACAGAAGCTCCTGGCGGAGATTCGCAAGGTCTCATCTGCGCCGGTGCGCTGGATCGTGAACACGCACTACCATCCTGACCATCGCGGGGGCAACGCCGTGGTGGGCCCGGACGCAATCGTCATCAGCACGGCATTTACGCGCACAAGAGCCGGCGGAAAAGCGGCCGGATACGGGCTCAATGAAACGCTCGGTGCAGATGGACTTACGTTGTTCGTCGGAGGCCATGAAGTTCGCATCTACCATCCTGGCCCAGCGCACACCATGGGCGATGTGGTGGTTTATTTTCCTGACCAGCACGCCATTGCCACAGGAGATTTGTTTCTCGACAACTCCTGCCCGGCGATGGATGAAGGCGACATGGAGAACTGGATCCGGGCGCTCGATCATATGCTGGGGCTGCCGGTTGAGCACATTGTTCCCGGCCATTTTGAGCTGGCGACCAAGGTCGAGCTCCAGAGCTTCCGCAACTACCTGGCGGAGTTGCGCGACCAGGTTCAACGCTTGCATGCGCAAGGAAAGACCCTGGCGCAAGTGCAAAGCGCACTTGATCTGCTTGCATACAAAGGTTTCCGCCAGTTTCCAAACTACGAGGCGACTTTCAAGGACAACGCCGCCGCCTACTATGAGCAACTGGAGAAGCGTCGCGCTCAGAAATAAGCTTCTGCCACCGATTTGACGGATAGCGTCCTCAAGCCAGAAAATTTCAACGTTGCAGAAATCACCTGTAACTATCATTCTGGAAAACTGGAGTGTAAGCGCAAGCATGGAATACACCAACCTTGGTTCCACCGGCGTAAAAGTGTCGCGGATCTGCCTGGGCTGTATGACCTACGGTGTCAAAAGTTGGCGCAAGTGGGTGCTGGAAGAGGGCGAGGGCAGGCTATTCATCAAGCAGGCACTGGAGTTGGGCATCAATTTCTTTGATACCGCAGATATGTATTCACTGGGCAAGAGCGAAGAAATTCTGGGCCGCGCGTTGAGGGAATTCGGGCCGTCACGGGACAAGGTCGTGATCGCCACAAAAGTCTTCTTTCCCATGGGCGATGATCCCAATCAGAAAGGCCTCTCGCGCAAGCACATCATGCATGCCATTGACGACAGCCTGCGCCGCCTGGGCACGGACTATGTTGATCTCTACCAGATCCATCGCTTCGATTATGAAACGCCGATCGAAGAGACGCTGACGGCGTTGCATGATGTGGTGAAGGCCGGTAAGGCGCGCTATATCGGCGCATCGTCAATGTTTGCCTGGCAATTTGCGAACATGCTGCATGCCTCTGACCGGCTCAGCCTCACGCGTTTTGTCACCATGCAGAACCATTACAACCTGATCTATCGTGAAGAGGAACGCGAAATGGCGCCGCTGTGCCGCGCGGAAGGCGTTGGCATGCTGCCGTGGAGCCCGCTGGCGCGTGGCGTGTTGGCTGGAAATCGAAAAGCAGGAACGCTTCGCTCTGAGGAAGACGATTACACCAAGAAGCTTTACACGCAGGAGGCGGATGATCGGGTGGCAGATTCTGTTGAGCAGGTAGCGAAGAACCGCGGCATACCGCCGGCGCAGGTGGCGCTGGCCTGGCTGATACAGAAGCCTGGAGTGACCGCGCCGATTGTTGGCGCGTCCAAGCCGCACCATCTGAAAGATGCTGCAGCAGCGCCGGCAGTCAAGCTAACGCAAGCAGAGACCGCGCAGCTTGAGTCAGTCTATGTTCCGCACCCGGTGCTGGGACACCACTAGACCAGCGGCTCTGCCATCGCAGAAACCAAGCCAGCTCAATGTCTCGGCCTGCGCAGGTGCGGTAAGGCCTTCGAGGACTTAGTCGCGATTCTGGCGGCCCAGCAGCCAGCCAACGAGCAGGCCTACACCAAAGGCGCCGGCAGCAACGGTCACCACTGATGTCAGCGGGCGCTCTTTGACGGTGCTGCGCACGTCGTCAAGCCGGGTTTCGGCAACTGCTCTGGCGCGACGCACGGTGCGTCCCAGATCGTCATAGGTTTCGTCGAGCCGCTCTCTGACCTTGGCCGAGAGGTCACGCGCTTTTTCGGCGATGTCCGCCATGTTTTCCCTTACCTGGCTGCCCATACGGGAAATATCTTCCGTCTTCATGAAAAAGCCTCCATTTTGGAGCCCTGCAGGCTGGTTACGAAATCGCAAGCGCACGCAAGGTGGCCCGCGTCAATGATGCTTTTCGTGACTATCATTATGACAGAGAAGCTGTCAGTTCGAGCGCCAGATCAGCTGTTCCCGAAGAGATTTAGCCGGCGAATGAGAGATAATGAAAGGGTGACAGCTTCGCACGCCAACGCGGATTGGAATAGCCTGGCCCGGGCTCATGCCAGCCAGAAATGGCGCACACAATCGGCGGCCATGGGCATCCATCTGACTGAGGCGATCGTGGAGGCCGCGCGAGTCGAGACCGGTATGCGCGTGCTGGATATTGCCTGCGGCACCGGCGAGCCCTCCATCTCGATTGCCGGTCTGCTGCGAGGCAGCGGCGATGTGACCGGCATTGACATCTCACCCGAACCGCTGAAGATTGCAGAAGAGCGGGCAAGAGAGCGGGGATTCACCAATATAAGGTTCCAGCAGGGCGATGCGCACGCTCTTCCCTTTGCTGATGAGAGCTTCCATCGCATCACTTCGCGCCTGGGCGTGATGTTCTTTGCTGAGCCGCAGCGCGCGTTTCGTGAGATGTGGCGCGTGCTCAAGCCAGGCGGCACGGCCACGCTGCTGACGTGGGGCCCTATGGACCAACCTTATTTCAAAACCACCATTGGCACTGTTCTCCGGCTGATGCCCGGCAGCGCGATTCCTGCCGCAGGGCTCAAGGTGTTTTCTTTCGCTGAGTCAGGAGCGCTGGCCGGCGCTTTGCGCCAAGCAAAGTTCAGCCGCGCCGACGAACAGTTCTTCACTCTGCCTTTCCCCTGGCCAGATGCGCCTGAAGAGCTTTGGAAATATTTTCAGAGTGTAGCTGTCCCGTTCGCGCCGGTGCTGGAATCTATTCCTGCGGCACGCCGGGCGGAAGTTGACCAGGAAGTGCTGCGCGAGATCGGACACTACTACGATGGCCAGACGGTAAAGTTTACGGCGACAGTGAATATCACCATCGCCGTGAAGTGAATTTGAAATGGGCCGAACCGGCCGCGCCCGGCTACTATCTATGTCAGGTCGGCGACCTTCAGCTTAATGTCTGTACCCTTCCAATTCGTCTGAAACTGCTTGTCGACAAATTGAGCGTCATAGGCGCGATTCTGCGCGCGTAGAGCTTCGCTGAGGCCGAAGAGTGAGCGCGGATTCCGCGGGTTGCGGTCAAGGTCTTCACGAAACACTTTCTCGGCTTCGGGAGCGCTGCCGTTGAGCAGAAGCACGGCCCCCAGCGATTCACGCACAGGATAGAACCAGTCCGGCGGCTCGTCGTAGTTGAGCGAATCCTGGATCGCTACGGCGCGACGCAGCATGGCAATCGCGTTGGTTGAGTCATTCCTGGCCAGGGCGATCTTCGCGCCGAGAACATTGACCGCGATGTTCAGCACGTCTTTCGTCTTGTTATTGACCGGCATGGCGAAAACCTGGTCGGGCGGAGTTTTCTCTGCGGCTTCACGCACGATGCGATGTTCCGCTTCGGCTTCAGTCAGCTTGCCTTTGCTGGCCAGCGCCATGCCTCGGGCGAAGTGCCAGTAGGTGGTAGTGGTCTTCATGGCGGCATTCGGCTGCGGCAGGTTCAGGATCTCGTCCCACTTCTGGAAGCGCACCTCTACGGCGAGCGGCACGGTCATAAACCCTTCCAGCGGAGGCACGTCCTTCACCATCGGGCCGACGTGTTCAGCCAACATGCCGGCAGCTTTGTGGGCTTCAGCGTAGTTACCGTTCATGCTGGCGCACGCAGCAATGAAGTGGAGGTTGTGGCTGTAATACATCGCTCCATACATGCCCTGGCTTCCACTGGATTGCAGATAAGAGCGGTCTGCAGCGGCTGCGAGCTGATTGGTCTTGACCGCGGCTTCAAAATCGCCGGTGCGGATATAGACGTGGCCGGGCATATGCACCAGATGTCCTGCGGCCGGGGCCAGCGCAGCCAGGCGGTTGGCTGCAGCCAGCGCGCGCTCAGGATTCGGCGAAGCCTCCACAGCGTGAATGTAATAGTGGATTGCGCCCATGTGATTGGGATCGCGGCGAAGCACCGATTCCAGGGAGGCAACAATGTCTTCTGTTCCGCCTTCGGGCGTGCCGTCAGGATGCCAAAGCCCCCACGGGTGCAGGTTCATGCCGGATTCGGCAAAGAGCGTGGCGGCGTCAAGATCGTCAGGAAATTGTTTGACCAGATCGCCCATGGCGTTGCGATAACGCTCCGCCGCCAGACGATGATCAGCGTTGGGGTCAGCCGGGAAGCGTATCGCCATCGCCGCGATATAGCCTTTCTCGCTGGGCGAGGCATTCGTGGCCAGCTCGCCGGCCTTCTGGATGGCGCTGTGCGCCTGCTTGTAGCGATCGGGGTCGGCCGGATCATTGTAGTTGGGGCCGACAGCCTCGGCGATCCCCCAATAGGCCATCGCCATCCTGGGATCGAGCTTGGCTGCCTGCTGGAACGAGCGCGCGGCTTCTTCATGGTTAAAGGCATAGATCAGCCGCAAGCCCTGATCGAAAAACTTTTGCGCCTCCGGATTGGTGGTGGTTACGGGATGGTGAAGGTCACTGTATCCGCTCATGAGGGTGGCAGGCGGAGTTGCAGGTTGTCCGTGTGAGCCATGCTGCTGGGCCACTACCGGCAGGCAAAGAACGAGCACCAAGAAAGCGTACGCAGAACGCTTCATTACTCTTCCTCCGTCAAGACTTGCTTTGGCTTGCTGATACGGGCATTTTACATCCACGGCCCCAAGACGGAGTTGCCGGCGGGCTACGGCCGGGCCTAGCGCACGTGCTGTTCTTTCCTGTGCTACTGCTTTTTCCCGAAGATCTCGCGCAGTAGAGCGGTGGTCTGGGCGGCTGGATCATGGCGGATCTTTTTCTCTTCTTCGCCGATCATGTAGAAAATCCCGTCCATAGTCTTGCCCACGACGTATTGGTCCAGGTCAAAGTCTTTGCTCTGGGAAAACCCGCTCGCCAGAGGATTCTGCATGAGCTTGTTGTACTGCCGGACTACGCCGACGTTTTCCATAGACTTATGCACGATCGGGGCGAAAGCCGCCGTGAGTTCGGGAGTGGATTTGTTCTTGAAGTATTCAGTCGCGGCCGTATCACCGCCGGAGAGGATCTGGCGAGCATCGGAAAAGCTCATCTGCTTCACGGCATTGATGAAGATCTGCCGGGCGGCAGGCGCAGCCTGCTCGGCAGCGCGGTTCATGCCGACCTCAAGCGAGTCCACCTGCTGGCCCATGCCCACGGTGCGCAGTCCCTTGCCGATTCCTCGCAGCTTGTCCGGCAATAGAATTTTGATGGCCGCATTCTTCAGGAAGCCGTCCACACGGCCGGTGGAAGCAACGGCGTTTCTGGTCCCTACGGTGAGCGCCTCCTTCAGGCCGGCGACGACGTGGTCATTGCTCGGCTGGTTCTTGCCGTTCTTACCAAGGGCTTCTTCAGCCTTTTTGCGCAGGTCATCGAGCGTGGATTGTGCGGCGTGGGCAGGAAACAGGGCAGCCACGAGAAACGCAGCTAAAATGAGTTTTTTCATAGGAATACGGCGAACAGCCAGGCATCAATCTAAGCCTGAGTTGCTGTCCAGCCGTATCTTACGCCTCACCTTTCATTTGTCCTATACCCGGAAGGTCAAGGGCGGAAAAATGTGATCCTGGAGGGAAGACCCATGACTGGCTCGAGATTAAGAATTACATCCGGCATCATAGCTTTCTTGGTTACAGTCTTTTTTTGCGGAAGCGTTGCACGGGCGCAGACTGGGAAGGTCCGCCCGGAGATGATCGTTTCAGCGCAGTGGCTGTCAGAACACCTGAAGGACCCCAAAGTCGTGGTGCTGCATGTGGCGGAGAAGCGTTCTGAGTACGATTCCGGCCACATTCCTGGCGCACGGCTCTTGTTGCTGGAAGATTTCATTGAGGGCGAGGATGCGGAGCTGCCACCGCCCGAGAAGCTGAAAGACGCGTTTGAAAAAGTTGGCGTCAGCAACGATTCGCACGTGGTGGTCTATACCACTTCGTGGTATCCGATGGCCGGACGCGCCTATTACACGCTGGACTATCTGGGCCATGGCGATCATACGTCAGTGCTGGATGGCGGCATTGACGAGTGGAAGCTGGAAAAGCGTCCGCTGGAAACCACGGCTCCGAAAGTCGCGCGGGGAAGTTTTACTCCGCACCTGCATCCCGAGGTCCAGGCGATGATGGAAGAGGTCAAGAAGCTGTCCGAGCATTCGTCAGCATCCGAGATGCTGGTGGATTCGCGGCCGGAAAAGCGCTATACCGATGGGCACATTGCCGGCGCCGTGCTTGTTTACTGGCAGGAGACGCTGGTGGACGCAAAAAACAAGCCGGTCTTCCTGCCGCCCGACAAGCTGAAGGAACTGTTTGCCTCGCGCGGAATCAAGCCGGGCGAGAAGCTGGTTACTTATTGCGAGATCGGCCTGCAGGCTTCGCACGATTACTTCATCGCCAAATATCTGGGTTACGATGCCGCGATGTATGACGGCTCCATCCATCAATGGAGCCACATGAACAACCTTCCCCTGGTTCAAGGGAAGGCGTTGCGCTGAGGTCTGAGATGCAGTTGACGTTTCTGGGAAAGATCGTGCTGATGTTACTCGCGTTGGGGGCGCTGCCTGGTGCGCAAGCGCCAGGCAGCAGCGAGCCTATGCTTCGCAAAGAGATCGTGGTGACCACAGAGTGGCTGGCGGCCCATCTGCATGATCAGAACTTGGTGGTATTGAGCGTCGGATCGACACCGGAATTTTATTCTCAAGGACACATTCCGGGCGCCAGACAGATCTTGCTGAGCGAAATCGCAGTAACACGCGACGGCATTCCCAATGAGCTTCCCCCGATAGAAAAACTGCAGGCTATTTTTGCAGCCGCGGGCGTGAGCAATCATTCGCGCGTAGTGCTCTATGGCGAACGCGCCAATCTGCTGGCAGCACGGGCGTATTTCACGCTCGATTACCTGGGTGTTGCGGGTCGAGCATCGCTGCTGGATGGCGGCATGGAAAAATGGCGGTCCGAGAAGAGGCCAATATCGCGCGAAGCGGCGCAAGCCAGGCCGGCAAAGCTTACGATTGCGCCGCGGCCGGCGATCCTGGTGGATACGGCGGCGATGCGCAAGCTGGCGGAGCAACGAGTTGCATTGATCGACGCCCGGCCGGCAAAGGAATACACCGGCGAGCAGCTGTCAGAGGACGTCCAGAAAGCCGGGCATATTCCCGGCGCAACCAGCCTGTATTGGATGGACATGCTGGTGAGCCGCGAGAATCCGGTCCTGCGTCCGGAAGAGGAGCTGCGGCGGATGTACACGCAGGCTCATGCTGCCGCAGGGCAGCCCCTGGTGACTTATTGCCGCACGGGGATGCAATCGTCGTTTGATTATTTTGTCGCCAAGTATCTCGGCTATGAGCCGAGCATGTATGATGCGTCGTTCTATGAGTGGAGTTTGAAAGATTTGCCGGCTGAAACCTCTCCCAAGCAATAATGCCCGGCAAGAAAAATGCCCTGGCTTGCAGACCAGGGCATTTGTTTCTGTAACCAACGCTCTAGAACAAGTTCCACAGGAACTGATTGTAGACGTCGTGATGGTACTGGACCTCAGGCGCCTTCACGAAGGTTCCCAACAGGCGCGGGCAACGATCAGCGGAAGCCTGTTTCAGGTCGGCGTAACGGCCTTTCACGTCGGCGCCGAAGAGCTTGGTGGTCCAATCGGCCTTAGTGAAGTTTTCAATCGCGGTATAGATGTTATCCGGCAGGTAGCGTTCGGCCTGGCGCAGGTTCTTGATCTTGGCCGTGTCGCCATGGAGGCCCGTCTTGAAAACGGAATACATCACCATATAAGCGTTGGCGTCCGGCGCAACCGAGCGCACCTCAACGCGCATGCTCTTCTCATTGCCGATGGGGATTCGGATCATGGAGCCGCGATCGGTGGGCGACGCCTTGATCTGGTTTGGCGCTTCAAAATGCGGGTCGAGGCGGCGGTAAGCGTTGACACTGGGATTGAGCAGCAGGCAGATGTCATTGCCGTGCGTCAGAATTCGATCGACGAACTCCCAGCCCATTTCGCTGAGTTTCTCTTCGCCCTTGGGGTCCCAGAAAAGGTTTTTGCCGCCTTTGCTGATGGATACGTTCGTGTGCATGCCGCTGCCGTTCACGCCCACCACGGGCTTGGGCAGGAAGCTGGCGGTCAGGCCCATTTTGTTGGCGACCTGGCGGCAGATGAGCTTATAAAGCTGGATCTGGTCGGCCGCAGCCACTACTTCGCCGTAGCCGTAGTTGATTTCAAATTGTGAGGGCGCGACCTCCGGATGGTCCTTCTCGTTCTGGAAGCCCATGGCGCGTTGCACTTCCGCCGTGGTGTCAATGAAGCTGCGCAGGGGATCGCCGGGGAGCGAGTGGTAGTAGCCGCCCGTGTTTACATAGTCGAATTTTTCGGTTTCGTGATAACGGCGCTCAGCGTCCGAGCCCTGAAAAAGGAAGCCCTCAATTTCGTTGGCTGCATTGAGCGTGTAGCCGTCTTTCTTATGCATCTCCTCGGCAAATTTCTTGAGTACGCCGCGGATGTCGGCAGAGTAGGGCTCGCCGCCTTTGTCGATCACATCGCCAAAAACCAGGACTTTGCCGGGGCCAAAGATATCGGCCGGCGCCCAGTAGAAGGCGCTCCAGTCCATGCCCAGGCGAAGGTCGCTCTCACGCTGCGCGGTAAAGCCGCGGATTGACGAGCCGTCAAAGGTGAGGTTGTCCCAGCTCTTGACGAGAAACTTTTTGTCATAGTCCAGCATGTGCAGGCGGCCTTCCAGGTCGCTGAACAGGACGGTGACGGCCTTGATCCGTTTTTCGTCGGTCAGGTACTTGAGCCGCTCTTCCTGGATCTTATGCATGGCGACGCGGTTCTTGCGCTGCTCTTTTGCCTGCAAGTTCATCTGTTCCAGTTCGTCGTACGATATGGCCAGGAAATTCCGAAGTTCGTTTGCCATGAAGCTCCTTGAAAGCAAAATAAGTTTTGGTTCTTGGGCAACGGAAAGACCGCCGCACCTGGCGATCAAACGGTTAGCATATCGCGAGGGAACGTTCCCCGCCAATCAAAACGAATGATAGGGGCCATCAAACCGATTTATAGCGATGCAGCCTGCACAAGAACTTGTTCAGACCTGGGTTTGTACGCGCTGCCAGAAGCCGTTGTAGTCGATTACCAGCCCATTGCAATCGACCAGCAATTCAGCTGTGAAGCTTCCGCCCCGGCTGGAGTAACGATAACGGGAATCGGAAATGCGAAGATACTCCTGCGGCAGAGGCTCGAGAGTGAGTTCAGGGAAGCGCACCCACGCGGCGACGATTTCGCCGCTCGACTGGCCGGGCGCGAGGTGCAGCCGGCGGATGGGCAGAGTGTTGGTGGACGGACTCCAGCCCAGGTCGATATCGATGGCGCCGCTTACTGAGGGAGCTTCCCGGCCATTTGCGTACCAGCGTCCGTTGTCGACAGAAATCTCCAGCTTCTGCTCGCCGGCAGGGGTGCGAAGCGAAATACCGGCGCGGCGGGTACGGAATGAGTGATCGCAGGCAAGATCGTACCGGGCTTCAACCGCCGCTTCCTTCGATTGGGTAAGGATTGTGCCGCGAAAGAGCCATTCTTCGCCGTAGCGAAGCAATTCAAAGCGCTCCATCCCGGCGCCTTGAAGCCAGCGCCAAAGTCCGCTGCTGATGAGCTGTGATTTGGAATTCATGCGGGCCGGCGATGCTACACGCCGGGCAGCTTCAATGCTACTCCCACTTGAGGTCGAGGTTCTTGCTGGCGAAGTCCACGATAAGCGTCTTTTGGCTATAGGCACGGAAGCGCCCGGGAATGGCGGTATCGTGGTCATAGATCTGTCCGGGTGCATCCACCTGCACGCGGATGAGGTGACGCCCTGCTTTGACCGGAAGTGTGAGGTCGAGCCGTTCGCCGCCTGTGCTGGAAACGTGTGAAGGTTGCTTGCGCGCATTTCCAGAGGCGCGCAGCTCGTCGTGATAGCGCAGATCGCCATCCACCCAGATATAGATCTCTCCACTGCTGAAAGGATATTGGCCCACGATCTGGAGAGTCGCCGGCATGGTACGACCGAAGCTAAAGAAGACCGCCGCGGCCCCTGTGAGCAGCACCAAAGCCACCACAAACAGATAAAGGAAGACGTTGCGCCGCGGGGCCCTCTCCTCGAGCAACGGCGATGCGGCCTGAGCCCGGGGCGGCAACGCGGAGACTCGCTTAGGTTGAGGCAGCACCTGGGCTTGAACCACGGTCTGGGTCAGTTGGATGCGAGTATCGGATCGCGGCCTCTTGCCGGCTTCCAGGTCTTCCAAGTCGGCGGCAAATTCCCCGCCGCTCTGATAGCGCATTGCGGGAGACTTGGCCAAGGCGCGGTCCAACACGTAGTCGAAATCAGCGTTCAGCTCCGCGCGCACCTGGCTTGGAGGCAGCGGGTCTTTGGTTACAACCTGCGCGCAGACTTCAGTGATCGAGCCCCCATCAAACGGTTTGACGCCGGTCAGCAGCCAATACGCGACCACGCCGAGTGAAAACAGATCAGAGCGGCCATCGACAGGCTTGCCGTTGAGCTGCTCCGGAGACATGTAAGACGGAGTACCCACAACGTGGCCCGGCAGCGTGATCTCCGCCACAGAAACCTTGGCAATGCCGAAGTCGGCGATCTTGGGCTGGCCTGTAGCCGTCACCAGAATGTTGGCGGGCTTGATATCACGATGCACAATGCCCTGGCTGTGAGCGTAGTCGAGGGCTTCTGCAACATGCTTGAGCAGCTCCAGCGCGGTTGCGCGCGGCAGCAGGCCGGAGTGTCCGGACGCGGTTTTCGCACTCACCAGGGCCTCCAGCGACTGGCCCTGCACACATTCCATCACGATGAACGGTGTATGTGAGGATTCGTCTTCGCCCACGTCATAGATGGTCACAATACCGGGGTGTGAGAGCCTGCCGGCGGCCTGGGCTTCGCGGAAAAAGCGCTGGCGAAAGTGTTCCGCCTCCTGCGCGCCTGCGCTGGGAACGGAGATGGTCTTGATGGCTACAGTGCGGTCAATTTTGGGATCGCGGGCGCGAAACACCGCACCCATGGCGCCTCGGCCAAGTTCGCCCACAATTTCGTAGCGTCCCAGTTGTTGCACGGTTTGCATAGGCTATTCGTTCGGAACACAAAGGGGGGATGGAGCCGATAATAGCACGCTAAAACACAGGCACAGAGCAGGAGGGAGGAGCCAATAGTGCATTGTCCGTTGGCGTCTGCGATGCGCTAGGCGCCGTGGCCTTCCGCGTCTTTGTGCGAGCCGCGCAGATCAAAGGCCAGGCGCAGAACGTAGTGGACACCCGATACCACGGTCAGCCCGAGCGTCGCGCCAATACCGCCGAGCATCAACGCCCGGGACTGTTGCGTGCCCAGGATCTTGTACAGCAGAGCGAGCGGCACGGTGATGATCTGGGCGGCCGTGTTGGCTTTGCCGAACCAGCTGGGCTTAAACGTTTTCATGGTGCCGGTGGCATACAGCAGGGTACAGATGATCAGGATGATGATGTCGCGGCTGAAAACCAGAATGGTAACCGGCCAGCGGATGATGTGCGTGATCGACAGCATGAGGAACATGGTGCTGAGCAACAGCTTGTCGGCAATGGGATCGAGGTACTGTCCCAGCGTTGTTTTTTGTTTCAGCACACGCGCCAGCAGGCCATCCAGAAGATCAGTGATGCCGGCGGCGACAAAAATGATCAGTGTCCAGGTGTATTTTTGCTGTTGGAGGGCGACTATAACGAAAGGAACAAAGATCAGCCGGGTAAGGGTGAGCAGATTCGGGGCGGAGCGGAGCTGGCGCAACATTACTGCGGCTCCTGAAAATACTTGCTGACGTTGACCCCCGTTTTGGCTGCGAACTGATCCGCGAGCGAAGGCAGGCCCCCGGTGCGCGAATCCACCTCAACGCGCTGGACGCGGTGCATGGGAAAGAAGACCACGTTGGCGCTGGCCGGCTCGCCCGATTTCACCATCTGCGTGAAATCCTCCAGCGATTCCAGATCAACGCCGCGCAGGCTGAGGCCGGCAGGGGTGAGGGAAAGGATCACGCCCCAGAATTTTTCCCGCGGGTTTTGCAAGGTGGCCAGGACCAGTTGTCCGGTGTTCATCGGCTACATCCAATGTCGTATAAACGAGCCGTAAATTTTGCTTTTAGGGTATCACGCAGAAGGCGATCACACAGAGACTGTGCAGGAATCCGCTGCTCCGGACGCCACGGCCTGAATACACTGGGCAGCCAGGCGGGCCGCGCCGGCGACATTCGGATGTCCGGCGGAAGAGAGCCAGCATTGTCGCCGCTGCAGCGGGCCGGCGCCGACCAACTCACAGGCCGCACGCCGAGCCTGCGCCATCTCGTCGGGAGCAGCTTCAGGATCGCGGGGATCGAGCTCCCACACCAATGATTCGGGAGCGTATGCCGCATTGCTCTCAATCATGCCGGAGTCGACAAAGATGGCGCGCTGCCGCCCAGCTTCACGATTCACATGTTCGACGGCCCCCCGCAACAGGCCATTGGAGAGTTTCCAGAAGCGCAGGCAGTGTTCCACAATCTCATTGCGAAACAACTCCGGTTCCGCCACCGGCGCAAACTGTACGCCGTGCACCAGTGAATAGAGCGTCTCAACACCTTCAGGCCGGCTTTGATGGCTCAGGCCGGGATAGTAGCCCAGCACGAGTATCTGGGCGCGCTTGAATTTTCTTGCCACCTGCCGGAGGAGGGTTAGCAGGTCACGGCCGCAATAGTTGCGCGTGTGCAGTTCCAGCTCATACATCGGCACCATGGGGTTAAAAACACGCTGGATTTCCACATCATTAATGCCGCCGTCCATCAGTACCCATTGCACTGTGGAAGGGTCGCCGGCATAGCTCTGGACCTGTTGCAGGATGGTAGGAAAAAAGCAAGGGACTTCGCCCGAAGGCATGGTTACGCTGTAAGAGTCGCGAATGCCGATTTTGGCGCCGGCGTGCGCCAGCATCTCGACGGTAGCGCCCAGATGACGGGCCAGGGTGGTTGCGGTCTTGTGCTCCTCCGCCAGGCCCTCGCCCCAAATGACTGAATCACCGATCGCTACCAGACTATTCATTGAGCCACGATAGTTTACTGAATTTTTGTGTTTGATGACATGCGCAGGGTTTGCCGAAGTGGAATACCCTCGGCAGGGCATGTGAGTTGCTGTATTCTCACCGCGGAGGCAATGTGGGCCCATTCGAGGTGGTTCCGGTAGAAGTTCGTCTGCGCTGGCTGAAGCTCTGCGCCGTGGTGGCCGGTCTCAACGTGGTGCTGCGGGTTTTTGGATTCTATGCCTGGCTCGTTCCCGATGCAGACGGCGTTGGCGCGCTGCTGGAGATCATTGGCACGCTTTACAGCGTGTTGTACGCCTTCGCCACCTACGTAATCTGGGGGCAGTTTACCGCGGTGGAAAATGAGATCCTGAAAGAATCAGGATCGTTGAAAGACCTGATCGTTTTCAGCCGGTCATTGCCGGGGCGCGTGCGCGATCCCATGGTGAAAGCCATCAAGAGCTACGGTAAAACCGTAGTCGAGGCTGAGTGGCCGGCGCTCTCTCGAAACGAAGAGACGGAGAAATCAGAGAGGCTGTTTCAGGAAATCATCGCGAGCGTGACGGCCATCCAACCCGAAGACGAGAACCAGCGCGCGGTCTTTGAACGGCTGATCGAGATGGCCAACCAGGCCAGCGGGCATCGTGCCGAGCGGCTGGCGCTCAGCGCCAAGCGAATGCCCCGCACTCTGCATATTTTTGTGAGCCTCACCGCGCTGACCATTCTGGCCCTGGTGCTGGCGTACCCCTTCCGTGGCACTGTTCTGGGACTGGCGGCGGTTCTGATTACCGCCACGCTGTTGTTCTTCGCCCGTTTTGTGCTGACGGATCTGGATAATCCATTTGAAGGCACCTGGAATGTAAGCAACGATCCGTTTGCCGCATTAATCACGAAATACCGGTGATTTAGCTAAATGCGATCACACCGCCCTTCCTCAAGCTCATCTGCTGGAGGCCAGATGAATCGGTCCCAGGCCCATATGTTGGTCAAGAACACGTTTACCCAGGCCTTCGACAAGGCCCGTTTCAGCGAGTTCGTCATCAACGTGCTGAATCAAATCGATCAGACCAGGGCAAGCTCATGGAACAGCCAGCATGTTAAGGATGCTTTCAAAAGTCATGTCCAGCGCTACGAGCGCCTCGGTACGTATACGTCACCAGGCAAGGAAGAGCTGGACATCCTGATCGTTCACCTCACGAGCGAAGCAAAGCTGGAGCGAGCACGTACGGCAACCCGTAACTTCGTTGCTGACTTTTTACAAAATCGAGATGAAAAGGACGCTGCACTCGTTGCCTTTGTTTCACCGAGCGAGAAGCAATGGCGTTTTTCCTACGTGAAGATGGAATACGCAGCCGTGGAGATAGACGGAGGGAAAGTAGGCGTAGAAGCCCGGCTTACGCCGGCGCGGCGATTCTCTTACATTGTGGGGGAAGGCGAGAGTTGCCACACGGCTCAGTGCCGTTTCGTCGACCTCCTCGGGCGGACGGATACAAACCCTACGCTCAGCGAAATCGAAAATGCTTTCAGCGTCGAAGCAGTGACGAAGGAGTTCTTTGAAAGATATGCGGAGCTGTTCGAGCGTATTCAAAGAGCCTTGGAACGGCTGGTTCAGGAAGATAAGACTCTCAGCGCCGAATTTGGAAACAAACGCGTCAACCCAAGCGATTTTGCCCAAAAACTTATGGGCCACGTCGTCTTCCTGTATTTCCTTCAGAAAAAAGGCTGGCTCGGTGTTGCCAAAGGGGACGATTGGGGCAACGGTCCGCACAATTTTCTGCGCCGGCTCGCCACGGGCGAATATGGGACGTACAGGAATTTCTTCAACGACGTGCTCGAGCCTCTGTTCTACGAGACGCTTGCTTCGGACCGCGGCCATGAGGCCTGGTGTGATCAATTCAAGTGCCGCATTCCTTTCTTGAACGGTGGATTGTTTGAACCGTCGGGTAATTATGATTGGCGCACGACCGAAATCATGCTCCCGAACACTTTATTTACCAACGCAGATTATGTTGAAGAAGGTGTTCTAGGGACGGGTGTGCTCGATATTTTTGATCGCTACAACTTTACTGTGAATGAAGCCGAGCCACTCGAAAAAGAAGTAGCGATTGATCCAGAAATGTTGGGGACGGTCTTCGAAAACCTGATCGAGGAGAACCGGCGTAAGGGCCTGGGGGCATACTATACGCCGCGCGAAATTGTGCACTACATGTGTCAGGAGAGTCTGATCAATTATCTTGACGCGGCAATGAATGCTGATGAGGAAGTCATTCCCCGGCCGGACATTGACACTTTTGTGCGTCTCGGCGAGCAGATCTCCCATTACGAAGCTGTGGCAACACAATACGCGGTAAAGATGCCGGCCAGCATAGAACGTCACGCCCGTAAGCTTGACGAACTCCTTGCGGAAATCTATGTGTGCGATCCGGCTGTAGGATCAGGAGCATTCCCAGTCGGCATGATGGCTGAAATCGTGCGGGCGCGTACCGCACTCACGCCCTACTTCAATGATGTGCATGACCGGACACCGTATTACTTCAAGCGACACACCATCCAGAATTCTTTGTATGGAGTGGATATTGATACTGGAGCGGTGGAAATCGCGAAGCTGCGCTTATGGCTTTCCCTGGTCGTCGACGAGGAGGAGACCAAGCAGATTAAACCTTTGCCGAATCTTGAATACAAGATCGTTGATGGAAACTCCCTGCTCGGTTTTCCTTACAAGCCGGCTCAACTCATGGAAATCGAAGGGCTCAAAGACAAATTTTTTGACGAGTGGGACCAGCAGAAGAAGAGCGCTTTACGACAGCAAATCGACGAAAAGCTCGGGCAGTGTATTGCTTTGTCGAAGAAAAGCCTTGGCTATGCCGTTTCATTCGATTTTGAAGTCTGGTTTTCGGAAGTTTTTCGAAAGAGGGGCGGGTTTGATGTCGTTATCGCCAATCCTCCGTACGTAGATTCGGAGACAATGGTTCGATCCGATCCTGAAAGCCGCAAACTCCTGGCGGAGCAATACGACACCGCGAAGGGTAACTGGGATCTGTACATTCCGTTTTGGGAACTCGCTCTAAAAAGAGTAAACAAAAGCGGCACTGCAGCTCTCATTACGCCCAATAAATGGCTATCCATTGGATATGGAAAGGCCCTTCGGGCACTGGCCGCCTCGCACGTTTACCAATTTGCTGATTATTCCAGGTTCCGGGCATTCGAGTCAGTGGGAGTTTTTCCTGTCGTCACATTCATGACGAAGGCCCGCCGCTCCGTTCTTACGATTCGCAGGTTTATGGAAGATCAACGCCTGACGTTTGCTGAGCAGCTTGGAGTTGATCAATTGACGGCTTTCGATAACTGGGGAGTGTTTTTGAGCCCATCGTTACCGCTGGTGCTGAAGATCGTCTCCAAAGGCACTCGATTAAGTGAAATCTGTGATCCCCAGGAGCCGTTCACAGTATCCGAAGCCTACGAACTCAAGGAGTATCTGGAAGAATTCTCTACGGAAGCCGGAGAGGTGCTCAAGTTTGTGAATACGGGAACCATCGATCCCTATGTAACGCTCTGGGGAGAAAAGCAAACAACCTACATCAAATCGAAATACTCGAAGCCTGTAATTGCCAGGGACCGGCTCCAGAGGGACTCTCCACGGCGGTTTGTGCAATCGACATCACCCAAAATGATCATCTCAGGCATTCGGCATTTTGAGTGCTTTTATGACGCTGAGGGGGGATACGTGGCAGGCAAGTCCACCGTAATTCTTATGAACATAAAAAAAGATTGGTCGCCGTGGCTGCTGCTTGGATTGCTCAACTCGCACCTTACAAAGTTCTTTTTAAAGGAGTGTTACGGTAGCCTGGCAATGGATGGCGGCATCAATTTTTCGCCGGCGAATGTGTCGGAAATTCCAGTTGCTCAGCCAGCCGACAATATCAAAACGGAGATCGAGAACGCAGTCAAAGAGATACTGCGGGCCAAGAAGAGTGACGTAAGGGCCGATACTGACCAGGAGGAGCGCCGTGTCGACCAGTTGGTTTATAAAGCCTTCGGGCTGGCTGCAGAAGAAATTAGCGCTATGGAAGAGAGCGTGGCGCACGGGTCGTCGGTTGCGTTGTCTAACTCCTGAATAGAGGGGGTAAGAGGAAATGCGATATAGAGCTTTCCAATGCAGAGTGTAGGGACTCTGACCACGTTGGTGTTCAGCAAATCGCTGGTCTCCATTTATGGCAGATCCAACATAGATACTTTCCGGTGGTAAGGCTCTTCAAAACGTACACAAAGGGCATTTGGGGATAATAAAGTGGTAGGCCCGAATGGACTCGAACCATCGACCTCTTCCGTGTCAAGGAAGCGCTCTAGCCAACTGAGCTACGGGCCTACAGGGATGGCGTTTTCTATTCTAACTCATCCGTTGAGAGCCGTCTCCAGCGCCATGGCGCGTTGAAAAAGTGCCGGGGCTTTGAAACGCCGGGTGTAATCGGCGAAAGATGGCTGTGCGCTCTTCCAGCGAAGCTGCTCGACGTCAGTAAATACGGGTGCGTCGAGGCGCAGAGTCGCCAGGGTCCGGAAAAGCAGAGCGTCATTCCAGGCGCCGAAGAGCGTTTCAGACAGGGCTTGAGCGCGGCGGATGGTGGGCCATTGGCGCCAGTCCCTGGGAATGGCCTCAAGATGTGGGTACTGAGACAGAATCGCTGCGGCGGTCTTTGCGCCCCAGCCGGCAATGCCAGGATAGCCGTCAGCGCTGTCACCAACCACGGCCAGGTAATCCGGAATTGATTTTGGGCCAATACTGAATTTGGCGACCACGCCGGCTTCGTCGCGCACGATGTTGCGCATGCGGTCCCATTGCACCACGCGCGTGCCGGAAACGGACTGGGCCAGGTCTTTGTCCGGGGTGCAGATCAGGACCTGGCGAACGCGGCTGTCCTCGGCGGCTTTGGCGGCGGCGGAGGCCAGCGCGTCATCGGCTTCAAACTCGATCATCGGCCAGACGACAACGCCCATGGCCATGAGCGCTTCTTCAAGAATGGGAAACTGCGAGAGCAGCTCTTCGGGTACGCCTTCGCTGGTCTTGTATCCGGGATACAGCTGGTTGCGAAATGACTCCACCACGTGGTCAGTGGCAACACCAATATGGGTGGCGCCGCTCTCGAGCAGCGCCAGCACCGAGCCCAGAACGCCACGGACCGCACCGATTTCGCGGCCGTCGGCATCGCGTGCCGCGGGTACGGCAAAAAAATGCCGGAACAACTCAAAAGTGCCGTCAATCAGGTGAACGTTCACAATGCTCCTGGCCAGTGGAATTAAGTAATGGTATATGACCTTGCGACCAAATACGGCTTTGCGCATCTAACCCGGCTACCGCAAGTCTTGTTTTCTGGAAATTCTGTAAACTGGGCAGAGCATGGCAAAGCCGATTTTACTCAGTGTCGACGACGATTCCGATGTTTTGCGGGCCATTGAGCGTGACCTGCGTTCGCGTTATGGCGGCGACTACCGTGTGCTGGCCAGCGACTCGCCGCAGTCTGCACTCGATCTGCTGAAGCAGCTCAAAATCCGCAATGACAGTGTGGCCCTGCTGCTGGCAGACCAGCGCATGCCCAAGATGGATGGCGTGGGGTTTCTGCAGGAAGCGCAGCAGATCTATCCCGAGGCCAAACGAGCGCTGCTGACTGCATATGCAGATACCAACGCAGCGATCAGCGCCATCAACCAGGCCAGCATCAATTATTTTTTCCTTAAACCCTGGGACCCGCCGGACGAGCATCTGTATCCGCAGCTGGACGACCTGCTTGACGACTGGAGGGCGGCATACCGGCCGGCATTTGAAGGGATACGCGTGCTGGGCACACGCTGGTCGCCGCGATGCTATGAACTACGAGACTTTCTGGCGCGAAACCACGTGCCTTACCAGTGGATTGACGCTGAGATCGCGGCCAATGATCCGGAGACCAGGCAGTTGCTGGAAGCGCTGGGACCGGAAGCGGCAAGCCTTCCGGTGGTGCTCTTTCCGGACGGTACGAAGCTCCTGGAAGGCGCGCCTGCGGATGTAGCGCAGAAGGTCGGCTTGCGGACCAGAGCGCAGACCAGTTTTTATGATCTGGCCATCGTTGGCGGCGGGCCAGCCGGGCTGGCGGCGGCGGTCTATGGCGCGTCAGAGGGGCTGCATACGGTGATCGTGGAGCGTGAAGCGCCCGGCGGCCAGGCGGGAATGAGCTCGCGTATTGAGAATTATCTGGGATTTCCCAGCGGGTTGAGTGGCGGCGATCTGGCGCGTCGGGCGGTGGCGCAGGCGCTGAGGTTCGGCGTGGAAATTCTGGCGCCGCAGGAAGTGGTCAACGTTCGTACGGAAGGTCCGTACCGAATTCTGAAATTGAGGGATGACAGTGAAATTTCCTGCCATGCTCTGATGATTGCGTCGGGCGTGCAGTGGCGTCGACTGGAAGCTCCCGGGATTGACCGCCTGCAGGGAGCGGGAGTTTACTACGGTGGCGGGGCAACGGAAGCGATTACCTGCAAGGGCGAAATTGTATACGTGGTAGGGGGAGCAAATTCCGCAGGTCAGGCGGCAATGAATTTTGCCCGCTATGCCGAGCGGGTGGTGATTCTGGTGCGTGGTGAATCGCTTGCGGCAACCATGTCACAGTATCTGATTGATCAGATCAAGGCGACGCCGAACATCCAGCTTTGGACCCACGCCAGCGTAGCCGAGGTGCATGGCGGCACGCATCTGGAAGAGATTTCCGTTCTCTGCTCAGACACCAGCAAGGTTGAGCGCGTGCCGGCGACATCCATGTTCATCTTCATCGGCGCGCTGCCGCGTACGGACTGGCTGGGCGATCTGGTGGAGCGTGATGATCGCGGCTTCATCCTGACCGGGCCGGACCTGTTGTGGGACGGAGCCCATCCCAGGGGCTGGAGCCTGGAGCGCGATCCGTTTTTGCTCGAGACCAATGTGCCCGGCATCTTTGCCGTGGGCGACGTGCGTCATGGATCGGTCAAGCGCGTGGCTTCTGGCGTGGGTGAAGGTTCCGTGGCCGTACAGTTCATTCATCAATATTTGAGCAAGGTATAGGCATGGCAGAAAAATCAGAGCTGCTGCGCTTGCCGATCTTCGCCGGCCTGCCGGAGGACCAGATTGAATGGTTCATCGCGCACTCCAAGGAGCTGGTGCCGAAGTCGGGCGAAGCGTTCATGCATCAGGGCGAGCCGGCGGATTCGATGTTCGTAGTGTTGGAAGGCCAGCAACAGGCGCGCGGCGAAATTGGCGGCGAACTGGTTACGCTCATGGGCAAGGCGGGCGATGTGACCGGAGTGCTGCCGTATTCGCGCATGAAAGAATTTCCTATCACGGGCAGGGCCATTACCAACAGCCGCCTGCTGCGCTTTCCGGCATCGTCTTTCCAGGATCTGGTGCAGAAGATGCCTGAGTTGACCAGCCGGCTGGTGGCGCTGATGTCGGACAGGATCCGAGAGACCACGCGGCGGGAGCAGCAGAAAGACCGGTTGGCAGGGTTGGGCAAACTTTCTGCAGGGCTGGCGCATGAGTTGAACAATCCAGCGTCGGCAGCCAAGCGCGCGGCGAGCCAGTTGCGTGGCCAGCTAAAGCAGATCAAAGAAGCAGCCCATCAACTGGGTGCGCGCGAACTTAATCCGGCGCAGAAAGGCGAGATCGAGCGTCTGGAGACGTCACTGCTGATGAACGATGCGCCTCCACCGGATACCCTGACCGTAAGCCTGCTCGAAGATCAGCTCGACGCGCTGCTGCGCAGCCATGGACTGAACGAACTCTGGCAGCTTGCGGCGGCACTGGCGCGCAAGGGCGCGCAGCCGGCGTTGCTGGAGTCACTGTTTGATTCAGTGGACGCGGAGACGGCGCGGGCAGCGCTGGTGAGGATCTCGTCGTCCCTTGAAATATGGTCGCTGCTGAATGAGATTGAGAGCAGCACATCGCGCATCTCTGACCTGGTGCTGGCCATCAAGGAATACACCTATATGGACCAGTCCCCGGTGCAAAACGTTGACATCGTGAAAAGCGTGGAGACGACACTGACCATTCTGAACCACAAACTCAAAAAAGGCGTGAAGGTAGAGCGCGATTACCAGCCCGTGCCGCTGTTGGTAGATTCGTTCGGCAGCGAGCTGAACCAGGTGTGGACGAATATCATCGATAATGCGATTGATGCCATGAGCGGAAAAGGCGAGCTACACGTGCGCACGTATCGCGAAGACGGCTGCGTGGTGGTGGAGATTCGCGATAACGGCCCGGGCATTCCGGAGAACGTGCAGCCGCACATCTTTGAGCCGTTTTTTACCACCAAGGGCGTAGGCGAAGGCACGGGCCTGGGGCTGGACACGGTGCAGCGCATCGTGCGCAAGCATAAAGGCAGTGTCCAGGTGCAGTCCAAGCCGGGGGACACGCGCTTCCAGATATGGCTGCCGGTGGCGGAAGCTCAGGCCTAAGAACCGGCCCATCAAATTAGATCAAAATTGCATCCGAACCTGGTAGACAATCCTTGCGTGCTGCGCGGCGCGAATGTTCTGCAAGTAAAGAGTGCAAAGGCCCGAAGCGCAGAGTTAGGATAAGAGCTGCCGGGGCCTGAGACGATTCAATTCTTCTGCGCCAAGTCTTCACGCTCCCCGGCCAGGGGACATCATGGCGAACATTACTTTGCTCATCAATGGAAGCGAACGCAAAGTTGAGGCCGCGGACGACGAGCCGCTGCTCTCCGTCCTGCGCAACCGGCTGGGAATGACCGGCACAAAGTATGGCTGCGGTGTGGGCCAATGTGGCGCGTGCACGGTGCTGCTGGATGGCAAAGCAGTACGCTCGTGCCGGCTGACGGCGGCGACGGTGAAGGGGAAGGTTGTGACCATTGAAGGGCTGGCCGCAGAGGGCAATCTGCAACCAATCCAGCAGGCGTTCCTTGAAGAAGAGGCGTTTCAGTGCGGGTATTGCACGTCGGGGATGGTCATGGCCGCGCATGGACTTCTATCGGCAGTACCAAAGCCGTCTGACGATGACATTTTCGACCATATGAACGGCAACATCTGCCGCTGCGGAACGTATCAGCGGATCATGGCAGCGATTCATCGTGCCGCGGAGAAAGGCGGCCGCGCATGAAGCCTGACGTGACGAAAGACGCGGCCGCGCTGGAGACATCGGCTGAGGTCGCAGAGCGCGCAGAGCTGGAGCAACATGCAGTGGAGCCGCTGCGGCATCTGTTTGAGGTCAGCCGTCGCGATCTGTTCAAGCTGCTGGGATCGGGATTGATCGTGGGCTACTGCGTGAGGAAGGGGCTGACGCAGGAGTCGGGGCGGGCCGTCAATAGGGAAAACGAGTCCAATGATCTGGCTTCATGGCTGCATATTGGCGAAGACGGCAAGGTCACCGTCTTTACCGGCAAGGTGGAGATGGGACAGAACATTCGCACGTCGTTGACGCAGCAGGTGGCGGAAGAGCTGTCCGTGCCCATGTCGGCCATCACGCTGGTGATGGGTGACACCGATCTCACGCCGTTTGATATGGGAACATTCGGCAGCCGGACCACGCCGCAGATGGGGACGCGTCTGCGCACGGTTTCGGCCAATGCACGTGGACTGCTGGTGGAGATGGCAGCCAAGCGCTGGAATGTCGATCCCGCCACCCTGTCTGTGAAGGACGGGATGGTGGTGAGTCAAAAAGCCGGCAAGCGGATTTCCTATGGCGAGCTGACGCACGGACAAAAGCTGGTAATGGTGCCGGAAGCTGATCCGGAGCCGGAGAGTCCGGCGAAGTGGCGCATTGCGGGAACGCCCGCGAGCAAGGTGGATGGCAAGGCATTTGTGACTGGTGCGCACCAATACACGTCGGACATGAGCCGTCCGGGGATGATGCATGGGAAGGTGTTCCGGCCACCGGCGTTCAATTCCAAGCTAACGTCGGTTGATACGAAGAAAGCGGAGCAAATGGCCGGCGTGACTGTGGTGCACGATGGCGATTTCATCGGCGTAGTGGCGGGCGATCCGGGATTGGCGCAGAAGGCGCTGGCATTGGTTGAGGTCCAGACACAGGCGCCTCCGCAGGTTAATGACGCGGGCCTGTTCGACTACTTGCGCAAAGACGTCGACACCGAAACGCGCGGTGGATCCGGCGGGCGCGGCGGAAATAATGCTGGCTCGGTGGAAGCGGGGATGGCGTCGGCGGCGAAGACTCTGTCGCAGAGCTATACCGCGGCTTATATCCAGCATGCGCCGCTGGAGCCGAGAGCGGCTGCCGCGGAATGGCAGGACGGTAAGCTGACGGTGTGGACGGGAACGCAGAGACCATTCGCGGTAAAAGAAGAGCTGGCAGCTGCATTTCATATTTCCCAGGACCACGTGCGCGTGATAGTTCCGGATACCGGCTCAGCGTATGGCGGCAAGCATACCGGCGAGTGCGCTGTGGAGGCAGCCCGGTTGGCGAAAGGCGCCGGCAAGCCGGTGAAGCTGGTGTGGACACGGGAAGAGGAGTTCACATGGGCCTATTTTCGTCCGGCCGGCGTGATTGACGTGAAGAGCGGCATTGCGGCCGACGGTAAGCTGGTGGCGTGGGAGTATCACAATTACAACTCCGGGCCGGCGGCCATCGATACGCCGTACAACGTGCCCAACAAGAAGGTTGAATTTCATCCGGCAAAGAACCCGCCGTTGCGGCAGGGATCATATCGCGGGCTGGCGGCCACGGCGAACCACTTTGCGCGCGAGAGCCACATGGACGAGCTGGCGCAGCTGGCCGGGATGGATCCACTGCAGTTTCGGCTGAAGAACATCACCGATCCCCGGCTGCGCGCGGTGTTTGAAAAGGCTGCGGAACGTTTTGGCTGGGGCAAGCAGAAAGCCACGCGCCAGCGCGGCTTCGGCATTGCCGGAGGCTTTGAGAAGAATGGCTATCTGGCCACGTGCGCCGAGATCGCTGTGGACGCGCGCGGACAGGTGCGGATTGTGCGCGTGGTGGAGTCGTTCGACTGCGGCGCGGTGGTGAATCCCAACGGATTGCGCAACCAGATTGAAGGAGCGATTGTGCAGGGGCTGGGCGGCGCCATGGTTGAGGCAATTCACTTTGCTGACGGAAGAGTCCTGAATGGTCGTTTCCGGGATTATCACGTGCCGCGTTTTCGCGATCTGCCCAAGATCGAAGTGGAGCTGATCGATCGTAAGGATGTACCGCCTGCCGGCGCCGGGGAAACACCGTTGATGGGGTTGGCGCCGGCGGTTGCGGGAGCGATCTTCAGTGCAACCGGGATCAGGCTGCGTGGGCTGCCATTGATGGCGAAGCCGCTGGAGTTAAAGGGGTAAAGCTCTTCCGGGGCTAAAGCCCGATGTCTTATAACCGCTTTCGCGGCCCTAAAGGGCCGCTCTTCCACCCAAGCGCTGAACCCAACCTTAGTTTGCCAAAAAAATTATTCAAGAACAAATAGACAAAACGGCCCTGCTGATTGGTCTTATCTCTAGAAAGGCGAAGAGCTTGCGGTCCACCAGCAGCATGACGGAGATCGAGCAATTGTATTGCCGGCACGGTGCGGCGCTGCTGCTGTTCGCCACGGCGATCACAGGGGAACGCAGCCGGGCGCAAGACGCGATCCATCACGTATTCCTGAAGCTGCTGGAGGACGAGAAGCTGCAGCGGGCAACCGATGTGAAGGCTTATCTGTTCGCCTGCGTGCGCAATGCTGCTCTGAACGACGTGCGGGCGCGGGGGCGCAATGTTGCGCTGGCGGACGAGGGACTGGCGTGGTTTGAGCCGCCATCGCGCGACTATGCAGAAGAAGCAAGCTTGCGGCGAGCCCTGGCGGAGCTGCCGGACGATCAGCGAGAGATCACGGTCCTGCATGTGTGGGGTGAGCTCACCTTTGCCCAGATCGCGGACCTTTTGAATATCAGCGCCAATACCGCAGCTTCTCGCTATCGCTATGCGCTGGCCCGGCTACGTGAAGTCATGTGTGCGAAGGAGAATTCGTGTGTCGATCCCGGATGACGACCAATTCGAAAAATATCTGAAACAGTTTCGGCCGGTGGCGGGGGAGCCGCTGATGGTGAAGGAGAAGGCCGAGGCGCGGTCAAGGCCGCTGGTGTTCGCTGCGTGCGCGGCAGTGGCGGCAGCGATTGTGCTCGCCGTGGTGATGTCAGTTCTGGTTCACAAGCCCACTCAACCGCCAGGACCAACAGAAGAGGCCAGCACGACAAGGGTAAGCATGGAGGAGTTCGGCAACCCGCCGCCGCTGACGATTGCAAGCGCCAATGCTCTGCTGGAGAGCGCTCCATCATTCAAAGCGGCGATCGACAACATGGCGTTCCAGCAAGAGTCCAAACCAATTTCAGAGGGCAGATACAGCTTGCTGGCTCTGCTCAGCAAGGAGGACGTAAAACAATGAAGATCCTACGGTTCGCAGCACTGATGATGGTGAGCGTCGCGATCGCCAGCAGCAACGCGACGGCACAAAACCTTAAGCCCAGTGACAATGCCGCCTTGCGATACTGGTCAGCCTTCGCCCAGATACAGGATGCCGGCATCACCCAGGAACAGGGGAGGGAGGCGCACGCCATCCTGGATGGCACGGCTCCGTACGATGATTCGAAGTACAGGGACATAATTGAGAAGAACAGGCCTGCGGTAGAGACGATGATCCGCGGGACCGCGCTACCTTACTGCGACTGGGGCATGGAGTTCCAAATGGGCCCAAACGCGCCTGTGGACTATGCGCGCAAGGCCGGGTTCCTTGGCCGGCTGAACGTCTTCTATGCGTTTCATCTGCTGATCGGGGGCGACAAGGACGGCGCCGTTCGCGCGCTGCAGGCGGGATTGCGCTTCTCGCATGACGTCGCCAACGGCGGAACGTTGTTTGCGACCGTGGTGGCGCAAGGGTTGATCGTTGCACATCTGCAGGCTGCGGCTGGTTTCCAGAAGGTAGCGGGGCTTTCCGCAGCACAGCGGGCGGCACTGCAGAAGTCGATTGATCAGCTTGGGCAGGACGGCCTGGACTGGGCTGGTGCGATGAAGCGGGAGATGGAGGTCCTGCCCACGCACGATGCCCAGGAAGCCGCTGCACGGGACAAGATTGCGGCGTCGTACGTGCGGCTGCTAAACAACCCAGGAACGCTGCCGGAGCTTCAGCAGACGATCAGCAACGCTCCGAAGCAGATTGCCGACCTCATTCCGAATCCCAAGCGTGTACTGGACCAGAAGCAGGACCTGGCGGAGAAATTGCAGCAGACGCGCACGCTGCTGCAGTGAGAGCACAAAACGCAAAAAACCGGGGCCTTGTGGCCCCGGTTTTTTTGTGTGTGTTGCGAGGTTATTGAACGTTCAGCGAGACATCATCGAGTACGAATGAGGTCTGCAGGCTTGTGTCTTCAGTTCCGATGAAGCGGATCCTTACGGTCTGCCCCTTGAACTGAGCCACGCTGAACGAGTGCTGCTGGTAGCCAGCGGCATGGTTCAGGTTGGAGAAGGTGCCTAGTGTCGCCAGCACCGTGGTACCAGCAGAGTTGAGCACTTGCACGCGCAGAGTATCGAACGCTGTGACGGTCGTGGTCTCTGCGGTGTCAATGTGCAGCCAGAAGGTCAGGTTTGCCGTGGTGATGGTGGACGGAATTGTCACGGTTTGAGTCGCGGTGTCAGTGTGGCTGACTCCGTAGCCATCAAGCCATGCGTTTTTGGCTCCGCTGTGCGGAGGTTCGGCGGCGCTGGTGTTGAGTACGCCGGCGGTGAGCGTCCACGGAGTTGCGGTAGCAGCTTCAAAGCCGCCATTCACGATCAGGTTCTGCGCTGCGCTGGAAGCGATGGTCAGGCTGATGGTTGTGGTGTGGGTTAGCGTTCCGGAAGTTCCCGTAATTGTGACGGTCGCTGTGCCCGTGGTTGCCGTTGAACTGGCCGTGAAGGTCAGAACACTGGTGGAAGTTGCTGGATTGGTGCCGAAGGCCGCGGTCACGCCTGCGGGCAAGCCAGAAGCTGAAAGCGTTACGCTTCCAGTGAAGCCACCTGAAGGAGTCACGGTAATCGTCCTGTTGCCGCTGGTTCCCTGCGTCACGGTCAAACTCGCAGGCGATGCTGAGAGGGAGAAGTTCGGCGCTGCCGCAGCATTCACAGTGAGGTTGATGGTCGTGGTGTGAGTCAAAGTTCCCGAGGTTCCGGTAACTGTGACGGTCGCTGTGCCGGTGGTTGCCGTGGAGCTGGCAGTGAGAGTCAGAACGCTGGTGGAAGTCGCCGGATTGGTGCCGAAGCTGGCGGTTACTCCAGCCGGCAGACCGGAAGCAGACAAGCTTACGCTGCCGGTGAAGCCGTTGATCGCCGTAATGGAGATGGTGCTGTTGCCGCTGGTTCCCTGCGTGATGGTAAGGCTGGCAGGAGAAGCAGACACCGAGAAGTCCGCCGGCCCCGCGCCGTTGTTGTTCCAGAAGTTGACGAGGTTGGCGGCGTTCACTGAACCCCAGCCGGTGGAAAGATCGTAGCCGACCGTGGCAGCAAAGCCGGTCACGCCGGGTACTGTGTTGTTGCCGGTGGTAATGTCGTGATAAACCGCCGTGCCACCAGACTGCTGGTTGCGACCCATGTTATAGAACGCGGTGTTGGCATTACCCTGGCGTGCACCGGTCTTCTGCACGACCAGTGACATCAAGCCGGCAAAGGAGGGAGACGACGCGGAAGTTCCGCCTACGGCTTCCAGTCCGGTGGTTCCCGTGGTGTGTCCTTGAACGACGATAAAGCCATCATGGCCGGCGGCGCTGAGAGAAACGTCAGGCACGTCGCGATGGCCGTCTGCGGGCACGCCGGGGCCGCTTTGGAACGCAGGCTTGGCATAAATGGTGCTGGCGCCGCCGCCCGTCGCACCGAGACCGGATCCGCCGTTGCTGCCGCTCTCATTCCATACGACCTCAGGAATGTAGCTGATGGCTGAGCCCTGGTTGGTGGCGTTGTTGGTGGCGTTCCAGAACGTTCCGGTGCCTTCATTGAACATGGTGCCGCCGACGGCAGTCACGTTCGGAGGCGAGCTCAGGCCGGAGACGGCGCGGCCCGTGCCCGTGGCTGCATTTGAAGCGTCACAACCTGCGGCGCCGCTATCGCCGGAGGAGACGAAGGCAGTGATGCCCTCGGCTGCCGCCTGTGACCACAAATTGTTATAGAAATTATTTTCCGCCGTGCCCATGTTGGCTTCGCACTGACCGAAGCTGGTGCTCATGATGGGAGAGGTGTTGTTGTTGACGATGAATTGCGCGGAGAGGTCCACGCCGTCAGTGGTTGCTGTGGATTTTGAAATTACAAAGTTGATGGTCGCGCCTTGCCCGACGGCGCCTGACCATTCGACGTCCAAATCAGCTTCCGTTTCCTCGCCGCCACCTAAGTCGCCCGGTGCGGTTCCGTTGTGAATGAAGACCGGGTCCTTTGCCGGCAGGCCAAAGAAGCTACGGAAGAACTGCACGTCGGCGAGTTTGATGTCGGTGCGGCCGACGATGGCAATCGACTGGCCCGCGCCGGTGATGCCCGCGCTATAGAGCGGGTTCACGTTATAGATGGTGGCGAAGTCCGCCGGAGCCAGGAAATGATTCGTGCCCGACGTGAAATCAGGAACGGTGTTGTTGGCGTCGGGCGCTCCGGGGCGGAGAGCCTTGAAGTCGCTGGGCAACTGCGAGCGCGTGCTGAGCAGGCCGGCGGGTATGGGAGTAATCTTGCTTAGAAAATGGTGGCGGCCAAAGTTATGCAGAGTTACCACACCGTTTACAAGACCGCTAAAGGCGCGGGGGAGCGAAGGGTCGATTGCGTTCGCCTGATGCATCTTGCCGTTGACTTCGTACTTGCGGATGTTGGTCTGGAAGGCGCGTTCCACCTGCTGTACGTTGCCGCTGAAGTTGATCCACAAGCGGCCTTTACCTACTTCTTCAACCTTGAAGCCCTGGGCGGCCAGCCAGTTGGTAACGTCGGCCAGATCCTGGTCCGTGGGACCGAAGCGCAGGCCAAACTCTTCCGGCGTAAGAAATTTGTGATAGTTGGGCGAACTCGGGTCCTGTTGCTGGGCCAGCAGGGTTTGCAATTCGGCCTGTGCACCTGGACGCAGGGAGAGCGACAGGATCATGTTTTTCATCGGCGTGTTGATATCGGCTGAGCCGCGGTCAAATTCCGCCCGGGCCAGCGGATTGGTATTGCCGCGCCTGGTGATGCGGTCGGCATCATTGATGACGCGCTGCGCCTGGGCGCCAATAGCCAGGAACGTGAGCACGGCCAACGCGAGGAATAGATGACGCAGGAAACGAGACATTCGATTCTCCTTGAGCTTTAGTTCTTGAAATCAACTTGGAAAACTCAAGACCAGTGGCGTCTGAGGGCTGCGCATAGACACCAGGCTTGCTGAAAAAAGGAAATCCTTGAGGCCGGAAAACTCAAGCGTGTGGGACCGCCTTTACGCCAACGGCGCCCAGCAACATACGCTCTGTCTTTGAGGGGTTCCCCGCGCAGCGAACCCGAACAGGGTTGTGCAAGTATGCTGCTGGAATTGGTTTACTACCACAAATAGTAAGCATGGGACGAGGGGAATCTCATCGATTTCGCACTTGTTTTCATGCAGAAACAGCTACGGACAACGAATAAAAGGCGTCCATTCCTGAATTGCATGGCAGTCGCTGACCTGTGGGTCTAGCGCCCAAAGGGGCTTTGTTACAATCTCCATTTGCCTTTACATCTCTACAACACGCTATCCAACAAGGTGGAAGAGTTTACGCCCGCTGCGGACAATACCGTCCGCATGTATGCTTGCGGGCCCACGGTCTACGACTACGGCCATATCGGCAATTTCCGGACGTTCGTGGCGGTCGATCTGTTGCGGCGCTTTCTGCGCCAGAGCGGTTTCAGGCTGCAGCACGTGATGAATATTACCGATGTGGATGACAAGATCATCCGCAATGCTGCACGGGAAAAGAAGACGGTCCAGGAATACACAAAAAAGTACGAAGAGGCATTCCTGGAAGACATGGCGTCATTGAACCTGGAGCGGCCGGAAAAAATTGTGCGCGCTACGGAGCACATTCGCGAGATGGCCGAGTTCATCGCGGCGCTGGAGAAGAAAGGGATTGCCTACCGTACCGAAGACGGTTCGTATTACTTCAGCATCGCTAAGTTCCCCGAGTACGGCAAGCTGTCGAAAAAAGATTTTGGCGGGATCGAAGTCGGCGCGCGGGTGGACGTGGACGAGTATGAAAAGGACAATGCTCGCGATTTTGCCCTGTGGAAAGCGCCGAAAGAGGGTGAGGCCCATTGGGAGAGCGTGATTGGGCCGGGGCGTCCAGGGTGGCATATTGAGTGCTCCGTGATGTCGATGAAGTATCTGGGCGAGAGCTTTGACCTGCATGGCGGCGGCGAAGACCTGATCTTCCCGCATCATGAGAACGAAATTGCGCAGTCGGAGTCGCTCACGGGCAAGACGTTTGCGCGGCACTGGGTGCACGTGCGATTTCTGCTGGTCGAAGGCGAGAAGATGTCCAAAAGCGCGGGGAACTTCTACACCTTGCGCGATCTGCTGGTGAAGGGGCACAAGGCGTCTTCGATTCGCTTTCTGCTGACCTCGGTACCGTATCGCAAGCAGCTGAATTTTACTTTTGACGGCCTGAAGCAGGCGGCGCACTCGGTGGAGCGGCTCAGGACCTTTCAATCGCGAATGAGAATGTCGCAGCTTCCTGCGGGTACGAACCCGGCGGCGCAGGAGGCGGCGACCAAAGCGAAGCAGGAGATGCGCGCCGGGATGGAAGACGATTTAAACACCGCACGGGCCTCAGCGGCAATCTTTGACATGGTGCGCGAGGCGAACACGCTGGCCGATCGCGGCGAGCTGCGCGAAGGTGATAAGCGGCCGCTACTGGAAGCCCTGGATCAATTCGACGAGATCTTTGCCGTGCTGAAGGATGATGATACAGAGAAGACCCGGGCCGCGATGGAATGGGCCAAGGCGCATGGGATCACCGTGGAGGCTGGCGTAGGCGCTGACGCGATTTCTGATGACGAAGTGAACCGGTTGGTTGAAGAGCGCAACGCAGCGAAAAAAGCGCGAGATTTTGCCAGATCAGATGCGATCCGCAAACAACTCTCTGAAGCAGGAATTGTGGTGGAAGATACGAAGGAAGGGATCAGGTGGAAGAGGAAGTGAAGGAAATTGGTAAATGGGTAAATTGGTAAGTTGGTAAAGTAAAGACAGTACGAATTTAGTGCCTACGACTTGGCAGCGTCTTCTTCAGCAATCCAAAGCAAAAAGGCAGTATCTGCTCCGCCGATTTTCACTACTCGTGTTCCGTGCATCAACACGCCGAGCCATCCCATGTGCAGCCGAACTCGAACCCAACGTAGGGAATCCCCTTGTTTCGCAGTTGATGGACATTGACGGCATAAAGGCCGATAAGTGACCGTAAATTGTCCGCTGATTTGATATCAGGCATAAGCTCGGTTTTTTCCACGCCAGAATAGCCATATTGTCGTTGTAGTGCGGGATACTCTTTAACTAAGCCCGCAATTAATGCCTCAGAGATCCCGCGTTCATACTCGATGGTCCAAAGAATCATCGATATCTCGGCGCTGGTTAGCGGTTCTGTGCCCCTTCCTTCAGGGGCAAACACCATCTGCACTAAGCCATCGGATCGCGTGAGCGTGTTCTGGGAGCCATAAGCGCCTTGACGGGTTTGAAATCCGATCCAAGAAGGCAGGACTACTCGCGTGGTCCAGAAAAGGCCGTCTTCCAAAGTAAAGTGAGGCATCATTCCCCGTCAATCTCCGCCAACATTTACAGTTTTGGGGCAGGTTTCTTCTGTTACGGCAGTTTCAACCGCTGGTTGCTTCAGCTTTGAGGTATTCACCAGCCAGACCGAAGCAATGATGATGGTAGTTCCCACAAGCATGAAAATATCCACACCTTCGCGCAGGATGAGCCAGCCGAGGATCAGAGCTACGATGGGATTGACGTAGGCGTAGGTTGCGACTTTCGCCGTCGGGACGTGCTCCAGCAGATAGATGTAGGCGGTGTAGCCGATCCATGATCCGGAGACGATCAGGTAGGCGATGGCGCCTAGCGCGGACCCGGTCCAATGCGCTTTTAGAAATTGGCCGCTGGCCAGCGCGATGGCGGCATTGACCAGACCGGCGATGGTCATCTGCCAGGCGGCCGAGACAAAGACATCCACCGAGAGCGAGAAGCGGTGGGAGAAGATTGAGCCGAGCGCCCAGGCGAATGATGCGGCCGCGAGGATGGCACAGCCAATGAGTTCCTGTCGCCCCAGATGCGTGCCGGCGGCGATACGCGGCCAGAGCAGAAGGAGCAGGCCTCCGATCCCCAGAAAGATTCCGAAGAGGCCCTGGGCGCTCATGCGCCCGGAGCGGAAGGCCCAGGCTTCAAGGATTACGACCCAGATCGGCACAAGGGCAACGATGAGTGCCGCGAGGTTGCTGGGAACGTACTCTTCCGCCCAAAGCACGCCGATGTTGCCCATGGAGAGCAGCAAGATGCCAATCACCGCGAGACGCGCGAGGTCCCGGCGGGTCACGCGGATTTTGCGCCCGAGCAGCGCGCACGCCAGCAGCATGACCGGGCCGGAAATCAGATAGCGGACCCCGCCGGCGACGTAGGGCGGCAGATCGCGCACGGCGATACGCATGGCAAGGTAGGTGGAGCCCCAGAGGACATAGACGAGTCCAAAGGCGACTGCAATGCGAAAACGCTGCTGCTTTTCCGATGCGGGCATGAAGTAAGAAGTAAGTACTATCATCTGACGGCGTGATGCGGCGGGTCGATGCGAAAAAACTGAATGGGGCGAATCAGACAGGGAAATGTACCGTAGTAACCGCCAGCCGGGCGGAAATTTCGGGCTATAATAGAGACAGAACATGGCTTCACGCCGTACATCATGGTTCGTTTTGCGCACGCCAGATCGCTCATTGGCGTGCTGGGTGGACTTTCTTGTCTGCCCGCGGCGCTATTTAGCGGTGCTGCCTTCGCACGCGCGCGCCAACCTCTTCGCCGGCGACTAACCCACGTTTCGTCCTCACTCTGAAGCGGCCTCTCGTATTCCCACAGGAACAGGCCGCAGGCCTCAACACGCAACCATTTTGAAAAGAGGATGAACATGGCTACCCAGACGATTTCCAATGCCGGACCGAAGATCCGGACCAAGCTGCCCGGGCCGAAGGCGCAGGCCATTCTGCAGGGCGATCAGAAATTTATTTCGCCGTCCTATACGCGTTCGTATCCGCTGGTGGCCAAGCGCGGCCGCGGCGTGGTGGTGGAGGACGTTGACGGCAACGAGTTCCTGGACTTTTCGGCCGGCATCGCCGTGGTTTCCACGGGGCACTGCCATCCGGAAGTGGTGGCTGCGATCCAAAAGCAGGCAGGCGAGCTGATCCACATGTCCGGCACGGATTTTTATTACGAGAATCTGGTCACGCTGGCGGATCGTCTGGCGAAGATAGCGCCGATGTCGGGCCCGATCAAGGCTTATTACGGCAATTCCGGAACAGAAGCCGTGGAAGCGGCGATGAAACTGGCGCGTTATCACACCAAGCGGCAGGGGATCATTGCGTTTTACGGCGCGTTTCACGGGCGCACCATGGGCGCGCTTTCGCTCACGGCGTCAAAGACACAGCAGCGGCGGCGCTTCTTTCCGCTGGTGCCGGGCGTGGCGCATGTGCCGTATCCAAACGTGTATCGCAAACCTGAGGGCATGAGCGAAGCGGAGCACATTGCCGAGTGCGTGCGCTTCATCGAAGACCGGGTGTTCAAGACGATCATGCCGCCGGAAGAGTGCGCGGCAATCTTCATTGAGCCCATCCAGGGCGAGGGCGGCTATCTGCCGGCGCCGGCCGAGTTCCTGCGCGAGTTGCGGAGGATATGCGACCAGAACGGAATTTTGTTCGTCGCCGATGAGGTGCAGAGCGGCGCAGGGCGCAGCGGTAAGTGGTGGGCGATCCAGCATACGGGCGTGGAGCCGGACATCGTCACGATTGCCAAGGGGATTGCCTCCGGCATGCCGTTGGGCGTGACACTGGCGCGCGCTGAGATTATGGACTGGGTGCCGGGCTCGCATGCGTCGACGTTCGGAGGCAATCCGGTGTGCATTGAAGCAGCGCTGGCTACCATGAACGTGCTGGAGCGCGAGGGGATTCACAATGCGGAAGTCGTAGGCGCGCACATGATGAAGCGGCTGAGCAGCTGGGTAAAGACGCACCCCATGGTGGGCGATGTGCGCGGCCGCGGACTGATGATCGGCGTCGAGATTGTGAGAGACAAGAAGACAAAAGCCACGGCGCATGATGAGCGCGACCGGATCGTGGACCTGGCCTTTGAACGCGGCCTGTTGTTCCTGGGCGCGGGCGAAAACTCCATCCGCATCGCTCCGCCGCTGGTGGTCACGCAGGAGCAGGCTGACATCGCGATGGATGTGCTGGAAGAGTGCATCGGGATTGTGGAGAAGGAAGACCGTTAATCCAACACGGTCCTTCCTGCAATCTCAAGCGACGGGATCACGATAGCGATAGAAATGCCGACTGGACTGCGATGTACGGCCGGCATTTTTGTTGCTGCGGGTCCTGCGATGGCGGGTTCCACTACGCAAGTGGCGCCTCGCTCACTCTTACTTTCCCGGACTGATGATGTGGAATGCTCGAAAGAAGCGGTCCGGTTCGGCCTTGCCTCTTGCCAACAGGACATAGACTGTGCTGCCTGCATAGTACATCTGTCCGCTGATGCGCTTGATCCCCGTGGGAACCTCGTAATCGAAGGCGATGCCGGGGAATTCGGAGTCCAGTGTTGACTCCGCAGCAAGCTTGCCCTGCCACTTTTCACCCATGCTGTCACGGAACCGCAACAAGGCCGCGCGGGCGCCGGTGGGGTCGTGAGCAGGTTGCATGGGGATGTGTAACACGATGTACCCGCCGGCCGGTACATCCATGATGTATTCCGTCGAGGAGGAATCCTCTTTCAACTGCGGTTCAGCGGGAGAGGACAGGCGAAATCCGTGCGCGGGATACGAATACTGTTTCCACTCGGGGTCGACGAGACGCAGCGAATTCAGGAAACGCTCTCCTTCCGGCCCCTCCAAGGCCTCGAGTTTGATCATTCTGCCGCCAATATAGACGGCGCGCACAGAATAGCGAGCTTTGGGAAAGAGTCTGACCGCGCGGAAGCCGGCATTGCCGGCAACCGTCGTCTCGGCGATGGAAGACGGTTCGATGGTTTTGTCATGCACCAGACCCTCTCGCATGCTGTCTCGCACCTCCTGGTCTGACATGCCGGCCACAGTCATCACCATGAGCGCCAGCTTCCCACCGTTCGGCAAAGTGCTGACGTACATGCGGTGATCGCTTTCATTCACCACGACTGGCTCTTCGGGCGCTGAGATGGCGACGCCGTCCTGGGGATACGCGTATTCCTTCCAGCTATCGGTCGGCTGCGGTTGCTGCGAAACGCCGGCCCCCGACCCAACGGCCCAAACAAGGCAGACAATCAAAAGGCGCAATTTCATGGCAAGCCCCTGCTCAAAGCGCTCACATTGTATCAAGCATTCATATTCTTCCAGGCCGTTCCCCTGCGCCGATTCTTGATTACGACATAGACAGCGGCCAGAGACTGCAAAAAGACATGACCGGTTGCGGATGAAATTACTTCGCGCAGGATTCCGGTGGAAAAAAATAGGCTAAGATGCATTGGCAGGTCGTGAGTAGCGACTTGCCTGGGGCGGAAAAATTATGCACGGAAGAATCACGCGGACAATCCTCAACGCCCTCGACTCCGCTATCGCGTTTCTTCCGCGCAAGGCCGCTACAGCGCAGCACCTTGATACGGGCCGCCGGGGTGAGGAAGAGGCCTATTTCCACCTGCGCCAGCAGGGTTATGTGATGATCGCGCGCAACTATCGTAGCCCGCGCTGTCGCAGCGAGCTAGATTTAGTGGGTTGGGATGGCGAGACACTTTGTTTTATCGAGGTGAAGACACGGAAGACAAGGGATTTCATGCCGGCGGAAGCAGCAGTGGATGCCGAGAAGCAACGTGATCTATCACGAGTGGCCCGGGAGTTTTTGCGGAAGGTCAAAGGCAAACCGCCGGTGCGTTTTGACGTGGTGAGCGTCTATCTTGCGAGCGCCACTGCGGAGATTGAGCTGTTTAGGGATGCGTTCGGGATGGCGTGAGAGTATTCGATCCAAGACTCGAGAGAACCAATGCGAGTCAATTGTCCTGCGCGCCTTTCCTGTCCAGATGTTGAACGCCTAAAATTGCCATGGCCGGCAGCCACGTGATCCAAAGACTGTAGACGTGCCATCTGCTGTAGATGAATACAGATTCGCTCACCTCCGTGTAGCCCTTCTGCCAGGGTTTCGCCCGCAAGCCGAAGAGATAGTAATGCCCCGCCTCAACTTTGCCGTTCACCGCATCGCCTCCAAGGTAAAGGGAGATAGCTAGGAATGCGACAAAATTCAATATCGCAGCAAGAACAAATATATTTGCGGCGGTCCAAAACCGGCGCTTGTCAATCAGTTTACTGGAGTGCTTGTGCATTTAGATAGCGAATCTGACCATGGACAGACTGAATGTCACCATGCCTCTCTCACCCAATTGTGGCATGCAACATGGGCAAATCAAAGTGTGTAGTGAGGTCTCAAGCGTTTCGCCGCGAGCGGTTGTAAGATATTCATGTGCCTGAATTAAGACGAGATCCGGTTACAGGACGCTGGGTCATCATCTCCACAGACCGGGCGCGGCGGCCGGGTGATTTTTCCCGTGAGCGCGTGGTGGTTAAGGGCGGTTTCTGCCCGTTTTGTCCCGGCAATGAAGACAAGACGCCGCCGGAGATCCTGGCGTATCGTCCAGGCGGCAACGGCCAGCGCGACACCACAGGCTGGAACCTGCGTGTGGTGCCCAATAAATTTCCCGCGCTGGGCATTGAGGGTGACCTGGACCGCCAGGCCGATGGCATGTTCGACAAGATGAACGGCGTGGGCGCGCACGAAGTGGTAATCGAGACGCCCAACCATGCGGAAACACTGGACAGCATGCCGCTCAAGCGCGTGGAAGACCTGTTGTGGGCCTTCCGCGACCGTATTCTCGACCTGAAGCAGGACCGCCGCTTCAAATACATTCTGGTCTTCAAGAACCACGGCGAGGGCGCGGGCGCCAGTCTGGAACATCCTCATTCGCAGATCATCGCGCTGCCGATTTTGCCCAAACAAGTGGTGGAAGAGCTGGACGGGGCCAAACGCTATTTCAGCAGCAAAGAGCGCTGCATCTTCTGCGATATTATCCGGCAGGAAGTCGAAGAAAAAGTGCGCGTGGCCGCGGAAAACCAGGACTTTGTCACGCTGTGTCCCTACGCGCCGCGCTTTCCGTTTGAGACATGGATCCTGCCCAAGCGGCACGAGTCAGCGTTTGAAAACGCGCCTTCGACTTTGTATGAAAACCTGGCGCGTATCCTGCGCACGGTTCTGGCCAAAGCCGTGCAGGTGCTGGACAATCCAGCCTACAACCTGATCGTGCACAGCTCGCCCGTACAGGAGAACACGCAGGATTACTATCACTGGCACCTGGAGATCATCCCCAAGCTGGCCAAGACCGCGGGATTTGAATGGGGCACGGGCTTTTACATCAACCCCACGCCTCCGGAAGAGGCGGCGCGGTATTTGCGGGAAGCGAGGGTGGAGGAGACGCATTTACATCCCGAGCGAAGCGAGGGAGCCCTACTGCCGCAAAAATAACGGACGGCGAGGTGTGTCCATCAATCTTGATCAGCCGGATCGGGTAAACGTAAACAGTGAATTCAGGGAATAGGGTTCCCTCGCTAACGCTCGGGACTTAACGCCACTTCGCGCAGGTTCTTCACCAGCTCAATCACGCGGCCAGCCACGTAATCAATTTCAGCCTCAGTATTGAAGCGGCCAATGCCGAAGCGGATGGCGCAACCGGCGGCTTCGTCGCTCAGGCCGAGAGCTTTGAGCACGTGCGAAGCCTCGGTTTTTCCCGAAGAGCAAGCGGAGCCGCTGGAGAGAGCAACATCATGCAGGCCGGTGAGCAGCGTTTCGCCTTCCACGTGAAGAAAACTCATGTTCAGGTTGCCGGGGACGCGATGTTCCATGCTGCCGTTGATCACGACCTGATCCAGCGCTGAAGTCAGGCTGTCACGCAGGCGGTTGCGCAGGCCGGCGATACGACGGCCCTCTTCCGGCATATCGTGTTGTGCGATCTCACAAGCCTTACCGAAGCCGACGATGCCGGGCACGTTCAGTGTCCCGGAGCGAAGCCCACCCTCATGGCCGCCGCCGTGAATCATCGCGAGCGGGCGCACAGCGGCATTGCGGACAAAGAGCGCGCCACAGCCTTTGGGGCCGTAGAGCTTGTGCGCGGTGAGCGAAGCGAGATCGATATTGGCGCTGTGAACGTTGAGCGGAACCCGACCCAGGGCCTGCACGGCATCAGAGTGGAAGAGCACGCCGCGTTCACGGCAGAGCCGGCCGATCTCCTCGATCGGCTGCAGTACACCGGTTTCATTGTTAGCTGCCATGATCGTGACCAGGATGGTCTGGTCAGTGAAGGCAGCGAGCAGCTGGTCCAAATCGATCAGGCCATCGGATTTCACGGGAAGCCAGGTGACACGATAGCCGTGTTTCTCCAGATGCTTGCAGCTATCGAGAATGGCCTTGTGTTCGCTGGTCGCGGTGATGATGTGGTTGCCACGCGATCGCTGCGCTTCTGCGACGCCCAGGACAGCGAGATTGTCACTTTCTGTGGCGCCCGAGGTAAAAACGATTTCCTGCGGCGAGGCGCCGATGGCAGAGGCGATATGACGGCGGGCCGCTTCCACGGCTGCAGCAGCCTCCCACCCAAAAGGATGGCTGTTGCTGGCAGCATTGCCGAACTTGGAGGTGAGAAAAGGCAGCATGGCTTCCAGTACGCGCGGATCGAGTGGTGTGGTGGCGTGATTATCGAGATAGACCGGAAGTTTGAGGGAAGCGCTGCCGTTGCTGCTCATGTTGTTATCGATTTTACACTCTGTTTTTGCGGGGCTAAAGCCCCAAGCCGGGAATGCTCTCCGGAAAATAAAAAGGCCCGCCAGCGAACTGACGGGCCCAAGGGTTGTTACAGCAAGTTGGTTAGAACGTGAGCTTGCCGCCGAAGACGATGCGGCGGGTAATGCTCGGGTTCTGGGTGACGTCGCCGAAACCAGTGAAGGCGCCAGTGAGTCCGGCATCTTCCAGGAACGGATCAATCGTAGTGAAGTTGTTGTGATTGAAGACGTTCAGGAAGGTGGTGTGGAATTCGAAATTGGCATGCTCACCCAGCTTCACGGTCTTGAAGATGGAGGCGTTGCCGATGTTCGAAATGGCATCCTGTACCGGGTTACGCGGCATGTTGCCGAACGGCGTGCCAAACACGCTGGCGGCCTGGGCTGCGTTCACAATGACGCGAACCTGGTCCTTGGTGACCGGGGTCTCATTACCAGTGGTATTGAGATCGTTCACCAGGAGCAGCTGGTTGGGGTTGGAACCCGCGGTCGTGCAGGCGCCAAAGATGTTGCAGGCGTCGCCGGCGAAGATGCCAACGGCTGTTGCCGGGGCGCTGAGGTTGCCCAGGAACGGACGGGCGCTTTCAGCACCGCTGTTGAAGGCGTTGGTGAAGGCGAAGTCGTAGTAGTTAGCATTTGCGCCGATCTGGGCAAATACGAACTGGGTCGGCGAGTAGCGCTGACCGGAGGCTACGATGTAGTTCGCGGAGATTGTCCAGCCGCCGAGAATATGCCCGGCCAAGCCGTGCTGCTCTCTGAAGAAGGGCAATTGCTCCGTGAACAGGATGGTCCACTGGTCCGGATAATCCAAACCGGAGAATGAGTATTCACCGGGGGAGTTCGGATTCGCCGGGTTCTGGTAGATGAACGAAGAGTTTCCGCCACCGAAGGTGGAGAAGATTTCGCTCACGTTGTCCAGAGTCTTGGAATGAGTGAAAGACGAACGTACGGTCAGCTGCTTGAAGAGGTTGTTGGCACGGAACTCCGCCTGGACTGCATTGTAGTTGGAGTAGCCGGTGTTGGCACGGGTGCGAACAATTCCTTCATTGCAATTCGCGCGACCAACCGCCGTGGGAACAACCGCCTGCGCTGCCGGGCATGGAGTGAGGCCGGCCGGAACCAGGTTCGGGAAGTCGGTAGCCAGAGCCGCGATGTTCGGGTTACCGTTTTCCGTCTGGAACAGGTTGTAGCCGTGGTTCCCGACATAGCGGACTTCGACCGCGGCGTTCTTGGTGAGCTCGCGTTCAAAACCCATGCTCCAGGTCTGGACTTTGTCCGGGCCGAAGTTCGGGGTGATGTTGGTCTGGTTGAACGAACGTGGGTCCTTTACGCCGAAGACCAGGCTCGGGGCAAGAGCTGCACGAACGTTGGGACCAAACGGCGCTGCAGGCAACGGATTGCCGACGCCCGACAGGGTTTGAGCGAGCACTTCAGGAGCAGCGGTCGCTTCATTGAGATAGATGTTGTAGAACGGCGGATCGTACAGCATGCGGTATCCGCCACGGAACGTGGTCTTTCCGTTTCCGGTCAGGAAGCCGCCCCACTTAGGCGAGTAAACGAAGCCCGCGGACGGTCCAAGGCTGTTCTTGGGAGCCGGAATGATCGGATAGGTACGGATGCTGAGAGGCAGCGCCGGGTTGAAGAAGGCAGTGGCCGGGTTGCTCTCACGCTTGGTAGTGATGTCGTTGAAGATGTTGGCCGGCTGCCCGTAGTAGGACCAGGTGAGGCCCAGCTGGATGGTCAGGTTCTGGCCGATCTTCCAGTCATCGCCACCGTAGAGGAAGGTGTCATACTCGCGGAAGTCCAATGAGGAAGGACCCTGAGAGATGTTGATGGAGGTGGGCAGGTTGACCGGGCTATTGCAGGTTCCCGGAGTGCTGCCTCCGCAGAAGAAGTTGTTGTAGTTGGAATAACGGTACTGGCCGTTGATGTTGGGCAGGAAGATGTTGGGTGAACGCTGATAGGTCCAGTTCACGCCAGCTTTGATCTGATGTTTGCCCATGACATAGTTGAAGTTGTCCTGCGCCTGCCAGGTGTTGACGATGCGCTGCTGCGGCAGGTTGGTGGCTGTACCAAAGCCCAGAAGGCCTGCGCCGGTGAAGGCAATGTTGGCCAGACCCTGGTCGAGGTTGCCTGCGACGGGCTCAGCAGGGCCGGTGATGCCGCCGCCGAATTCCACGTTCAAGCGTCCAAACGAACCGCGAAGTTCGTTGACCATGTGGGAGCTGAGGTTGCGGGTCCAGCTGATCAAAGCGGCCTGGCTCAGAGCCGGGACGTTAATGAAGTAGCCGGCAGCGCCGTTGTCGCCGCTGTTGAAGAAGTTGCCGCGGTTGAAGATGTAGCGGCCAGTGACGGTGTCACTGCCCAGCTGGATATCATTCTTCAACACCCAGTTAAAGTTATGAACAGGCTGAGGAATGGTGCGACTGACGCCGGAGAATTCAGCACCGGGGCAGGTGGACATGACCCCGGTTACCGGTGTGCCGTTGATCTGCGGGCTTCCAGCTTTGATCCCAAACGGTCCAAAGGTGCTGATAGCCGAGAGCGCCGCTGGGTTGCCACCGCAAGCCGCGATCGTAGCAAGACCGGCGGGAGTCGGCGTCAAATTGTTGGTGCGGAAGGTGCTGGCCTGGTTGATGATTTCCTCGTCGAAACCGCCAAACAAGAACACCTTGTTCTTCATGACAGGTCCGCCGATGGTGAATCCGCCAAACTCATCGTTCAGGTGATTGGGCTTGGTCAGGCAGGTGTTGCCGGGACCTGTGCCGCAAATGTCAGTATTCTTATCAAAGTTATTCAGCGAATTCAGAATGTTGCTGTTTTCTGAACCGTACACGCTGCCATGCCAGGCGTTGCCGCCGGACTTGGTCACGATGTTCACGACTGAACCGGAGTTGCGGCCGTATTCCGGACCGAACTGGTTGGTGACGAGCACGTACTGCGAGACGAACTCGGCGTCGGTCACAAAGAGGCCGGGGCCGGCAACGCTGTTGTCGTTGTTATTCTGACCGTCAATTTGCTGGTCATTATTGCGGCCGCGCAGACCATTGGAGCTGAACCCGCCGCCACCGTTCGTGTTGGAGAAGTTGTTGTCACGGCTGGAGCTGACGCCGGGAACAAACAAGGCCAGGTTGTCCAGACCTTCGTTCTCCTGAACGCCCGCGAAAGTCGAGAGCGCAACGCCGGAGAAGGTGTTGGTGACCTGTGCCTGGGTGGTTTCAATGAGCGGGGCATCAGCCGTAACTTCGACCACCGTGTTGGCTTCGCCGACCGACAGCTTAACGCTGCCCAAGCCGCTGTCACGTCCGGCTGCTACCACAACGCCGTTCTGGACAGAGGTCTTGAAGTTCTGGGCTGAGATTTCAACTTTGTAATCGCCGGCGGGAATCAGGTTGAAGTGAAAAGCGCCGGAACTGTCAGTAGTAGTGGTTTGCACAGCGCCTGTTGCTGTATTTGTTGCTTTTACCTGGGCATTTGCTACCACCGCGCCTTGCTGGTCAACTGCAGTGCCGGAGATCGAACCCTTCAGCACCTGACCAAAAGACGGGATGCACCAAAGCAACATCAAGCAAGAGGCAAAGAGGATCAATATGTCGCGCAGTTTACGATTCATCCTTTGCATCTCCATGTTTTCAGTTTGAGAGCACAAAACAATGCGTCTTCGTCACGCACGAACACGCATTGCTATTGGGACATAATGCAACTATGGTTCCCGACAGTTCCTCTTTTAGATTCAGCTACTTGCAAGGAAATTCACCGAGGCCAATCCGGAATACTGGATTTATTTAGAAGGGATATTCAGAAATTGGAAGATGCTGCTTTTATTTAGCTTTCCGGAGAGAGGACTGGCATGTCGGCTGGCCGATCTGACATACGGAATCGTGTCCGAAAATGTTCCGAGATCAACATGACCGCATCTTTGTTCCGTTTTGGGTCTTGTTGTACCAGATACTTCATGGCCTCTACCAGCAGACGCTGGCCTTCAATAAAACGCGGGTCTGGCTTTTGTGCGCTGGCCTTACGCCGCTTAGGATCCGGCATTGTCGGTTTGACAGGGATTGTAAAAACCTTGGCCATTCCGCTAAAACCTCAGAACCAACTACAGTGAGATGCCAGCTGTCGCAATCGCGACGACTTGGCGCATTAAAAGGGCTGAGCAGCTTCGTCTTTTGTTTGAATAAATTACGCTGCTTTTTGATTCTACACCATCAAATCCAATCTGCTCAGCAACTTTTACAGGTTACGGACGGACAAGCTTGGTATGGCCGGTGGTCTTAAGGCGAAAAACATCGTCGGAAATCTTGCTGTTCAACTTCATGTCGCTGTAGCGGACCACACGATAGTCGCCCGAAGGCTCAAAGAACTGCTGTTGTAGTGCAATACTGCGGTCAGGATCGAGCCACAGCATGATCTTGTTGTAGGTATTCCGCGTCTTTTCGTCTTTCGGTACCAATGCCAGCTTGGCTGTTTTCACACCTTGCACAGTCTCCCAGCCGGCCAGGGTCACCTCGTAGGATCTCTTCAGATCGTCGCCGCTGGCGCCAATGCCCAGGCTCAGAAAGGCTTCCACCTGCCCCTTATACTTGCTGACGTCGCGTTCTGTTACCTGGTCGATTTTCTTGTCGTAGATGGAAACCTTCTCGTCCTTGTAAACCACCTGTTTGGGCGCGGGCGAAGTCAGGTCGATCGCCGCTTCCACGCCTTTGCCGGTACGGCGAAAATAGATGCGCCCCTTCTGCAGGTCTTTCTCGTCGATGACTTTCTGATAGGTTTCAAACTCAACGTCAGCCTCGGCCGATTTGAATTTTCCTGCAGTGGCATTCATCTTCGCCAGGACCGAATTGAGGTCATCCCCGGATTGCGCGGCAGAAGGTACACACGGCCACCCTGCTGCTACGCCGGCAAGCAGCACCAGGATGAAGAGAAATCTCGATGATTCTCGCAACCCCAGCAGCCTTTGCAATTGGCTCACTTTCTGATCCAGGCGCGATAGGCCACAATATGCCCTGACGAATCGCGCACCGGCTCCACCCGCTCTACCGTTACCGGGCCGGCAATCGGGCGAAGCACACGCGCAAAATTGGCGCGCACCATGCCTTCATCCTGGGCGTCGACTGCGGCGGCGTCCACCTGATAGATCTTTCCATCTGTGGTGACAACTATCCCGTTAGGATGCGTCAGCGCTGCTCCCGGTTGGTCTTTGAAGTCGATGAAACGCGGTCCGATAAAGATGAATGCCAGGATCAGCGTAACCATTACGTCGTAATGGAAGCTGCCCCGTTCGTAGGTCCAGAAAAGGTAGCCCTTGAGCGTGCGCCAGACACGAGACATGCATTTAAGTGTATAGAAGCTGAAGGGCAGGCTCAAGGAATTGCCAGAATTGCCAAAATCGCCGGAATTGCCAAAATTTGAACGGCATCGCCAATTACCAATTTTGGCAATATTGGCAATTCTGGCAACCCGGAGGAATGCCGGGAACTAGAATTTTTTAGGAGTGATCCTCTCCGCGCCCACGTACTTCCTCAGTGCCTCCGGCACCACCACGCTGCCGTCGGCTTGCTGGTAGTTTTCGAGAATCGCCAGCCAGGTGCGGCCGACGGCCAGTCCGCTACCGTTCAGCGTGTGTAGATACTCGCTCTTCTTGCTGCCCTCCGGGCGGTAGCGGATGTTGGCCCGCCGCGCCTGGTAGGCCTCAAAGTTCGAGCAGGAAGAGATCTCGCGATAAAGCTGCTGGCCGGGTAGCCAGACTTCCAGATCGTAGGTCTTGGCGGAGCTGGATCCCATATCGCCCGTGCACAGCAGCATTACGCGATAGTGCAGCCCGAGTTTCTTGAGGACCGTCTCGGCATCGCGCGTGAGCTGCTCATGCTGCGCGTAAGACTGCTCCGGCCGCGTGAACTTCACCAGCTCAACTTTCTGAAACTGGTGCTGACGGATGATGCCGCGCACGTCTTTGCCGTAAGAGCCGGCCTCGCTGCGGAAGCACGGCGTGTAGCCGGTGACGGAGAGCGGCAGGCGCGCAGCGTCGAGTGTTTCGTCGCGATAGAGATTGGTGAGCGGTACTTCGGCTGTGGGGATCAGCCAGAGGTCGTGCTGGTCAATCTTGAAGGAATCGTTCCCGAACTTGGGCAGCTGCCCGGTGCCGTACATGGAAGCGGAGTTCACCATGTAGGGCGGCAGAACTTCGGTGTATCCATGCTCGCTGGTATGAAGGTCAAGCATGAAATTGGCGAGGGCACGCTCGAGCCGTGCGCCCAGGTCCCAGTAGACGGCAAAACGGGCTCCGCTCAGCTTGACCGCGCGCTCCATGTCGAGCACGCCCAGCTGCTCGCCCAGCTCCCAGTGCGGCTTGGGAGTAAAGCTAAACTCGGGCGGCGTGCCCCAGCGGCGGACTTCCTGGTTGTCTTCGGCGGAGTGGCCCACCGGCACAGATTCATGCGGCACGTTGGGAATACCGGCCAGCATGGTGCGCAATTCCTGGTCGATCTCGCTCGCCTGCTTTTCCAGTTCGTCGCCCTGCTGGCGCAGCGCCTTGGTCTGCTCCATCTGCGCCGTAGCGTCCTGTCCGGCCTTTTTTAGTTTGGCGATCTCTTCCGACGCGCGATTTCGCTGAGCCTTCAGCGTTTCTGCCTGGGTGATCAACGCGCGGCGTTTTTCGTCCACCTGGCGAAACCCGCCGAGGACGTTCTGCGGCTCCATGCCGCGGCGGCGCAGCATCTCTTCGATCTGCGGCAGGTTTTCACGGACGTAAGCGAGGTCAAGCATGAATCTGTTTACTTTACCAAATCGCCGAGATCGCGCGGAATCGCCGGAATCGGAAAGGCATTAAGGGTACCGCGGATTCGCGCAGTGGTCGCGGATCAGAAGACAGCCTCGGGCGGGCGTTTCGCGGAAGCTCTATTTCTTTATCTGTAGTAAGCCGCGGTAGACTCTGAGTTTTTTTCGATTCCGGCGATTACGGCGATCCCGCGCGATTCCGGCGATGGACATCGGTGATAAGGTGTCCTTCAGATGGAAAAGAAAATCTTCTGGATGCTGTTCATCGTCCTCGGCGTCGCCATGGACCTGGCGCTGCCCATCTGGTGGAGCCTGGCGCTCATGCTGCCTCTGCTGTGGCTGTGCTGGTGGGTGGCGTACAAGAGCGGATGGTTTGGATAGAAGCAGTCAGCGATCAGCTATCAGCAAGCAGCTAAAACATCACTCAGTATGGTTCTACTCCGAGGCACAAGTCCCAAGTCAGTTGATCGCTGAGCAGGCGCGAAGGCGGCGGTCGCCGCCCCATTTGTGGAAGACCCTGGCGCCGGAAGCGCTGACCTGTTTTGCCGTCCTGAGCTTGCCTGGCCCCAGACCTGAGCCGGGAAAGACCAGATAGGCAATATTGGGCTTGCTGGTTCCACCGTTGCGCGGATTGCTGTCGAGGCCCAGAGCATGCGCCAGAGCAATTGAGCCTTCACCAATCTTGCCGCGCGGGCCAACATCGGCAAAAATCGCGAATGCGGATCTGCCATTCGCGGTGTTGGTCACCAGGGCCAGATCGCCCAGCGTAACGCCAAATTGATCGATGAATTCAGGCGGAAGAACAAAATACGGGACCTTCGCCGCGTTCAAATATGTTTCAGTGGCTTGTGCGCTGCCGGCCGCGTTGCGGAGCGAGGTAGTGGAAATATAGAAACCCTTGAAACGGCCGGAGCGCTGGAGCATAGGCTGGCCGTCAGGGCCGAGAACGACGCTGGTAAAGCGGCCGCCATTCTTGGCGTTGGCGGTAAAATCCAGTCCTTTGTTGTTGGGACCGTAGGCGTTGGGCGCGCCGTCAGCGTCAACGTACAGGCCGGCATGAAAAAGCACGGCGCCGGCGATCTTCTGAACCGGAAATGTCGCCAGCCTGAAGGCAACCTCGCGAACTTCGCTGCCAGCACATGATCTCGTTTGTGACGGAGCCGCCACAGCCAGGCAGCAGACCACGATCGTGACAACGCCGGATTTTCTAACCATGATCGGAGTCTAGTAGCTGCAGTCAGGGAAGGGCAAGACAGTGAGGGGTGCCTGATCGTGAACACAGTTGATTGTCAGGGGATGATCACCAATCGACGGCCAGGCTGGTCGCGCAGCCAGGAGTTTTCGATATCCGCGAGTGGAACCCTTTCCGTGTCGATATGAAGGTCTCGTTTTGCGGCGTGGGCCATCACTTGCTGCAAGGCGTCGCCCAAAACATCGCGAGCTGGAATCCCCGCAGTACCCATGATGGTGAGTGCTGTGCTGCGCAGTACGGCTGCAGGAAGGGTGATGGCCGGCGCGGCGCTCTCTCCCGCCTGCACATAGCGGGTCTCGGATTGGATCACGGCAAATTCTCTTCGCGTGATTGCGGCGAGAAACGCCTCCGCAGGGGCGCCCCACACGTAATCGATCACGACCTGGATCCCGGACTGCCCGGCTTCGCGCACAAATGCCTGGCTCAGTTCAGTCGAAGGAAGGGCGAGGGAGATGGTTGCGTCGGCCCCCAAAGCGAGGAGAGCGTTCCGTGACTGTTGATTGCGACCGGCGGCAACGACTCGAGCGGCACCAAGAATCTTCGCGATCTGTACCGCCAATTTGCCGGTCACGCCCGTCGCGCCAAGGATGAGGACGTTTTCACCGGGCGCGAGCTTTGCCCGGTAGGCCAATGAAAGCCAGGCGGAGACACCAGGGTTGACGATCGCGGCAGCGGTTTCGTCACTCACATTTACCGGGACGGGAAAGGTGAATGCCCGCGGCACAACCGTACGCTGTGCCATGGCGCCGTGGGGTGGTCGAGGCCCGCCAAAGAAGACCCGTTGCCCGTCCTCCAGATGCCCGACGCCATCCGAACCGCAGACGCGAGGGTATTCGCCCCCGCTGGCATAGTGCGATCCGGCGGCCAGTTGCCTGTCAACCGGCTTCAGGGATGCGGCATGAACATGTACGAGCACGTCACGGTCTCTGTCACTGATGACCGGCTCCGGGAATTCTTCGTATCGAGGCGCGGTTCCAATCTTGTGCAGGACGGCTGCGTGCATGTGAGGTCACCTTTCTGATCCAACAGATTCTATGCCATCGCGACGCTTCACGCAGGACGGGCAAAACCGCAAGACATCCCGACCTAAGGAGAAATCAGCTTGTGTCTTGAAGTAATGAGCAGCTCTATGAAACCCGCGATTTTACTTGACAAAACGAGCTTCCTTCGCTTATAATTCGCTTGTAGTAATCCGTTCTGATTGTTGATCAGCGGTAGCCGCCAGTCACTACAAAAGCTGCAGGCTGGGTCCGGCACATTTCGAAGAGGTCCGCGCGTTCAGTCCGCTGCCTGCCTTTTCAACCCACAGGGTACTAGTGTGTCCACAGCGTGGAGCAGGCATTTATGCCTGCGCTTGGCTGCCTTTTGTTTTTCGGCTTCAGCCGCTGCGGTAAATCCATCATCAGTTAACAAGTCGGATTTTTCGGCCTCGCGTTAGCGGGGCTTTTTTGTGTTGAATGGATAAAGATGCCTCAGCGGCTAAAGCCGGAGGACATCAAGCTCCAGACGCAGGCATAAATGCCTGCTCCACCCCGTTTGTCGCTGAATTCTAGTAAATACAAATCACTCCAAGGAAGGTTCCCATGTCGCGAGAAGAGATCATCTCGGCGATAAAGAAGTGTGCGCAGAAGCTAGGGCGTGCGCCGACGCGCGCGGAGCTCAAGAAGGCGGGCGTGTCGCTGAGCCGGGTGAAATACCTGTTTCGCGGGATGACGCAGGCGCTGCGTGAAGCGGGCTTCGATCCGAAGGGGCCTGGGCACCGGATCCGCAATGAGGACCTGATGCTGGACTGGGCGCGGCTGGCGCGCAAGCTGGGTAAGCTGCCGGCGCTGACGCGCTATGGATACGAGGGCAAATATTCGCATGTGCCATTTAGCCGGCGCTATGGCTCATGGCGGGCCGTGCCGGCGGCGTTTCGGAAGTTCGCCCGCGAGAAACGCCTGGAGAAGAAGTGGAGGGACGTGCTGGAGATGATCGAGCGGGCGAGGGCAACGGAGTTGCGGCGGAGCGGAGCGGGGGCACGCAGGCCGGGAGGGCCGAGCCTGGAAGACGGCGAAGCGTGGGAGCAGAAGGGCGAGGCTGCGTGGAACGCGCGAGCGAATGAGTGGACGCGGCGGAAGCTGCTGCGCGACCGAGGGCTAGCCGGGCCTCCGATTGACCTGCCGGGGCTGGCGCATGAGCCGGGAAACGAGCAGGGAGTGATCTTTGCCTTTGGCGCAGTGGCGGACAAGATGGGATTCCGAGTGTTGACATTTCAGCAGGGCTTTCCCGATTGCGAGGCGATGCGGGCGATCCGCCCCGGGGTGTGGCAGCGGGTGCGGATTGAGTTTGAATACGAGAGCAGGAACTTTAAACAACATCGGCATGATCCGTGCGGGTGCGATGTGATTGTGTGCTGGAGACATAATTGGAGGGAGTGTCCGAAGGGAATTGAGGTGGTGGAGTTGAGGAGGTTGGTGAGACAACTCTAAGTCTCACCACGGAGACACGGAGGCACGGAGAAGTTCAATAATATTTGCAAAATCTGGAGAAGGAGAAAAGGAAGGCTCTCTAGTTCAAGGCCGAATTACGGTATGATGCAATGCGTTTAGATCGTTATGGAAAGTTCAAGCAAGAATTCTGCAACAGACAAGACACCTGACAATACCCCGGTTGATGGCGTACGGATAGGCGAATCGCCAGTGCCCGGGCTCACTCTGCGGCATGTGCTGCGGGGCCACACGGACACAATTACGGGCATTGCATGGTCCCCAGACGGCCAATATTTGGCGACAGCATCTCTAGATAATACGGTCTGCATTTGGGACAGCAAAAACGCCACTTATGATGTCTATCAGCGAGGCAAAGCTGGACTCGAAAATCGGGGACAATTTTACTCCGTAGCCTGGTCTCCAAATGGAAAGAACTTGGCATCCAGCGGCCTCTTCAATCCTCCCACGATTTTTTCGCCAATGAATGCGGGGACGGAGCGACAACTCGCCTTCGAGAAGACAGCTCGGGGATTAAGTTGGTCACCAGAAGGCAGCATGCTTGTCGCGGGCAATCAAGTATGGAATGTCAAGGAGGGCCAAGAGACCAGGATCAAGGAGTTGAAGAGTGTGCCTTTTAGCGAAGTTTTCGATGCACGCTGGTCTCCCGGTGGTGGTTTCATTGCTTTCGCAACAATGAAATCAGGGACTGTACTGGTTGATTCAGTGCAAGGGACGATTATATGGAAAGAAACGGAATCCCCAAGAGTTCACGGTCTTGATTGGACGCGGGATGCCCGATTTTTGGCAATTGCGGATGGACACAGGGGGCGAATTGTAATCGCCGACATCAGCGAAAAGCGCAAACGAGTAGAGCTAGAAGGCCATTCTTACGGCGTCAATAGCGTCTCGTTTTCGCAAAGTGCTTTGCTGCTGGCTTCGAAATCGAGTGACGACACCGTGCGCCTGTGGAGATGCGACACTTGGGAGCCCATGGCCTCCTTTTCAGAAACTTGCAATCCCAACAAATGGCTTGGCGGTCTTGCCTTCAACCCGGTGAAACCTATTTTAGCGACTTTGGGAGAGCGAAACACCGTCATACGAATCTGGGATGTGGATGTCGACTTGTTGCTGAAGCGGACGGGACAACTCAAGTCCACAAAATACACCAGCGCCAAAGTCGTTCTGACGGGCGACTCTGGGGTAGGCAAGACGGGCCTGGGATGGCGACTATCGCACGGCGAATTCAAAGAGCATCCATCGACTCATGGCCAGCAGTTTTGGGTAGTGGATGAATTGAAAGCGACGCGCCAGGATGGGACACAGTGCGAAGCTGTCCTATGGGATCTGGCAGGCCAGCCGGACTACAGACTGATTCATGCACTTTCACTGGATGATGTTGATTTAGCGATGGTGCTGTTCGATCCAACGCACAGCGACGATCCGTTGCACGGAGTGGAGTTCTGGCTGAAGCAGTTGCGGATTGAAGCCGGCGCCGCCACACCTGCGGTGCTGGTGGCAGCTAGGTGCGATCGCGGCAGCTCAACCATGACGGTAGGTGATTTGAATGAGTTCTGCCGCAAGCGCGGTATTCGCGCTTACGTCGCCACCAGCGCACTCAACGGCAGCGGGATTGAAGAATTAATGGCCCAGGTGAAGGCGCTGATCCCGTGGAACGAGAAGACTGCCACGGTGACTACGGACACGTTTAAGCGGGTGAAGGAGTACGTACTGCGGCTGAAGGAAGAGCGGCGCGATGCAATCATCGTTACGGTTCAGGAGCTGCGGAAGGGTCTGCAAGGGACTGATGCCACATGGCGCTTCAGCGATGAAGAGCTCCTGACTGCAGTAGGGCACCTGGAAAATCATGGATATGTGAAGCGTTTGCGTTCTTCCGTCGGGGAGATACGCATTCTGTTGGCGCCGGAGGTACTCAACAACATCGCCGCTTCCATGGTGCTGGAGGCGCGGAGAAACCCCAAAGGGCTAGGATCGCTGGACGAGCGTCGGCTGCTCGATGGGCAATATTCGTTGCGTGAGACTGAGGGTCTTTCGGAAAGCGACCGGCGCATACTGCTGGATTCCGCGGTGCTGTTGTTCCTGGAGCACAACATCTGTTTCCGCGAAACCGACCCGCTCACAACGCAGTCCTATCTGGTATTTCCCGACCTGATTAATTTGAAGAAGCCGGCCATGAGCGATGAAGAGCCAGTCGAGGACGGGCCTTCCTATACGGTGAGCGGAGCGGTGCAAACCGTGTACGCCTCGCTGGTGGTGTTGTTGGGCTACACACAGCAACTAACCCGGACCAACCAGTGGCAGAACCAGGCGCGCTATGAAGTCGGAAGCGGGCTGCTTTGCGGCTTCCGGGCCGATCCGGAACGGGAAGGCGAGCGAGAGTTTGTCTTGTATTTCGGAAAAAACGTGGGCACGCATGTTCGACAGCTGTTTCAGGGGCTGTTTGAAAGCTTTCTGTTGCGACCGAGGCTGGAGGTCAAGCGTTTTGATCCTGTCGCCTGCCCTAATGGACATACGCTGAACCGAGCTGTGGTGCGAGATTACGTGCTCGCAGGAAAAGAGCAGACTTTCTGCAACGAGTGTGGGAGCAAGATCGTTTTGCATCCGGCAGAACCCCTGCAACTGACGAAGGCCCAGGCGGAGAAAGTAGAGCGGGAACGTCGCGTTGCGGCAGCGCGCACAGCGTTTGAGCAGGCCCTGTTCCAGCTGCAAACGTTTGTAGAGCAGCAGGGCATCAAGAGTCCGGAGTGCTTTATCAGCTACGCATGGGGCACACCTGAGCACGAGAGCTGGGTGGAGCACAACCTGGCAACGGACTTAAAGAAGGCAGGTCTCAAGATATTGCTTGACCGCTGGGACAATGCGCGCATCGGAGCCAGTTTGATCCGCTTCGTTGAGCGGATCGATGCTGCCGATCGGGTGCTTGTGGTGGGAACGACGAAATATCAAGAGAAATACAAAAACAACGTTCCGATGGGCGGTTATGTGGTGGCGGCGGAAGGCGACCTGATTGGAAAGAGACTGATTGGGACAGAGACGCAAAAAGAATCTGTTTTGCCGTTGCTACTCGAAGGCAATCCAGAGACAGCGTTTCCGCCTTTGCTCACCAAACGCGTCTACGCCGACTTCCGTGAAGCGAAAAACTATTTCAGGATGATGTTTGATCTGATCCTGAGTTTGTATCAGATCCCGGTCGATCATCAGGCAGTAGTTGACATTCGAGCTTCAATGCGGAAGACGGCGCAGAACAGTGAGCAGGAGTTGATGGCCAACTGAGATTGGGTATACCTCGAAAGCCGGGCGGCCTGAGTGGCCGCCCGGTTGCCTTTAGCGGACAGAGGTTTTTCCAAGACGCTCAAAGCGCGAGATATCCCGTTCCTCACGTCCAGTGAGCATGCGGAGCAGGTCGCGGTTGGCGAGAGCGCGAAGGGCTTCTGTGCGGTTGTGCAAGGTATTCAGGCAAGCACGGGAAAAGGTACGGTTGTATTGCAGGCGGTTGAGCGCGGCGAGGGCAGAGCCGTATCCGCGGTTGAGTTGGCGTAGGGTATCAAAGACTTCAGCTTTGAGTTGAGGGTTAGGGCGGCGACGCTTGGCTTGGGACTGAGGTTGCGTCGAGGGAGTGGTGCGTATAGCTTTAGGAACAGCCATCATTTGCTTCCTATTAGGCAGTGCTGGTTAGGGCGCGTTCGGTGTTCGAAGCATCGGGCGCTCCCGTATGAGGTTTACTTCTTTTTGGGTTTGCGAGGCGCAGGCGATTTGGGCTGTGCCTTTTGTTTTTGGTAACGCGTTTTCCTGCCGTTGGCGATCTTGGGCAGGAGCTTGCGGACGTTTTCGATTTCGGCGTCGGTCCAGGCGTGACTTGTCCGGTTCCCCGCCTTTATGGTGTGGGCCGGCGGACATATTTTCCCCGTCTGGATGTATCTACCCAAAGCAACGCCAGTGATACCCAGTTTTTTGGCCGCTTCACGCGTGGAGTAAGTATTCATTCAGTTTCATATGCTACCGATAGGTTCAAGGGTGAGTCACGCAATTAATTTGTGTCGCTCTGCTACGCTGCGCGACGGCCTGCGGCGCAAGGAAGTTTTGTATTTTTGCGCGTAGACGGCCCGGCTAAAGCCGGGCCCTGATACGTACCTAGTGGATCAGAGAAGGATCGTTTGTGCCGAACTCCTGAAAATTCCTTGTGCCGCCCCGCCGGGGCTCAACTCGTTCTTACACCTACCCACCCTTCTCGGCTCGCATGCGCTCGCCTTCAGGGTGGGCTAGACTCTTTCGCGCCTTCGGCGCTGGAGTAATGAAGCTTTTCACCTTTTCCTCTGACTCATGCTGATAATCATTTGGCGACGACTGCAATGCTAATTGCGCCGAGGTCTTTGCACAGCCGAGGGCACCTCCACCCAGAAAAGCCAAAATCCGGCTTTCTGGGACCCGGGGCTGTGCCACACGATTCTGAAGTCGCAGGCGAGGGCGCCTGCGGTCCACACTGGTTCAGGGCCATGCACTCACAAGCCTTTAGGCCATTTCCCGCTGTGCTCCGGGCCTCGGAAAACTTAACCGCCAATTGCTACACTAGAACCTGATGGCTACCACTACCACTGCAACACCGGACAAAGCGACACATCGCAAGCCTGACCTGAGCGTGAGGTTTGCCGGGATCACCTTCAAAAACCCGGTGATCGCCGCCGCGGGGACGTTTGGCTACGGCGTCGAGTTCGAAGATATTGTCACGCTGGAAAAGCTGGGCGGCTTTGTGACCAAGGGGCTCTCGCGGGAGCCGATGGTCGGCAACCCGCCGCCGCGGCTGTTTGAGACCGCCGCGGGCATGCTGAATTCGATTGGGCTGCAGAATATCGGAGCGCGGGCGTTTATCGACGAGAAGCTGCCCCGGTTGGCGGGAAAGAAAAACGTGGTGGTGATCGCCAATGTCTTTGGCTACACGCGCGAAGAGTACGTGGAGACGATCCGCATACTGAATGAAGCCGAGGGCATAGCCGCCTATGAGCTGAACGTGAGCTGCCCGAACACGCACCAGGGCGGCATGGTGTTTGGCACCGATCGCGTGCTGCTGGAAGAACTGGTGGCGAGTTGCAAGAGCGCGGCGGCGCGGCCGCTGATTGTGAAGCTCTCACCCAACGTGACCAGCATTCCGGCAATGGCCAAGTCGGCGGAGAATGCCGGGGCGGATGCGGTGTCCCTGGTGAACACGTTTGTAGGTATGGCGATTGACGCCAAGACCAGGAAGCCGAGGATATCGAACGTGACGGCAGGGCTGAGCGGGCCGGCCATCAAGCCGATTGCGCTGCGCATGGTCTGGGAGGCTGCGCATTCGGTGGAGATTCCCGTGATCGGCATGGGCGGCATTACCACTGGCGAAGATGCGGTTGAGTTCATGCTCGCCGGCGCGGCGGCGGTTCAGGTAGGCACCGCGAACTTCTGGGACCCATGCGCGACAGAGAAGATTGTCGACGGAGTTCAGCGCTGGTGCTTTGAAAACCGGGTGAAACGGATTACCGACGTCATTGGCGGACTGGAAGTGAATGAGTAAATTGGTAAGGTGGTAAATTGGTAAAGTAGAACCCGCGCGCGGATATGCGCTGGCGCTTCGCGGATTTCATTTACCCATTTACCAAATTACCCATTTACCAATTCCCTCCAGTGGCAACCCTGCTGTACTTACCTCCTTCGAATGAAGCAATGGCTGTTCAGCGCGCGTGAGCCCATAGCTGGTCTCTACGATCAAGGCGGCGCGATGCGGCAGGTAGGGAGCACTCGCTTGGCGCGACTCTGAATATTTCCATCTGAGGGAGACAAGAAATGAAACGCATTTTCACGTTATTGGGCATGGTGTTGATGTTGCTGGGCGCAAGCGCGTGGGCACAGAGGCCGGACCAGCAGAAGTCGGAGCCGATGGACTCGAAGTCGGAGAAGGAAGTGCACATCACGCAGGGGCCGACGATCAGCAATGTCAGCGGACATGCGGCGACCATCAACTGGACCACGAATACGAATGGCGCCAACCATGTGCGCTACCGTGTTGCGGGAAGCAATCATGAGTGGCAGTCGGCGTACCATCAGGGTGGCGGTACCAGCCACACGCTGGAGCTGACTGGACTGCAGCCGCACAAAACCTATGAATACCAGATCCTGACCCGCGACGGCGACGTTCGCAAACAAGGCGAGTTTCAGACGAGATAGAGCCAGGCGGCTATTGGCGGAGAAGTCGGATGTGCTCAGCGCTTCGGCGGCTAGCGTTCTTTGAGGAAGTCTTGCGTGATCTCGGGTAGCTTGTCGCGGACGCCGGAGGGCAGGCGGTCATGCAGGCGGCGCGCCTGAATGCGGGCGACATCGGCCACCACCACGGGCGCAGGCGTAGCCACGGCGACGATCAACCAAACCACGCTGAAGAAGAGGAACCCGGCGAGAGCAATCAATTCCAACACCAGTGCCCGGCGGGGAGAGAAGTGTCGGACCGCGCCAAAAGCCACCAGAAACATGATGGCCGAAATGCTGGCGACGATCATCAAACCGATATCGATGGTGCGATGCAGTACCTGGCGCGAATGGCAGCGCGGGCATTCAGCCAGATGGGTTTCGTAGTCGGAGCGCATTTCCGGGGCCAGGCCATGGATGTCATACCTCCAACCCGCTAAAATGTCGCCTATCACCCTATCTGTACAAACAGTACTCATCTTGACTGCCAAGTCTTCTAGATTCAAAGCTCTGGTATGAGTCTATTCTCATCCCAGATGGATGGTTTCGTACAGGTATATTCTCACCCCAGGCAGAGAGGGTGCAATGGCTGGTCTTGCCGGGCCAGGGCCAGGGAACATGACTGAAAAAGGTTCATCTTCCCGCCCAGCGCCTGATAAGCAGTTTCCCGCGCCAGTTCCGGATGGTTATTGTGCTCGGAGAGATGTCCCAGCACCAGGAAGGCGGCCCGCCCGTCGTAGTCGCGGGCAAAGAATTCCGCCAGCGCCGTGTTGGATAGGTGGCCTTTCTTGTTCATGATGCGCTGCTTCACCATCCACGGATACGGTCCCGTACGCAACATCTCCAGGTCGTGATTTGATTCGATCATCAGCCCATCACAGCCACGGAGCGCGTCTTTCACGTTGGCGCTCATGTAACCCAGGTCGGTCACCATCCCGAATTTGATCCCCTCGGCACGGAAGCTAAAGCCGCACGGGTCCACCGCGTCATGCGACGTGGTAAACGAACTCACGGTAATATCGCGAATCTGGAAACTTCGTCCGGCGTGAAAGTGTTCCACGCGTTCCAGCTTCACCGGCTTGCGGTCAGGGCCGCGGGTGGAGCGCCGCCAGATGTGATAGGTCGGCTCTGTGATATAAACCGGCACGCGCAGTTTGCGCGCCAGTACTTCCAGCCCGGCAACGTGGTCATTATGCTCATGCGAGATCACAATTGCCTGGAGCTTCTGTGGGTCTTCGCCCACCGCTTTCATCCGTTTGAGCGTCTCCCGGCAGGAGATGCCGGCATCCACCAGGATGCTGGCGCTCGAACTGGAGAGCACGGCCGTGTTGCCACGACTCCCGCTCGCCAGAATGGTCATCCGCATCGCCACTCAATTGCAGAATAACCGGGATCCAGCTCACCGTGGAGTAGCAAATTAGTTAACAGTAAAGATTTCTTCACCACCGAGACACCAAAGCGCTTCAGAAAAGGCCCGACGCTACCGCATCCGTACGTCGATCACTGTCCCCTTTTTCTCCACGCACTCCTGGTAGACCCAAACCTTCGGCGGGTTTTGGCGATAGCCGGCCGCGATGCGATCCAGAATCTCCGCCACTGTACGGTTCTTTACCTCCACGATCATCGGCGCCGAAAGAACTCTGTGCTCGCCATCCGCGCGACGGGCAAAGCGCATGTGATTGCGTCGCAGGAATGCCTGGACTTCGGGCGCGCGCCACAACACGGCCATCACCCGGTCGGGTTCGCGATCTTCCACAATGCGGAACTCGCGCACGCGTACGTTCAGCAGCCGGGCTTTTGTGGTGGCATCGGCAATGCGTACGCCGCTGGCCGGCGACTCGCGCCAATAAATGTTCTGATATCTCGCGGAAATCTCCTGTAGCGCCGGAGCCATCGGCTCCAGCGTGGTCGAGGAGGAAAGCTTGTACTGTTCTGCCAGACCACTCGCTCCACACTGGCCGCCCAACACCACGCTGCCGCTTCTCTGTGCCTTGTTAAGGATGCGTACGGCCACAGCCGAGAGATCATCGCTGGCTGCCTCCGCTGGTGCCGAAGCCGGTGTGGCTGCCGCTGTCGGGCCTGGCTGTGGCCGCGTCTCTTGTGCCGGCTTAGCGCAACCGGAGAGAATCGGCAACATCACACAGACAAGCGCAAAATGTCTTTTCCTGAAAATTGCTTTTGGATTCATGAGCGCACGAGGGTATTGGCAGAATAACCGCCGGCCTAACGTTCGGAAAGTAGCAAGATGGCTACAAAGCAGCCTGCATGAAGGCATTCCTGATTCAATAAAGGTTTCTCCGTGCCTCAGTGCCTCCGTGGTGAAAATTCTCGCGTTGCACCCAAATTTGCATTCCGGCATCGAATACAATCAACTCAACAGGAGGGTACTTGATGTCTGCTGAACTGGCCACCATCAGCCGCGACGAACTCAAAAAGAAGATCGACAATAAAGACTATTTCTTCCTGGTGGAGACACTGGCGCCTGAATACTACAACTACAAACACCTGCCAGGGGCCATGAACCTGCCGCCGGACAAAGTTCGCGAGCTTGCGCCGACCCTGTTGCCGGAAAAAACCGCTGAGATTGTGGTTTATTGCGCCTTCGCCACCTGACACGCCTCACAAAACGCCGCCCGTGAACTGGCGGCCATGGGTTACACCAACGTGCGTGACTACACCGAAGGCAAAAAAGATTGGATCACTGCTGGATTGCCTGTGGAAGGCAACGCCCGGCACAGCCAGCCAACTTGATTTGTCGCTCAGGTCGCCTTCAGTGGCTGAGGCTCCGCTGCCAGGCTCATAATCTCCGGTTCCAGCCGGTCAAATGCCTCGCGCAAAATGCGGCGTGAGGTCGCAAAGCATATGCGCAAATGTCCCCGGGCCCCGGGGCCAAACCAGCGAGGCGCGCCCGGCACCAGCGCAACGTGGGCACGATCGCGCAGGTGCTGGCAGAGATGTTCAGCATCGTCACTCAAGCTGCTCACATCGGGAAACACCACATAGGTCCCCTGCGGCTTTTGTGCGGTCACGCCGGGCCAGCGTGCCAGCCGCTGCAGCACGTAGTCGCGTTGCGATTGCAAATGCTCAACAAAGCCGGCCAGCCAATCACGTCCTTCATTCAACGCAGCCACCACCGCCACCTGAGAAAGCACAGAGACGCCATACACCGTGCTCTCAGCATCGGCCGCGGCAACAATCTCCCTCTTCCATTCCGGATCGGCGCAGATCACAGCTCCCACGCGCAGGCCGGCCAGGGCAAAATTCTTGGAAAATCCGTAGACCGTCACCGTGTTGCGATCGATCTCCGCCGAAATCGCTGCCAAACTCACATGCTTGTGCGGCGCATAGACAATGTCGGACCAGATTTCATCCGACACAATACGCAAACCATGCTCGATAGCCCACTCCGCCACCTCTTGCAACCATTCGCGCGAATAGACCACACCCAGAGGATTGTGCGGATTGCACAACCACAGCATGCGCGTGCGGGCGGTAAAGCGCTTCTCCATCCCCGCAATGAATTCCTCCGCCGTTGTGCCCGGCCCAACGCTGACGCGGACAGGGACAGCGCCGGTGCGTTGTACGGTGTGATGCAGCAGAAAATCCACCGGATCGGGAATCAAGACTTCGTCCCCGGGGTTGAGGCTGGCTCGGGCCACCACGGCCATGCCGGAAGCGGCGCTGTCGGTGGCGAACACCTGCTCCGGTGCGCAACTCATCTGTCGCGTGGTGTGCATCCAGTGGGCAACGGCTTCACGAAACTGCGGCAGGCCCTCGGGCGGACCGTAGCTCAACACGCCATCGCGCACATAGCGGACAAGCTGCTCCTGGACCGCGGCACAAACGGGAAAATCCGGATCGGCGGCGGTGAGCGGGATCACGTCCACCGGCTGCTGCGCCCAGCGCAGGTTGAAGGCGCGCTCGCGCAGAAGATCGAGCCGCACCGAGTTGTCGGAAAACAAACCTGGGCTGAGCTGCTCTGACTGCGCGATCGGCAACAGGATGGTGTCGCCGATCTGCGGCGAGATGAAGTGCCGCGTGATTTCGCGCCCCTTCTCCACGTAGGGAGCGCACAGTGCGCGCCGTTCCTGCGAGTAGCGTGTCAGCGCTGTCTCCAGGTCAGGCTCGGTCCGCATCGCTTCCGCTAAAGCGACAGCATCGGCGATGGCGGAAGAAACACCCTGGCTGGTAAAAGGTGAGAGCGGATGCGCGGCATCGCCGGTCAGCACCAGGTTACCGCGATGAAATTGCGGGATCAGGTCGGCATCCAGCGGCCGCCAAAGATATGTTTTGGAAAAGTCTGTGATGCTGAGCAGATGAGGAATCGGCTCCGCCCAATCTCCCACCAGCAGGTGCACAAACTGGCGGCGGGTCTCTGCCGGGTCTTTGCCGTTATCGGCCGGCGGCGCAAAACGCTTGCTGTCAAACTGCAGGTACCAGAGCACGTGCTCGGCATCTACGGCCATTGTGCCCACGGCCAGCCCGCCGTTGACGTCATGAAATTTGTTGAAGGTGTGGCTGGCCCAGCAAACCGTGCTCTCGCAGCGCACCAGCCCAACGATCTCCAGGACCTGCGCCTGCTTTGAAGGCCATTCAGGATACAGAGCCTGGCGGGCACGCGAACGAATTCCTTCCGCGCTGATGTAAAGATCGGCTTGGACCGTCTCACCGGTATTCAGCTGCGCGGAAGCCACCTTGCCGGCTCGATCAAAATCCAGGCCCGCCAGCTCGGCATCAAAGACCGGAGCGCTCTCAGAGGGCAGCGCGCGTGTGAGCGCAGCAATCAGATCGCGACGGCGCATGCTGCGTGCGCCTGCGGGCAACGGCTGTTCATGGAGCACCTGCCCGGCGGAATCGCGGCAGAGATAGCGATGCAGAGGCGCCCCGCTGTGCTCTCCGCTCAGCTTCACGCCCAGGCTCTGCAGGCAGTCAATGCCTTCCGGCAGAAGAATGAATCCCATGCCGGTTTCATGGCCCGGGCGCATTCGCTCGTAAATCCTGCAGTGATGTCCCTGCTTGCTCAGTGTGATTCCGGCGGTCAAACCGGCGACGCCGCCGCCAAATATTGCAATGTTCATCCGCGCTCCTAACCAGCGACCCGAATCCGGAAGCCCATTCGAGGGCGCTGTCTTGCCCGTTGTATCCGCGTTGCCAGACATGCCGGTATCAGCCCGGCAGCAACAACTGATTCTGCTGGTCGCCGCGGTTTTTGTTTTGTGAATCCTGGCCCGGGAACGTTGCGTTCTTGCTTGCAACGCGCCCTTTATCCATCCTGGTGAGAGCCACAGGCAACGAATTGCCGAACGGGAGAGCAGGATTCGTGGTCCTCACTCGGGAATGCTTTGGATCAGGAGACCGGTGCGCCCTTCTGCTTACTGAAGATCTCCTGCATATTTTCCGCTGAAAAAAACTCCGGCACCGGGACCGTATGCGCCAGCATGCCGAAGAAGCGGCTGCGCTGCTCCGGATTGTCACGCAGCGCCGCCAGCATCTGCTGTACCTCCGGCGGTGGAGGCGCCAGCGCCGCCAGCTGCGTGGTCAAATCAAAGTACGGTAGCTCGGTCTGATTGCGCGTCTGCTCATAACCGGCCAAAGCCTGCTCCAGAGGCCGCCGTCCGCTGAAACCGGCATCAATCGCCTCCGCCAGCCACTCTGCGCTGCCGAACGCATCAGTGATCCCTGAAGCCGTACAGGGATCTTTCTGGTATCCGGCATCGCCCACCAGCGCCCAGCCTGGCCCGTATGGCTTGCGCACAAAGCTGGGAATGGCGCCGCCGACGTAGCGTGACTCCCGCTTGCCTGCCTGCATCCGCTCCCACAGCTCCGGCGCATGCTCCTGGATCACTGCGCTGTGGTGCCTCTCTACGTTGGCGCGCACCATGGGCAGGTCCCTGGCGCAAAATGCCACGCCGATCAGTGAAAGATTGTCATTGGTGTTGTAGGCAAAGATTACGCGGTCCGGCCGCAGCCACAGGTGCCAGCCGGTCATCGGCACGCCGCTGAAGTAGGCGTACCATGAGCCTTCCAGCGCCGGGCCGCTCTTGTATTCCTCGGCCTTCACCGCTTTGGCTACGGTGCTGAACATGCCGTCAGCCCCCACGGTGATGCGCGCATGCTCGCTCACGGTGTCGCCGTTTTTCTGGTGTCCGCGGATTCCCGTCACGCGGTCCTGGTCCCAGAGAATTTCCTGTACGGAAAAGCCTTCGCGCAGCTCCGCTCCGGCTTTCACCGCCGCATCCACCAGCACAGGATCGAGCCTGAGCCGCCGCGGCGCGTATGCTTCCGTAACACCGCCTTCGGCAGGCACCGGCGAACCGGTCAGCGAAAAGGCTCCGTAGTCAAAATGATTGGTCCGGATCGGCGGACAGTTGGTTGCGGCCAGGGCCTCCAGCAGGCCCCAGCGCTTGAGCCGCGCGGAGCCTGTTTGATGCACATAATGATTGGAGAACGGCATGTCGCTGGGGAATGTTCCCCGGTCCAGCAACAGGACCTTGTACCCCTTACGCGCCAGCAAGAGAGCTGTAGGTGCGCCCGCACAGCGCGCGCCAACAACGACTACATCGTACATGGTGGCTCCTTCCCTAACCGCCAAGCGACGTACTGCGAATTGTTTTATTGATTGTGCATGCTATACCGCGTTCGTTTCGGGCTGAAGATGAAAAATTACAAATATCTTTGTATTTGCATTAGAAAAAAAACTGATACCATTTCCGCTCTTCTGTCACCGTCTCTTTGTGAATATTGGATGAAAGGACCGTCATGAAGACCAATCTTGAGGTGATTCAGGGCATTTACAACGGCGGCCCGGAGCAGATTGCCGCCAACCTGCAGGCCGCGCTCGCCCCGCGCTTTGAATGGACTGAGGCCGCCGGCTTCCCCTACGCAGGTACCTATCACACCATGGAAGAGGTTGGAAAGAACGTCTTTGCCCGCCTAGCCACGGAGTGGGAAGGCTACCGCGCCGCTGTGGAAAACTTCTATGACGCCGGCGACACCGTCATCGTCACCGGCCGCTACCTGGGCAAATACAAAGCGTCCGGCGGCCATATGGATGCGGTCTTCGCCCACATATGGAATTTCCAAGACGGCAAGATCGTCAAGTACACGCAGAACGTTGACACCAAAAAAGTATGGGACGCGATTCATAACAAGTAGTGGCAGCGGTACAAGTTTGAAACCTTTTATAAGGCCGTCATCCCGAACCCCCGTCAGCGAGCAAGCGCTGTCTTCAGCTTGCGAGTAGGGGTGAGGGACCTTGCGTTGTCGAACTTGTCGCACATTACTGCTGTACCAGCGTATAGCGATTCAGTCGCCAGAATTGAGGCCTATCTGCCCCCGATCCATTCCCCGATGTTCCGCACAAGGTTCAAGCGGCAGATCGTCACTGAATTTGTGCCGCCGGCGCGCGCCGCCCGGAAGCAGCGAGTCATTCTGTTGTGTGATGGCATGCCTTCCATCCCGCGAAAACAACCGCTCGCAGACTTTCTAGCGGGCAAGGGATATTGGGTCTTCTATCCTCGCTATCGCGGAGCATGGGAGAGCGGCGGAGAATTTCTCGCCCGGTCGCCGCACCATGATCTGCTTGACGTAATCGACAGTCTGCCGAAGGGCTTTCGTGACCTGGCCTTCGGCCGCCGCTTCGTGGTGAAGCCGGAGGAAGTTTTTGTCATTGGTGGAAGCTTCGGTGGCCCGGCCGCGATTCTTTGCTCGCTTGACAGCCGGGTGAAGAAGGTGATCGCCAACTGCCCCGTGGTGGATTGGTCGATCCTGCCGGAAGCGGAAAAAGCCGAGACCTCAAACCACAATTACGCTGCCTACATTCGCGAGGCCTTTGGCCATGGCTACAGGCTCTCCGATCGCAACTGGAAAAAACTGCGTGGCGGAAAGTTCTACAACCCTGCTTGCCGTGCAGATGAAATCAATCCGGCAAAGATTCTGATGTTCCACGCCAAAGACGATCCCAACGTTCCCTACACATCGGTCAGAGCCTTTGCCGCGCGTACCGGAGTGAAACTGACCACACTCCAGCGCGGCGGCCACGTGAGCACGGACTTCATCGTGCGCAAGTATTGGCTGCGAATCAGTAAGTTCTTTGACATGCCGGCTTAATCGTCAATATGCCTGTGTGCTCGTTACTAGACATTTGAGACTCTGCTGCGTCCTCACGCAGGGTGGAGCAGGCCTTCAGGGGTCCCAAACAAGCCCGATTTTGGCTTGTTGGGGCGGAGGCCTGCGGTTAGGCTGGAAAAGCGCGCGGCTTCAGCCGCTGAGGTACACGCGCGGGATCAGCAACATCTTGAATCGTCCTGCCTACTGTGCGCCCTTTGCTGGAATCTGTTTGTAGCCCTGCGGAATCTCAAACAGTGCGGCATCCACTGCCTTGTTCGAAACCGAAGTGACTTCAACCGTGGTGTCCATCAACGAGCCGCTGGGAGAAGATGACTTCGCGTCGTTCTGCGCTGCGTCGTCTTTGTTTTTCTTCTTGCCAAAGATACCGCCGATTCCCTTGATGGGATTGCCGCTATTGGACGATTGTTTCTGATCGTCAGCAGCAGCCTGCTGCGACCCCGGCTGTCCGGTCATGCCCACGCTGATCATCGAGAGCAAAGGCATTCCCGTCAGGTTGGTCGCGGTCTTGCGATACTCCACCATCGCCGGCGCGATCTGCGGGTTTGCTCCCAGCACCGCTCCCGGCACCCAGTCCAGTTCTTTCGCCAGGCGCCCATAGAAGCGCTTCATCTCTTCGTAACCTTTTACCGGCGCGACGAAGGCATCGGAACTCACCCACATGTTTGCGCTCTGGCCCTGCGTTTTCGGGTCGGTCGATTCCATCAGCATATCCACGCGGACCTTCATCTCCTTGGCCGCGTAGTCCAGGAGCTTTTTGCTGCCGTCTCCGGCCGAGATCGAGATCTTGGGCACAATCTTTACCTGCGCCTGCTGGTTCTTGTTGTGCTTGGCCTGCTGCTCCTCGGCTTTGCGCCGCGCCTCTTCCATCTGTGCCTTCATCTCAGCAAAGGTCATCACGGAATAGGTTTTCTTTTTGTTGTCGATCTGTATGATCTGTTTGCCGTCGAGGTCGATGATCTCCGCCGTGCCCAGCGTGTCCTCACGCCGCATCTTATTACCCTTGAGGCTGATGGTGGAGTCGGTGCCGTGCGTGGCCTGGCGCGCGTCTTTGCTGAAGACGCCGGCAAACTTCATGGCTCCGGCCGCGGCCCCCCCGGTAATCTTGCTGGTCTCGGTGTATTGAAAATCGGCAAAACATGGACACACCAGACAGACGACAAGCGCCGCGCTCAGCACGGAACGAGCATTCCATTTCATTTGGATCGCCTCCAGGCGAAACCCAACATTACGCCGGGAGCACAAAGGAATCAATCCTGAAAATCCGTGTCCTCCGAGATGTGCTGGACCTCGTCGAGAAGAGTGAAGGTGGCTGTGGCATAGCACCCTGGGCACGGCGGGAAATAGCTGTCCTTGCCGATCCATAGCTCGCACGAGGTGTCGCACTCCTCATGGCTGGAGCGCCATATGCCAGACGTAGGAACGATCTCTCCGCTGGTAAAGACGATCTGCTCGATATTTCCGCCGACTCTTTCTTCTGACACCGCAACTCTCCGCATTTTTGCCACGACCCGCATTTTTGTGCCGGAGAGTTAAAGGGCAAACCCCGTTCCACTTTATCTGCTTGAAAACACATGCAATCCAGAGCTGCCGGCCAGAGCTGGCCGGTAATTTCTTCACGCAAAAAGAGCCATTTCAACATCATGCGGAGAGGTTGCCTGTGATCTCTTCAATATGCTCCCAGGCGTAGCGCGCGACTCGGTCCAGTACGAAGGAATAAAGCTTGAGACTTATGGCAAGAATCACAAGTCCACAGAGCAAAGGCAGCCACGTGACCTTCCAATACCAGGAAGCAAACGTAATCAACCCAACAATCATGCTTAGCGGAATCATCACCAGCAGCGCAACCAGCCCTGCGGCCTGCGATGACATCTTGGAATTCATCTGCGTCAGTTCAACCCTTCGCGGCCAGTTGACGGAGATCACGTTGCCCGTGCCCAGCTGGATGACCAGAGCTGCCGCAAATGCAACCGTCACTGTGATCGCAGGTGTGGCGCGAAGATGAAACATGGCCATAATGATCACAAGGAAGAACAGGTAGACCAGCGCGAGCAGGCCGCCATGAGTCAGGTTCTTGGCCACCAGCACCTTCTGCAGGGGAGGTGGCGAGAGCAGCCAGCGCCCGAAACCTTCCTTGTCCATGCCAAAAGTGTTGTAGGCAAGGTTCGGCAGCGAGAGAAGCATGAAACTGGCAACGCCGGCCAGCATCCACACGGGCTGCAGCGGCAGCTTGCGCACCGGGCCATTGAAAATAAAGACCAGAAAAATAATCGGAGGATAGATGAGTTGCAGCAGCAGCCGTCCGCTCTGCCGGATATATCGCAACTCCTTTTCGATAATGGCGGCGGTCACGTCATCCACCAGCGGCAGCCGCCAGCCCTTGCGAACTTTCTTTTTGCGCCGAACGGTGTAGGTTTCAGCATAGATCTCACCCTGATAGACAACGCGAAGCTGTCGCTGCAGCAGCAGGTACGCAGCAAGTCCATAGAGTAAGAGACCAGCCAGTGCAGTGAGCTCCGCCACGCCACTGCCCAAAAAGACTTGCGCGGCCATACCCTGAGGCGAGAATTCGCGCACCTCGGTTACCGCGTGTGAGAGCCATGGCGCAATCTTTACGCCACGCACTCGTGTCAGGTAACTGGCATTGATTTGCAGCAGGTTCAAAAGGATGATGACCATAAACGTAAGGAACACCATCCGCTCCCGGCCTCTGCGTGTGCTTTGCAGCCGGTCAAACTGTGCGATCACAATGCGGTTGAGAAGCAGATTGAAAACAGCGAACAGCAGCAAAGCCAGCGCTGCTGTAAAGGCCCACCCGGGCCGGGCAAAGGTCAGTCCCAGCCAAAAGCTCAAGAGCCAGAGCAAAGCAGTGATCGCCGCGGGATCAGAGAGGCCGTAAGCAGCATTGAGAAGAAAAAACACGCGGAATGAAACCGGATACCGGGCAATCTCGCGAAAACTAAGTCCGGGCGAGTATCCCTCAAACAGAACGGGCGCCAGCTGCCAGATCAGAAAAACTCCCCAGAGCAAAAGATCGAGCAAGTCTGTACGGTTGATGCGAGGCAAGCCAAAGCCGCCAAGCAAGAAGCCGATACAACCGAAGAGGACAAACGTACTGCCCATCAGTATCCATAGCACCTGCATGCCCAGCTCGGCGCGACGGCCGGGGCGGCGCATCGAATTGATCAGCAGCTGCCAGCGCAGGCGCAACAGCAGAACAAAGTGGCTGTTGGAGTCGGCTAGAGCCAGGAGAGCACCTCGGCATTCTGGCGGTCGCCGCCCACCACCTGAAGGAAAATTTCTTCCAGCGTCAGCGGTGAGTGATCATGCCCCGCTATCTTCACGCCGTTGCGCAGCTCTTCCAGCGACCCTGAGGCCACCATTCTGCCGTTTTGAATAATGCCGATGTGCGTGCACAGGCGCTCCACCACCTCCAGCACGTGCGACGTTAAAAACACCGTGCCCCCATGGGAGATAAAGCGCTGCAGCAGCCGCTTGAGCGTAGTGGCGGCAATGGCGTCAACGCCTTCAAACGGCTCGTCCAGAAAAAGGATTTCCGGTCCGTGGATTACTGCTGCAGCCAGCGCAATCTTCTTCTTCATGCCGTGCGAGTAGTCGGCCACCAGCTTGTCTGCTGAATCCTTGAGGTCCATGAATTCCAGCAAGTCTTCGCTGCGCTCGGCTGCTACCCTGCGCGACAGCCCATACATCCTGCCAACAAAATTCAGGAGCTGCGCACCGGTAAGCCGGTCAAACAATGACAATCCTTCCGGCACAACCCCAATGCGGCGTTTGATCTCTGCGCTATCGGTCGCCAGGTTGCGGCCAAGAATGCGTACCTGGCCGCCGCTCGGCCGCAGCAAGCCGGTCAGCATCTTGATCGTTGTGGACTTGCCTGCGCCGTTGGGACCAAGAAAGCCATAGAATTGCTGCTTTTCCACACGCAGATCGAGGTTGTCGACCGCAATCAGCGGTCCAAAGGTCCGACGCAAGGCCAGGGTTTGCAAAACGATTTCAGCCACGGTGCTTCCAGTTGGAGGGTTGTCGGAAATTTTTTTGAGAGTTGCCCTCAAGAGTGTACAGCAGCCACAGTCTGGTGGTTGTTGTCATTCTTAGAAGTACTAAGGCTGGGCTACCCGACGGCTGAAATTAACGTCAAACTATAGGCGGGCACAATCATGATCTCGAAGTGTGCCAACCCGAAGTGTTCCAAGACGCTCATGCGGCTGGATGGCGGACGGTTCTACGGCTTTCCTACAGGCAAAAAGACGATTGAGCATTTCTGGTTATGCGGCGCCTGCTCCAAGACCTTCATCCTGCGGCTCATTGAAGGCCATGTAAAGCTGCAATACCGCGATCAAAAGGCGGCCTGAGCGTTGTTCTACTCGCTGGCGGTTCTGCCTTACACTCAATTTGTCGCGGAAAGGGAAGTCTTCTGCGTGGAATATCCGGCGCGGAAGGCCCCGGGCGTTGCCCCAGTGAAATGGCGGAAAATCCGGGTAAAGTGGCTCTGGTCATAGAAGCCAGAATCGAGGGCAATCGTGCTCAACGGCAGTTCAGAGTTCACCAGGCGATCGGCAGCCGCGTGCACGCGCACGCGGTTCAGGTACTCGCCCAGCGTCTCGCCAAATTCCTGGCGGAAGATGTGTCCCAGGTAAACCGGATGCACCCCGGCCGCGCGCGCCACCTGGGCCAGGGTCAGGTTATCTTCAAAATGCGCATGCACGTATTCACAGGCACAACGCAGGGAGCGTAGATCGCGGGGCACGCGTGCAGAAGTTCGCACAATGGAAAATGCCAACGAGACGGCGCGCGATTCCAGGTCCAGGTTGCTGGTGGTATCCGCGCAAATGCGGCGATACAGGTCCATCAGCTCCCAGGCCGGCTGCCGGCCGGAAAGATCGACGATCGGACGCGTGTCAATCGCGCAGAAATCTACTTCCTCCATCAGCTCCGGCTTGAACTCAAAGGTGAGCAGTGTTACTCCGGTTGCGCCGATCTCATCGTGGTGTTCCATCCCCGGCGGATGATAGACGCAGGAAAACGGCTGATAGCCAAACTGCAGAAAACCTGCCGTCTCACGATATTGGCCTTCGAGCATGAGCGAGACGAACGCGGCTTGGTGTGCATGGCCGGGAAGCGCCCTGGCCTGGCGATGTTCCAGCCGGTTCACTACGACGGAGCCGGCGGCCCATCGCTGGGCAACTCTGCCATAAAACTCGCCGATATGCAGTGACTTAGACAAACTAGCCTTTCCCCTGACTTTGGACTGCCATAGCGATCAATTCTCTTACTGTGGGCTGTTCGTTTTCGCGCAGCCAGTGCACGTTTGCGAACACCCTCATCTTGCGCCAGGTCCCCCACCTGACCCACTTAAAACCCTGTTATCAATAACTTACTCAGCTCGAGTGGTTCGGATGCCGAAGTGCCTTTAAGTCGCATGGCCGCTCCGTAACTCATCAGAGCACTTGAGCGGCCACCTGGCACCACCGGAAGTCTGGCTTGCATTAGTACAAGACGCCGATAGAGCTGCCGGTTAAAAATGGATACGATCGTAAGACTCCGCTATTAGGAGAAGCATTCATGAGCACTTTCTTACAAGACATTCGTTACGGCTTTCGCATGTTGCGCAAGAACCCCGGATTCACGCTGGTAGCACTACTCGCCCTGGCGCTGGGCATCGGAGCCAACACGGCTCTCTTCAGCGTGGTTTACGGAGTGTTGCTCAAACCCCTGCCCTATGCGCAGGGCAAGGAGCTGGTGGTGCTGCGCCAGGATTTTCCCAAGGCCAATGCCGCGAATGTCGGCTTCTCTGTGAAAGAGATTCAGGATTATCGCCAGCAAGCTAAATCTCTGGCGCAGGTTGAGCAGTATCACCAGATGTCATTTGTTCTGCTTGACGGACAGGAGCCGGCGCAGGTCCATACTGGTGTGGTTTCGGCGCGCTTCTTTGATCTGCTGGGGATCAAGCCCTATCTCGGCCGCTTCTTTACCGCCGCCGATGACACAAAAGGCGCAGATGCCGTGCTGGTGCTCAGCTACAACTTCTGGCAGACGCGTTACGGCGGTGACAAAACAATCCTGGGCCGCCACTTCCGTATGAATGACAGGGTGCATACCGTGATCGGCGTGCTGCCGCCGGTACCGCAGTATCCGCGGGAAAACGATGTTTATATGCCGACCATGGCGTGCCCGTTCAGCTCATCGCCGCAGGCCATTGCCAACCGCTCCGCCCGTATGATGCAGGCCTTCGGACGTTTGCAGCCCGGCGCCGACGTGAACACTGGCAACAAGGAAGTCTCATTGGTGGCGGCACGACTGCAAAAACAATATCCCACTGACTATCCGGCCTCCCGTGGCTTTACCGCCCGCATGGACGGCCTTCAGGACAAGCTGACAGCGCAGGTCCGTCCCATGCTGCTGGTGCTGCTGGGGACCGCGGGCTTTGTTCTGCTGATTGCCTGCGCCAACGTAGCCAATCTTGCGCTGGCGCGCATCATGCGCCGTGAACAGGAGATGGCCGTGCGCGCCGCTCTGGGCGCCAATCGCAGCCGGCTGGTGCGGCAACTGCTCACCGAGAGCACCATGCTCAGTCTTGCCGGAGGCGTGCTGGGATTGCTACTGGCTTCCACCTGCGTCGACTTGCTGGCACGTTTCATCGGCAAGTTCACCACGCGCGCAGCTGAGGTCCACATCAGCACGGAAGTTCTGCTGTTCACTCTGGGGATATCCATTCTCACCGGCCTGGTCTTCGGCTCGATTCCCGCGTTCTCGCAACGGCTGAACCTGGTGAACTCGCTCAAGGAAGGCAGCTCTGGCGCAACCGTCAAAAGCAACCGGAACCAGTTGCGCAACCTGCTCGTTGTCGGCCAGGTGGCTCTAAGTTTTGTGTTGCTGATTGGCGCCGGGCTCATGCTGCGCAGCTTTGCCAGGCTGCAACAGGTCAACGCCGGATACAACCCAGACAACGTGCTGACCGGCAATATTCCATTCAATTTCAGCAAATACCAGGATAACGATGCCGTACTCAATTTTTTCAACCGCGTTACCAGCAAGCTCGCCAGCACGCCGGGAATTCTATCTGTGGCCGTGAACAGCGGAGCCCCGCTCGCTCCAGGACGGCCGATGAATCAGCCCTTCATTGTGGAAGGCCGGCAAATCGATTCGCGCGATGTGTTGCCCACCGCCGATCTCAACTTTATCTCCACCGGCTGCTTCAAGCTGCTGGGCGTTCCCCTGATTAGCGGACGTGACTTTACCGAACATGACAATGCCAGCGCGCCCCGCGTCGTGATCATCAGCCAGTCGCTGGCCAAACACTATTTTCCCAATGAAGATCCCATCGGCCACCGTCTCTCCGGCGACAACGGCGAGCACTGGGTCCAGATCGTCGGTGTCGTCGGCGACGTGAAGTACTACGGCCTGGATAAAGATGCGCTGGACACCGCCTACCTGCCGATGAACCAGGAAGCCGGAATGGCCAGCAGCCTGCTCATCAAAACCGCGGGTGACCCCATGAACTACGCCCAGCAGGTGCGCGAAGCAGTGTATTCAGTTGACCCGGAACAGCCGGTCAGCGGCATACAGACGCTCAGCGAACTCCGCGGCGACTCGCTGGTGCAGTCACGGCTGACTACGTTGTTGCTCGCATTGTTTGCCGGTCTGGCGCTGGCCATCGCCGCCACCGGCCTGAGCGGCGTGGTTGCGCTCATGGTAAGCCAGCGCACGCGCGAAATCGGCATTCGCATGGCCCTGGGCGCACAGAGCACTGAGGTCCTGCGCATGGTGCTGCTGCAAGGCATGCGCATCATTACCGCAGGCCTGGTGATCGGCGTTGTGGCCGCGTTGCTGTTTTCGCGCGTGATGCGCGCCTTGCTCTTCAGCACGCCGGTCAACGATCCCATCACCTTCGCGGCGGTTGCATTGGTGTTTCTGGCCGTAGGCTTTGCCGCCAGTTACATACCGGCGCGCCGCGTCACCAGGGTGGACCCGCTGATCGCGCTGAGAAGCGAATAGGCCGCCCAGGAAATTGCTTGACAAGATTCTCTATGCCTAGATAAGCTATGCCTTGTCATGGCCAAGAATGAAATGCTTCCCGGAACGCTGGGTATGCTCATCCTGAGAGTATTGCAGCCGGGGCCGATGCACGGCTACGCCATTGCCCAGCGCATTCACACGCTATCCAAAGAACTACTGCAGGTGGAAGAAGGGTCGCTCTATCCGGCGCTGCAGAAAATGCTGCTGAAAGGCTGGGTAAAAGCCGAATGGGGTATCTCTGAAACCAACCGCAAAGTGCGGTTTTACAAACTAACCACCGCCGGGCAGAAGCAGTTGCAGGCCGAAGTCGAAGACTTTGACCGCGTGCTGGCCGGAATTAAAGCCGTCATGGCGAAGGCCTAGAAGCGAGGTTTCGTATGGGCGATTTTTTTCGGCGCATCTACTACCTGCTGAACCGGCGCAGGCTGGAGCGCGAACTCCGGAACGATATTGATGTCCATCGCGAGATGCTCTCGCCTGGGGCGCGCAAAGATTTTGGCAACGCAGCGCTGGCGCGCGAGCGCTCGCGGGAGGCCTGGGGCTGGGGCTGGCTGGATCGCCTTGCCCAGGACCTGCGTTTCGGCGCGCGCGTCCTGAAGAAGTCCCCTGGCCTGGCATTCACCGCGATTACCGTACTGGCACTGGGAATCGGCGTGAACGTTACCGTGTTCAATCTGGTCAACGTTTTTTTCCTCCGGCCGCTTCCGGTGCACGATCCGTTTTCTCTGGTTCTATTTACTTCACAAGGTGAAGGCTACTCTTCCACTGAAGTCGCTTACCCGGCTGCGATGTTTTACGCGCAGAACACTCAGGCCCTTTCCGCCGTGCTGGTGCAGCGTTGGTCGAACATGACGCTGGGCCAGGAGTCCGCGAAGAACGTGCGCACCGGCCTGGTCTCCGCCAACTACTTTCACGAACTGGGCATTACAGCGGCTTACGGCCGGCTGTTTTCTGCGCAGGTGGATGGAGACGCGAACGCGGCGCCGGTAGCGGTCCTGGGCTATGGCTTCTGGCAACGGCAGTTCGGCGGTGACGCTGCGGTGGTGGGCAAAACCATCAGCCTCAATCAGCATCCGGCAACCGTGATTGGCGTGACGCCATATGACTTCACCAGCCTTGATCTGGATGAGGGAACGCATGACGACGTTTGGCTCTTGGTGGAGCAGGAAAATTATTTTGTGCCGCAGAGCCGCGTCCTGACCAGTTTTGATGCCAACGATTCCCGCGTACACATGTGGGGACGGCTCAAGCCTGGCGTAAGCGTGAAGGCCGCAGAGCGGGCGTTGCTGCCTCTGGCCAAGGAGCTGGTGCATGAACATCCAACCACATTCCAGCCTGACGAACATTTGAAAGCTTCTCCCGGCGGTTACGCCGGCCAATTGGAGAGCAATGCGCTCCCGCTGTTCGCCATGCTGGCCACTCTGATGTTCCTGATCCTGGCGACAGCCTGCGGCAATCTGGGGAACCTGCTGCTGGGCCGGGCCGCGACCCGTGAGCGAGAGATTGCCACACGCCTGGCGCTGGGCGCGACTCGCGGACGCATTGTGCGTCAGTTGCTCACGGAAAGTTTCATGCTTGCCGCCGCTGGATCGGCCGTGGCTCTGCTGCTGAGCTGGATGGTTTCCCGGGCCATCGTTGTCATGCTTGGGGCTCCGGAAAACTTTGATTACTCACCTGACTGGCGCACGGCCATCTTCGCTTTCAGCGCCGGATTGCTGGCTTGCATCCTGGCCGGCCTGGCTCCCGCCCGCCGCCTGGCGCGGCTCAAGCTTGGCGGATCACGCCTGCGCACGATCTTTATGTCCACGCAGGTTATGGCGAGCTGCGTGTTGCTGGTTGTCTCAGCCTTGCTGGTGCGGGCCATGGAGCGGGCTTTCAATCGCGATCCCGGATTCGACTACACCCACACGCTTACCGTCGACCCGTCGCTGTACGCTCATGGTTATCAGCCGGCTGCTGCCGCCGACTATTTCGATAGGCTTGAGGCTCGCATCGCCCAAATGCCCAATGTTGAATCCGTAAGCCTGGCTCTATGCCCTCCCATGGGAAACCGCGCTTGGTTGCAACGGGCCCATGGCGCAGTGAAATTCGACGTCTATTCCAACCAGGTCAGGCCTGAATTTTTCCGTACCATGGCTATTCCGATTCTGCGCGGGCGCGACTTCACCGCTAAGGATCGCGACGTAGTCATCGTAAGCGACTCGTACGCGCGCGGCGTCTGGCCGGGCAAGGACCCACTGCAGCAGACTTACGAAAGCGGCGACCAGAAATTGCCTGTAGTCGGCGTGGTAGGCAACGCTCGGGCGGTCGAGATGCGGAACGGCAATGCAGCCGAGATGTACACCCCGATGAAAGACAAGAGCCTGACGGAAGCCGTGCTGCTGGTGCGCACGACAGCGCAAACCGAGACCGTCGCCGCAGCTGTGCGCCAGGCTGCGCTCAGCGTAGACCCGGTGATCAGCCCTGAAGTTCAGCTGGTCAGTACCGCTTTTGCGGAAAAGGTCGGCATGGCGGGCAAGATCGCTGGGATTATCAGCGCTACTGGAATGATGGCGCTGTTGTTGGCGATCATAGGCCTTTATGGAGTCATTGCGTTCAACGTTTCGCAGCGGACGCGGGAGATCGGCATCCGCATGGCCCTGGGCGCAACATCCTCCAGGGTTGTGCAAAGCGTGGTATCGCAATTTCTCTGGCCGCTCGTGCTGGCGATGGCTGGCGGTCTGGCGCTGGCGGCTGCCGTTTCTCTGGCCTTGCGCACCATGCTCTACGGACTGAACAACTTTGATCCGCTTAGTTACCTCTCCGCATTCATGCTGCTCTCGGTGGTTGGAGGATTTGCAGCGTTGCTGCCTGCGCGCCGCGCTCTCCGCGTGGATCCGATGGAGGCGTTGCGCTGCGAATAGATCAACGAACGAATCACTAGCGCTTGCCTGCTTCCAGCTTCTTCCGCTCCGCCTGCTGTTCGGCGACCAGCTTGTACGCGACGTAGTACTTGTAAATGTTAGAGACGTAGGTGACTGTCTCAGTGCCAATTTCTTTGGCCGCGATCATCTCCACGTTGTTCAGCCAGACGTTGGCGTTTAACCCTGCCTGGGAAGTCGCCTTGCGCAAGTGCTGGATGCGGGCCGGTCCCGCGTTATACGCCGCGAAGGAAAACAGGAGCTTGTTGGTGTCGTCCATCGGCTCGCCGGCAAAATACCTGTCTTCCATGAAGCGAATGTATTTCACTCCGGCATGAATGTTGGGCTCCAGCTGATGTATGTCGCCCACCTGCATCTGCTTTCCGGTGGCCGGCATCAGCTGCATGACTCCAATCGCGCCTGCTTTGCTGCGCCGCGCCTGGTTCAACTGCGATTCCTGATATCCCTGCGCCATCATCAGCAGATAGTCCACGCTGTATTGGCCGGAATACTTGCGGAAGATCTCCACCATCAGCGCAAACTTCTTCATCTCTGCAGGATCAGTAGCGTTCCTGATCATCCGGGTACTGCGAGCGTATTTGTTCAGCAGAATGTTGCCGAAGGTGGTCCCCTGGCGATGTTGGCGCACAAACTCATTGGCCGCAGCCATGAATTTGGGGCTGTTCTTGCGCATGGCCCAGGCAAACTCCCTGCCCTGGGCAACCGCGATCTCCGGGTGCGGCTTGATCTGTTGATAGATCTGCGCCCAGAGCCGCGCTTTGTAGTCATCCGTTACCACGATTCCCACGAGTCCGGCATTCAACATCTCCAGCAGATTCTCGTCCTCCAGGTCCTCCGGCGCCGCACGCAGCTTTACCTCGGCCCTGCCTTCTTCTTTGAACTGCTGGTTGATCTTCTCCAGGCTCTCCCAATAGCTGGATGACTTGCGCACAAAAACTTCCTGGCCGGAAAGATCGTCCAATTTCGCGATCGCCGGCGACCTGGGGCCAGTCACCACGACTTCACTGATGTTGCGCGCGGTTGGCTCGGTGAAGTCGACGCTCTTTTGCCGCTCCGACGTCACCGTCAGCGCGCCCACGGCGATGTCTCCATTGCCCTCTGTCAGTAGAGGCAGCATCTGGTCACGCGCGACGGGGATGAAGATGACGTGGAGCGAAAGATGTTTGGTCTTTGCGGGATACTTCTGGTTGATAAAACTTTCGAAAGCCTTCAGCGCATCGTGAGCCATCCCTTGCGGGCGGCCGCGCACGATGTAGAACTGCGTCTGGGAATAAACAACCAGCGCCCGGATCACCCGCCGCTGCAGCATACCATCCAGATCGCCGGTGAACTTGCTGGCCGCGACCGGGGCGGGATCTAACACGGACTTCTTCGTTGCTTTATCTTTTTCCGCTTTTACGCGCGGTGCGCAAGCTAACAGGGTCGCCGCGAACAGCCAGACCACCAGCTTTCTGATCATGAACACACCTCTTGCTGTGACCTGTCAGAAGCCTGTCCCCGTGCAGCAATCCTGAACGCTCTACTTAGGTTCGAATCTGGGAGCTGCGCGTGAGGTTGTCGTGTGGAGAGCCCGGTAAGAATTCAGGGTGCTGCACCGTGTCTGCCGCATTCTTCTGCACTGCTATACTGGATCAGCATGCTTGCCTTCAAACGCATCCTTCTCAAACTTTCCGGTGAGGCCCTGGCGGGCGATAAGGGTTTTGGTGTTGAAACCAACCGTATTCACTCCATCGCCGCGGAAATCAAGGAAGTTCATGAGCTTGGCGTAGAGATCGCACTGGTTGTGGGGGGCGGTAATTTCTTTCGCGGCGTCGCCGAGCAGGCGCGCGACATGGATCGGGTCTCCGCCGACCACATGGGCATGCTGGCCACCGTAATCAACTCGCTGGCGCTGCAGGATGCGCTCGAAAAACAAGGCGTGCACACCCGGGTGATGTCGGCCCTGGAGATGAATCAGGTGGCTGAACCGTTTATCCGCCGCCGGGCGCTCCGGCACATGGAAAAAGGCCGTGTCGTGATCTTTGCCGGCGGCACCGGCAATCCCTACTTCTCTACGGATACGGCAGCCTCGCTCCGCGCCATGGAGATCAAGGCTGACGTGATCATGAAAGCTACCAAGGTCAACGGCATCTATGACGCCGATCCCAAGCTCGTTACCACGGCCACCATGATTGAGACCATCAGCTATATTGAAGTCCTCAAGCGCGGCCTGCGCGTGATGGACGCGACTGCCATCTCCCTCTGCCAGGAAAATAATCTCCCGATCGTGATCTTCAATCTGAACGTGCCGGGGAATATCAAGCGTGTAGTTACGGGGGAGAAGGTTGGATCACTGGTTTCGGCTTAGCGTTTGTCTGAAATGATCCCTCGTCGCGCGCTCGGAATTTCAGAGAAAGCTATTTCTCAGCAAACGTTACAATCTCGCCCTCAGTCGGTATCTCCATCTTGTGCTGCGTGGACGTTGTCTCTCCTTTGAGTTTCGTCGTGAACGACTCCAGCGCATAGGGAATGCCCTCAGAGCCTAGAGGCGAATTGCCATCGCTCAGATGGAAATGCAGATGCGGCTCGGTTGAGTTGCCGGAGTTGCCCACAAGTCCCAGCACCTGCCCGCGCTTCACGTGGTCGCCGAGCTTCACCTTCAGGCTTCCCGGTTGCAGATGAGCATAGAAAGCGTAGCGGCCGTGGCCGATATCGAGTATCACGTGGTTTCCGCCAATGGTTTCCAGGGTAATCGGCACCGCGCGCGAGTTGATGCCCGGGACATTCTCCGGAATCCCGTCTTTGACCTCGGTTACCACAGCGTCGGCCACAGCGAGCGCTTCGCTCCCATAAGCGCGGTAGTTCTTGTTGTCTTTGGGATCGCCCGTGTAGCTCTTGCCGTCAGCGTTGGTTCGCACCCAGTCAATGGCAAAGCGCTGGGCAATGCGCGCCTTGCCTTCAATGGGGATCATCGCACGCCGGTGGGCCGACGTGTTGAATGGTCCATTGGCGGCAACCCAGCTATCGCCGCGCAGCGGAGCGCCAATCACGGCGATGTCACGAGTAACAGTAGTGCGAGCGCAGTGGACAGTCACCTCATCCTGGTTCTTCCCCACTTTTGCCGTGATCTTGTGTTCCAGCGCTGCCGGGACCTTGGCCGGTCCGTCCACCGTGACCCACATAAAGACCACGGCGCTTGCTCCCGCGCCGATGTTGAGTTTTTCCATGCCGGCAGCGTCGCGGTTCCCGACCAGCAGGATGCTGGTAAGCACATCCACGGGCGCCAGGCGCGCCAGCTCTGTGCCGCTGTCGTTCAGCACCGCGATCTGCGCCAGAGTCGTGCTCTGCCCACTGAAGTTGACGATGTGCAGTTCATAGACCAGGTGCGTCTTGCCGTTGGCCTGAAAAGCCGTCGGCGCAACCGGAATGGTGACATCGATCGGCGACGTGAAGGGCTTCTCTGCTGGAGCGGCTTGCGCCTTGTCTTTCGTCTCGTCTTTTGCAGTCGCCGCTTTGATCCCGGACTCGGCGCGTTTGAATGCCAGCGGGAGCGAGCTGCCATTCTGCGACCATGTACCGTTGATCTCGCTTCCTTCTTTGTTGAGAACGCCCTCATAAAAGCCATTCACCAGAGGAAAATCCGCATGCAGTTTATCGCCCGTGAGCGTGACCTTGGTCGCGGGGATGGTAGAACCCTGATCCAGGCTTTCCAGAATTCCCTTGTAGTCGTCGCCTGATTTTGTGACGGTCAGTACCAGCCGGAGCTTGATCGATCCGGTATCCAGCGTGCCCTGCCACGAGCCTTCCGGGTTGCTGGCTGCAGTTTGTCGGCTGCTTACAAGCGAAAGGCCAAGCACCAGGAAGAGAAGCGCGCACATCGAGAAAAAGGCTTTGACGGCCATGATTATGCTCACAAGATCCGTGAAATCAGCTTGAGAAAAAATCCCAACAGCAGGAGGCAGAAGCCGCCCAGGAAGAGCCGCGCCATCCATGCCCGGCCGCTGCCCTTGGCGACAAATGAGAGCAGCAGCGCGACAAACCACAGCAGCAAAGCGATTTTCAGGATCATCGGCGCGGATTATACATGAATTTTTTCTGAAATCCCGACCCTGAGCTTGTCGAAGGGGAGGGAACCCTACGGGCTTACATGCATCATAAATCGCGATCTATTTCAGAGGATCGTTTTGCTAGGGTTCCCTCGCCCGCGAACGAATTCACCGGAGACGCTATGCACTTTCCTTGGCGCGGGTTCGGGATTTCAGAAGAAGCTGACAGCTAGTTTTGTGTCCAGGTCTTACCGCCGTCAGAGCTTGACCACGACTGGCCTTCGGAGGTCCGTACCTGAACGATGCTTCCGCTGAAGAGGATGCTCACGACAGAGCCGGAAGCCTCGTCACCGAGTTTGGGAGCCTCCCAGTTCGCGCCGCCGTCGCGCGAATGGATGATGGAGGCATGGGTCCCACCGGCCCAAACATCGTTGCCGCGTGAGCTTACCACCAGGAACTGGAAGCTTGCCCCAGGATACGCATCTTCCCACTGGGCTGGCCCCCTGGACTTGACCAGCTTGCCGCCCATGACCTTCCACGCCACGGCCGAAGAGTCTGCGGATGAGGTATCTGCACCAGCCATCGCGCGCCCGCTGAGAGCTTCGAACCGCTGCAGTCCGTCCACCCCGGTGGAATTTGCAGGTGCAGCGGCGAGTTCAGACGGTTGCTCTTTCTGCAATTGCCCGCTGAACTTCTGTCCACCCATTGCGCTGAATGTGAGCGAATTGCCGTTGATGGCGGGAACGGCTCCCGGCAGCCGGCGCCACGCGGCGCGCGCGCCTTTTTCCACCACCTTGCACGGCGGACAGCTGGAATGCTCGGGTGGCTGGGGCGGCGTCATGATGCGAATGTTGTTCTTGTTACTGGCAGTGTTCGTTGGAATGTCCTGGAAGATGGTGATCTGCGGCGGAACGCTCGCACTCAGCCTGGTTTCGGATGCCGAAGCTTTTGGCTGGGGCGCAGAGGGCAACGCGCCGTTGCTGTTGCCAAAATTGTCGGTCGCGTTCGCGGCAAAGATAATGCCAGGATTCACATAGTCTTTCTTGCGCAGATCTGCCGAGAGCACAGGCTGATTTGCTACAGCATCCGCTTGATGGCCGAGCACGCCTCTGTTCATCGGAGCATTTGCCGCTGTTGCATTCGGCTGTGCGGTCCTGGCAGGCGACGCTGCGCCGGCAGCTCTTGACTGCGGGACGTCGCGCCGGGCTCGTTCAGCAGCGGACTCATTCTTGTCCAAAGCCGGTTGCACTGCCTCTGGTCGAGAAGCAGGAATACCTGCGCTGTCCTGGGTCTTTGACGCCGCTGCCTCTGCAGGCTGCGTAACTTTGGCTTCCGGCTTCGGCTGCTGCTGGAAAGATCTCTGCGAATTCTGCGACACCACCAAGGCAACGATTGCCATGGCTGCGGCTGCGCCTGCCAGCCCAAACGTGGGAGTAAAGAGTTTTCGCCAGCCTGAAACCGGTGCCGGTTTGAAGACAGGCTGTGGAACCAGCTCGGGAAGCTGTGGCTGGCTCAGTGCGAAAACCTCTCGGCATTGTCCACAGGCAGCAAGGTGCGCCAGCACCTGCTGACGCTCGGCCACCGGCAGCAACTGCTCCGTGAGGGCCGTTAAAGTGTCAGCATCCGGGTGCACTTC
>DATBHX010000047.1:0-74622 GCA_036557225.1 Candidatus Angelobacter sp.
GAAAAAGAGGCCAAGGGAGCCAAGGTCGCTGCCTAGTCTGGGTTGAACTCAAAAGCTGGCGCTTAAAACCAAAAAGCCCGCCGCAAGGCGGGCTTTTTCATTCACGCTAGAGTTCTCTAGTGCGAGAACGGCGTCGGCAGCGTCCGCGGCGGTTCCTGGTTTTGCGGCGGACCGAAAGCTTCTTTCATCTTTTCTTTTACTTTCTTGGCCAGCTTCTCCACTTCGTCGGCCTTGCGTACCACGTCGAGTGACAGCATGTTTTCGTCGCTCTTGTCCACCGCGGCCTTGAGCTCGGTAGCCAGCTGCAGCAGTTTGTCGGTGTCTCCACGAATGTCCTGCTGGCGTTTCTTGTTGGCCGCTTTGTACATGCGGTCCTGCATCTCTTTCTGTGCCGGGTCCTGCCGGCCTTCCAGTTGTGGCGCTGCGGCAGGCGCTCTCGGGGCCAGGAATATGCCCGTGCCAATGAACAGGCAAAGCGTTGCAGTGCAAAGAAGTTTTGCTGACACAAATACCCCTTCCCAAAAACTCGTCTTATGAATAAGGACGTACCCCGATTATAAAAGTTACCCTCTGCCGGCGCATCACGGCAGCAGCGCTGTCACCATGACGGTTGAGGTTCCTGCCAAGGCCGGGGCCCCATTCGCGCGCCGGTTTTGCGTGTGAATGGGCAGAACGCCGCTCAGCTATAATCGCCCACTGAGACCACGCATGGAAGAAAGATTCAGCAACATCTGGCATTCCTGGCACAACTACCTGGTAGCCTGGACGCGCGACAAGGCCCCCAAGCTCCTGGTAATCCTGGTGCTGGCGTTCATCTTTGTGCGCCTGCTGGGGTTTGTCACGCGAAAGCTGGTCGCGCTTACGGAAAAAAGCGCTCACGGGCCGGTGCGCGCGCAGCAGGTACGCACGATTACCAGCGTGATCCGCAGTGTGGGCGTTTTCCTCATCGTGTTTTTTACCGGGATGTGGGTGCTGAACGAAGGCTTCAACATCAATATTGCGCCGCTGTTGGCGAGCGCCGGCATCGCCGGCCTGGCCATTGGCTTCGGTGCGCAAACGCTGGTCAAAGACGTGATCAACGGTTTTTTCATCCTGGTAGAGGACCAGTTTGAGATCGGCGATACCATCCGCATCGCCGGCGTGAGCGGCGCCGTGGAAGAGATCACCATGCGCCGTACCGTCCTGCGCGACGCCGACGGCACCTTGCACATCGTGCCCAACGGCACCATACAGATTGTCAGCAACACGACCCGCGACTGGTCACAAGCCACATTGCACGTTGCCGTTGACTATACCGAGAGCAGCGATCGCATCGTGGGGTTGCTGCAGGAAATCGCAAAGGATTTTTACGGCGATCCTTCATTCAAAGACGATATTGTGGCTGAACCTCAAGTACACGGCATCGAGCGAGTGCGTGGGACGGAAGTCGACTACCTGATTACTGTAAAGGTCCGTCCCGGCAAGCAATACGGCGTATCACGGGAGCTGCGGCGTCGTATCAAAGAATGTTTTGAGAAAAACAAAATCAAGGCCGGAGCACCGGCACAGGTGGTGCTCGGGCAAATGCCAGGGTGAGGTAAATGAGCGGCGAGCCCGTCTTGCGCGGCGAGCTGCTCGCGTCAGGTGCAGAAAGAACTTTGCTGGAAGTAACTCTCCAGCGGTTCGGAGCGAAGCGACATAACTAATGAAGCGAAGGCGGGCGCGCTGAGCCGCGCAGCCTGAGGAGCCTCCTAAAAGTCGAGGCAGGTGAGGATTGTCTCGCGGTTTGGTCGCGGAGCGACCCTAAAACTAAAGACTGGAGCAAAGCGACATGAATCTAGGACTGAAAGGCCGTGGCGTGATCGTTGCTGCTTCCAGCCAGGGTATCGGCCTGGCGACAGCGGAGGCCTTCGCCCGCGAAGGCGCGCAAGTCGCCATGTGTGCGCGCACGGAAAAGACCCTGCTTGAAGCTGCAAATCGTCTTCGCTCACAAACCGGAGCTGAGGTCTACGCCGAAGCGCTCGATGTAACCGAGGTCCCAGCGGTCCAGCGCTTTGTCGAGCAGGTAGCCAAGCGCTTCGGCAGAATCGATGTCTGTGTGACCAATGCCGGGGGCCCTCCGGCCAAGAATTTTCTCTCCCTCTCGGCCGACGAATGGCGCAAAGCCGTAGACCTGAACCTGATGAGCGTTGTCCACCTCGCGAAAGCCGTCATTCCCCATATGCAACGCCATCGCTGGGGCCGGATCGTGACCATCACCTCCATCTCCGTAAAGCAGCCGATCGCCGACCTGGTCCTCTCCAACTCTGTCCGCGCCGCTGTGGTCGGATTGGTCAAGAGCCTGTCCAACGAATTCGGCAAAGACGGCATTCTGGTCAACAACGTTGCTCCCGGCTACACCGCTACGGAACGTCTGCAGGAACTGGCGCAGGTCCGCGCTCTCGCTGCAGGCAGCTCACCCCAGCAGATCTGCGACAACTGGGCGGCAGAGACTCCGGTCAAGCGTCTGGGCACTCCGGAAGAAATTGCCAGCGTGATTCTCTGGCTGGCTTCCGAGCAGGCCTCTTACGTCACAGGGCAAACGATTCTGGCCGATGGTGGAATCTATCGTGGGCTGTAAAACACAGTCCTACAAAAATTCACAGGCAGAGCTGCGCAACTCTCGTTCCTGAACAGCACAGAATTCCAAATTGGTTTCAAGCAGTGAAAACAACTCCTGTGCCGTCGCCCTTTTGACATCTGAAGGGCAACTTCGCGGCATCTCAGTACCAGATGGCGGTACTGGGAATCTCCCTGATTGCGGCGATCACGTTTTTTGTAACGTGGTATTGCATTTCCGTGCGCCGCAAGCAGCACAAGGCCCGTGAAGTTCTGCGCTGGATCCAGTCAGCCATGGCCGGTCGCGGCCAGGTCACCGGCATTTCATGGATAGGCGCGACAAAGTTTCGTGTCCCGTTGCGCCTGGCCTGCGGCGCCTTTCAACGCGCGTGGGTCCTGGTGGAGTTGCTGCCGCAGCAAACGCCGGTGCAATGGTTCTATCACAAGGTAAGAAGCCAGCATGAGGTGCTCACCTTCCAGGCCGATCTCGATTGCCCGCCCGCTTTCTCCCTGCATGTTCACAACTTCCGCTGGGTAGCTCGCAGTAGCCGGCGCTCGCCGGTCAATCATCCCGGTTGGAAATTCGAGTGTCTGCAGCCGATGATCATCAGCACGCGGGCTGACAGCCAAAAAGAAATTGCCTGCGCCATGGCCTCCTTGACGCGCACCGATGGCAGCGAATTTGTGAACGTCAGCTTCCAGCGAAGCTCGCCTCATTTCTCTGTGACCATGCGGCTGGAATTTCTTTCTCCCGGCTCGCCCTCGCGCGTATACATGTTGGACGCAATGCGCGAACTGGCAGCCGGCGCTTCGGCTTCGTTGTTTTAGGGTCTCTGGCGCGACCAAACCCGGCTCAACAGTTTCTTCCACCCTACATTCCATTTGCTCCTGTCGCAGCGCCGCTCAGCTGGGCCCCATTCGCATGCCGCTTTTTGCATGTGAATGCGCGGAGTGTGGGCCCATTCGCGCCTTGTTCAAAAAAAGAACCTATGCCTGCTGGGACATAGGTTCTCTACTATAAGAAGTCAAACCGTTTTCATCAGCGGAGCCGGGGCATTTCACGAACCGGCGTAAGTCACTCGGATCTTTTAGGCTGGGGTCTCACCGGGCCCGGGTCCCGGACGCACCCTCCGGTCGTTCCACTGAAGATCTGGCAGATGCACGGACCAGCACAATGCACAGTGGCACTGCAGGCGCCTCGACACACAGGAAGAATGTTGGCTTGGCTCCGTAACTGGCGTGCGGAAACTGTTCCCGCACACAGGACCGCGATGGCCATCGCCGCCAAGAATGCGTTTTTGATTGTCTTGCTCATGCTTCACCTTTCCTTTCTAGATTAGGCCGAGGGAGTTGATATCGTCTGGCTACTCTGCCCGCTTGGCTGCAATGAAACCGCATACGCCCGTGGTGGCCTTCGGGTTGTTGAAGACGCATCCGCAGCCCAGAACGTTGGGGCAGGGTTGCGTCTTGCTGCAGAAATGGTGCTGGCAAGTTGTGTCCTGAACGGCCATGGACAACTGGCGGGCGGAAAGCATCCCCGCACTGAAAACGGCAGCCATCGTCACGGCCAGAAACATGTTTTTGATTACATTCCTTCCCATCGTTCACTCCTTTCATAATCCAGGACTCTTGCTATGGTTGTTTTCCGGCGGGCACAACGCCGGCCGGGCGCGTAGTACAGAACGCGGTGAATGGCGTCGTAAATGAACAGAAGCAGCCGGTAGCACACGGTCTGGTTGCGCTGCAGGTCCCCCCGCAGGTGGTGGTAGCCTTCGCGCCGTCCCGCAACTGGCGGGCGGAAACAGTACCAGCGCACAGGACAGCCATGGTAATGATCGAGAATGAGAGAGTTTGAATCGTCTTTCTCATGATTTGCTCTCCTTTTAAAAGCGGGATGGTTAGGCTCGTCGCTCCTGCTACTTCACCACGGTCGCGCCGGGGATGGGATGCGATGAGCAAAATGGGCTGCCTGTCTCCATAGGGAAAATGCAAAGACAGCCCTTGGCACAAGGCTTGTTAATACCGCAGCTGCCGCCGCAGGCGGCGAAGTCCTTGGCGCCGGACCGCAACTGGCGGGCTGAGACCGTTCCCGCGCAAAGAGCGGCGATCACGAACATTGCCAGGCACATGGTCTTGAGGTTCTTTTTAATCATGGCAAGCACTCCTTTCAGTTAAAAAGCCGCACGACTCACAGCGTTTGCCGAAGCTGTCTTGCTCTCTCCCAAGCGCTGTTTTAATTCCGCCAGAGCAGAATCATTCAGGACGCCGGTCCAGACCTTTTCTACTCTTCCGGTGTGGTCCAGAAGAATGGTCTGAGGAGTTAGGTGGAAGCGGTAATTCACCGTGGCCTGCGGGTCCACTTGTACGACCACAGGCAGGCTCGAAAGCTGGTGTTGTGAAATAAATGTGGCGTTCGCGGTTGCGGTCACATCCACCGCCACCGGACGCACAGTCGAAGGGTCAAGTGATGAAATCACTTGTTGCCACTTGGGCCAGTTCTGGTCACAAAAACCGCACGTCGGAGAAAAAACCAGGACCAGAACTTTACGTTGGTCCTTTCCATACGCCACCTCAACCTGCTTACCCATCTGATCAAAGCCGTGGAGATCCGGCATCTGGGCGCCAGCCGCAGCTTCAAGCGTAGGCGGGGCCAAAGCAACTCGTGCTTTCAGGTCCTGGTTCTGGCGGATCAGCGCGATGTTTGCAGCAAGCAGAAGAAGACAACAACCAGCGAGGGCAAAATTCCATTTCACTTGTAGCTCCTATGGCAAGCCGCGCCGTTTCACAAGCCGCGCGGAGGCCCGCGTCTTGTTTAAGAGCTGGCATGTTAGCAAAGAACACGTTTGACGAAGCCTGGGCGCAAATAAATTTCGGCGGCGGAGTTCCACTTCGGCACTCCAAGGGGCTTGTCCTCTGGTGGTAAGGGCCGTGTCTGGTTTGGCACGATACCGCAGTTTTCACCGCAGGAAACTTTAGGCTCCACTCTTGCGTTCCGTTCGACACTGCACCTACGGCTGGCGCAATTACAGAACTATTACAAAAGCAGGGCCTTCCCCGCTGTTAGGCTGGAAATCAAACACCAAGATAAGACCTGGTTCCACCAAGGAGAACCTAACCAGTCGTGAAACTTTTCCGTCGTGATCGCACGTTTCGAGAGCCCATCAGCCCGCTCACCACGTTTTTCATGTCGGCGTTCCACGTAGGCGCCATTGCCGCGCTGTTCATGTTTACCTGGAAGGCATTCTGGGTAGCGGTACTGTTGTGGTGGGTATCCGGCAGCCTGGGCATTGGCATGGGATATCACCGGCTGCTCACCCATCGCGGCTATAAGACCTATAAATGGGTAGAATATTTTCTGACGCTTTGTGCCACGCTCGCGCTCGAAGGTGGACCGTTTTTCTGGGTAGCGACCCACCGCGTCCATCACCAGAATACTGACGTGGACGGCGACCCGCATTCGCCTCGTGACGGCGGCTTCTGGGCGCACATGGGTTGGATCATGACCGGCCGTACCCTGCATAACCACTCGGCTGCACTGCTGCCGTACATTCCCGATCTGCGCAAAGACAAGTTTCATACCTTCATTAGTAAGTGGCATTGGGTGCCGATCACCGTGCTCGGCTTCATCCTGCTGGCTATTGGTGGCTGGTCGATGGTGTTATGGGGCATCTTCTTCCGCACCGTGATCGGACTGCACGCCACCTGGCTGGTCAATTCGGCCACGCACATGTGGGGCACGCAGCGCTTTCTCACCGGTGACACCTCGAAGAACAGTTTCTGGGTAGCCTGCCTGACTTTTGGTGAAGGATGGCACAACAATCATCATGCCCATCCGCAGGCGGCGCGCCACGGGCTGGCCTGGTATGAGATCGATCTGAACTGGTACGGCATCTGCGCCTTCCGCGCTCTGGGCCTGATCTGGGACGTAAAAGCGCCCAAGCTGAAAGAGGCCATCAAGCTCAAGCCGGCGAAGGTCCAGCTCTCGACCGCGGCTTCAGGCGATGACTAAATTGTTGCTCACCTGGCTACGAATGCTTCTAAGCGCGGCGAAAAAAGCCGCGCTTACTTTTTAGGCCCAACGCTGGTTTATCTACGGCCACCTGCGTAAATCCGCGGCGAACCAGCGCAGCAATCCTTTACAATTTCCTCAGCCGTCATGCGCATCACCAGTCGCGCCAAAACTATTTCTTTCTTCATCACGCTGGGCTCCTGCCTGGTGGCGCTGGCGCTCTATCTCAACGTCAGCTGGATCGTCCACAGTTGGCCCAACGTGGTCACGCTGGTGCTGGGCATTGTTTTCTTCGGCCTGATTATTGCCGGCTTGGTGATTTACACCATCTTCCTGGTACGCGAGATCCGCCGCAATGAGCAACAGGACAGCTTCCTGAACGCCGTAACGCACGAGTTAAAGACGCCGATCACCTCCATACGCCTCTATCTGCAGACACTGGAGCGCCGCGCGCTCGACGACAATCAGCGCCGTGATTTCTATCGCCTCATGCTCGACGACACCGACCGTCTGCTGGGCACGGTAGAGCAGGTCCTCCGTGCGGGTGAGATTCGCCAGCGCAGCTCGCGCCGCAACTGGCAGGACGTGGACTTCTCCGCCATCATCCAGGACAGCCTTGAGTTGGCGCGTCTGCGTCATGGACTCTCCGCCGACGCTCTGCGTTTCGGCGAAAAGCCGGCCGGCCCCATCACGCTGATGGGTAACCCTGAAGAGCTCCGGACCGCCGTGGCCAACCTGATCGAGAATGCCGTGAAGTACTCCGGCCGCCAGCCCTTGATCGTGGTGGACGTGACTACGCCGAACATCGATTCGGTTGCCCTGCGCGTTCGCGACAATGGCGTGGGCATTCCCAGCAACGAGCTCAAACGTATCTTCAAACGTTTTTACCGCGTTCACAGTCCGGCCACCGGACAAGTCAAGGGCACCGGCCTGGGACTATTCATCGTGCGCTCCATTGTCCGCCGTCACGGCGGCGAAGCGTTTGCTGAAAGCGAAGGCGAAGGCCGGGGCAGCACTTTCACCATTCGTCTGCCTCGGGTGTACCACGTATGAGCCGCATCCTGCTGGTAGAAGACGAAGCACACATTGCCCAGGGGTTGCGCTTTAACCTGGAAGCTGAAGGTCATTCGGTTGAGGTAACCGAAAACGGCGAAGAGGCACTGAAGCTTCTCGGCGTGCCCAACCCGCAGTTTGACCTGATGGTGCTCGACGTCATGCTGCCGGGCAAGGACGGCTTCTCGGTCGCGCGTGAATTGCGGCAGTCGCAAAATTTCATTCCTGTGCTGATGTTGACGGCACGCGGCCGGCCCGAAGACGTGCTCAAAGGTTTTGAAGCCGGCGCCGACGATTATCTGCCCAAGCCTTTCAACCTTGACATTCTGATTGCGCGCATCGGCGGGCTGCTAAGGCGAAAGAATTGGCTGCAAAACACAAACGGCCCAGCGGTTCCGCAGCCGGACGAATTCAGCTTCGCCGGAAAGGCTGTCGACTTCCAGAAACTTCAGCTGCGCAACGGCAAGCAGACCTTCCAGCTTACCCTGATGGAAACTGAGTTGCTCCGCTTTCTCATTCGCAACAGCGGCCGCCCGGTTTCGCGCAAAGAGATTCTGGAACAGGTTTGGGGACTGAAAGAAGATACCGACACGCGGGCCATCGACAATTTCATCGTTCGCCTGCGTCGCTATATTGAAAAAGAGCCCGCAAACCCCAGGCATCTGCTCACCGTGCGCGGGCTGGGCTACCAGTTTGTAGCGGAGCCGGGCAAAAGCGCTTGAGCGAATCGTTAAATGATGCGCCATGTTGCGCTGTATCAGTGGGTTTGATGGGCCAAAACGCATTTGATCGCTAAAGTGAATTTCCGTTTCGGAACTCCCTCCAGTTTCATTTCGAAATTCCAGAAAGCGCTTTTTTCCATCCTTTGACCACGCGACCTTAAATCCAGCTCACAATTCTCGCGCGGAACTCTGGTTTCGTGAGCAGCAATCGACAACGCCACTTAATCGCCTTGCAGAAAATTTCTGCAACAACTCTCAACTGAGAAACAATGAAAGGGAAGAAAGTATGAAAGTTCCGATCATTCATGGCGTCCGACAAAGCTTCATTTTGAGGATTTTCGCTGGGTGTCTCGTCATATCGGCTGTATTGCTGTGCGTCAACATCAAACCTGTACGTGCGCAGGTTACGCTTAGCGCGGTTGATCCCGGCGTTCGTCCCGGACCACAACCGCCTACCGGAGCCGGCAACCCCATTCCAGGCCTTCCCTCCGACCAAAATATCTTCTGGTTTGACGCGCTGAATCTCTTCGGTCAAACCGTCTCCGTGAAGGGTACTCTGCCGAACGAACCTTTGCTTGGGCTGGGGCCGGCGTTCAACGGGAACAGTTGTCTGCTCTGCCATTCCCAGCCGGTGATCGGAGGAAGCAGCCCGACGCCCAATCCACAGCTTGGTGTTGCCAACCTTGACGGCGCCACCAACACCATACCGACCTTCATTACTTCGAACGGTCCGGTTCTGGAAGTGCGCTTCCGCCTCAACGCTGACGGCACCCCTGATGGCGGCGTGCATGATCTGTTCACGATTACCGGACGCACCGATGCGCCGAACGGCTGCACCCTGAAGCAACCGGACTTCGCGACTCAACTGCAGAATGGAAATATCGCTTTCCGCATTCCCATTCCGACCTTTGGCGAGGGGTTTGTCGAGAACATGAGCGAAGATAGCTTGAAGGCCAACCTCTCATCTCTGCACGCGGCCAAGGCCGCGTTGGGCATCGCGGGCCGTTTCAACACCAGCGGCAATGACGGGACCATCACCAAGTTCGGCTGGAAAGCGCAGAACAAATCCATGCTGATGTTTTCCGGCGAAGCTTCCAACGTGGAGATGGGCGTTACCAATGAGCTCTTCACCAATGAACGGGCCAACAGCGGCTGCGCCACCAACGCGACGCCGGAAGACAACACTCACGTCATCATTCCCACCGGTCCCACCGCGGGAGACGACGCCAGCCAGATTTCTTCTCTGATTGAAAATTTCACCATCTTCATGCGGCTCAACGCTGCAGCCGTGCCTTGCGACTTCTTTACCAGCCAGACCAGCTGCCAGCCTCTCGGGGCCTCGGCTCTTCGCGGCAAAGCGCTGTTTGGTACGGTACTTCCGTCGGTTTCGGGGGGCACACCCAACACTGGGATCGGCTGCGTCTTGTGCCACACCGATTCCCTGCGCACTTCGAAGTCCAACCTGGGTCCGTTGAGCGGGGCCCAGTTCCAGCCGTTTTCTGATTTCGCGCTGCATCATATGGGCACGGGATTGGCCGATGGCATCAGCCAGGGGCAAGCCGGCGGCGATGAATTTCGCACCGCGCCGCTCTGGGGCGTGGGCCAGCGTATCTTCTTCATGCACAACGGCCAGACGAGTGACATTGTGACTGCCATCCAGTTGCATGCCAGTCCGTGCGTCGCTGGGCAAGTCTGCTCTGAGGCCAATGCCGTGGTTAACGCCTTCAACAACACACTCACCCCCCAACAGCAGCAGGACCTGGTGAACTTCCTGCGCTCTCTGTAAACCCTCCCCTTCACCGGCTGGGGCTTGCAGGATCGAGTCCCAGCCGGCCCTGCCTTTGCTGCCGTTCCATCTCGTTGCCTGGTATTGCTTGCGTGGCACAGCGCAACATGGCAAGCTAGTCTCAATCCATTGCCAACCCTGGAACAATCAACGGCCGCCGCTTCTTCTGCCAACGAAACTCCCGCAGATGTTCTTGATGTTTTGATTGTCGGCGCAGGTTTCTCCGGCCTGGGCATGGCTATCAAGCTGCTCGAAGCGGACATGACGAGTTTTCTCGTTCTCGAGAAGGCGGACGATATCGGCGGCACCTGGTATGTCAACCAGTACCCCGGCTGCGCCTGCGATATTCCTTCCCATCTTTACTCGTTTTCTTTCGATCGCAACCCTGACTGGAGCCGCATGTATTCCGGCCGCGATGAGATCCAGCAATATCTGAAGGCATGCGCGGAAAAATATGGTTTAAAGAAATACGTTCGCTTGAACTCGCGGATGCAAAAAGCTGTCTGGGATGAAGCTTCCGCGGTGTGGCACGTCACCACAGCCGACGGCGCCGTGATCCACGCTCGCTCTTTGGTCTCGGCCGTTGGCGCGCTGCATGTCCCAAAATATCCTGACATCCCCGGCAAGGAGAAGTTCGCCGGACCATCGTTCCACTCCACCTGGTGGGATGCGAGCGTGCCGCTCGAAGGCAAGCGGGTGACCGTGATCGGGACCGGCGCCAGTGCCATTCAGTTTGTTCCGGAAATCGCAAAGAAAGCCGGCAAGCTCTCTGTCTTCCAGCGCACGCCTCCCTGGATCCTGCCCAAAGCCGACTTTGCCATTCCCGAACGCTGGCGCAAACGCTTCCGACGCATCCCCTTCTTTACCTGGCTCTTCCGCACCGGGTTGTTCTGGCTGTATGAAGTACGTGTCTGGGGATTTCTGGGCAATCTGCGCGTTTTACGCAAGCGCGGACAACAGATGGCGCTTGACCACCTGACCGAACAGGTGCCTGATCCTGTGTTGCGCGCCAGACTCACACCCAGCTACGAACTTGGCTGCAAGCGTGTGCTGATCTCGAATGATTTTTATCCAGCCATCCAGCAGCCGAACGTTGACTTCATCACCGACGGGATCAAGGAAGTTCGCGAGCATTCCATCGTCACTCAGGATGGGACTGAGCATCCCGTCGATGTGCTGATTTACGGCACCGGCTTTCGCACCACCGAGCCGCTGCATGACACCGCGATCGTCGGCCGCAACGGCCTCGAAATCCATGATGCCTGGAAAGAGCGCATCAGCGCCTATCTGGGCATGACCGTCAGCGGCTTTCCCAACTTTTTTATGCTGCTCGGACCCAACACGGGCCTGGGACACAACTCCGTCGTGCTGATGAGCGAGGCGCAGATTGGCTACGTGATGGACTGCTTGCGTCTGATGCATCGTCGCGGCATGAAGGTCATGGAAGTGAAGGCGGAGACGCAGAAAAGTTTTGTCGACGAGCTGCAGTCGCGGTTGGCTGGGACCGTCTGGCAGGCCGGCGGCTGCAGGAGTTGGTATCAGGATGCCAAAACCGGCGAGAATCCTGTGATCTGGCCGGGATCGGTCGTGGCCTATAAACGCCGGACGAAAGTCGTTGCAGAACGGGACTATGTGCTGAGCGGCGGCACGGAGAAGGCGATGACATCCAAAGTAGGATAGGAAGCGGCTTTCACCACAGAGACGCGGAGAAGCTCAGGTGTCTAGTGCGGCTTGAACGTCTTTCCGGTTTCCAGCAGGGTCTTCAATCGTGAAAGGATTCGCGGCCAGCCGTCGGCGTTTTGAGTGTATGAGGAATCGTCGTCGGCCCAATCGTCGTTGGTCACTACAACCTTCACGGCCTCTGACTCCGGAGTCAGTTCAACCTTCACCCGCGACATCACTGCGCCTTCACCCATGCCGAACTTGTACTCCAGCAGCTTCGGCGCCTCCGCGCGAAGAACCTTGCCGGTCACATAACGCATCGGCTTGCCGTCTTTGCCTGGGCCGGACCAGGTCATTGCTCCGCCCGGTTTCAGGTCCACCTCAAAGTCGGCGCCCATGAAGATCTTCTGGTTTGCCTCTTTGGAAACAAAGCCATCCCAAACCTTCTCCACGGGAGCGGCGATGTAGTAGGTAAAGATGAGAGGTGGCTTCGCCATAGAATCCTTCAGGCACTTCTGGCAGCTCATCGGTGCCTAATTCGTTAATGAACGGCCCGCTACTTCCCTTTCATCCGCAACCCCGCGTGTTCTTCCAGCAACGCCATGGTCGCGGCGTAATCGAGATCTTCCATGCCGGCTTTGACCGCTTCTTCGTAAATTTCGTCGATTTTGGTGAGCCCGGGCAGATCGACACCGTTTTCTTTCGCGGCGTCCATCATCAGATGCATGTCTTTGTGCATCAGTTTGAGCGGAAAATTGGGCGTCCAGTCTTGCGCCAGGATGAAAGGCTTTTTATATTCCGCAACGCCGGAGCGGATCATGGAATTCTCAATCAGCTCAAACATCTTTTCCACCGGCACACCCAGCTTCTTGGCCAGCGTCAGGCTCTCGCACAAGCCTTCATACATGAAAACGATATTCATGTTCTGCGCCAGCTTGGCAGAGAGGCCTTTGCCGTTGTCGCCCATGTGGATCACTTTCTTCGCCATGGCGCGAAGCAGCGGCTCAACGCGTTCAATGTTGTGCGGCGCGCCGCCGATCATAAAGATCAGTTGGCCGCTCTCGGCCGCGATCTTTGAGCCGGTCACCGGCGCGTCAAGAAATTCGCAGCCTTTTTCCTGCAAGCCTTCCATGAAGAGCAGGCTGGCCGAAGGCGCGATGGTGCTTGAATCCACCACTACCGTGCCGCTCGAAAGGCCTTCAATCGCTCCGCCCGGTCCAAACAGCACGGCCTGAACCGCCTTGGTATCAGAGACGCAGACCCACACCGCGTCCTGATCCTTAGCGGCTTCGGCCGGCGTAGCAGCAGTTCTGGCCCCGTCCACATCGCGGGGCGTTCGGTTCCAGACGGTGACTTCATGTCCGGCTTTGACAAGGTTGGCGGCCATGGGCCGTCCCATGATTCCAAGACCTAAGAAGGCTACGCGCATGGTAGCCAATTAAACGGTCTCAGGGTGGATTGCGTCAAGTGCCAAAGCTGTCTGCAATCAGCCATCAGCTAGCAGCCATCAGCTATCAGCAAAACCCATCCGACCCACGATGGTCCCAAAGGACGCAACGGGTAAATGAATCAATGCCCAATTCACTTTTGAAAGGAATGCTGACCGATGCCTTAATGATTTTATTGTGTTGACGCTCTCCACCTTCGCGGCCTTAGCGCCCTTTGCGGTCTATAGCGGTTGGCTGATCTGATAGCTGATGGCTAATTGCTGACTGCTAATTTACAATTTTCTGTTTGCCCCAATCACCACTTAAGGACCTAAGCGATGTCTCAACTTTCCACGCCCGCTGCACCTCCTGCCCAGCCACTGGTCGCGCTCAGCGACGATGAAATCTTGTTTCGTGACAACGTCCGCCAGTTCGCAGACGAGACGCTGCGCCCAAAAGTCCGCGAGATGGACGAAAAGGGCGTCTTCGAGCACCAGCTGCTGGATCAGTTTTTCCAGCTCGGGCTGATGGGGATTGAGGTTCCGGAACAGTACGGCGGCGCCGGAGGCAGGTTCTTTGAAGCCATTCTGGCCGTGGAAGAGATTTCACGCGTTGATGCCTCTGCCGGCGTGATTGTTGACGTACAGAACACGCTGGTCAACAACGCTCTGCTGCGCTGGACCACTGAAGACCAGAAGCGCCGCTACCTGCCCAGGATGAGCAGCAACACCGTCGGCGCCTATGCGCTGAGCGAAGCCAGCTCCGGTTCTGACGCCTTCGCCATGACCACCCGCGCCACGCTCAAAGGCAGTGATTACGTGCTGAACGGCCGCAAGCTCTGGATCACCAACGGCAAGGAAGCGGGCGTATTCATCTTGTTCGCGACGATCGACCCGGCCGCAGGCTACAAAGGAATCACGGCGTTCATCGTGGAAAAAAGTTTTCCGGGTTTTAGCGTCGGAAAAAAGGAAGACAAGCTGGGCATTCGTGCCTCTTCCACATGCGAATTGATCCTGGAAGATTGCCACGTGCCTAAGGAAAACGTGCTGGGCGAAGTGGGCAAGGGTTACAAGATCGCCATTGAGACTTTGAACGAAGGGCGCATCGGCATTGGCGCGCAGATGCTCGGTCTGGCGCGCGGGGCATGGGAGAGCGCGCTTAAGTATTCGCAGGAGCGCAAACAGTTCGGCAAGAGCATCTCAGACTTTCAGGGAATCCAGTTTCAACTGGCGCAGATGGCCACCGAGATCGAAGCCGTGCGCATGCTGGTGTACAACGCCGCACGCATGAAAGATGCCGGCATGAATTTTGTGAAAGAAGCGGCCATGACCAAGCTCTTTGCTTCACAGGTGGCCGAGCGCGTGGCTTCTCTGGCGGTTGAGATTCATGGCGGTAATGGATTCACCAAGGAATACCCGGTAGAGAAGTTTTATCGCGACGCCAAGATCGGCAAAATCTATGAGGGCACATCGAATATGCAACTGCAGACGATTGCCAAGTTGCTGCTGGGCGGTAAATAAGAGGATTATTACAATTCTCTAATACTTTCCATAAAGCCTGCTTATTCAGCGTGTTCTGAAGGGGTACCTATTCAATAAGGTATTCCGTGATTGTCCCCACCGATTGGCGTAGGTTAAACTACCGGGAAAACCCGGCTTTCTCACCCCCAGCAGGACCGTGAAAATCTTAACGCGCAGGAGTTAATTTTGGGCCAGGACCCGCAACAGGAACTTAAAGACCTAACCACCGTACACAGTTTTTATCTTGGGTTGTTGCAAAACAACCTGGGTCATAGTGTGCCGGTTCCTGCGGAGATCAGCAACGTCACAGCCACGCCTGAGAATACTGCTGCGCTGATTCAAAACTTCAAGCTGTGGCTTGATGTGCTGGATCTGGCGCTCACGCCGCCGCTGGTTCGCGACGCTCTGAAAACCATTCCCGGATTTGAAACTTCTCACGCTCTACTCCGCTACTTTTCCACCAAGGGTTCGCAGCGCGCCGGCGATCGCGACAAGACCGACTGCATTATCACTTATCTCTTTCGCAATGCATCGCAGGAAGCGGGAGTTGTCGCCTGGCAGCGGCCGGAAGTAGACAGCTCGTATGCGTTCATTTCGCAGGCGTCGCTGGCGTTTGAAGGCTCACTTTATCGCGCGCTGGGCGATGTGCCATGCGAATCCATGCCGCCGGAGCACGTTACCCTGCTGCAGGAGTTTGAATATCTTTATCAGGAGCTGGAAGAGTTCCGGCACTTTGATCAGATCATCGATTCAGGGATCGTGCAGCGCGTGCGCGAGCTGAAGCAGTCCCTGGGAAAATCGTTTTATCATCCCGATTCGCTGGCCAACCTGGCCGTGTGGAACGACGTCTTTGGACGCAAGTTCGATGAGCTCTTCCATGACGCGGCCATCCAGATCAAGACTTACGCGGAAACCGTGCAGCGCGAAGGCGGCAGCATTCTCTCACGCGTGGAAGGCGACATCACGATCCAGAACCTGAGCGAGGTTGAGACCACGCAGCTTCTTGCCGAAGATTACCAGTTCGCGCAGGACGAGTTCCGCAAAGTCTCCAAATACAAAAAAGCTGTCGACAACAAGAAGCCGGTGCGCCTGACGCCGACCCCACGCCCGACGGGGCCTCCGCCAGAAGCTCCGCCGCCTCCGCCCGTGCCGAGGCCAACCATCCCAACACAGATTTCTACGAATGTTCCTCCTCCTCCGCCGCCGGCGCCGGCAGCTGCACCAAGACCGCAAGCAGTCTCAGCGCAAACGGTCAAAGCAGAAGTGCTTGCCGTTGCGCCCTCGCAGGCGGTCCAGAACGCCGTGCAGGAAGGCAAGATCCACAGCGCGCGCCAGGCCATCAAGGAACACGTGCGCGGTTCCGATCCGAAATATGCGGGTATCTTCCCGGTCAAGAATTCCAAGATCAGTCTGTCCCCGGCGGAAATTGAAGCGTTTAAAGCAGAATACGAAGGCGAGAAGAGTTTTCGCGCCGACTACGCGAATATCCTCATGACCATTGTGGCTTATCTCTCCCGCATGGTGGTTGAGGTGGATGAATACAACCAGAAAGCCAGCTCCGCCTATCTTTGGAAGCCGCATGCCGATGCCCTGGGTTATCTGGTGAGCACTCTGGAGCGCCTGAGCATGGAGGCCGAACAGGTGATGGCAGTGGCACGCGCGCGTGGCCTGGCGGAAAAAGCCGGTGCGCTCTCTACTTCGCTCGATAGGCTACGCGAATACGCCAAGACGGTCTCGCAGACTTTGCAGTCAGGCGCCCATAGTCCGCAGGGGTGATCAACCCATCGGCAGCGAACGCTAGGCTTCTTCTCTTTTGTATTTCACGCCGGAATAAGGTTCGGTCTTGCCGGTTTGATGCGCGCTGGCCGCCGCAGCTTTCTTCTTCTTCATTGACGGTTTTTTGGTTCCCAAAGCAATATCCGCCAGTTCCAGAAAACGGCTGCTGTTCGGCGGTCCTCCAGGGCGGTTTTCCCAGGCGCGTTCGCCGGCAGGCCCTTTGAGGCTATATCGTGGCGCGATCCAAAGATCTTTGGAAATCTTGGGGTCTTCTTCATTCTTGCGAGGCATGAGTGTGAGCAAATTATGTCGTATTTATTCGGTGTTTTCAACCGGAATTGCTGAATTTTGGGTAAAAATTGCGGGTTTTAGGCGGCTATCGTCGTATAGGCCCTCGCCGATCTACTGCAGAGCAGGCCGACAAAGCAAAGGGAGATAATTGCACCAGAAATGGTGCGACCGGGGTCGTGGATCAGGAAATAACTGGTTACGTTGCCCGCGACATCAACCGAAAACAAGATAACCGCAAACCACCATGCCCACTTTCGACCGCAAAGCAGCCCACGGGCAGCCAGAAACGTTCCACATCCAAGCGCTAACAGGAACAGGCTGGAAACGCGTCCGATGGAATGAAAGAGCGCCGCTCCAGATGGGTTAAGGTCCCACAACCGGTTGAGCAGCGGATTCGGGAACAGCAGTGAAAAGCCAACCACTGCGGCGATTGCTGTGGCCAGAAAAAGGAATACAGCCACTATCGTGATGGCGGCAGGGCGGGTTGACACGCACCAATTATTTCATGCAGCCCTGTTCCTGATTGGCCCGCGAGGTTCTGCCGTGCTCAAAACAGCATAAAGCTTGCGCGCGATGATAATATTTTGCACATTCGAATCGCCCCTTTTTATGAGGAGCTACCAGCCTGTTATGAAAAAGTCTCTCTCCCTGCTGGCTTTGATTGCTGCCTTCACTGTTCTCTTCACTCTCGCCGCCTATTCGTTGCAACAGACATCGGCCGCGTCTTCAACTTCAATGGCCGGATCAACAGCGCTGGCCGGACTGACATCGCAATCGCTGGCTGGCAGCGACGCCAACAGCAACGTGACTGACGGCTCTGCCGCGGCAGCTGGAGAAGCACATCTCGACGGCAAGAACTGGTGGAATTACGTGAAGATCCTGGCGGCGGATGACATGGAAGGCCGCGAAACCGGCAGTCCTGGTCTGCGCAAGGCCCAGGAATACGTAGTGGAGCAGCTCAAGCACGCGGGGCTGGAGCCTGCAGGAGCAAAAGGCTATTACCAGCCGGTACAGTTTGTCTCGCGCCAGATTGTCGAGAAGGATTCAAGCCTCACGCTGGTACGAAACGGAGAGGTGGAACCTCTAGTCCTGGGCGAGGACGCAATCTTCAGCACACGGGTGGACCTGGCGCCGTCACTCGATGCTCCGCTGGCCTTCGCCGGCTACGGGCTCACAGTTCCTGAGAAGGGCTATGACGATCTGGCTGGTCTTGATCTACGCGGCAAAGTTGCTGTGGTTTTCTCCGGCGCTCCGGCGGAGATCCCCGGTGCGCTGGCTTCGCACTATCAATCGGCCGGCGAACGATGGAAGACAATGTACAAAGCCGGCGCGGTGGGAATCATCAGCATCCCCAATCCCGAGTTCATGGACATTCCCTGGTCGCGAATATCGGCCAACCGCGCCCATCCCAACATGGCGCTGAAGGACCAGGAATTTGACGAGACATCAGGCCAGCAGCTGGCTGCGATCTTTAACCCAGCGCACGCTGACAAACTTTTTGAAGGCTCCGGGCACACATTGCCGGAGATTTTGCAGCTGCTCAAAGACCGCAAACAGTTGCCGCGCTTTCCTCTTGCGGTAAGCATCAGGTCGCGTGCCGCGGTCAACAAAAAGGACGTAGAATCGGCCAATCTGGTGGCGCAGCTGACCGGCAGCGATCCCAAACTCAAAAACGAATACGTGGTTCTCTCCGCGCACCTCGATCATCTCGGAATAGGCGAGCCCATCAACGGCGACCGCATCTACAACGGCGCAATGGACAATGCTTCCGGCAGCGCCGTGCTTCTGGACGTTCTGGCCTCATTGAAGAAATCTTCGCGGAGACCAAAGCGCTCACTGCTGTTTGTCTTTGTTACCGGTGAGGAAAAGGGATTGCTGGGATCGCGCTACTTTACCGCGCATCCCACAGTGAAGCCGGGATCGATGATCGCCAATATCAACATCGATATGTTTTTGCCGATTGTGCCGCTGAAGGTGCTCACGGTGTATGGCTTGGCTGAGTCCGACCTGGGCGATTCCGTGCGTGAAGTGGCGCAATCACTCGGCGTGCAGGTACAGCCTGATCCGGAGCCGCAGAGAAATTCTTTTATCCGCAGCGACCAATACAACTTTATCCGGCATGGCATACCGGCGTTGGCCATGAAGGTTGGGTTCGAGCCTGGATCGCCGGAACAGGAAACGTTCAAGAACTGGCTCACGCAGCGATATCATGCACCATCGGATGACACGAACCAGCCTGTGGACCTGGCGGCGGCAGGCAAGTATGAAGAGATCATTCGCGCGCTGCTGGTGAGAACAGCGGATGATCTAAAACGTCCACAATGGAAGGCTGACAGCTTCTTCCGGCGCTATGCGCCGATGGCTTCCGGCAGCTACTGATTTCGAGCTGACAAAAACAGCCCTGCCGCAAATCAGGGCTGTCGAGCAGGCTCATCCAATATTTGCGATCCAGCTTAGTGAGCGGACGGGCCCCCGGAAGAGCTCCCGCTGGTACCGCTATTATTGGAGGTCGTACAAACATTGCCGATCCCGATGCTGGATAGCGCCTGGCAAAGATCGGCGCGCCCGTGGCCCATCTGCGGGACCGAGGCGCCCCGGGAAATGGCGTTGGCAACGTCTCCGGGATGATAGGTCGGCCGGGCCTCGAGAACCAACGCGGCTTCGCCGGCGATCAACGGCGCGCTGAATGACGTTCCCCATCCTGCCGCATAATTCCCGCCAGGATAAGTAGTAACAATCCCTTCGCCCGGCGCCGCGATAAACACCGCATTGGTGCCGAAATTGGTGAATGAGCTTTTTGCGTCGTTATTGCTGGTGGAACCCACGCCGATCACAAGGTTATAGGCTGCCGGATACACCAGCATTTGCTGCCCGTCATTTCCAGAGGCTGCCACAATGACCACGTTCTTGCTGAGCGCGTATTGAATCGCGGCCGCCAACGATGGCGAATTCTGCGTGATCTCAAAGCTCATGCTGATGACGTCGGCGCCATGGTCCGCGGCAAAGTAGATGGCGCGCACAATGTTGAAGAGGTCAGAGCTGCCATCGCCCGCGAAGGCCTTGAGCGGCATGATCCTGGCATTCGGAGCAAACAGATGCACGATCCCTGCGGTCATGGTGCCATGACCAAAAGCGCTGGGCGGACCATCCAGAATGCCTGTGGTTGACTGGGTCAGAATGGCGACCGTAAACGCGTTCAGCTGGACCAGGTTCTGGCCATCAAGAATGCCGGTAGTCGACTGCGTCAGGGCCGCTGCGGTCGCGGGATCAAGATCATTCAGTTCGGAAGGGCTGGCGGACTCATTGACGAAGTTATAACCGGGAACCAGGACCGGGCTGAGAGCCGGATGCGTGAGATCAACCCCGGTATCAATCAAAGCAACGGTAACGCCATTTCCTGTGAGGTTGACTCCGGTTTGCGCGTCGATCTGACGCGTGATGCCTGTAGCTGGCTGCCGCACGTAGTTGCTGGGAACTTTCGCGCCGAAATAATTCACTACGCTGCGCCCCGGCAGACCGTCAAGAATGCCGGTGGTGGACTGCGTCAGGCTGGCGATGGTGGCGCCGGAAAGCTCAGGAACACCGAGGGAGCGGTCAGACTCAAAGCTCAATACGTCGGGATCACTGGCGATGGTTGTGTCCACCGAAAACGTTGAAACCAGCGTGACTCCGCGTTGAGAGAGTTGCGTGATTTGCGTGAGGCCATGGCGGCCGCAGACGTCCCGCGTTTTGCTGGGCGAGGTCACCAGAACAAACTTGTTCTGGGCTGGTAGCGATACACTCGTCAACAAAAGAAGGCCACACAAAAAACGTGCAAGCACCCTGAAATGTGCCATTTCTAACTTGGTCCCCCTTGCATCCCACCCGATGGAACGAGAGGGCTCCCTTCGGCTGTATTCCGTCGAACGGGTCGAGTATAGCCAGAGTGGAAATTACCAGTGAAAGTTTAATTTTTGTTTCCAGCCGTTGAGCCATCTCCTATAAGCGTATAAAAAGAGAAAAAGCATCACACGGCCTGTGCGGCAGGATCAGCTGTAAACAAATGATTTAAAAGTAAGTATTCGTCTTGCGCGGCGAGCAAAAAACAGCCTTCGGCCCACGCAAGCCTACAATTCTGGATCGCTGAATCCCGCGCCAAAAAGCAACGGAAATACGCAAAAGACTGCATAAATCTATTAGATTTGCTAATAAATTTTTGCTGATCGTTGAAATAGCGGGAAATTCGAGACTACGGGTGGCTTGGCCCGCCGCTGGTGCTTCCGCTGGTGGAGTTTGTGGTGGTCGAACTGCTGCCGGAAGTGCTTCCCGAGGTGCTACTTGTGCTGGAACTTGAGCCGCCGCTGTTAACCAGGTTTGTTAATGACGCAAAGAGATCGATGCGTCCATAGCCCATATCGCTGATTTGTTTGGTCTTGGACAGCCAATTGGTAATGTCGCCCGGCCTTGATAAAGGGCGAGCCTGCAGAACCAGCGTAGCGGCGCCTGAGAGCATCGGAGCGCTGAAAGAGGTCCCCCAACCCGCTGCGTAGTTGCCGCCAGGATAGGTCGTGATTACTCCCTCGCCCGGCGCGGCGAAAGTGACAACGCCTGAGCCGAAGTTGGAGAAGTTGCTCTTGGTGTCACTACTGGTGCTGGAGCCGATGCCCTGGACTCCGCCGTAGCTGGCGGGATAGACCAGGGTCTTCAAGCCATCATTGCCCGACGCAGCCACCAGAATCACATTTTTGCTGAGAGCATACTGAACCGCAGCCTGTAACCCGGGGGAGGGCTGGCTAATGCTGAAGCTCATGCTGATCACGCTGGCGCCATTGTCGGCCGCGTAGTAGATGGCGCGGATGATATCAGAGAGGTCTGAAGATCCATCGGCGTGGAATGCCTTCAACGGCATGATCTTTGCCGTAGGCGCGATCAGGTGGACAATCCCAGCCACCATGGTGCCGTGCCCAAATTCACTGAGGGTGGAATCCAGAATTCCCGTGGTCGATTGATCCAGGATCCCTGTTGTAGATTGCGACAATATCGCCACAGCCGCCGCATTCAGGACCAGGGTGTTCTGCGCGTCGAGAATGCCGGTGGTCGATTGCTGCAGCGCAGCAGCCATGGCTGGATTGAGGTCAGCCAGCTCTGATGCGCCTGGCGTGTCGCGGGTAAAGTCGTAGCCTGGAACCAAAACTCCGGTAAGGGCTGGGTGATTAATATCAGCGCCGGTATCGATAATGGCCACGACGCCAGTACCGGTCAAATTCGTTGCCGTACGAGCGTCGCCCAGACGAATAATGCTCGTGGCCGTCTGTGTGGTGTAGTTGCTGGGAACGGTGCTTCCGAAGAAGTTAACCAGCGTGCGCCCGACCAGAGAATCAAGAATTCCTGTGGTGGATTGCGTCAGCGTCGCCTGGGTTGCGCCGTTCAACTCCGGCAGGCTCAGATTCTGTTGCGGCTCGAAACTGACAACCTTGAGATCAGATTCAACTTCTGTCTCTACTCCGGTCACGTTGGCCGAAGGAGAAGTGACCAGCATCACGCAGTTGGTGCCGTCAAAAAGTTCTTTGACTACAGTAAGGCCATGGCTGTCGACCACCGATTGAACATTGCTGGGAGAAGCCGTGAGGATGTAGCTGCTCTGCGCTGCCAGCGGCAGGGCGGTCAACAGAGCTACGAACAGTAATGTGCGTTTCCTCATCGTCGGGTTCCATTGCGTATTAAGATTGACGAAGCTAAAGCTGCGGCGCTTTCCCTAACACCACTTCCAGTTCCTGGCCTCTGGCCTCGAGCGGCACCAGCAAACGCAAATCGCTTTCCGGAACGTACTCCAGCTGAAACTCTCCGAAGGTGTTGCTGATGGAGCGAGTCAGCTCGCGATCTCCAGCTACAAGAATTACGGGTACATTGGCCAGGTTTTCTTCCGGCGCTTTCTGGTTGGCGATCTGACCAACCAGCACCATGCTGGCCGAGCCTTTTTCGTGCTCAAAACGAAGATCTACTGAATAGTCGCCGGCGTGAAACAGCACCTGGCGATTGATCTGATGTGTGCCTCTGACTCCAACCGGTTGTGGATCATTCAAGCTGTCATAAACCAGGTTTCCCAACAGGCGTTGCAGCGCGCTGCGACGCGGCGCATGCGCCAGCCCGACCAGCGCTTTTACCTGCAACTCCGCTACCCGCGGGATTTCAAATTTAGCTTCGCGCTGGCAGATGCCGGCGAATCGTGCAAGGACAGCCTGTACTTTCTCACACTTGGAGCACCCAAACCGTAGATGGGCCAGCATTTGTTCTCGCTGCTCTGCGGAGACTACATTGCGTACGTAATCTGCCCACTCAGTAATGTCGAAATGGCGCGCTTGAGTCATATTTGGACTTTTTCTTCGGTCACAAAGCTTACAAATTTATGAAGGGGAATACGGCTTCCGGGTCCATATTCCCCCTTTAGCAGTCGACGGATGAGCCTGCTTCTGGTTCATAAGAGTCCCTCAGAACCCCAAAAATATACCCTCGGGAAGATTTTTCGGGCATTATCAGACCTTCCCAACCAGCGCAAAAGCCGCCCAATAGTACGGATGACGATGCTTTTCCTTCAGGTTCATCACAGACTTTCGTAATGCATTCGCCTTGCTGGCGGAACTTTTGAAGTTCCGGTAAAAGTCAGCCATAAACTCGGCGGTGCTCTGGTCATGCACCTCCCACAGGCTGACCATCAGGGTCTGGGCGCCGGCATACAACAGCCCACGCACCAGGCCGATCAGTTCATCGCCGCCGATCACTACATTCATGCCGGTGCCACAACCGCTCAAGGTGACCAGTTCGGCGTCAAAGTTCAGCTGATACAAGTCAAACAGGCTCAACAGTGACGTGCCCAGCCGCAGCGAGGAAAACATTGGGTTGTCCTGGCGAAAATAGCCGTGCGTCGCGATGTGGATAAAACGGCTTCGTGGGCCCAGGCTGCGCAGCCGCTCTTCCGTGGCTTCATCACCGATAAAGAGATGGGCGTTGTCCATGGCAGAAGCCACGAAGCGCGCCTCGTCGGCGATGTACGGCGCGCGGGCGTCCGGGACGGCCAGGACCAGGGCTTCGCCAGTGCTCTGCGGCTGGCTCTTCTCCTGGCAAGCGGCAAAGATGCTGCTGCTGGGAGCGTACGAGATGGAAAAATCGTCGATCAGGTATTGCTGGCCATCGGACAGCGCATGGAACGGCAGGTAATGCAGAAAAGAATGTGGGACAATGACCAGGTGCTCGGCCGTGAGCTGGTTGCGGACCGGAGCGATCAAGAGCGAATACAGCTCCTCCAGGTGCGCCTGCGTGGCATCCAGCAATGACTTTTCCAGCGCTTGCGTGTAATCATCCCCGAGCCGGAACTTCGCCAGCTGCAACTGCAGCAGTCGCAGCTTTTCCCGCACCGGCATTACATCACCCAAAGCCACAACCTTGAACTCCGTGCGTGAAATCAGGCAGACATAGAAACGGTTGCGGGCCGCGTAATACTCAACCAGCTGCGTGTTCTCCGGCAACAGCCGCTGCAACTCTTCCACCGGCACGGTCCTGGCGTTCTGCAGGCTGGCAAATTCACGGTCTACGTTCTGGACTTTAGAAAAAGCTTTCACCAGATCGTCTTCATAACTGCGGCTCAACTGGCGCAGCTGCTGGATTCGCTCCGGTGAGCTCCCTTCCCGATTCAACTCTTCCAGTTCAATCTGGTGGTAGGTCCAGTTCAGCTTCTGGCGCAGATCGCGAAATTCTCCCATGGCTGGCGAAACCGAATCCGCTTCCCGCGCGGCCAGCGACGACGAGCGAAACGCGATCAGATCAGCCAAGCTACGCGATTTGGCCTGTTCAATGTACTCAAAGGCCTCTTTCTGCGCGCGCTCGCCAAAGCTCACCGCCAACGAGGTGATGACCAGCCCTTCATAAACCGCCAGCTTGTTCTTGAGAAAGGCAATCTTCAGCTCTTCTTTTCCCAAATGGCTGCGCAGATCTTCCAGCTTGCGGAAGGCGTGCTCATAGGCATGGCGCGCCAGCTCCGTGTTGCCGCTGGCCTCCTCCGCCTGGCCCAGCATGAAATAAGCCTGATAAACCGCCGGTGAATCGATATGAATCAATCGCGCCAACGCCGCGCTGCAATAGCGTCGTGACTCTTCCGGGTCGGAGACGCGCAATTCGATCGCCGCCAGCAGCAGCTCGCACAGCGCGGCCTTCGAGGCCAATGTGGAGCCGGCAAAGTAGGCGAGCGCGGTTGCCGCCAGGTCTTCGGCATCATCATTTTCCCCCGCTTCATAAAGCACCAGCGCCTTGTACAAGTCGATCAGCGCGGGCCACAGCTTGTTCTGTTCCTTGACGAAGAGTTCACGCGCGTGATCAAAAATCTCCAGCGCCAGCTTGTATCGGCCTTGCTGGCTGGTGGCGATGGCCGAGAACGCCGCCGCCTTCGCCGCTTCATACGTCATTCCAAGGTCGGTGAAAGCCATGAACGCGTCCTGCGCCAGCTCCGTGCCGCCCTCGGTCAGGTTCAGTTCCAGATAGATTTCTGATTCGTCCAGATCGCATAGCGCCTGGTGGTAGCGATCGCCCAGCGTAGCGCACAGCGCGCGCGTCTGGTCATAGAGTTCGATCGCACGCAGGTATTCGCCCCGTAGATAGTGCAGGTAAGCTACGTTGTAGTCAGCCTCAGCGACAAGCAAAGAAAAACCGTGCTCCTGGCAGTGTTGCTTGGCCAGCCGGTAGGTCTCCTCGGCACGGGGGAAGTCATGCAGGCTGATGTAGCAGACCGCCAGGTTCCGCAACACCGCGGCGATGTCGAGCGATTCTCCGCACTGTAGAAATTCACTGTATGCGCGTTCATACAGCTCCACCGCTTCCTGGAAACGGTCCTGCCGGTAATACACGTTGGCGATGTTGCTATCGAGCCGCGCCAGCCGTAACCGGTCTTTGTGGGCATAAAAAATCGAGCGCGCCCGCTCACCGAGCTTGAAGGCGCGTTCGTACTGCCCGTCATAAATCAGGCTTTGCAGCGCGCCGCTGATGGTGCGGGCGTAATCCACGTCGCGCCCAGTCTGCTCAAAAATATCCAGCGCCTTTTCGTATTCCTGAATGGCAGGTTTGTGCTTGCCGGTGAGGTACAGTACGTGCCCCATGGCGCGAGCGCTCTGCGCAGTGGCGTAGGGATCGCTGATCTCTTTGGCGACCCACGTGCTGGCCTGGGCAAGCTTACCGGCCTTGTCCAGGTCCATGTGGGCGAAGGTAACGACGGCGTTGTACAGGGAGTCGACGGTCTCATTGCTGCAGGCCTGCTTTCGCGCAGCCAGAAAAGCGCGGCGCTGCTCCTCTTCCGCGATGGCGGCCAGGTCAACAATCCACTGTTCCAGACCGAAGTTCGTCCCTTGCTGCGACATCTAGAATCCCAATTCCGCCAAGATCTTTTGCAAACGGTTGAGACAACGGCCGCGAATGAAGCCAATGGAGCCGGTGGCCAGCCCAAGCTTCTGCGCCACTTCGTTGTAGGGTACCGGCGGCTGCTCGTAGAACAGCAGCCTCACCAGTTCAGCGCAGCGGGGCGTAAGACGCTCAATCGCGTCGCGAACGGCCTGCTCTTCCTGTACTTCCTGCAGTATCTCCGGAGCCTCGGCGATTTCCTCCGCCACCTCCTGCTCCATGGCATCCAGCTCAACGTCCCCTTTCTGCTGCTTCTTCCAGTGGAAACACTTGTGCGTGGCCACCGTAATCAGCCAGGAGCGCAGTGATTCAATCTTCCTGAGCTTGGCCAGGTTGGTGAACAAGTCGATGCAGACATTCTGAAAGATGTCTCCGGCATCGTCAGGACTGAAGCCATACTTGACCGGAACGGAATAAATCAGCCGCTTGTACTTATCGATCAGTGTATTCCAGGCCCGCTCGTCGCCGGCCAGACACTCCTGTACCAGCCGCTCGTCTTCAGCCGCAGTGTCCCGGGTTGTAGGTAAAGATATTTCCTTGGCGTTGTCGTCCATCAATGTTTTCCGGCGGGGGTGTGCCAAAAAAGTTCGTCTGCGTTCCAAAAAGTATACTGTTCAAGTATTGCCGGACGGAAGTTACCCAGGTCTTCCTGCGCTCCAACCAGAATGTTAGGGCTTACCAGATACAGCAGAGGAACCTGCCGGGTCAGGATTTCCTGCACCCGGTCATAAATCTTCTTTCTTTGCTGATAATTCAGAGTCACCAGCTGCTTCTGCATGAGCTGATCAATCTCTGCTTCCCAGGGCGTAGCCGGGGTCTTTTCTCCCAGGTCCCAGATATGAATCTGGCCATTCGACATCAACAGGTTCAGATCAGAATTGGGATCGGCGTCGCCCACCACCAGCCCCATCACCGTTGCTTCGTAGTCGTGTGAAGTCACCACCCGATCGGTGACTGATCTGGCTTCCATCGGGGCTACGTGCGCCACGATCCCGATTTGCTTCAAGTCCTCCTGCACCAGCGTCGCGATCTGCATGCGCTGCGTATTGCTGGAGCTGACCAGGATCGTAAATTCCACCGGCTGGCCGCCTGAATCCATCAGTGTACCGTCGGACTTCCAGGAAAATCCTGCCGCTTTCAGCAGCTCACGCGCCTGGGGTAGTGAACGCGCGGGAACAGAAATGGCGGTATTGAACCACTGTTTGTTGCCGGGACTCACATGCGTAGCCAGCGCAACCGCCCGGTTGTGATAAACCAGCCGGATAATTCCCTGGCGATCTACGGCCGTCGAAACCGCCTGGCGGAAGCGCACATCGCGAAACCACTTCTGTTTGCGCGCGATCTCAGGAAGCCGGCCGGCGGTATCGTCATTGAGGTTGAACATCAGGAAGTTGTATTCGAAGCCAGGGCCTGCGTCGTACAACTGAAAATGGCGGGTCTTCTGCTGCGATTCCAGCGCCGTGTAATTGTCGGCGCTCAGCCCGCTGATGATCTGCGAATCGCCTGCCTGGAAGCGAATCACCTGCGCATCCTGCGTGGGCACGACGACAAACACCAGCTCATCGAGATACGGCAGCTTTTGCCCCTTGGAGTCGATCTTCCAGTAATAAGGGTTGCGCTCCAGGACGATTCGGTCGCCGGGAACCACCTGCTTCAGCCGGAATGCTCCCAGCCCGGCGATCTTCTCCGGCGGCGTATTGAGAGTCCAGGCTTGAGCGATCTTGCCTTCCTGATAATCCTTCTCCAGCAGATGGCGCGGCAGAATGGCCACGCTGTCAAATACGCGCTCGGCTACCGAGTATGGCGCCGGGAAGGTGAAGCGCACTGTATAGGCGTCAATTTTCTGCACTGTCATCGGCTTGCCGCCGATAATCAGCGGGTCGTGCTGCGGCGAATGCACCTTCTCATCGAGATACACGTTGTAGGAGAACACGACGTCATCGGCATCGAACGGCACGCCATCAGAAAAGCGCAGGCCGCGCCGCAGCTTCACTGTGATTTGCGTCCCATCTTTGGAGATCGTCCATGACTTGGCCAGCGCCGGCTCGGTCTTTTGCGTGGCGCGATTGATGTGGACCAAATCGGCCATCATGCGGGCATTCACTCCCTGGGAATTCTGGTCAATGGCCGTCACCGGGTTGAATGTCCGGGGCTCAGAGCGCTGGGCAATCACCAGCTTGCCCCCGGGAATTCCCGCTTCGGAGGTTGTACGCATTAGGTCTTGTTGAGCAGAACCTTGCATCGGCGCAAGACACAACAGCGCCGCCAGGGCACACCATGCCATGGTCCGGAACAAACGCAAAAACCCCCGCTTTCTCGGCTGGATCAGATGTTTGATTTTACCCGCTCCTGTAGTGTTTCCGCCAACGAGTGATATGCCAGAAAAACCGGGATCGGCGCCAACCCGGGCAAGAGCATCCACCAGTAAGAAACCAGCACGTGATATTGCTGGGCGCTGGCCAGCATGTTGCCCCAACTGGGGAATGGCTCGCCAATTCCGAGACCAAGGAACGAGAGCAACACCTCCGCCAGGATGAACTGGGGCATCAGCACCGTCATCTGTGTGAGCAGAACGCGAAAAGTCAGCGGCATGAGATGCCGGCGCAGAAGATAAGCATTCGACGCACCGAAACCTCGCGCTGCCAGCACAAAGTTGCGTTCGCGCGCGCTCAGGATCACGCCGCGCGCCAGCCGCGCGGGCCGGCCCCAGCCGACGACACCGATCACCGCGACCACCAATAGAAAAGCCGCCACCGGGCTGATCTCGAGCGGCAGGAACGCGCGCACGGCGATCAACAGATAGAACCACGGCACGGTAATGAAGACTTCAGCAAAGCGCATGGCGATGTCGTCAATCCGTCCGCCGTAAAGCCCCGCGATCCCACCGAAAAACAGCCCGGCGATGACCGAGATTGCTGCAGCTACAAAACCGGCGAACAAGGAAACCTGTCCACCGTAGAGCAGGCGCGAAAGCTGATCCCGGCCAAAACCGTCAGTACCCAGCACAAACAAGTTTGCCGGCGCACCTACGCCGAACAAATGAAGATTGGACTTGAATACGCCCAAGAATGTGTATCCGTCTCCGCGTAGAAAGAATTGAATAGGTGCTGCCTGCGCACAATCCTGCGTGTACTCCGTTAGACTGCCGTCCGCGGGTTTGGTGACGTAAACAAAGGGCCGAAGATGAAATTTTCCTGCGCAGTCGACAAAATGCAGGCGCGTGGGCGGTGCGTAAGGATGCAACCGGTCCTGGGTTTGATAGTCATACGGCGCGATAAATCCGGCAAGGATCACTGTTACGTGAATTGCCACCAGGATCCAGATGGCCCAGGAGAGTTTGAACAGCTTTCTCTGAAATCCCGAACCCACACTCAGAAAGCTCATGCCTGCCTCCTGATCCGCGGATCAAAAGCATAGAGGAGAATGTCCGCCAGCAGGTTGCCGAGCAGCAGGAACACTGTGGAGAGCATGACCGCGCCGATCACGACGAATAGGTCGCGGGAAAGAATTGACTCCAGCAGCAACGGACCCATCCCAGGCCAGCTCATCACGATTTCAATCAACAGGGAGACGCTCAGCAGCAGCGCCACCGAGAGCCCAAACAGCGAGATCAATGGATTAGCGGCTGCGGGCAAGGCGTAGCGGAAGAGCAGCTTCATTCGCGGCAGCCCGTGACCTTCCGCCGCGCGCATGTAAGTGGACTCAAGCACCTCACGGACGCTGGTGCGCACGTGGCGCAGCACCATCGTCAGCAATCCGATCACCAGCGCCGCGATGGGTAGAATCATGTGCCAGGCAACATCACCGAGCCACGCCCACCAGCTCTGATCGTGCGCAGCTACCGAGGTCATGCCGCCAACTGGAAAGAGACCAGACTTCAGCGCGATCAGCAATGCCATCAAGGCGATCAATACGTCCGGCAGCGCCAGCAGCGTGGATGTTCCGAAGGAGAACACTCGATCGACCCAGCCATTCCGGCTGCCGGCGGCCAGCACCCCCAGCGGCAGTGCAATCAACCATGAGATCAAAACCGCAGGCACGGTCAGTAAGAGCGTGTTGCGCGCGCGCGGCCACAAGAGCGTTGATGCCGCCGTGTTATAAGCGAAGGAGTAGCCGAAGTCGCCCCTGGCCGAAGACTTGATCCACTTCCAATATCGCACCGGCAGCGGCTGGTCCAGTCCATACTGCGAGCGCAACCCGGCCAGCGTTTCAGGGGAGATCTGCGCGTTCAGCTTGAGATCGCTCAGATATTCTCCGCGCGCGGCCTGCAGCAAGACGAACATCAAAATGGAGACGCCCAGCAGCAGCAGAGCTCCATGAATGATCCGGCGGGCAAGGTAGCGGATCATGCCGTCACCTCCCGACCTGGGACACGTAGACGTTCACTGGCGGCGAGCAGCGCGCGTGTTGCCGGATGCCTGCTCTGTGCAAGCTGCGACGGCGCTACCCGCTCCACGATTTTGCCTGCTTCCATCACCACAACTTCCTGCGCCCACGGCTGGATGAAATTCAGGTCGTGGGAGATGTAGAGGTAGGTAAGCCCATGCCGCGATTGCAGCTCCATCAGCAAGCGGACCATCTGGGCTTGCAGCGGCAAATCGAGACCAGAGAAGGCTTCGTCCAGGATAAGCAGTTTGGGCTCGGCGGCCAGCGCGCGCGCCAGCGCGAGACGTTGCCGTTGGCCACCGCTGAACTCGCCGGCCAGCCGCGACGCTGAATCGGAATCTAGGCCGACTTCTTCCATCAGTTCAAGGGCGCGTGCTGTGCGTTCAATCTCAGTCTTCCAGCGCGCAATCTCCAACGGCTCGGCCACGATCTGCCGTGCCGTGAAACGCGGGTTGAGCGATGTGGCTGCGTCTTGAAAGATCATCTGTACCAAGCGGGGAGGCCGCCGTTTAGCTGCGCCAAACAGGATTTCGCCCGCATCGGGCGTTTCAAAACCGGCAATGCAGCGAGCCAGCGTCGACTTCCCTGACCCGGAACGCCCCAGCACGGCGACGGTCCCGCCTTCATGCAGTTCCAAATTAATTCCGTCGAGCGACTGCACCACGAACTTCCGCCGTGACAACATGTGTTGCTGAACGAACTTTTTGCCCAGGCCGCGCACTTGCAGCAACGTACGCGCGGCAGCGTTTGGCCCTGCTGCTTTTGCCGCCTCAACAAGGTTGCGCTCCGGCGAGAGCAAGCCCTGCAGGTAAGGATCAGCGCTTCTTTGCAAAGCATCAAGGCTGCCCTGCGCCATCACCTCGCCTTCACGCATCACCAGCACGTGGTCGGCCAGTGACGCCAGCACTCCGGCATGGTGGGTGATGAACAACATGGCGAGATTGAGGTCGCGTTTGAGCCGCTGCAACAGCTCCACAATCTCCGCCTGGGTGACCAGGTCGAGCGAACTCAGAGGTTCATCGGCAATCAGCAGTTGCGGACGGCAGACCAAAGCCTGCGCAATCGCGACTCGCTGACGCTGTCCGCCGCTGAGTTGGTGCGGATAGGCGCGCATGATGCGCTCAGGATCCTCAAAGCCTACTTCGCGCAGCATCTCCAGGCTTCGCACCGAGAGCTGGTCACGGCTGAGCGCCGTGTGCGCTTTCAGAACGTCGACCATCTGCTTTCCCAATGCAAGCACCGGGTTCAGGGCCAGCGCAGGCTCCTGCGAGATCAGCGCCACTTCGGCGCCACGCATCTCCCTGAGTTGTTTGGAAGTGAATTCAGCGATGTTCCGGCCCTGATGTTGAATCTTTCCAGCGGCAATGCGGGCATTGCGCGGCAGAAGGCGCATCAGAGCCAGCGCCAAAGAACTTTTGCCGGAACCGGATTCGCCCAGCACCCCAAGTGTTTTTCCTTGGGCGATCTCCAGATCCACGCCGCGCAGGGCACTCACTACATCGCCGCCCGCAGCGTCATATTCGACACTGAAACCGGAAACACGAAATAACGGCTCCGTTTTGGGTAAGCCCAGATTGCCGGAAATCAACGGCTGGTCGCCCGCTCTTTCTGGAGTTTCTCGCGCGAACTGAAGGGTTCATTATGAAGCATGGTGGCGGCTCACTGGTATCGAACGTTCACCTGTGTTCACGGCCCACTTGAGCAGGTCACAATCTGCTCCAAGGCCAGTTCTCTTGGTAAGCAGCGAGCCCGGGCTTGAGCTCTGACTGCTGCGAAATTCAGCTGTCCGAATTCTGGCAAAGCCTCTGACAATAAACAAGTTACCTTGGTTTCAAAAATGGATGTTCCGGGTCCATAAACGCCCGTGTCGCCAGGAGTGAATGCCGCCGTGCGCCGAACGCACGGTTCTCCTCTGCCCCCTTCCGTAATAATTGCCCTTAGTCTCTTAATCTCAGGCGTTCGCCGTAATACAAAACCACCCGCTACTTAGTACAGTGTGCCCGCCACTTCTCCCCAAACCAGAAAGTCTTTGAGGAGGCGCCTTGAGCTCCTGGCGAATCGCTCTCTCTGCGCTCTTGATTTTCGCCTTGACGCTGACGATCGCGTCGTGCGGTACCACCACTGCAAACTCGGCCAGCGCTGTGCCCACACCTACACCGCAGCCGACAGCGACACCTGCACCATCGCCGACTCCTGGGGCCACGCCGGCCGTCACCGTGCTCGACCACGTGGAAGAATCGCCGTGGCTCACCTGCGGCGCTTGCGGCAATGATGGGGGTACAGGACCGGTCGCCGCCTACTCTGACACGCTCGGTATCGCTACGCCGAGCGAAGACGGCTCGTCGACCGAGTTTTCCATCGCGGCCACAGTTCCCTTCACCAACGGCTACTTCTACCAGCAGCACACACCGATCGCGAACCAGATTACCGCCATCACTTATGAATTCGACCTCTACATCCCTGCCGGCTCAGAGACGCTGCCGCAGGCGATTGAGTTTGAGTGTCAGCAGATCCTGGATGGCTGGGTCTACAACTTCAGCTGGCAGGCGCTCTATCCGGGCAACCAGTGGCGCATCTTTGATTACGGGCTGAAACGTTGGGACGCGACTGGCCTGACGCTCACCCGCTTCACGCCCAACACGTGGCACCACATTGTGGCGGAATATCACAATGACACCACGAACCACCTGGTGATCCATGATGCGCTGACGGTGGACGGCCTGCGCATGCCGGTGAATATCACGCACAACGCCTTTTTCTCCGGCGGCCGCAATCAGTTTACGAGCGCCGTGCAACTCGATAGCAACAGCACACCGGCGCCATATAGCGTTTTTGTCGACAAGATGAAGATCACGTATCAGTGACAAACCGAAAAACTGAGGGCACGAAGACGCATGCACATTCGACCATCGAGTATTGCGCTTTCGTGCCTTCGTATTTACTCGCATTGATCTTCTAACGATGTCTAATCCTTCCCTGCTTTCTTTCCTCGCAACAATGCTATAACCATCACATTGAAATTCCTGGACACATCTTCTTCGCGCCTTCCCGGTCTCGATCTGATGCGCGGCCTTGCAATTCTCTGGGTCATGCCATTTCATCTCCGCTTCACAACCATGCCTTCTGTTCTCTACGGTATTGGACGCACGGGCTGGATGGGTGTTGATCTCTTCTTCGTCCTGAGCGGATATCTCATCGGCTCCCAGCTGCTGCGCCCCTACCTGTCTGGCAGCCAACCGTCATTGGGTGGGTTTTATCTGCGCCGTGCTTTCCGCGTTTTGCCCGCCTTTTTGGCTGTATTACTCCTTTATCTGCTGGTGCCAAGCTTTCGCGAAGCCCCCAGCCTTTCTCCCGTATGGCAGTTCCTGACCTTCACGGAAAACCTGCGCATTGACTACCTCCACGATCAGGCTTTTTCTCACGTATGGTCGCTCTGCGTCGAAGAGCACTTCTATCTTGTCCTGCCTCTGCTGATCCTGGTTCTGATGCGCAAGCCGAGCTTCGCCAAGGCGCTTGCAGCAGTCATTGCCATCCTGTTGTTTGGGTTTGTTGTCCGCGCCTGTGTCTACCATTTCCAGCTTCAGCCGTTGCTCAACGCCGAGGACGACACCTTCACTGTCCGCTACGTGGAAAAAATCTACTATCCGACTTATACGCGACTCGATGGACTTCTCATGGGCGTGATCCTGGCCCTGATCAAGACATTTCGACCTGCCTGGTGGCGCAGCATGATGGCACAGGGATACCTTCTTCTGGCTGTAGGTCTGGGCCTTTGCAGCCTGGCAATATGGATCTTTCACGACCGCTTCGGATTCACCGGTGCAGTGGCCGGCTTCCCTTTACTGTCTCTTGGCTTGGCTTTGATCGTTGCCAGCAGCCTCAGTCCGCGATGCGTGCTCTCACGCGTGCGCGGATTCGCCTTGCCTGCGACCCTTGCTTACAGCCTCTATCTCACCCACAAGGAAATTGGCCATCTCGACACTCTGTACCTGAACCGCCTTCTTTCACCAAGCACGCCCTGGATTAACTTCACCGTCATGTTCCTCACCAGTTTCATTGCTGCGGGAGTGTTGTACCTGGTGATCGAACGGCCATTCCTTCGCCTTCGCGAGCGGATCTCCGCGTCGATTGAACGTCGCCATCTTGACGCGGTTGGAGTTTCGGCGAAATGAAAACCAGACTTGTACTGCGGAACACTACTCGTAGTGCAGCGCCACCATTGGGTCGACTTTCGCCGCGCGGCGCGCCGGGATATAGCTGGCCAGCACTCCCACCGCAGCCAACAAGAGCGCCATCAACAGGAACGCGATTGGTGAATTGGTATTCACACCGTAGAGAAACGCGGTCACCAGGCGGGCCAGAGCAAAAGCCGCAATCAGTCCCGCGATCAGCCCGGCTGCCATAATAAGCGCGCTGCTGCGCAGGACCATCAAGAGGACGTCGCGCGGCTGCGCACCCAGGGCCAGGCGTATGCCGAATTCGCGTATGCGCTGGCCGACCGAGTATCCGACCACGCCGTAAATTCCCACAGCGCAGAGAGCCATGGCGATCAGCGCGAAGACCGTCAGCAGGCTGGCGCCAAAGCCGGCTGCCCAGAGCGACTGCGAGATGACTTCGCCGATCGGCCAGACATTGGTGATGGGGAGATTACGGTCCATCTGCTGGACCTGCGAACGCACGCTGCTCAGCACGCTTCGCGGATCACCCTGGCTTCTGAAGAAGAGCGTCACAGCCGGCTGAGGGTTCTGCACCAGCGGCGTATAGATATACGGAATGGGATCCTCACCCAGAGTGTTGTATTTGGAGTCGTGCACAATGCCGATGACCTGGGTAAGGTCATTGTCCTTGAAAAACTTGAAGCGCTTGCCGATGGGATCTTCATTGGGCCAGATCATTTTGGCGGCAGTCTCATTCACAATGGCAACGCGCGGGCTGTCTTCGCGCACCGTGGTGTCAAAAATCCGGCCACGCACGATGGGAATCCCCATGGTCTGCAGGTATTCAGGAGAGATCACCGAAACCTGTGAGACCTTGCCGCTCTGTCCATTGCTGGTATCTTCGCCTTCGCGAAAGAGTGTGCGGCCGAAGCCGCCGAAGAATAGTGGAATGGTATTGGCGATGGTCGCTGCCCTTACACCGGGAGTATTCTGGGCGAGCTCCAGGGCGCGGCGTTCAAATTCGCGGGCGCGGGCGGTGTCATAGTTCAGGGCGCCGAGATCAAAGCTCAACATCGCGAGATTCTGTGTATCGAAGCCGGGGTCCATCGTCTGGGCGTTGCGCAGGCTCAGCAGGAAGAGACCTGCTCCCACCAGAGCGATCAAGCAGACGCCGACCTGGATGGCGATGAGCACATTGCGAAAGCTGAAGCGGCTGCCTTTGCGCAGATCGGCCCCGGTGCGCTCCTTTAATTCAGAAACCAAATCTGGCCGCGACGATTGCAGCGCCGGCGCCAGCCCGAATACGACACCGGTGCCGATGGCAATGAACATGGTAAAGGCCAGAACGCGCCAGTCGAGCGAAAGGTCCATGCCGCCGGCGGGTAAGAGCGGCGGACGGAAGCGCCACATCACGTCGCGGCCGATCATCGCGAGACCCAGCCCAATCACGCCGCCGGCCAGGGACAGCATGACGGCCTCGGTTAATAACTGGGTCACAATCCTGCCACGTGAAGCACCCAACGCGGCGCGGATGGACATCTCTCTCTTTCTGCCTGCGGCTCGAGCCAGCAGAAGATTGGCGATGTTGAAGCACGCCACCAGCAGCACAATTCCCACCACGGTCATCATCATGGCGCCGGCGCGTTGAAAGGCTCCGCGCTGGTTGGGGCTAATGCTCGACTCCAACAACGGTTGCGTAGTAAAGCTTCTGCCCTTGTTCGCCAGCGGAAAGGCCTTTTCCAGATCGGAAGCAATGGATTGCAGCTCGGCCCGCGCCTGCTCCGTGCGCACACCATCCTTCAGGCGGCCATACACGCTGAAACCCAGGTAGCGGCGCTCATTGAACAGCACTTTGGTGAAGCCACTCTGAATCTGGTCATGCATCGACATGGGGATCCACATGTCGGGCCCGCCGATGATCGTGGTCCCCTGAAAACCGCTGGGGGCCACACCGATGATGGTGTATCCCTGGCCATTGACGAGAACATTTTGGCCGATCACGCTGCGATCGCCGGCAAACTTGCGCTGCCAGAAACCATAATTCAGCACGATCACCGGGCCCGCGCCGGGCTGCGCGTCTTCCTGCGGGAGAAAAGTGCGGCCCAGAGCAGCGGGCACGCCCAGAACATCAAAAAAATTGCCGGAGACCAGATTGGAGAAGTACTGGTCGGGCTGGCCATTGACCGTCATGCTCACGGGCGCAAAAGTCGTGATGGCGAGGCCGGAAAAGGCCTGCGTTCGTTGCTGAATATCGACGGCATTGGGATAAGAAAGGGGGAAATTATTGTTGGCCGTGAGACCGAGAATCTTGCGCTGGTCGACGGTGAATATCTCCAGCAGGGTTTTAGGATCGTGAACCGGGATGGAATGAAAGAAGACGGCATTCACCACGGTAAAAATCGCCGTGTTGGCGCCGATGCCCAAAGCCAGGGTGAGAACGGCAATGATGGCAAAAGCAGGCGACTTGCGCAGACCACGCAACGCGTAGCGAATATCCTGGCTGAGGTTGTTCACATGATCTCCTGATTAATTAAGAGACGTAAATGTCGCAGCGAGGTTAGCCGGTCTGAGCAGAAGTCGTCCCGTCACTGCAGCTCACGGCAGCCACACAGAAAGGCGCGGCTTGGTTCTGCCTATAGGTAACTCAGCCACCGGTTGCGACGAGTCGCTTTGATCTTCGCAAACCAGCGGCAGAGCGGATACAAGAGTGCCAGCGTCAGAATCCAAACCCCATAGGTGACCCACAGGCGATAGCCGAAATCCGCTGGAAATAGTTGCCGCGGACCGCCCATCGCAGGGACCGGATTGAAGATAAAACCGGCGGCAGCGCTACCATAGCGCAAGAACGCCGCCACCACGACTATGGCGTGGATGAGGTAGAAATGCAGAATGAAGTAGAACAGCGGCACGCGTCCAAAGACGATCAGCGGATTGGTGGGCGTGAACGACCGCCGGTCAAGATACGCCAGCGCCAGCAAAGCGGGACCAAGGGTCATGAGCAGGAAGTCGAGGGAGCCGGGATATTTGGTGCAGTTGAAAAAAGAGAGCACGGTGAAGACAAGAGACTTCTGCTGCGACCAGGGAATGGGATCGCCGTAGTGATTGATGGCCCTGAGTAGAAAAAAACCGATGGTCATCCCGAAGCCGAGGCGCAACATGATCCTTCGCCGCGCCTGCGGCTGGAGCAGAAAGACCTGGCCGAAGCAGAAGCCCGCAGCCATCACGCCGATCCACGGCACGAGAGTGTAGGTCACCAGCACCGGCCTGCCGGCAACGGGAACAACGCCGGGCTGATGCAGCAGTCTCCAGGCCCATCCCCAGGAGCCGAGCCGCATTGCATTCATTCCGTCGAGGCAATTGTGCAAGACAATGATGGCTACGCTCAGCACTGCCAGCCATCGGACGGGCAGATACACCAGCGCGGCCATCGCCATCATGCAAAGGCCGAAGATCCAGAGAATCAGGAGCAGGACCAGAAAGCGGGAGGAAAAGTTGAAGTTGTAAGAGAACTGCATCACCGTAAGTTCCAGCACAACAAACCAAAGTCCACGGGTCAGCAGAAAGCGTGAGAGCTGCGCCCTGGTCTTACGCTGTCCGGAGAGAAACGCTCCGAGGCCGGCGGCAAACATGAATACCGGCAGGCAGAAATGCGTGATCCATCGGGTCAGGAAAAGGAATGGTGTGGTCTGGGTAAGATCAGTGGGAGAGAAGACCATGGCGTCGGCGTGAAAAAAATCCCGTATGTGGTCCAGCGCCATAATGATCATCACAGCGCCGCGAAGAGCATCGATGGATGTGAGACGCGAACCGGGCTTGGTGAAAGCCGGCACGCTGGCTGCTTCACGATCGCTAATGCGGCGAAGGACTTCCGATTCGGCTTGAGTCATATGCATTCTCGCGGCAGTCTCGCACGAATCGGGCGTGAGATTCGTCATACGAAGGACGCAGCCGGCAAAACTTGGTAAGCAAAAGGCCAGTTATAACCCTCGTCTTTTATTCCCCTGTATTTCAACTTACAACTTGAATTTCGTGATGTAAGGTTGCGCTTTTTGCCGGGATATAAGAACCTTATACGGTTCGAAACGTCCAGGGTACAGGCCGACCCTCCGCATTATTTCTTGTTTTACGGGGCAACATGGCAATTCAGGCTCTCGACAGGGTGAAGGTTGCAACACCTTCGATAGCAAAGCAGCTCATCCAGGCTGCGATAGTCTTCGCGGCCTATTTCATCGCCGGTAAACTGGGCCAGGCCACCACCAACATCCGCAGCGGCAACCTTGGGCCGGTATGGCCTGCCTATGGCGTGGCTCTGGCGGCAATCCTGATATTTGGTTATCGCGTCTGGTATGCCGTGGCAGCTGCCGCTTTTGTGGTTGCATTCTCGAGCCCGGTTCCTGCCCTTACTGCACTGGGTCAGGCGACGGGATCTACACTTGGCGCACTGACCGGAGCATTTCTTCTAAGCCGCTTGAACTTCCAGCGGGAGCTCGCGCGCCTGCAGGACGCACTGGCTTTGATTGTTGTGGGAGCCTTTGGCAGTGCGCTGGTGAGTGCTTCACTTGGAATGGCGGTCTTATACGCCACCCAGCTGCAATCCTATACCGGACTGGCCCCTGCATGGCTGATTTACTGGCTGGGAGACAGCACCGGCGTGCTGCTGGTAACTCCTCTAATATTGACGTTTCCGAATTTCATGAAGAGCACTTACTGGCGCCGACGCGCAGAATTTGTTGTGCTCTTTCTTCTTCTCACCTCGCTATCGCTGGTTGTTTTTTCTGAGGTGATGCCGTCCCGGCTGAAGATTCATGTCCTGGCTTTCTCGTTGCTTCCATTTGTGATGTGGGCGGCTCTCCGTTTCGGAATGAGTGGGGCTACGCTGGCGACGTTCGTGATCGCAACCATTGCCACGATTGAGACAGCGCTCGGCGCCGGACCCTTTGCACATAACAGCCCCTATACCGATGCGGTCTTGCTGGTTGCCTTTTTTACCGTGCTTACCTTGTCCGGCATGGCGCTGGCCGCGGTAACGGCAGAGCGAAAGCGGGCTCAGTATGAGCACGACCGGCTTTTGCGCGAGCAGGCAGCCATGCAAGCCCGGTTGCATCTGGCTACAATCGTCGAATCGTCTGACGACGCGATTATCGCGACAGACCTGGACGGAACAATTACAGATTGGAACAAGGCTGCGGAGAGTTTGTACGGATATTCCGCGGAAGAGATCGTGGGAAAATCGATTTTACTTCTGTCGCCGTCCAGGCTCGCGGGCAAATACGCCGTTATTGTGGATGAAATCAGACGAGGTGTCCCACTCAAACATCATGAGACGGTGCGCCTGAGAAAGGACGGCAAACAGTTTCAGGTTTCGGTCACCGGGTCACGCATCGTCGATCCCGATGGACAGGTCATTGGGCTTTCCGCGATCGAGCGCGATATCACCGAGCTCAAGCGCCAGGAAAACATCATGCGCGACAGTGAAGAACGGTTTCGCCTGGCCGCGCACGCAGGAAGAATGTTTGCTTATGAGTGGGACGCCGCGACGGACGTAATCGTGCGCTCGGCGGAGGCCGCCACGATCATCGGCGTGGATGAGTCGACAACCCTGAGCGGTGAACAGGCCCTGGCACGAGTTCACGCGGACGATCGCGACAGGCTCCATGCCGCGCTGGCAGCATTGACTCCGCAAAAGCCTTACCTTCGCGTGAGCTATCGCATTCTGCGCCCTGACGGCTCCATGATCTGGGTGGACCGGCACAGCGTCGCCCACTTTGATGAAAAAGGTAAGCCTCTGCGAATCGTCGGCATGATTGCCGATATCACGGAACGCAAACGGGCAGAAGAGGCGCTGGCCGCGGCGCGCAACAAGCTGATAGAAGCGCAGGAGCAGGAGCGCACACGGATTGCCCGCGAACTGCATGATGATATTGGCCAGCGACTGACGCTGTTGACCCTTGAACTGGAACAGCTGCGGCGAAGCTCACCTGGCCTGCCCGCCGAGGTCTTGCAGCGGCTGGACGAGTTGCGGAATGACGCGATGGAGATGGGGACTGATTTGCAATCGCTTTCGCATGAGCTGCATTCATCCAAGCTGGAGTACCTGGGCATCGCCGCGGTCACGCAAGGCTTTTGCCGTGAGTTTGCTGAAAAGCAGAAGGTGGAAATCGACTGCAAAACTCGTGATCTGCCTGTACCGCTCCCCCCGCCCGTCGCCTTGTGCCTGTTCCGCATTCTGCAGGAAGCGCTGCATAACTCGCTGAAACACAGCGGCGTGCGCCACTTTGAAGTGCGCTTGTGGGGAGCGCAGGATGGGGCGCACCTTACAGTTAAGGATGCCGGGGCGGGTTTTGATCGCGAAGAGGCGCGAGCAGGACGCGGGCTTGGGCTCATCAGCATGGAAGAGCGGTTGAAGCTGCTCGATGGAACGCTGCTGATTGAGTCGCAACCGAACCGCGGTACCACGATCCACGCGCGTGTGCCTCTCAGCTCCGCCACAGACACCATGCGCGCTGCCGGGTAAGCAGAATCGGAAAACAAGACGGATTAATGACAGAAGGAAAGAATTGAACTGTGCACCGCGCAGATCGCATCGTAGGTTTCTGCATCGGTCTTATGTTGAGAAGCCGCAAGCATATAGCCGCAGAGGGTCTCCAGATCATGGATCCTCACCAGCTGGTCCCACAGGTGTTCCATCTGAATTGCAGCCGCTCGGTCGCCACGGGCCCACAAGGACGGCGAGATTTCGCCACAGGCCAGGACCCGCACACCAGGATTTAGCGCTTTAACTGACTTTACAACCTCTTCCGCCGCGGCGAAAAACCGGTCAGGGTCCAGCCGGCCGTTCACCATAAATTTTGCCAAAGTCTCATCCACATCGAGGGGCACAAATCGGCCGGCTACCATGGATGCAGCCACGTCCACGCCACGCGTCTGCAACAACCGCTGAATGGCGGCGCGATGAGGCCGGGTAGCGATGGAGATCACCGCTCTTCCCGCCGCAAGAGCGCCTTCAATGAAACCGGCAAATTCGTCAAGGAGAGCCGCATCATCGGCATGAAAATGTGCGACATGGCTATCGCCGGTTCTTAACTGAGTAGAAGCCGTACTCGCTGCCATACCTTGCGCTGCCGCACGGGCTTTTTCACGCAGCGCGCCGGCATCGCTGACAAACTGCCGGCCTTCCAGTGCAGCGGTGATTGCGGGCACCAGGTCGTCTGATGCATGGGTTTTCACCACGTAACTGGACGCGCCAAGCTTAAAGGCTTCATGCATAATCTCGGGTGAAGCTTCCTGGGTGAGAAAGACAATTTTGCAGGTGGGAACAAAAGCACGAATGCGGCGTGCGGCCTCGATTCCATTTAATCCGGGTAGACCAATATCCATCAGTACCAGACCGGGCTGCAACTCAAGGCACTTAGAGACCGCTTCCAAGCCGTCGCCGGTTTCGGCAATAACCTGTAACCTCTTTTGCTTTGTTAGGGTTGCACGAATGAACTTACGGAAAGGCTGGTGGTCCTCTACCAGAAGGACCCGGGTAAGCGAAATGCATCCGTCGTCAGGCATTGGATGTCCGAGACTAGAGCGACGCGCTGCGCTCCATCTTACTTGATCCATGAGCTTATTAAAGATCTCTTCTGTGGAAAAAAGAAAAGAATTAAGGCGCTTGACGTACGCCTGGCGTAAGTTGGCGCCTGTGAAAGGCAAAGGAGCGCCCTAAAGGTGAAGCCAGTGAAACTTCCCAGCTTTCGCTATCTTTGCCGGTATGATTGGCGTTTTTAATGAAAGATTTAGAATGCCTCCAATGCCGACATCCAACCCCATCCACACCATGATGGACTATCCGCTCACGCTCACGGCGATCCTGGAGCGCGCGGGAAGGTACTTTACCGGAACGGAGATTGTCTCGCGCCTGCCCGACCGCTCGGTGCACCGGTATAACTGGGGGCGGCTGCGCGAGCGTGCGCTCCGGCTGGCGGAGTGCCTGCTCTCACTGGGGTTGAAGAGAGGCGACCGTGTGGCCACGCTCATGTGGAACCATTACGCGCACCTGGAATGTTACTTCGGCGTGCCGGCTGCTGGAGGCGTCATACATCCGCTGAATTTGCGACTGCATCCGGATGAGATTGCCTGGATTGCCAACCACGCGCAGGACCGCTACTTAATCGTGGACGATGTGCTGCTGCCGGTGCTGGAGAAATTTGCTGCCAAGGTGAAGTTTGAACGCATCTTTGTGGTGCGCCATCCCGGACAATCCGTGCAGCATGGCTATGCCGACTATGAAGACTGGCTGAAACAAGCCAACGGCACGCGCCAGCTTCCTGCGATCAGCGAACAAGACGGCGCCAGCATGTGTTACACCTCAGGCACTACCGGAAGTCCGAAGGGCGTGCTTTACTCGCATCGCTCTGAGGTGCTGCACAGCATGGCGCAGGCCATGGCCGATTCGTGCGCGTTTTCGCAGCATGACTCGGTGCTGCTGGCCTCGCCCATGTTCCACGCCAACGGCTGGGGCTTTGCCTACACGGCTGCCCTGGTTGGCGCCAAGTTTGTCTTGCCCGGCCCAAGCGTGGACGCACTGAGCCTCCTGGAGCTGATCACTCGCGAGGGCGTTACGATGACATGCGCCGTGCCGACCGTCTGGCTGGGCATTCTGCCGGAGTTGGAAAAGCGTGGCCAGGATTGGAAGCCGGCGCGCGATGTCCGCATCCTGTGCGGCGGCACTGCAGCGCCGGAGAGCATGATTCGCAACCTCGAGCGCCATGGCTTTCACCTGATCCATTCCTGGGGCATGACGGAAACTTCACCGCAGGCCACGGTTTCGCGTCTGCCTCCGGAGGCTCTGAGCTGGCCGGAAGAGCGGCAATATGCGGTGCGGGCGAAGCAGGGCTGGCCGCTGCCATTCGTTGATGTGCGTATCCGCAACGATCAGGGATGCGCGCCATGCGACGGCGAAACCATGGGCGAGTTGGAAGTCCGCGGACCGTGGGTTGCCGGCAGCTACTTCAACGCGCCGGAAACCGGCGATCGCTGGACGAGCGACGGCTGGTTTCGCACCGGCGACGTGGCTACGATCGATCCCGACGGCTGCATCAAGCTGGTGGACCGCAGCAAGGACCTGGTGAAGTCAGGCGGCGAGTGGATCAGTTCGGTCGATCTCGAAAACACGCTGATGAGCCATCCTGCGGTGCGTGAAGCCGGCGTGATTGCGGTGCGGCACCCAAAATGGCAGGAGCGGCCGCTGGCTGTGGTGGCGCTCAAAGATGGCGAGAAAGCAACGGCCGAACAGCTGTGCGAGTTTCTGGGAACGAAATTTGCCAAGTGGCAATTGCCCGACGATTTCGTTTTTGTGAATGATCTGCCCCATACCTCGACGGGCAAGTTGCTGAAGGCGGAGTTAAGGAAGAGATATGCGGATTGGAAGTGGAGCAGCAGCACAGCCGAGGGCGGCTGTGCTCCAGGATGATCGCGGTCGCTTACTCGTATCGCAAAGCCAGGTTGGGGTCGGTTTTTCCAGCACGGCGCGCAGGAATGTAGTTCGCGGCGAATCCCATCGAAGCCAGCATAACGATCGAGAGCAGGTAGATCAGCGGATCGACCATATGCACGCCGAAGAGCAGCGATGCGATGGCGCGTCCGGCGAGCGCTGCGCCTATTACGCCGGCGGCCAATCCGCCGAGCACGGGCCACATACTGTCGCGCAGGACCATGTGCACCAGATCAGACGTGGTTGCGCCCAACGCTGAGCGGATGCCGAACTCACGCGTGCGCTGTTGTACCGAGTAGGCGGTAACACCGTAGACGCCCACCGCGGCGAGCCCGAGAGCCAGCAGCGCAAACAAGCCAATCAGCGCAGCGACAAAGCGGCGATCGGCTACGGAAGCCGTCAGCACCTCCGTCATGGGAGCCACGTCAGAAATCGGCAAGTTAGGGTCGACCGCCTGGACTTCCGCTTGAATGTTTCTGCCCAGGGCGCCGGGATCGCCGGTGGCGCGCACCACGATGTTGAGGAACTTGCCGTTGAACTGGTAAGCGCTGGAGTAAAGGTGGGGCAGCTCACCTTCATCGAGCTTGCCGAATTTCATGTTGCTCACCACGCCGACCACGGTCATCCACGGCGGTGGCTGGACCTTGCCATTCACCGAGATCGTCCCGGCAAAGCGCACGTGGCGGCCTATCGGGTCCTGATCGCCCCAGAGCTTGCGTGCCGCGGCTTCATCGACTACGGCAACCAGATCGGCGCGCTTGTCGTCTCCTTCTTGAAGGCCTCGCCCGCGCAGGATGGTGGCGTCCATGCTGCGAATGAACTCGGGAGAAATAAGGATCCAGTACGCCGTGCCGGGCTCTCCCTGGTCACTCTTGCCTTCCACTCGAAAGCCGCGGGGCAGAAGCTGGTTACGCAGAGGCAGCGCACTGGAGACAGCAGCATCTTTGACCCCGCCAATGGTGTGCAGCCGGCGCACCCATTCCCGAATCAGCGCGGTGCGCTGGTCAGTGGTTGCGTAGACATCGGTCTTGGGATCGTTGGGCACAGGCAGCCAGACGGTGGCGGCTAGAACATTTTCCGTTGAAAACCCGGGATGCACATGCAGCAGCTCCCAGAAAGTGCGCAGCAGCAGGCCCGCACCGATCACGAGTGTAAGTGAGAGCGCGACTTCCGCGCCGACGAGCCAGCTTCGCGTACGCGCGGAACGTACAGTTGTGTCTCCGCTGCGCCCATCCTGCTTGAGTGCATTGGCGTCCACGCGCGAGGTCTGCAGCGCCGGAGCAAGGCCAAAAAGGACGCTGGTAACGATTGCGATCAACATGGAGAACAGCAACACACGGCCGTCAATGGCGATGGATTCGGCGCGTGGCAGCTGGTTCGGTAACAAACTGATCAGTGCTCTTTCCGAAAGTGTTGCGGCGATAACCCCGACGGCGCCGGCGGCCAGGCTCAGCACCAGGGCTTCCGTCAGAAGCTGGCGGACAATGCGATAGCGGCTTGCTCCCAGCGCCATGCGGACGGCAATCTCACGCTGGCGCGCCGACGATCGGGCAAGCAGCAGGCTGGCGACGTTGACGCAAGCCATGAGCAAAATCATGGAGACAGCCAGCAGTAGCACCACCAGCAGCGTCTGCGTGTTGCCGACAACAACTTCTTTGAGCGGCGTCATACTGACTGTCCACGCACCGTTGGGCGGATAGTCAGCGGCAAAATCTTTGCGGACCGACTCAGCCAGGGTCGTGAGCCGGACCTGCGCTTTTTCAACCGTAACGTCAGGCTTGAGCCGGCCAATGATGCCTGGCAATCCACGGACACTGCGAATCGGCCCGGCGAACGGAGCGGCGCGGAAGCCGGCCGTGGCCCAGAGATCGATTGGCTTGGCGAAAGCGGGCGCGGGATGGCGGAACTCCGGCGGTAGCACGCCAACGATCGTGTACAGATCATTATCAATGCGAACCTTGCGGCCCAGAATGTTGGGATCAGAGCCGAACTCACGGCGCCACAAGCCGTCACTGATGACGGTGGCTTCGGCGAAACCATCGGCAACGTCACGCTTATCAAAGAGGCGGCCCATCTGCGGACGGGCACCGAGAATGTCAAAATAATTTGGGCTGACGCCCACAATCTGGATTCGCTCCGGCCGATCTCCGCCGGTGATGTTGGCAGGAGCGGGAAAGACCACGGAGACGGCATCGAAAATGCCGGCGCGGCCAATGTCTTCCACTTCAGGCTCGGAAAAGCCAACGTTGCGTGCGCCGACTCCAGGGAGATCGGCCTGGAGCTGGGCAAGCTGCCCTGGATGGTGGAAAGGCAAAGGCTCGAGCAGCACCGCATTCACAATGCTGAAAATGGCGGTGTTGGCGCCGATTCCGATGGCGAGTGTCAGCAGCGCGACCACGGTAAGGCCTCGCGCCTTGATCATGCCGCGAAGAGCAAAGCGAACGTCCTGCCACAATCCCATTTCCACCTCCGACGATTCGCGATAACCGATTTCCTGAAGAGTGAAGCTATGACCTAGTGCATTTTCCTGGCCAATTCTGATCATTCGAACGGCGCTCAGGTGCAATGAGTTACAACGGCCGATGGGGCCAACGGTAATGAAGCGAATGTTCGCGGGTGGGATGGGCTGTTCGAAATCGGACAGCGACTAAGGTTGGTGCGGCTCACTTTCTGGCGCCGAGGCGGAGAATTCCTTCCAGATCGTCAGGGTGAAAGGCGTGGAGCATGGCTTCTTCACGGTCGATATGGCCCTGGGCCATCAACGTGGCCAGGGATTCTTCCAAACTGAAAGAACCTACCTTCTTCGTCATGGTGATTTCCTGGTGCAGGTGCTGAAGGTTGTTTTTGCGGATGTGCTGGCGCGCACCGTAGCCGATCAACAACAGCTCGGCCGCGGGATAGCGTCCGCCGTGCTTGCTGGGAAGAAGAATCTGCGTGTGCACGGCCGCAATCGAAAGCGCCAGCTCCTGACGAATGCTGTTCTGCCGCTCGGGAGGAAATGAGTCGGCGATGCGCGAGATGGTGGAAGCCACGTCTGTGGTGTGGAGAGTGGAAAAAACCAAGTGGCCGGTTTCAGCGGCCGTCACGGCAATGCGCATGGTCTCAGGATCGCGCATCTCACCGACGACAAGAACGTCCGGCGCCTGGCGCAAAGCGGCACGGAGAGCCGTGGGAAAATCAGGGGCATCGGCGCCGACCTCAACCTGCTCAATCACGCTGCGGATATTGGCATGCTCATACTCAATGGGATCTTCTATGGTAACAATGTGACGTGCTTCGCGGCGATTGATCTCATTCACCAGCGCGGCAACTGTGGTTGACTTGCCGGAGCCGGCAGGGCCGCCGATGAGCACGAGCCCTCGAGGCATGTGGGCAAGCTGCTCCACGCTGGGTGGAAGATGAAGTTCATGCAGAAACGGCACAGTTGTAGGCAGCGCACGGATGGCCGCGGCGGCGCGTCCACGCTCATGATGCAGGTTGATGCGGAAGCGTCCTAGATTGGTGTTGCGATAGGACGAGTCGGCAATGTGCGTTTCCAGGTATTGGCGCAACGCGTGCGGCATGAGCGCCGGCGTGATGGCGCTTTCAATCTCTTCGCTCTCGAGAGGACGGTCGCCTATGGAAATGACCTGTCCGTCAACACGAACACAGGCCGGAGCGGCCGTCACAAGCAGAAGATCACTGCCGCGACGCTCGACGAGTTGGGTCAGCCAGCGATTGAGCTCGGTGAGAGAAGAATCGGTCACATTCTGGAGCTTAGCACGGAGATTCGTCTTACATTCTTATTCGACGATCTCAAGGGCTGAACGTGCGGCTTACGCGTTCTTGCGGCAAATTAGTGCAGTGCGTACCATTTTGAGAACTGTCTGGAGCTTCGAATGGCAAAACCATGCCTTCCCATTACCGCGACGCTGATACTGATGGCGACGCTCGCCGCTGTCGGTGAGGGGCAATCATCGGAAAATCGTACAACCATTGAGGTGCATAGTGGGTCGGTAACCCTACACGCATTGCTCTGGCGGCCGGCTGGGAAGGGGCCGTTTCCGGCGATCCTTTTCAATCATGGAAGCGGTCGTTCACCCGAGGAGCTTCAGCGACTAGGCCCTTATGAAGACCAGGCGCCAATCGTTGGCCCGGTTTTCGCTCGCCATGGCTATGTCTTTCTCTATCTCTTCCGTCGCGGCGTTGGGCTTTCTGCGGACGCAGGCACAAGCGCCATCGATCTGATGAGCCGTGAATTCACGGCCCATGGGCAGGAAGCCAGAAACGCGTTGCAGCTCAAATTGCTGGAAGATGGCGATTTGACCGACGCTCTTGCCGGCCTCGCGTTCCTGCGAAAACTGCCCGAGGTCAATACGCGAAAGATTGCAGTGATCGGGCAGTCGTTTGGTGGTTCACTTACGCTTTTGATCGCTGAACGGGAGCCAAACTTGCGAGCGTTGCTATGCTTTTCCGGCTCCGGCTATAGCTGGGACCGGTCGCCGGAACTGCGGGAACGGCTCTTTGCTGCGGTCGCCAAGACCCAGGCGCCGGTGTTCTTCATTCATGCTGAGAACGACTATTCGCTGCGGCCGGGAAAAGAGTTAGACGCCCGGCTCGCACAGCTGGGCAAGCCGCATCGCTTAAAAATCTATCCGCCTATCGGAAAGACATTGGACGATGGGCACGGGTTCTTTTACCTCGGCGTGAAGATCTGGGAACCCGATGTATTCGCCTTCCTCGAAGAACAAATGCGGAAATGAGGGTCGCCGATTAGGCGCGATTCCGGGCCCCCGACAAGCCCGGGTTTGGCTTGTTGGGGTTGGATGTCGGCGATTATTTAGGTTCTTTCAGCTTGAGTTTGGATTTGTTTTCATCGAGAAAGGCGCGAAGCTGGTCTGCCTGGTCGAGCAGGCGGATCCACTGCTCAAAGTACAGCGTGACGGGAAATCTTCCCAAACCATAAACGCTGACGCCGCCTTTTTCACTCACGCGGAACTCCAGCGAGCCGGTACGCTTGGTTGCAACCTGCTTCTCCAGTTCGGCAAGCCGGGCTTTCATCTCTTCATAGGTAGGATCTGCCATGTGGGCCTCTGGAAGAAATCTTACAACAAGCGTCTAGAAGGTGTAACCCAGGCGCAAGGCGGCAGAGCGCGGACGCGCCAGCGCCGTTCCGGAAAATAGTCCGGCAAAGTTGACCACGTTGAGCTTATTGGTGAGGTTGGTCACGTCCACCTGCACGCGCGCATTCTGGCGTTCGCGTGACCACACATTCCATCCCAACGAGCAATCCAGGCTGTGATTCGGCTTCAGACGGCCGCGCGCCAGGTCAACCTGTTGAACGATGCGCGGAGAAGACTGTGCAATCAGGTCGGCGAGTGATTCCCCCGGGTCGATCTCTGTAGGCAAGCCGCTGCCGTACGAAAAAGAGGCGGCCGTCCAGAGGGATTTGCTGATGGCAAAACGAAGCAACCCGTAAGCGGTGTTGCGCTGGTCCTGGCTGATGGGAAAGATGGCGCCCGGTTGCAGCAACTGTTCCGCATCGTCTTCCAGGAAGAGGCCGCCGGTGACCGGTGTGACGGTGCGTCCGATCATATAGGAGTAGGAGGCAAAGCCGCTGAATCGCCACCACTGTGTTACGTCAAGCTTCACCTCTGCGCCGTAAATCGTGGCACGCGCAAAAGCCGTCGGCAGGCTCACGCCGGTGTTGAGGAGCAAATCGTCGTCGAGGAAGTTACGGGTGTTACGCAGGAACGCCTTGGCATCCAGGCGAGCGCGTGGAGTGACCAGCTTGGAGAGACCAACTTCGCCGAAATCACCACGGGAAAGCGGCACGGGAAACTGGGCGGCTTCACTGCTGAGGCGCAGGACGGAAGTTGAGCTCGCGAGGAGAAGATTTTCAATCGGCGGCTCTTCAAAGACGCGATCATAGCTGGCATGCAGGACCAGTCCGAGAGGCGCGAAGTGATAGGCCAGCGCCAATCGTGGACTGAAAGCGGAGTCCTCGGTCACCAGCGAATAACGGTCCCAGCGGACGCCGGCAGAGAGTGTCCACGGGCCACGATGATAACGGTCTTGCACAAAGACCGATTGGGTATCGCCGTTGTGCTTGCCGGCAAAAGCAAACTGCGGTGGGACGTCAGGATCGAACTGAGTGGGGTCGGTGATATTGAAGGAAAATTGCTCCTTGACGTTGGCGAGCGAAAATTGCGTGCCGGCTTTGAACTCATGGTGGCCACGCTGCGTCGCCATGCTCAAGGAAAAATAGCTTTCGCGCAAAGAGCGGTCTTGCTGGGGTTGGATGGGAATGGATTGCGCGTTGGATGACAGGGTTGCGTCGGCATCGCGGAGCATGAAGCGCGCCGAGAGCACCGAGTTGGGCGAGAGTGTGCGGTCATAGCTGATATATCCGGCGGATTCGCCCGCGCCACGGTCCTGCTTCTGGCCGGCAAGTTCCTGCACAACTTCATTCGGCACCTGAAACTGTGTGTGGCTGGTGGTAAACCATAAGCGGAGACTCTGGGTGGAATCGAACTCGTGATCGAGCCGCGCGCTGACACTGTGGCCAAGAGCGCTGTTGGTGAAATTCTGTTCCGCCGGCGGATCGAGGTACCAATCGGTGGTAAAGCCGTTCAGGCCCAGCCAAACCCCGAGGTGCTTTCCTCCGTAGCCAAGCGAGGCCGATCCGCTGCTGGTGGCAAGACTTCCCTGCTCGAAATCAACGTTGCCGTGCAGTCCCTCAATGCGCGGCGTGGCCGTCGTGACCTCGACAACGCCGCCCAGATGGCGGCCATATTCTGCCGGATAGCCGCTGGTGGTCATTTCTATTGCATCCACGTGGTTCAGATCGGTTTCGGGGGCGAAACTCGGGGAGCGGTTGCTGAGGATGGGAAGGCCATCGATCATATAGAGCGTGTCATATTCGGAGCCACGCGGATGAAGAACTCCATTGGCTTCAACAATCCAGCCTGGTTGGCTCGTCACTGCCTGGATCACCGTCCGCCCTGGCATCGCCGCCGGGAGATTGGAGATGGTGCTGGAGCTAAGCCGTTGTCCGGAAGCGCCGGTAGGATCAAGAAGCGTGCCTGAACCCTCGACCTTTACCTCACTTACCACAGGCGCAACTGAAAAGTGCAGCACGATGGCTTTGTGCTCTCCAGCGCGAATTTCAATCATGCTTGAGTTCGGCGCAAAACCGGGGCTGGTGGCCAGCAGGTTGTAGCGGCCTTCAGGCATGTCTTTGATGGTCAAGTTGTCACCTGCCTGGGCGCATTTCCTGAGATGGAAATCTTTGTTGGCATTGGTCAAATCGATGCATCCGGCAAGCGTAGCGCTCTGGGAATCGAGCAATGTAACGTCCAACATGGCTGAGTCGCGCTGGCACCATGCCGGCACTGACAGTAGAACTACGAGGCTGAACCGTAAGAACATATTCGTGTGCTCTGAATACGATTCCATGAAAGAAGCTGGAGATGTATGTGGCAAAGAGCGGCATGGAACGGCAATTCGTGGCGAGAAGAGTCGTGGCTTCGTGGGCTTGTGGGGCGCGCTGGGAATGACTTTTTGTCCGCTACGACGTCAAAACGCTGTATTGTGTTCCCATCTTCCCTTCAAGGAGCCGGACATGAGCCGAGTGGGCATGCTGGGGTTGATAGGCATCATTTTTCTGTTCGCTGGTTTTTCTTTTGCACAAACAGCATCTATCAAACTTCCGGATACCACGCCCGGCAAGCTTATGACGGAATGGCTCGCGATGTGCCAGGCGCCCAACCTGGAGCAGATGACCAAGTGGAGCGCAGCGCACTACGCGGAGCCGATCTTCAAATTCCTTCCCGCCGACAAGATCGCCCAGAACGACGTGAAAGAGTGCACCGAGAGCGGCGGCTATCGCGCGGTTGAGGTTGCCAACTCCAAGCCCGACCGAATCACTGCGTTGGTGGTCGCCAACAAAACTGACGCCTGGTTCAACTTCAATCTGATCCTGGATCCGAAAGAGCAGGACAAGATTGGCGGCTTTGGCGCGGGTCCGGCGGCGCCGCCGGAAAGCGCGCTGCCCAAAGACCTGAGCGATGCCGCGCTGGCGAGCGATATCAACTCTTATGCAGACAAGATGGAAAAGAACGGACAATTTGCCGGCATCTTCATCATCGCCCGCGACGGCAAGCCCATTGTGACGCGCGTGGAGGGTTACGCCGATCGCGACAAGAAGACGCCGTTTACCCCGTCGTCGCAATTCACCATCGGATCGATGGGAAAGATGTTCACCGCAGCGGCGATCGGGCAACTGGTAGACCAGGGCAAGCTCTCCTACGATGACACGGTTGGCAAGTTTTTTCCTGACTACGCCAACAAGACCGTGCGCGACAAAGTCACCGTAGGCATGCTGCTCTCACACACTGCAGGGCTCAAAGATTTTCTCGGCAAGCGCACGCCGGAGATGATGAAAAACGGCGTGAAGCGTGCATCGGAGTTCGTGCCGTTGTTTGAGAAAGACGATCTCCGCTTTGAACCAGGCACAAGCTGGGGTTACAGCAATGCTGGACTGGCGCTGGCCGGAGCGATCGTAGAGAAAGTCTCCGGTGAAGACTATCCCGACTACATCCGCAAGCATATTTTCGAACCCGCGGGCATGAAGGACAGCGATCCGAACAATATTCCCGGAATGCGTCCGCACCAGGTGGTGCCTTATTCGCATATGAGCAAAGAAGGCCCAACGCCGGATTGGCACGAGGCTGAGCACGATATCGGCAGCCCGGCCGGCGGAGCGATTTCAACTGCTGCCGATCTCATACGCTTCGCCGACGCTCTGCGCAATGGCAAGCTGGTGAGCAAAGCCACATTTGCCAAGATGACGCAGGAGCACGGCAAACCTCCCGGCGGCTTCGGCGGCAGCTATGGATACGCCATGGAGATCACAGATCTCTACAGCCGGACGATCGTAGGCCACGGCGGCGGATTTCCCGGCGTGAACACACATCTTTATATGGTGCTCGATTCTCCGTACACCGTAGTTGTGCTGGCCAACCTGGATCCGCCGGCAGCGGACGTTGTCGGCGAGAGAGCGAAAGCGCTGGTGGCGGAAAAGGCGAAGCAGGGGAAGTAAACAATCGCCGCGATCGCCGACATCGCGCGTGATCGCATAGAAATGACTTTTTATCCAAAAAATCGTCAAAAGTTCTATCATGACCGCCATGCGTAAGCTGACAATTGCAATTTTATTTCTAGCCACGGCTACGTTGGCTCTGGCACAGGACATCCGTTCCGCCAAGATGACGGACCGGAGCAGCGTCGCAACAACCCTGGGGTTTGAAGACCAGCAAGGCAATGAGTTTCCGTCCGGCTGGAGCGGAGGACCGGAGAAGACCGCGCTTGTCGAAGACAAGATTGTGCACTCGGGCCAGCGGGCGGCGCTACTTTTCCGCCAGCCGGAGAGCCCAGGGGGCTTCAGCTCGCTGCACAAAATGATCCCCGTGGATTTTTTCGGGACTGAGATCGAGTTCCGGGGATATCTGCGGAGCGAAAACGTCAACGAGTTCGCGGGCCTGTGGATGCGCGAAGACGACGAAGACGGCAAAACCGTGGCGTTCGACAACATGTCCAGCCAGAAGCTGCAAGGGACGACAGAATGGAAGCAGTATTCCATTAAGGTTTCATTAAAGCCCGAAGCGCGCAGGCTATACTTCGGCGCCGTGCTGGTTGCCCAGGGAAAGCTCTGGGTGGACGATCTTGAGCTGCTGGTGGATGGAAAACCGATCGCGGCCGCACCCAAATCCGAGCCGCCCAAAACCGCGCTGGATACAGACCACGCGTTTGACAACGGTTCAACCCTCGCTTTCACCTCGCTGTCAAAAACGCAGATCCACAATCTCGCCACTCTGGGGAAGGTCTGGGGATTCCTGAAGTACTACCATCCCAAGGTAACGTCAGGCCAGGTGCACTGGGACTATGAGCTCTTCCGGGCGTTGCCGGCTGTGCTCGAAGCCCCGAACCAGCAGGCGGCAAACCAGGCAATCGAAAAATGGATTACAGGCCTGGGCGAGGTCAAGCCGTGCAATCCGTGCGCGCAGCTCGTGCAATGGAGCCTGTCTATGCCGCTCCATACCAAATGGATCGCAGACCAGGCCCTGCTGGGAGAAGAACTGAGCCGGACGCTGCAGGACATCTACGACAAGCGACCGCTGCTGGAGAAGCAGTTCTACGTGGCGGGGAACCCCGACGCCAGCAATCCAATTTTTCAGCACGAGCGCGAATACCGGCAGATGAAGTTTCCCGATCCCGGATATCAACTCCTTGCGCTGTTCAGGTTCTGGAACATCGTTGAGTATTTTTATCCCTACCGCGATGTGACCGGCGAAGACTGGGACGGTGTGCTCACCGAGTTCATCCCACGCGTGGCGCTGGCCAAAGACAAAAATGCGTACAAGCTGGAGTTGATCCAGTTGATCGGCCGCATTCATGATACGCATGCCAACCTGTGGAGCGGGCTCGATGTCCGGCCCCCGGTGGGCGAATGCAGGATTCCTGTGCGCGTGCGATTTATCGAAAACCAGGCAGTGATCACGGGCTATGCGAAGTCACACTCGGCAGAGACAACCGGCCTGCGTCTGGGAGACGTGATTCTCCGCCTCGACGATGTTCCGACAGCAAGGGTGGTGGAACAGCGGTTGCCGTATTACACCGCTTCGAATGAAGGCGCGCGATTGCGCGATATCGGCCGGACCTTCACGCAGGGCCCATGCGGCGATGCCAAACTTGAAGTCCGCCGTGAGAGCGGCCGAGTCAAGCTTCAGAGCAAGCGCCTCCCCGTGCCTCTGGACCGCGATGAGTTCGTGCATGACATGCCGGGACAGACGTTCCGTCTGCTGTCAAAAGACGTGGCCTATCTGAAGCTCTCGGGGGTGAAAGCGTCGGACGCAGGGCAATACGTGAAACAAGCGGAAGGAACCAAGGGCCTCATCATCGATATACGCAACTATCCGTCAGAGTTCATGGTCTTTGCACTGGGACAGTTGCTGGTGGACAAACCTGCCTCTTTCACGCGCTTCAGCGCATTCGATCTTTCCACTCCCGGCGCATTTCACTGGAAGGACGGACCTGAGTTGAAGCCGGAACAGCCTCACTATGCAGGCAAAGTCGTGATTCTGGTGGACGAGGTCTCGCTGAGCCAGTCCGAGTACACCACGATGGCGTTCCGCGTGGCGCCGCAGACGGTCGTCGTGGGCAGCACTACGTCAGGCGCAGACGGCAACGTCTCGTCCTTTGCCTTGCCCGGCGGAGAGAGCACCGCGATCAGCGGCCTGGGGATTTTTTATCCGGACAAAAAGCCGACGCAGCGGGTTGGCATTGCGCCCGACGTTGAAGTGAAACCGACGATTGCCGGCATTCGCAACGGCCGCGACGAGGTATTGGAAGAAGGCATCCGGCAGATCGTGGGAAAGAACGTGACCACGGACGAGATGAAGCAGATGACGGCGAGATGAACACTGATGAACGCTGATCAGCTGCTATTCGTTCAAGGCTAGCGATCTGATGAGGAGATCTCAAAAGCCTCACCCTTGATGCCTGTTCTCGCGAAATGGAAGCCTGTGCTAACGATAGCTCCCGGCCCGGGTCTAACTGCCATTCAGGTTCATTTATTTGTGAGAACTGGATGATGAAACTGACTCAACTTGCCGGCCTCGTCTTGATCCCAATCGCGGCCCTTGGCCAAACCGCCAAGGATATCCACTTTCCAAACAACTCCGCTTCCATTCGCTTGCCCATGGCCGTCCGCGCTAATGGCCCTTTTATTGAAGTCAAGGCCAATGGCCGCGGGCCGTTCGTCTTTGAAGTGGACACCGGTTCGATGACCTCTCCACTGGCAAGCGAGCTAGCTCGGGAAATGGGGCTGAATGCTTCGAACTCAACCAGTCATCGCAAGATTGAGATAGGTCTCGCCGATGGCGTTGTCGTTCCCATGCCTCTGGACTTCGCAACATTCGCCGGCCTCTGGCCGCTCACGGGCCGGCGTATTTACGGTGATCTTGGCTATAGCATCCTGAAGTATTTTGTAGTTGAGTTCGACTACGAACGCGGATATCTGACGCTCTACGATCCAAAAAGATACACTTATTCCGGAAACGGCGCCGTATTCCCTGCTTCTCTGGAAATGGGATACGATCCGCAAATTGAGGGCAAGCTCCTTGTCAGTGGCGGGCTGCAGATTCCTGTACGCTTTACGCTCGATACCGGAGCAGGCGGAACGGTGGTTTCGGCTCCCATCGTCAAAGAACACAACCTGCTGAAGGTTGTAACCGCCCAGGTGCCAAATCCGGGCAAGCCCCGAGTCGACGGCGTCGATGGCCTTGTTTTCCAGACGACCACGGCACGGATCAATGCCATTCAATTGGGAGATCTTGTGATCGATCAACCTCTGGTTGCGCTTTCCACAGATACCAGTGGACCCTTTGCCACGGCGGACATCGGAGTGAACCTGGGCGGCAATGTGCTTCGCCGTTTCAAGGTGATCATCGATTATCCGCAGAAGCGGGTGATCCTGGAGCCCAACAGTCACTTTCATGATCCTTTTCCCGCGGATGCGAGTGGGCTGGTGCTCGAAGCTGAAGGACCACAGTTCAAACGGATCGTCGTACACGGGGTGGTCCAAGGCTCTCCTGCGGACAAGAGTGGCCTTCGAGAAGGCGACACTATCAGCACGATTGATGGCGAATCGACCGACAAGTACGCCCTTTGGGAGATCCAGGATCTGCTGAAGGAATCCGGACAGACCAGAAAGCTTACAATCCAACGCCGGGGAGAAACGATCACAGTGGTCTTGAGACTGCAGTCTCTGGCGTAAGCGCCGCATAGGGCATGCATCTGTAGCGCACCTTTGATGAATGCTCTCACTCAATATTTCGTCGTTCTGCACGGTTCGTGAAAACGCCATCAGAGCCCTGCCTGTGGCATCTCCTCCCCGAAACGTTTAATATGTCCGGCGGGCAAATGTTCCCTTGCTGCTGAATTCAGCCAAAGCTGCTGCCAAGGAGTCGCCATGAAGAAGACCATCAACGTGACCGTAAACGGAGTCACGCACCAGAATGAAATTGAGCCGCGCATGCTGCTGGTGCAGTACATACGCGACGTGCTGAACCTGACGGGAACGCATGTGGGCTGCGAGACCAGCCTCTGCGGGGCATGCACGGTGATGGTGGACGGACAGGCAGTGAAGAGCTGCACCGTGCTGGCGGCGCAGGCCGACGGTTCCACGGTGACGACGATAGAAGGGTTGGCGCAGGGCGGCGAGCTGCATCCGGTGCAGGCGGGTTTCTGGGAGCACCATGGGCTCCAGTGCGGCTACTGCACGCCAGGCATGATCATGGCGGCGGCGCAGATACTGCAGCGCAATCCTGATCCCACGGATGAAGAGATCCGGCACGGATTGGAAGGCAATCTATGCCGCTGCACGGGATACCAGAATATTGTCCAGGCGGTACAGTGTGCAGCGAAGAAGATGAAGTCGAAGAGCGTAGCAAGATGATCGCCGGAATCGCCGTGATCGCGCGGAATCGCCGGAATCGGAAATCAAAATCGGGTGATCGCCGTGACCGGGTGACCCGATGATCGGAAAAGCAAACAGACTTACCGCGGATTTAAGCGGATGATCGCGGATCGGGAAATTTGGTAATTGGGTAATTTAGTAATTGGGTAATTGAACACCGGCTTGACTGAGATATGAGCCCGGACTTGCCTTCAATTACCAAATTACCAACTTACCAAATTACGAAATGGGGTTGACCATGGCGGAGAAAACAGTTGGCAAACCGATTAAGCGGACGGAAGATCCCCGGCTGATACAGGGGCTGGCCCACTATGTTGACGATATCCGCCTGCCCGACATGCTGCATGCGGCGTTTCTGCGGTCCATCCACGCGCATGCGCGAATTAAGAAGATTGACGTGACGGCGGCGCTGAAGCTGCCGGGCGTGGTGGCGGTTTATACCGGCAAAGACACGCAGAAGATCGGCGCAGTGCCATGCGGCGCGGCCATTCCGGACATGAAGACGCCGGAACACAAGGTGCTGGCGACGAACAAAGTGTATTTTGTCGGGCACCCGGTGGCCGTGGTAGTTGCCGAGACGAAGTTTGCCGCGCGCGATGCGGTGGATTTGATCGACGTGGATTATGAAGTGCTGCCGGTGGTCACCGACGAAGAGAAGGCTGCCGATCCGAAGAGCCCGGTGATTCATGAACAGTTTGGAACCAATATCGCGTACAAGCTGACGGCGGGCGAAGGCGATGTGGATGCCGGGATGAAGGCTGCGGACAAGATTATCAAGCAGAAGATCCTGAACAAGCGTCTGGCGCCAATCGCGATGGAGCCGCGCGGCGTGGTAGCGCGGTATTTCCCCGGCGAGCAGGAGCTGACGCTGTGGACGTCGACGCAGATTCCGCACCTGTGCAGGACTTCTGTCGCCGTGATGCTGGGCATGCCGGAGAACAAGCTGCGGCTGATAACGCCGGAGGTCGGCGGAGGATTTGGTTCCAAGCTCAACGTCTACGCGGAAGAGGCGATTCTCGGCTGGGCGGCGATGCAGGCGGGGCGTCCGGTGAAGTGGATTGAAGGCCGTCGTGAGAACCTGCAAGCCACGATTCATGGCCGTGGGCAGGTTGGGTATGTGGAGATCGGCTGCAAAAACGATGGCACGATCACGGCGCTGCGCTACAACGTGTTTGCCGATATGGGTTCCTATTTCCAGCTGCTCACGCCGGCGATCCCAACGCTGACCGGGCTGATGCTCTCCGGGTGCTACAAGATTCCGGCGATCCAGATGAACGTGGTGGCCACGTTCACCAACAAGATGTCGACCGATGCGTATCGCGGTGCGGGCAGACCGGAGGCGACGTATGTGATCGAGCGCGCGGCTGACCTGGTGGCGGCGGAGCTGGGCAAGGATCCCGTGGAAGTTCGCCGCAAGAATTTCCCGCAGCCAAATGAATTCCCCTTCAAGACCGCGACCGGACTTTTTTACGACAGCGGCAACTACCAGGGTGCGCTGGACAAAGCGCTGAAGATGGCGGATTACACCAAGCTTCGCGAGGAGCAGAAAAAAGCGCGCAAAGAAGGCCGGCTCATGGGGATCGGTATTTCTACGTATGTGGAGATTTGCGCGCTGGGGCCGTCGTCGGCGATGCCGGCGGGCGGCTGGGAGAGCGCAACGGTGAGAATCGAGCCTACGGGCAAAGTCACGATTTTGACCGGTGCGTCACCGCACGGGCAGGGTGAAGAAACATCTTTCGCGCAAATCGCGGCGGATGAACTGGGCGTAAGCGTGAATGATTCCACGGTCATCCATGGCGACACGGCGGTGGTGCAGTACGGTATTGGCACATTTGGCAGCCGCGGGCTGGCGGTGGGTGGCGTCGCCGTGTATATGGCGCTGCAGAAACTGAAGACGAAGGCCGGCAAGCTGGCAGCGCATATGCTGGGCGTGGATGCGGGCACCGTGAAATTTGCCGACGGCAAGTTCACGTCACCGGCAGCCTTGAGCAAACAAGTTACTATCCAGGAAGTGGCATTGTCGGCGCATTTGGCCAAGAGCCTTCCCGAAGACATGGAGCCGGGACTCTCCGCCAGTTCATTCTACGAACCGAAGAATTTTACCTTCCCATTCGGAACACACATTGCCGTAGTGGAGATTGATCGCGAAACCGGCGACTTGCATTTTGATCGCTACATAGCGGTCGATGATTGCGGTAAGCAGATCAATCCCATGCTGGTTCATGGCCAGGTACATGGCGGAATTTGTCAGTCTTTCGGACAAGCTCTGTTCGAAGAAGTCGTATATGACGAAAACGGTCAGTTGGTCACCGGAACGCTGATGGATTACGCGCTGCCAAAAGCGGCCATGCTTCCCCACTTCCAACTTGACAGCACGGAAACGCCGTCGCCGGTAAATCCGCTTGGGGCAAAAGGCGTGGGTGAAGCCGGGACCATCGGCGCGACTCCGGCCATTGTCTCAGCCGTTGTAGATGCGCTTTCGCCGTTTGGCATTCGCCACATCGATATGCCCATCAAACCGGAGACCGTGTGGCAAATTATCCGTAAGAATTCCGCAGGCGCTGCGTAAGAGGAGACATTTATGATCCCAGCAAGTTTTGACTACATCGCCGCCAAGAGCCTCGACGACGCAATCTCGCTCCTGGGCAAGCATAAAGATGACGCCAAAATCCTGGCCGGCGGACACAGCCTGCTGCCCGCCATGAAGCTGCGCCTGATGCAGCCCAAAGTGCTCATCGATCTTAGCCGCATCAAAGACCTCTCTTATATTAAAGAAGAAGGCGGCCAGATCCGCATCGGCGCCATGACCACGCATTTTCAGGTCGAGACCTCTGACCTTCTCCGCCGCGCCTGCCCGCTACTGCCGGAAACAGCCAGCCACCTCGGCGACATGCAGGTCCGTAACAAGGGCACCATCGGCGGAAGTCTTGTCCACTCTGATCCCGCGGCCGACTGGCCCGCTGCCATTCTCGCCCTCGATGCCGAACTGATAGCCAAAAGCACCAAAGGCGACCGCGTGATTAAAGCGTCAGATTTCTTCGTGGAGATGCTCACTACCGCGCTCGAGCCCGGTGAGGTTCTGCGCGAAATCCGTATCCCTGCCGGCAGGGGCAAGGTTGGACAGGCTTATATGAAGGTCCGCCATCCTGCGTCCGGATTTGCCGTGGTTGGCGTCGCTGTGAGCCTCTCTGTCGATGGTGGCAAGTGTCAGTCTGCAGGTATCGGGATTACCGGCGTTTCGCCCAAGGCATACCGCGCGACAAAGGTTGAAAGCGCGCTCAAGGGCAACGCGCTCGATGCCAAAACTCTGGGTGCAGCCGCCGCTCATGCCGCAGACGGCGTTGACGTGAACTCCGATCTCTACGCTTCGGCCGACTATCGCAAACAACTGGCAGCCGTGTACACGCGCCGCGCTTTGGAGACAGCGGCGTCGAGAGCCGGAAAGTAAGGAGAACTGAGTAAATCCAAAATTTAGTAAGTTGGTAATTGAGTAAATGAATAAATGAGAGGCCAATCCTTCTCAGGCTCTTGCTCTGCTTTTCAATTTACCAACTTACCAATTTACCCATTTACCAAATTTCCTATGAAGATCGAAGGCACTCATACCATCGAAGCTCCGCGTGAGCGCGTCTTTGCTGCATTGACTGATCCCGCTGTCCTGCAGCGGTGTATCCCTGGCTGCGAGCAGATGGAAAAATCAGGTGACAACCGCTACAACGCAAAGCTTACTGCGGGGGTTGGTCCAGTGAAAGGTGTCTTTACGGCAACAGTTTCATTGTCGGAACTCGTGCCTCCCGAACACTACAAGCTCACGGTGGAAGGCAAAGGCCAGCCTGGATTCGTCAACGGAACAGGCGACCTGAACCTGAAGGACGCTGGCACTGCCACAGAAATTCAATACACCGGTGAAGTCAACGTCGGCGGCCTCATCGCCAGCGTAGGCCAGCGCATGATCCAATCCACGGCCAATCTGCTTGCAGGAAGGTTTTTCAAATCCCTCGAATCAGAAGTGAAAGCCCACCCCAATCTTTCGACCGGCACTTAGAGCAAATCCTGACCACTCCCGACCTTCGCGCCCAGGCAACGCGATCAATGGAAAATAGCTCTACTGATTTCTAACTAGGCGTCTGTAGATTCCGTTTTGGAACCAATAGTATCAATGTGGTACTACGTCGATAGATATATTATTTTTTTCTTATAGGACATAACTACCGCGACAATTCTACTCTTAGTTAGTCTATATATTTGGCTTAGTATTTCGCTGCAAATCTCTTGGGTAGCGTTTTTGTACGTTCCCTCCTAGGTAAGTCCAGTGCCGGTCTCACTGAGCAATTCGCGCGTCATCCACGGGGCACTGAAAAAATGCGGAGTCAATCTGGTTTCGGCCATGCCCGAGACCTGGCTTGTGCCTCTGCTCCGCATGATTGAAGACGATCAGGAGATGACACTGTTGCGCCTGGCCAAGGAAGAAGAGGGCGTCGGAATCTCAGCAGGCGCTTATTTTGCGGGCATCAGGTCAGCCATCCTCATGCAGAACCATGGCTTCTTGGCCAGTATCAATGGCGTTGTGTCACTGGCGCTGCTCTATAAGATCCCTTTGCTTCTGTTGATCAGCTACCGTGGTCACTTCGGAGACAGAGACTCCTGGCAAGCTCACGGCGGCATGGTTACGGAGCCAATGTTGCGTGGGCTGAGTATCCCGTATGAGTTGGTGAACAGTCCCGCCGAAGTCGAGAAGAGCATGGCAGCTGCGCTTGCCTGGACAGGCAGCAGCCTGCATCCGGTCGCCCTGCTGCTCACACGAAAGTTGATGTGGGAGGACTAATTCCATGCTGCGTGCAGATTGCCTGCGCTCGGTCTATGAGCACTTGAAGGGCTCTCTTGTAGTTACGATTATGGGGGCCACCGCGGCTGAACTTCAATCGCTCGGACACCGCGAGAACTTCTTCTACCTCCAGCACGCCATGGGTCTCGCGTCATCGGTAGGACTTGGCCTGGCTCTCTGCCTGCCCCGGCAGCGAGTGGTGGTCTTTGATGGCGATGGCTCCGTCCTGATGAACCTGGGCGGCCTCACCACGCTGGCCCGGTATGCGCCCAAAAACCTGATTCATGTGATTTTCGACAATGAAAGTTTGTTTTCAACCGGCGGATTTCCCACGGCCACCCGGACGGGCGCCGATCTGGCCGCGATGGCGCATGCGGCAGGCATTACACAGACACAAACAATACGGACCTTGGAAGAATTCAAACTCGCTTTTGATAATGCCATGTGCGGCGACCGGCTGGTCTCCATCGCTGCCAAGGTAGAAGCAATTGGACCCGCGCAATACGAGAGCAATTTATCTCTGCTGGAGAATCGCTTTCAGTTCCTCAGGCACATAGAGCAGGCCGGGCGCCATATCGAGTCCGCTTCGAAGCAGTCCGCCTAGTTACGCTTGAAAGGAGAGAGATCATGGAGTCGTTTGACGTGGTTGTAATCGGCTCTGGAGTGGCGGGAGCTCCCACCGCCATGCTGTTGGCACGTTCAGGGCACAAAGTACTGTTGATCGACCGGCATGAGTTTCCCCGAGACGCTCTCTCCACTCACTTCATCTGGCCACGTGGCGTTTCGTATTTGAGCCGTTGGGGTGTGGCCCAGCCCATACTGGAGAAGTCACCTCATTTCACCGCACTGGAAATGAACGTCGAGGGAATCAGCCTGCATGGATCAGTGCCCATCGGCCAGTTGGAAACGCGATTCCGGAAGTTGCATGGAGACAGCCGTGGAATTACCACCACGTATTGCGGCCCTCGCCGGCACTTCCTGGACCAGTTCCTGATGGATGAAGCACGGAAGGCGGGAGCCGAAGTGCGCGATAGCACATCCTTTGCAGAACCGATCCTGGAAGAGGGCGTGGTCAGGGGAATCCGCGCGGTCGGCAGCAACGGCAGCCCCATTTCGGTGAAGTCCAGACTGGTAGTGGCCGCGGACGGCCAACACTCTACCTTCGCGAAAAAGATTGGCGCACGCACCACAGATTTCCGGCCTCTCTCGACGTTTGCTTACTTCGGTTATTTTTCAGGGATCAAAAAAGATGAGCTCGCGTTTTTCCGGAAAGGACGGCTGGGGATGGCAATCTTCCCCACATCAGGCGGCACCCATATGGTCCTGGCGTATGGCCCCACGGCTTGGTGGCACGAATTTAATAAAGATGCCGAGAACAATTTTCACAAGACGGTCGGCTTTTGCGCGGCAGACGTCGGGGAGTTGGTCCGGGCCGGAAGGCGCGAAGAGCCTTTTAAGGCCTGCGGCACCATGCCTGCATTTCAGCGTGAGTCATGGGGACCTGGCTGGGTTCTTGTAGGTGACGCAGGAAGCTTCAAGGATCAGGCAACCGCCATGGGAATCACCCATGCGTTCCGTGACGCGGAATTGGTGAGCCACTTCATCCACAAAGCCTTTGCGGGCGAAATGACCATGGAAGCGGCCCTTAAGGAATACAGTTCCGTCCGGGCCGCGGACTACATTGACTACTTCAATCTGGTTTGCCAGGTGGCGCAGATGGATGTTTATACACGGCCTGAGCTTGAGTTCTTTTATTCCATTCACAAAGATCAGGCCCGGGTAGATGACCTCATTTCCCAGTTTGGGGATACCCTCCCTCTATCGCAAGGGCAAGCGCCTCCTGCTGGGGACGGCAGCGCCGCCGATTTTATTCGCGCCTTTGAGGCAAAGGCCGAAGCGTATCGGGTAAATCCTTTTACGGACCACAGTCTTGCAGCAGTTCCCGGCGGGAATTCCTGAGCGGGATGAAAGCTGTGCGCCTGAAAGAACTGGTCGAGCCACGGGTGGAGCAGGCAACTAGCCCATACGGATAGAAAGCCCTGCCCATGGGGGTGAAGCAGGCAATTGTGCCTGCACACTAACCATCCTCATTCAGCCTCGACCTCCTGCGGACCTCTGGCACGCTTTGCTGCACCAACAATTCACCGTCGCGAAACACGGGCCGCAACCGATCTTCCGGATCTTCCACATTCCGTCTTGCCCGCACTGTAAGCCAGCTTCCATTCTTCTCTCGCAGGGCCAGCCGTCCGCGCTTTGAGGCTTTGTCGTGGCCTTCCACTGGATCTTTGAACACGTCGCGATCCTCGCCGTTCACCATGACGCTGGAACTCTTGAAAGCAAACTGCTGGGTATCGCGATTCAGCTGCTGCAGCAAGGCTCCGCCCATACCGAAAGCAATGTTGTCGGTCGACCACCCGGCACGGTTCACCGCCGTCAGCGTGTCTTGAATGGTCCAATAGTTCACGCCATCCCCCTGGATCACCCTGATTTTCGGATTCAGCACACGATATCCCTTGGCGTTCGTCTCATAACCAAACTTGCTGCCTAATATCTCCAGCACCTTCAATACCACCTCGCGCGGCTTGCCTGAATCAGGCCGCACCACCAGTGTTCCCTGCCGCGCCAGCACCTTGTCGCGCAGCGCTTCTCCCCAGAGCTTTTCGCAGGCTTCGTACACGTTGTAAGAATCGCTCACCACCGCCACCAGTCCTGAGGGAAATTGCGTGAGCATGTTGTCGTAGGCTCGCACCTCATTCTCACGGCCCCATGCGGTGATCGTCGAATGTTCCGCTGCCGGAATGCTGAAACCTTCCATCTCCGCGGACTGATAGAACTGCTGCAGTACGCGGATTCCGGCTACCGTGTCAGTCCCCTTGAAGTTGATCAGGTGCGCAGCCGCGCCAATGCCTGCAGTCTCCTCGCTGGAAACACCGCGATAACCAAAGTCATGTAGTTTGAAATCAATCAATGCCGGATCGCCCGAACGCTCGAGCGATGCCAGGACAACACTCCTGATCGCATGGGAAAGTGTGGCGACGGTAATCGGATACCACACCTTGAGCAGCAGCGTCTCCAGATAATTCGGCAGCCAGTAGCAAAGCGGATCAGTATTTTCGATGGTCATCAGGACATTCTGCACGTCCACCGAGCTTCCCTCAGGCACTGCCCTGATTTCGACCGGCAGCTTGCCGCCGCAGTTGCGGACGATATGCATCCATCCTTCGGCGTTGAACATGCCCGGCCCAATGTGGCGATCAACGAACTGTTGTGCTTCCCTGACGTCTTCCTCATTCACCACCGTTCCCTGCAAATATTTCATCAGGTAATACTGCAACCCAAAGAACAGCGTTTGCGGGAACATGCCGCCGCGCGACTCCAGGTAGCTGTAGACATACTGCGTCCCCTGCGGATATTGCTTCCAGTGAGTGAATTTGTAACTGTCGGTTTGAAGAACCAGGTTGCGTGATTCTGTTTTCAGCACCACAGCAGTGTAAAGGAAATGGGCCGCATGGATGAAAGGTCAACTCCGCCCCTGAGCCACGGCATCACAGTTCATAGCGGTCGTATTCCCCGGCCGGGAGAAACCCATGCTTTGGACGATCTTCATCATCCTGCTGCTGCTCTGGCTGCTCGGTTGGGGCTTTCATGTGGCCGGCAGCTTGATCCATCTGATTCTGGTGATCGCCCTGGTGGTGCTGGTGATCGAGCTGCTTACGGGACGTAGAGCTGCCGTCTGACCGCCTGGTTCCCTCTTCGCGTCTTTCCGCGTGAACTGCCCGCGCCGCCGAGCGTACTACCTGTTCAACTGACGTTTCCCAGTTTCGCCAGCTTCTGCTCAATCTCGCTCAGCGCCTGACGCAGCGACTCGGTATATCGTTCATTGGTGGATGACTCGATCCGGTGCAACAAATAGGCGCGCGAAAGCTTCAGGCTATCGCGTTCGCGTTGCACTTTCTTTTCGTCGTCGTTGAGCGGGCGCTTCGGCCCTGACGCTTCTCCGGCGGCATCCTCCATCTGGGCCTCCACTGACTTGCTTTCCCATCCTCTGGCCATATCCTTAAATTATAGGGAGATTGCGCCAAACGCGAGCTGTTTTTGCGCCCGGGAATTTATAATCCGGGCACAATGAAAAAACTCCTCTTTCCGATCACCGGCGTCCTGGCCCTGTTTCTGTTCTCTGTTGCGATTGGAGCCCAGCAGCAAAAGCCTCTTTCTTCTGACCACCAGCTCGCACGCGACATATTTAAGGAACTCATCGAGATCAATACCACCGATACGCCTGCCGGCAATGTGACCACCGCCGCAGAAGCCATGGCCGCTCGCTTTCGCGCCGCCGGTTTCGCCGCAGACGATGTTCAAATGATCGGTCCGCTGCCAAACAAGAAGAACCTCGTGGTGCGCCTGCATGGACGGGGCCCAGCCAGGCCGGTTCTGTTCATCGCGCATCTTGACGTCGTCGAGGCTCTCCGTTCTGACTGGTCCATGGACCCATTCAAGTTCAATGAGGTCGATGGCTTCTTTTATGGCCGCGGCACCTCTGACATCAAGCAAGGCGATGCAGAGCTGGTCGAGAATTTTCTTCGACTTAAGCGCGAAGGCTTCACCCCCGGTCGCGACCTGATCCTGGCGCTCACGGCCGATGAAGAGGGCGGCGAATCCAACGGCATTCAATGGCTCATCAAAAATCATCGCGAATTGATTGATGCCGAATACTGCATCAACACTGACGCCGGCGACTTTGAAACCAAGCAGGGCAAGCGCCTGCTGCTGGGCATGCAGACCAGCGAGAAAAACTACGTGGACTTCCGCCTGGAGGTGAAGAGCAATGGCGGCCACAGCTCTCGCCCGGTAAAGGACAATGCCATCTACCATCTATCGCAGGGGCTCTCGCGCCTGGCTGCTTTTGATTTTCCCGTAAGCCTGAATGAGACAACTCGAGGCTACTTTGAGCGAACCGCTGCGCTCGAATCTGCAGCCACCGGTGCAGACTTCCGCGCCGTGACCGGCTCGGATCCGGCAAAAACCAAAGCGGCCGCGGACCGGCTGGCCGCGTCACCATATTTCAACGCGCTTCTCCGCACCACCTGCGTTGCAACGCGCCTGGAGGGCGGACACGCCAACAACGCGCTTCCGCAAACTGCAGCCGCCATCGTGAACTGCCGCATGCTTCCTCAGGATTCGCTGCAGAACGTCCAGGCTAAGCTGAAGAGCGTGCTGGCCGATGATCGAATCACAATCAGCATCGTGGGCGAACCAATACCGGCGCCGGCTTCCGCGATCAATCCGGCGATCGTGAAGCGCCTGGAATCTCTCAGCAGCAAGCTTTATGGTGGCCTGCCCGTTGTCCCCGTCATGGACACCGGCGCTAGCGATGGCAAATATCTTCGCATCGGCGGAATTCCCACCTATGGTGTTCCCGGCGTGTTTGAAGATGTGGACGATACGCGGGCACACGGCAAAGATGAACGTATTGGCGTGAAGGATTTTTACGACGGCGTGGATTTTTACTATGAGTTCATACGCTCGCTGGCAAGCGACCAATAGATCGAGCTTGGCGGTAAACCAAAAGAAGAGGATTTGAAATGTCGTCACCACCCACCGGCTCAGACCTGACCGTACGTCGCAGCGAACTTGCCTGTCCGGCGCACTCGCTCAAGATGATGGCCAAGGCTGCGGCCGGCGAAGCCGATGAGGTGATCTTTGACCTGGAGGACGGCTGCGCTCCTTCACAAAAGATCGCAGCCCGAAAGACCCTGGTGGAAGCCTTCAACACTCTCGATTTCCACGGTAAAATCCGTGCCTTCCGCGCCAACGGCCTGCACACTAAATTTTTCTATCGCGATCTAATCGAGGTGGTTGAAGCTGCCGGGAGCAAGATTGATGTCATAGTCCTCCCCAAAGTTCAGGATGCAACTGATGTCTTGTTCGCCGACCGCCTGCTTACACAGATCGAGCAGAACGTTGGGCTGCCGGTTGGACAAATTCGCCTGGAAGCTCTGATCGAGAGTGCCAGGGCCGTTCTGCATGCGGAAGAGATCGCCGCGTCCACGCCGCGACTCTCGGCCCTGATCCTCGGCGTGGTCGATTATGCCGGCAACATCGGAGCGCGCGATCCGGTGCGCGAGCAGTTTGCCCTCTATCACTATCCCAAGGCCAAGACCGTGGCCGCCGCGCGCGCAGCCGGTATCGATGTGCTCGATGGCGTCACCTTACAATTTCGCGATCTCGCTCAGTGCGAGCATGATGCCGGCTTGGCGGCGCAAATGGGCTTTGACGGCAAGTGGGCCATTCATCCTGATCAGGTCGCGATCATCAATCGCGTCTTCACGCCATCGCCGGAAGAGATCACCCGCGCGCAGGCGATCCTTGCGCTCTATGAGAAAGCCGATGTCGACTCCGGCCTGGGCGCAGTGGTCTATAAGGACGAGATGATCGATGCCGCCAGCCTGCCCATGGAACGCCGCAAGCTGGCCATCGCCCGCAAGGCCGGGCTGCTCTAGAAAGGCAATGTTATGGGAGCAAAGACGCAACCGCTGCTGGATCAGCTCACATCTGCCAAGGTCTACGATCTGGGCCAGCCCTATTTTGTTGGCATGCCACATCACCCTTCGCATCCGCCATTTCTTTTCAGCCTCACCAAGATGCATGGCGACTACGTTGGTCCCAACGGCGCGAGTTCCTCGTCAGAGAGTTTAGGGATGAGCGGGCATCTGGGCACACACATTGACGCTCTGTGCCACGTTTCTTTCGGCGGCAAGTTGCATGGCGGTCGACAGGTAAAAGAGATGCAGTCCTACGGTGGTGGAATGAAGGAACTCGCAGTGGACAGCGTTGAACCCATCATTCGCCGTGGCATCCTGTTGGATATTGCCGGACAACAAAATGTGGCAAGCTTGCCCTCAGACTTCGAGATCACTCCACAGCATATGGAGGCGGCCGTGCGTGCTCATGGCGCAGACATCAGAGAAGGTGATGTCGTTCTTCTGCGCACCGGCTGGGGTTCTTTTTTTGAAGATGCACTTCGATTTGAATCGCAGCTGCACGGTCCTGGGCCAGGCGAAGCCGGAGCACGCTGGCTGAGCAACCACAGAGTTTTTGCCGCCGGATCCGACACTATCAGCTTTGATATCGTTCCCTCGCGCACCATGCCTGTCCATGTGCATCTGTTGGTCGAGAGCGGCATTCACATCATCGAATGCTTGAATCTGGAGAAGCTTGCCGCCGATCGCGTTTACGAATTCGCGTTCCTCGCTTCGCCGCTCAAGATTCGCGGCGCCACAGGATCGCCGATTCGGCCATTGGCCCTGGTTTGAGCATTTGCTGTGCTCCTGCCGGCTGATTACAATACGCCCTTCATGCCGCCAACCAACGCCGACCTACATCAAGAACTGAAGCAAGCCGTCGCCGAGCTTTGCCGCAACTATCCAGACAGCTACTGGCGCGAGCTCGACGCCCGGCGCGCCTACCCGGAAGAGTTCGTGCAGGCCCTGACCAAAGCCGGATATCTCGCGACGCTCATTCCCGAAGCTTACGGCGGCGCCGGCCTGGGCATCAGCGAAGCGTCGGTCATCTTGGAGGAGATTCACCGCTCCGGGGGCAACGCCGCTGCCTGCCACGCCCAGATGTACATCATGGGAACGCTGCTGCGCCACGGTTCGGAAGCGCAGAAGAAACAATACCTGCCCGCCCTGGCTCGCGGGGAACTACGCCTGCAGGCCTTCGGCGTGAGCGAGCCCACAACCGGCTCAGACACCACGCAGATGAAAACGCTGGCCCGCCGCGCCGGCGACAAGTACATCGTGAAAGGCCAGAAGATCTGGATCTCGCGCGCCGAGCACTCTGATCTGATGTTGCTGGTCGCGCGTACCACGCCCCTGGAGCAGGTGAAGAAGCGTAGTGAAGGACTATCCGTCCTGCTGCTCGATCTCCGCCGCGCGCCTGGTCTCGCCATTCGCCCGATCCGCACCATGATGAACCACGCCACGACAGAGATTTTTTTCGACGATGTGGAAGTCCCGGCAGAGAATCTTATCGGCGAAGAAGGCCAGGGCTTCCGCTATCTGCTCGATGGCTTGAATGCCGAGCGCATCCTGATCGCCGCCGAATGCATTGGCGACGGCCGCTGGTTTCTGGAGCGTGCCTGCCGCTACGCCAAGAGCCGCATTGTCTTCGGACGGCCAATTGGCCAGAACCAGGGCGTTCAGTTTCCACTGGCGCGCGCGTATGCCAATGTGGAAGCGGCATCACTCATGGTGGCGCGGGCGGCCGCGCTCTTTGACGCACATCAGCCCTGTGGTCCGCAGGCCAACATGGCCAAGCTGCTGGCGGCGGACGCATCGTGGGAGTCCGCCAATGCTACGGTGCAGACCCACGGCGGCTTCGGCTTTGCCGAAGAGTACGATATCGAGCGTAAATTCCGGGAGACGCGCCTCTATCAGGTCGCGCCGGTATCGACGAACCTGATACTGGCTTACATCGCTGAGCACGTGCTGGGATTGCCGCGCTCATACTGAAATTGAGGGAAACATGTCACTGAAGCCGGGCTGGACTGGACGCGTTTATGAAGACTTTTCCGTCGGTGATGTTTACCAGCATCCGCTGGGGCGCACCGTGATCGCCGCCGACAACATATGGTTCACGCTGCTCACGCAGAACACCAACCCCATTCACTTTGACGCTGCCTACAGCGCGCAGACCGAATACGGCAAACCGCTGGTTGATTCAACCTTCACGCTGGCACTGGTCACCGGCCAATCCGTGATGGACGTCTCCCAGAACGCCATGGCCAACCTGGGGTGGGACGAGGTCCGCCTGCCTAACCCGCTCTTCGAAGGCGACACCGTCTATTCACGCAGTGAAGTCCTGGAAAAGCGCGAATCAAAGTCGCGTCCGAACGTTGGCATTGTGAAAGTAAGAACTACAGGTTATAAGCAGGATGGCAGCATCGTGATCGAATTCACACGCACCATGATGATTTACAAACGCGGACACGTGCCGGCCATTCCGCAGCCTCGACCAGCTGCCGCTAAACCATAGCCATCAACACTCATGCAGCTTCGCGTGAACTCTGCTGAAAACCGCGGATGGAAAACTCCAGCTGCTCCTGCAGGCTCTCGCCGACCAGAATCATGTCGCCGATCACCGAGCTCAGGTCCATGCGGATCAGGTTGCGTTGCAGCACGGTGGAAAGAACGCGCTGCAGCAGGCGCATCTCAATCACGATCAACGGAATGTTGTAACCCTGATGCGCCCTCTCCTTGCCATGCTTCGCTGCCGCAGCTTTCGCGCTGTGCGTGGTTTCGCTGGAGAGAGAATCAACGCGCTCGGCCAGCTCATCGATGATCTGGGGGATATGGTCGATGCGCTCCCTGTCAGGCACGCGAATTGAAGCCAGTTCAGAATGGGCCTTCACCAGCGCCAGCCACTCCTGGCATATGCTCTTCAAACCTTCCCGCAGCAGCTGCGAAACGCGTTTCAGAGGTTTTTCCAGCGGCACAGGCCGGCGGTCTTCCAGGCGGCGCTTGATGGCGTGGATCAACGTAGGCACGTCGGCCGGCTTGAGCAGGTAATCATCCACCTGGCTGCGGATGGCTTGCAGCGCTGTATCGAAATCCGGATATCCGGTGAGGATGAACGTGGCGGCTTCCGGCTGCACACGTCGCATCGCGCTCACCACGGTAAAACCATCGCCCGGCTGGCCGATGTTTAAATCCGACAACAGCACATCAAACTTGGCATGATTGATTTGTTCCAGGGCGTCAAAAACTGTCGCTGAAGCAGTTACCTCAAATCCATGATGTTCCAGTATCGGTTTCAGCGTTTCGCGTATCCCCGCTTCGTCGTCGACGAACAAAACCCGGGTCGCCATTGTTTAACTCCAAGGCGAATTAGATGTAGGTAAGCTGCTGATCGTTGGTCAGAGGGAAAAAGATTAAGCACCTAAAACAGGCATTGTCCATTCGCGCGTGCGATCCATGTACAAAAGGCCCATCATGGTTTGATCAATGGGCCTCAGGGAAGCTTAGTTTGAAGTGCAGTTATTCCTGGTTCTTAAACGAGTAGCCGAGCGTAGCGCCAAAGCGGGTGGCATGTGATCCCGCAAACTCAGCCTGGTTATGAATCAGGTAGACGTGGGCCTCAGGACGGATAAAGATGGCGCGCGTCACATAAAGCTGCACACCGCCGCCGAAGTGCCCCAGGAAATGGTTGCTGCTCACGAAGTCGGTAAAGCCGGTGAACTGGTTACCCTGCAGTGTTGGTGTGTAGAAACGAATGCTCTCCACGCCGATTCCTGCCTGCAGGTTCAAATTCGCCCGCTTGCCCAGCGGGGGTTCGTAGACAGCATTGAAATCGTAAAAGAAAGGACGGAATGGCTGAATTCCCTGGTACAGGTTTTGACTGGCACGCCACGACGCGTTAAATCCAAAGCCGATGTTGTGGTAAAAGACAAAATCCATGACAAATCCGGTATAGGCGCCGCCACCAACCGTGGGCACGTTTGCATTGGTGGGTGGTGCCGTCAAGCCGGAAACATTAAAGCCTAAGTCAAACTGCTGTGCTTGCGCCGCGCTTCCCAACATCAGAAAAAACAGGCAAAAAGACGCTACGTACAACGAAATTTTTTTCAAGTTAGTCTCCAAACGTAACAATTAAGCAAGCCAATACATGCTACGGGCCCAACTCCTGGTCAATCACCAACCTGAGCGCGATTATCCTACCCCAGCCCATCGGAAGTCCAGAAGCCGATGGTATCAACCTGGTTTCATTCTTGGTCGTTGTATGGAAGTGAGATGCAGCTCTGCCTTCCCGCGTCTATCGTCTCCTGCTGTTATTCTAAAAAAATGCGCTTCCTGGCGAAGGCCATTCTCTTGGATATGGACGGCGTCCTGGTTGACTCGGCGCCGGCGGTAGAGCGCGTTTGGCACACATGGGCGCTCGTGCATGGCCTCGATCCTGTCGTAGTTATCGATCAGGCCCACGGACGCCGCAGCGTGGAAACAATCCGCGTCGTGGCGCCTCATATGAACGCTGAGCAGGAGAACATCAAGGTCGAACAGATGGAGATTGCAGACCGGGAAGGCGTAACCGCCCTGGCCGGGGCCAAAGCAATGCTCGGCAGCCTGCCGCCCGATCAGTGCGCGATCGTGACCTCGGCAACTCGCCCACTGGCTGTAGCTCGCCTGGGCTACGCCGGTCTGATGGTCCCAAAATATATGGTTACGGCCGATGATGTCGTGAACGGCAAGCCTTCGCCCGAACCCTATCTCCAGGGAGCAGCGTTGCTCGCGGTTGCGCCTGCCGATTGCCTGGCCTTCGAAGACACGCCGGCGGGCATAGCTGCAGCCCGTGCTGCGGGGATGGAAGTAGTGGCTCTGGGAAATACCTATCCGGCCAACGAACTGCAGGCAGCCGCCGCTCAGGTGACATCGCTTCTCGACGTACGCGTGGAGACTTATCAGGGAACCCTGGTGGTTGAGTTGGCGAATGTGCAATCTAAAAAAATAGTGTGACCGGCTAAGACGATTTCTTCTTCCTCTTCCTGGTTGTCTTACTGAGCTTTGAGCCCGGCTCTCCAGTATCGGCCACCTCATGCCGGATCAGCGTCACGGGCATGCCGGTCCAGCGCGACAACGCTTCTTCAACATCCTCCACGGTGACTGTCGCAGCGCCGCCGATCTTCTCCCCCCACTTTGTTTGCAGCAGCTGAATGGTGTCACGTTGTTTGCGCTCTTCCGTCGAATATAAGCGTGCTTTCTCAAATTCATGGTTGGCGATGGCATTTTCCATCTGATGCACAATGCTACGAAGCTTTTTGTGAGCCTCCACTAACTCCGGGGGCAGCGAGCCTGCATGCCTCATCTTCACGAAGGCGCCGGCGTCGTCCAGCAGGTCGATGGCCTTGTCCGGTAGCGACCGGTTCTTCACATGCCGGCTGGAGTAAACCACTGCGGCCTTAAGGGCCTCGTCTGTGTATGCAACAGTGTGGAACTTCTCAAACCGGCTTTTGACGTCCT
>DATBHX010000048.1:0-3339 GCA_036557225.1 Candidatus Angelobacter sp.
CGGTTGCAGCATCTTTTCGGTCCTCTGCCCCGAATGCGGACTGAGATCGGTGTGCGTCGATCCGGGGCAGATCACCGAGACGCGGATGTTGTTTGCGCGTAGCTCCTCGGCGACCGAATAGCTCAAGCCGTTCAATCCCCACTTGGACGCGGCATACGCAGCCCCATTAACCAGCGCATTCTTCCCGGCGAGCGAAGAGATGTTAATGATGTGACCGCTCCCATGTTTGATCATCATGGGCGCCAGGCTGCGAATGCAGAAGTACACCCCGCGCAGGTTCGTGTTCAGCACCTCATCCCACTTTGCCGGAGGAAGCCGGTGAAGTGGACTCTCAAACGCGCCAATTCCCGCATTGTTCACCAGGATATCGACCCTCTTGAAGGTTCTTTCCACGCGACCGGCCATGGACTCGACCGAGGCCAGGTCGGTGACGTCGCACTCCATGACTGCGGGCTTGGCGCCATTTCCAGCTTCGATCGCCGAAACCGTGCGCTCGAGCGCTGCGCGTCTCCGCCCGCACAGCACGGCGCGCGCTCCCAGCTGTGCCAGCCGCACCGCGATGGCTGCGCCAATGCCGCTTCCGGCGCCGGTAATGACGGCAACCTGTCCGTCCAATGCGGGTTTTGCTGATCCGGCCATCTTCATCTCCCTTTCGTTTCGCCTCAGATTGTAAATCGCTCGCGACCGGACCAAAACCATCCTCGGGAGCGTTTCCGTGCATCCAAATATCCACATGGGGCAGGAGACGAGCAACTCGCTTGCCTTCAAGGGACTACAGTCCTTATAATCCGGTGACCGGACTAACCGTAAGCCGCCGTATCTCTCTACATGGCGGCTCAGGATATGCGGGATTGATTCCGTGAAGATCAGGACACGGAAGAAAAGCCCGGCGCTGCGCTTGGGTGCGCCCGGTGATGTCGTTTCCAGCTTCCCCTTGAATTAAGGAGCCACAACAGATGAACAAGAGCGTTCTCGCGATCGTGCTTGCAGCGACTACTGCCGCGGTTGCCCAAACGTCCACCGCGCCACAGCAGTCCGCGCCCGCCCAGCAGACTCCCGCGCAGCCTCAAGCAGGCCAACCACCCGCCCAACCGCAATCGGGCGCTACGCAAGGCGGAGCAGCGCCTCAGAAAAAAGAAATCAAGGATCCCGCCGAATACAACGCTTACATGGGCGCGATCGGCCAGCAGGATCCAGCTGCCAAGATCAGCGGTCTGGAAGCGTTTCTCACGCAGTATCCCAACAGCGTGATGAAAGAAGATGCCCTCGAGCTGCTGATGGGTACCTATCAGCAAGCCGGCAATGGGGCAAAGATGATTGAGACGGCGCAGAAAGTTCTGCAGGCGAATCCGAACAACCTGCGCGCGCTGGCTTTACTCACCTACACAAAACGGCTGGGAGCAAGAACTCCGCAAGATATTACCGACGCCGGCCAGTATGGCGAGAAAGGCTTGCAGGCGTTGAATGCAGCGCCGAAGCCCGACGGAATGTCCGATGCCGATTTCCAGAAACTGAAAACCCAGACCAGCGTGATCTTCAACGGCGCAGTGGGAATGGCCGCTTACCAGGCCAAGGACCAGGCGAAGGCCCAGCAGTATCTTCGTGCCGCGGTCGACGCCGATCCGGCGGATGTGAACAACATCTATCCACTCGCTCTCTCTTACCTGACGGCGGGTCCGACCGAGAAGGATGTCGATGGCCTTTTCTTCATCGCCCGCGCCGCGAACCTCATTCAGGATCCAAAGGGCAAAGCCGACGTGACCAAGTTTGGTCACAGCAAGTATGTGAAGTATCACGGCTCTGAGGATGGCTGGAACGAACTCCTGGCCAAGGCGGCGAGTACCACGTTGCCTGAATCGGGATTCACCATCACTCAATACGTGCCACCCACTCCCGCCCAGCAGGCTGCCGACCTGATCAAGACGAAGAAGGTCGAGGAAATGAGCTTCGCCGAATGGGAGCTTGTTCTCTCGGAAGGCACTCCGGAAGATGCTGACAAGGTTTGGAGCTCTCTCAAGGGCAAGCCGCTGCAGATGGTCGCGCAGGTAATCACGACAAGCCCCACCAAGCTGACGCTCGCCGGGAGCCAGGACGATATCGACAAAAATACAGCCGACATCGACCTGACCATGGCCGCAGCGTTGACAGCGAAGCTGATGCCGAAGGAAGGTGCCGAGCTTCAGTTTGAAGGAACGCCCGTTTCCTACACAGCGAAGCCGTTCCTGATGACGATGGAGAAGGGCGCATTGATCGTGAAAGCTGCGCCTGCCACTCACAAGCCGCCGGTGCGCAAGAAGCCGGCGCAATAGAAAGAGTTAAGGCAAAAATAAGAGGCGGTCTCTCGGGACCGCCTCTTTTACTTTGGGCGCGAGACTCTTTTGCTACGTCAAAATCATCGAGCGGCTTTTTTCTCGAGCGCCAGCGGACGCGCGCTGCGTGGTGGCCGCTTGCCCAACGTGCGCACCTGGCGCACATCGATCTTCAACTCCTGCATGGTGCGCGCCAGCGTGTTGCGATGCATTCCCAGTTCACGCGCCGCCTTGCACTGATTTCCGCGGTTTTCTTCGAGGACTGTCAGGATGAAGCGTTTCTTAAATTCCCGTACCGCTTCCGAGTAGAGAATGTTGCTCTTGTACATCTGCAGAATAAGAGCTTCGAGTTGGTCCTTCACGCGCCCCTCATTTCCGCACCTTGTATCGAGATCTTTATCTTCACCGCGAAACTTCACTTCTGGCCCATGGCAGGAATCGCGTCGGGGCGCGCCTGCCGTAGATAATCCAAACCCTGGTAGAAACGGTGGCGCAATTCTGAAGGTGCGACCCAGATTGCAGCCCTACCCACCACCAGGAAATAGGGAGCCAGCTGGGAACCGCTCAGCCACCTCGCTGCCGGAGCGAATGACGCCATGGCAACCAGCACAATCGCCACCACCAGGCAGCCGCGCACGAGTCCCAGTACTCCACCCAGAAACCGATCCAGCACAGTGAGTCCCGCTTCCTTCATCACCCATCTTGCGAAGCGGCCGGAAAGGCCCGCAATCAGCAGAACCGCAAAAAAGATGATGAGGAAAGCCGCTATCTCACCTAACCACGGGGTCTTCAAATGGGGCGCGAACAGGTCAGCCAGGCGCTGATACTGCCAGGCGGCAAGCAGGTATCCCACCACCAGTCCCGCTAACCCAAAGGCTTCACGAAAAAAGCCTTGCAGTGCGGCGGTGGCCACCGAGAATACCAGAAATGCCAGAATGATCCAGTCGGCAACGCTCATATCAGCGCGCTGCCGCTATATCTCCAACTCGCGTCCCGACAACTGGCGATACGCCTCAAGGTACTTTTCGCT
>DATBHX010000049.1:0-9256 GCA_036557225.1 Candidatus Angelobacter sp.
GGACTTGCTGTTGGATTCAGATCGCTGGTTGGCACCCATTCCCGGCCTCTACTTAAATCATATCCGGAAGCGTGCGATTGAGAGTCGCTCGCGGTGTGATGCGGATTTGACAGTACCTGCCTGTCCGGTAGAATAGAGATGCAAGCCAAGCTAGTGCGCGCCCCGGTCCCGGGATACCGCGCGACTCCGTGCCGAAGTGGCGGAATTGGCAGACGCGCATGGTTCAGGTCCATGTACTCGCAAGGGTGTGGGGGTTCGAGTCCCTTCTTCGGCACCAGCTTGATTTTTGTCGCTGCGCTCCAACCCGCTTTAGCAGTGTTCCTATGGAAATTCAGTCGCGCCCCTGATGCAACGGGCTCGGCGCGTGGTCGGCCTCGCCCTCGTTGATATCCTGAGGCTCGAAAAGTGGAGTTCGAAGAATACTGGCGATTCGATGTACCTGAGAATCCGGGGTAGGTGAGCTTTACCGCTTGTCCGTGGCGCCGTTGATGCCCCGCGATGCCGCGGTGCTGGTTGCGCCCGTAGGAGCGTTTACCGGCTGGCCATTGAGAAGGGTTTGTGCAGAATAGTTTGGTCCCAGGCCTAATTTGATGAGTGCCCGCGAGTCCGGCACTTCTTTGGTCTGCCAACCATGGTCTGCCTGATACTTCACCATGGCGGCCTGGGTACGTGCATCCCATACACCGCTGGGCTCGCCGGTCAAGTAATTTTCCCGGATCAGCGCCTGCTGGATCTCCGTGGCCCGGTCAGACTTGATGCCCTGCTGGCCTTTCTTTTTCCACGAAGTCTTGCGCTTGGTATGGCGATGGGCCGTCTTAGACGTCTTGCTCGCTGGCTTTTGCTGGGCCGGGAGATATCCGGCGCAGAGCACCAGAACGGTGCCGGCAATCAAAAGATTTCTTATCGCCAAACGCAAAAAACCACCTCAAAAAATAAGAGCTTTGGTGCTACGAACAATGCCTTTTGGTGCAATTCCTGACCTGCCCAAAATGGTGGAACATCATCCCATGTTTGGATGCCCTAACGCTAGCAGTTTGTTGTGCTGCTTGGGATTACCGAAGTGCAATAGAATCAATGCCTTCTAGGATTTTCAACCTTTCGTCACTGCAATCGGAAAGGGTCTGATATTTGAAAACTGCCCTATTTGCCCGGCATCTTGTATCGGATCGCGCTGCAGGCAGGCCAAAAACTGTGCCGGCTACCAAGGCCAATCCCGCACCGATGATTTGTTCCCCAAAGCCTACTTCCTCTTCCAATTCGGCTTTCGCTTCTCCATCCAGGCTTCGATACCCTCTTTGGCATCCTCTGTCTGCATGAGCTCTTCCACATAGATCTTCTCTGCCCGCGCCAGCCCTTTATCCAGATGGACGGAGTCCCAGCCGTAAAATGCCTTTTTCGCCACTGCCAACGCAGCCGGGCTGAGCTTGAGCAGTGAATCCAACGCCCTCTGAATCGCTGCTCTCAACTCGGCCGCGGGAAGGGATTCGTTGGCCAATCCCCAGGCGGCAGCCTCTTCTCCGCTGAACGTGCGCCCGGTAAAGACCAATTCCGCCGCCCGCTTCTGTCCTACCAGAGCCGCCAGGGCTGCGCATGCAACCGGTGGGTAGCAGCCCAGCGTGATCTCCGGGAATCCCCATTTCGCATCGGGTGCGGTGTAAACCATGTCGCATGCCATGGCCAGCTCGGCTCCGCCGCCCAGGCACACGCCATGGATTTCGGCAATCGTGACCTTGGGAAACTTAACCAGCGCACCAATTACGCCGTGAAACTTCTGCAACATGGTCGGGATCTTGTCCGGAGTATGGATCGCCACGTCGACACCGGCAGAAAATCCGCGCTCGCTTCCGCGAATCACCACGGCCGAAACTTCCCGGTTCTGCTCCAGTTCCCGCAAGGCCGCCGAAAGCTCGTCCATCATCTGGAAGTCGATAACGTTGAGGGGCGGATGCGCAAAGGTGATGCGGGCAAGAGGCGGTTCGATGGTTACATTAGCACGTTGCCAAGAGTTCCCAGTTGTCATGATAACTTTTTCAGGTACAGGGGCGTTTAGTTACTATTAGAACGAATATGGCGCGAAAAACTACCAAATTACTTTTCAGCGCCATCTTATTGTTGTGTGCGCTGGGTTGCAACCAGCGACTCAAGGAGCAGGCTCGTTTTTCAGTTCTGGACTCCGACACGGCCTGCGGTGAAACGAGCGCTCGCACCTTGGAAATTGACCTTCTTGTTTCCAAGACAGGCAAGCGAGCCGCCATCAGACTGAACGGAAACGATTCGAGTTGGGACAGCCTCTCAGAAATACTGCGTGGTCTTTTCTCGGTGCGTGTGGAAAAGTTTGTTTACCTCAAAAGCGAGCCTGGCGTGAATTCCTCCGACGAATCGGCAGTGTCGCACTTGATTGAGGACGCGGGAGCGGAACGGCTATGCATCCAGGATTTCAAAGCTCCCCGCAAGTATGTCCCTCAGATCATCGGGGGAACGCAATAAAGCGTCGTTGTTTTCCGATTAGGCGATTACGGCGATTCCGCGCGATTACAGCGATTCCGGCGATAGGGCTCCCTCGCTCCGCTCGGGATTTCAGAAAACTAGCTTGTCCAAAACCCCTTCGTATCGTACTCCCGGATTGCCTTCAGCTCCGCAGCATTCGGCTCCGGTGTCGGCCTGGCGTCGCCGGCGACCTTCAGCTTCCATCCTGTATTCGCCAAGACATCTTCCACCGTCACGCCCGGATGATACGTAGACAGGTACGCCTCGCCATCCTCCCCAAAACGCAGAACGCATTTCGTGGTAATCACCGCCGAGGGCCCTCCACGCGGCAGACCGACACGCTTGCGCCAGCCTGCGCCATCACCGTTACCCGGACTGGTCATGTAATGCACTTTCTCCGGCAACCTGTGTTTGCCATGCTCCAGCAGCGAGACAAACCTCTGCGCCATTGATGCGATATCGCACGCGCCCCCCGATCCCGGCAGCCGCACCATTCCATTCTTGCCTTGCACCTGCGTGGAGTTGAGATTGCCGTACCGGTCCACCTCCGCCGCGCCTAAAAACCCGAGATTCACCCGCCCCGACTGCAGCAGGCTCATCACCTCCAGCATGCCCAGGCACTGCGTTGCGCCTTTGATGTTCGGAGGATCGGCCATGGTGTAGATCAGCTCAGGCGAAGGCGTCGACCGGATCACGCCATTCTCAAACAGCCCGATGGCATTCGGCGCATGCGTCTTCTTGGCGACGACGAAAGCAATCAGAGGCAACCGCATGCCGACAAAGACCACCTCGCCGTCTTTGATCTCGCGCGCCGCAGCCACCACCATGAGTTCGTTGAGAGTGTAGGACATTTCAGTAATTAGTACTTAGTATTTAGTACTTGGCAAAAACTCCCGCGCAAAATCGCAACGAGGAAACCGCCATAAGAATCCTACTGCGGCTTCCTCGCTTTTACTAAGTACTAAATACTAATTACTAACTACTGCCCTACTGCACCGCGTTCAGGGCGCTCTTTCTTACCTCGCCGATCGTGAGCAGCGGGTCTTTCGCGCCGGTCTTCGGCGCAATCCACTTCTTCTCCGCGCCGATAATATCCATCAGCAGCTTCTTGTCTGCCGGCGTAGGCAGCCAGGTCTCCAGCTGCTGCCGGTATTCCTTCTCTTCCATCTGCTGGCCGGTCTGCGGATGGAAGAACTGTCCCTTCCAGCGCCCGATCATCCGGTTGAACTTGATGTCTGGACAATACAGCTCGGTGCTGCCGGGGCGCTGCGCCGCGCTGATCTTTCGGACAAGATCAACGCATTCGTCACGGTAGAGATGGCGGTTGTAGTCGTTCAAATTATCGAGATCGGGCGTGGTCTCGTTCTTCAACTCATCATAGCGGCCCTTGAGACCCCACGTGTACGCCCAGTGCGCCGACGATGAATGATCGGTGCCGAATAGATCGTACGCGCTGGAGATCCATTTATTCAGGTACTTCTGCATCAACCAGCCTGGCACCACGCCGGCCTGAGCAATCCGCGCCAGCCCGGTATTGCCCGTGCCCATGTGGAAAGCCTCTTCGCGCAGCATGTAGCTCATGGAGCGGCCCAGCGGCGCGAAGGCGGAATACTTGAGCATCTGCAGCTGGAACTTGCCGTCGCGGTCGACAAAGTCAGTGAAGGCAAAAAAGTCCAGCCAGTTGTCGCATTCTTCGTTGAACGATCCCAGCAGGCGCTTGTTCTCATACGCCTTGCGCTCCAGCATCTTCTGCGCTTCCACCTTGCCGGTAGTGCCAAAGTGTTCAATCAGCAGCGCGCACATCTGCCAGCCATGCCGCATCTCTTCAATCATCACGCGCGTGAGCGACGAACGATCGTAGTCGCTGGGCGCGGTCTCAAACAGCCAGCGCTGCTGCTCCACGCTGGCAAACTCCGTATCCCCCTGGTAGACGATCAGGTTCATCAGGGCGTCACGCATGTTCTGCGTGGGGATCTGGCGGACGTTCTCCCACTTGTTGCGGCCTTTGTAGTAGCCGAAAGAAATTTCTTCCGTCTCAATCGCGCCGTACAGCGTGTCAAACTTGAAGTTGCGGATATCGTCGTGATTGACGCCGATCTCCTCGCGCCACTCCTTGAACAACCCGACCCAATCACTGAACGACCCTATCTTCATCACTTTTCCCGGCATGAATCACTCCCCATGGATAATGAAAATCTTGTTTGGCCCCCGGCCCGCGTGGCTTCGCCTCAGCGATAGCCCATCTCCGGCGCCAGCCTGATCTTGCTCTTCACAAACATTCCGCTTCCCCGCGCGATCTCGTCATTCTGTTCGTTGAACATGACTGCTTCCGCTAGAAACGACGAGCCACTGCCCCGCACGACCTTCCCTACGCTGCGAACCATCCCGGCCGAAACCGGCGCGTGCAGATACAGGTTGAAGTTGCTGGTCAGCACAAAGCAATCTTCCACCAGCGAACTCACGGCAAAGAACGCGGCGTCATCCAAACACTTGAAATACACCGAGCCATGGATCGCGTTGGCCGCGTGGAAAAACCTGCGGTCATCCACTAGTACCGTGATCTCCGCCGTCCCCTTGCCAATCCTGATCTCCGGCTTGAAGAACTCATTGATCGGCGCGGCCCGGTACATACGCTCCAGCCTGCGGTAGTGCTCTTCCCCCAGAATCGAAATCGCGGGTTGCGCTGTCATCACAAATTCAACCAAACCGTCTTCAACTCGGTGTAATGTTCAATCGCATGCATGCCCAGCTCGCGACCGAAGCCCGACTGCTTGTAGCCGCCAAACGGCAGCGATGCATCCATCACGCCGTAGGTATTGATCCACACCGTACCGGCTTTCAATCGGCGTGAGAGCTGGTGTGCCTTCTTGATATCGTTGGTCCAGACCGCCGCGGCCAGGCCGTAGACATTCTTATTGGCCAGTTCGGCCACCTGCTCGATGTCATCAAACGTGAGCGTGGCCAGCACCGGACCAAAGATTTCTTCCTGCGCGATCTTCATGTCATTGTTCACGCCGCCAAAAATTGTCGGCTCGATGAAGTATCCGTGATCGCCATTCACCTGCGCCCGCCGGCCGCCAGCTAAAAGTTGTGCTCCTTCTTTCTTGCCAGCTTCGATATAGCCCAGCACCGTCTGCATCTGCTTTTCACTGACGATCGCGCCCAACCGCGTCTTGGGATCGAGCGGATCGCCCAGCTTGATCTTCTTTGAGAACTCGAGCAGCTTGCTCATGAACTCGTCTTCGGCTTTCTTTTCCACGAACAGCCGTGAACCGGCGCAGCAGACCTCGCCTTTGCCGTAAAAGATGCCGTTCAGCGCGCCCTTCACGGCGGAATCCATCTGTGAGTCGGCAAAGACGATGTTCGGCGACTTGCCACCCAGTTCCAGCGTGACGCGCTTCAGCGTGTCGGCCGAGCTGCGCATGATTTCCTTGCCCACAGAAGTCGATCCCGTAAACGCAACCTTGTCCACGCCGGGATGCTTCACCAGCGCCGCGCCCGTCTCGGGACCGCCCGTAATAATGTTGAGCACGCCCGGAGGCAGCCCGGCTTCCAAAGCCAGTTCACCGAAGCGTAATGCCGTCAGCGGCGTCTGCTCTGCAGGCTTCAGAACCACGGTGTTGCCGCAGGCCAGCGCCGGCCCCAGCTTCCAGCTCGCCAGTAGCAAGGGGAAGTTCCAGGCGACGATCGCCCCCACCACGCCCACCGGCTCACGCAGCGTATAGGTAAAAGCGTTATTAAAAGTATTGACGGTCTCGCCGTGGATCTTCGTCGCCCAGCCGGCGTAGTAGCGGAACACGTCTGCCACCATGGGCATGTCGACATAGCGCGATTCGAAAATCGGCTTGCCGTTGTTGAGCGTCTCCAGTTCGGCCAGCTCTTCAATGTTCTTGTCGATCAGATCAGCAATGCGCCACAAAACCTTGCCACGCTCGCTGGCCGACATCTTCCGCCACGGTCCAGCCATATCGTCAAAGGCTTTGCGCGCCGCCGCAACGGCCTGATCCACGCCGCTGGCCCCGCCTTCAACAACCTGGGTCAGGATTTCGCCGGTGGCGGGATTAAAGGTATCGAAGGACTTGCCCGATCCTTCCGACCACTGCCCGTTGATGAGCAGCTTGCCGGGGGAAACTTTTGCTTTGGTAGCTGTAAGCATTGATTTTTTCAATCCCGAGCGGAGCGAGGGATCACTACCCTCACATCGCTCTTAACTTTTGCAATGGTCCAGCGCAACCGTTTTCGTTGCGCAATCGAACGAGATCTGTTTTACCTGAGCAGCGAGGAAGCTCATAGGGGTCCCTCGCTACGCTCGGGACTTCGGAAAGCTATTTCGCTTTAAACGTCGCCGGCCTCTTTTCCACATACGCGTTCAGGCCTTCTTTGGCATCTTCACTGGCGAACAGCCGCTGTTGCAGCTCGCGCTCCACCGCCAACGCCGACTCCAACGGAATCTCCCAGCCGGTCTGCACTGACCGCTTGATATTACCCACGGCTTTGGCCGCTTTGTTCGGCGGGGTGAACTGGCGCGCGTACTCCATCACGTTCTCCATAAAGCCGTCGCGCTCGTAGATGTCATTGACGATGCCCATCTCCTTCGCCTCTTCAAAGGTGAAGGTATTTCCGGTCACCATCAATTCAATTGCCTTGCTCTTGCCCACCATGCGGCTCAACCGCTGGGTTCCACCGGTCCCCGGCAGCACGCCCAGGTTGATCTCCGGCAGTCCGATCTTGCCCGAGTCGCGCCGCGCAATGCGGATATCGGCCGCCATGGCAATCTCCAGCCCGCCGCCTACGCAGTGGCCATTGATCGCCGCGATCACCAGCTTGGGCGTGTGCTCCAAGCGCAGCAGCGTCTCGTTGGCATGCAGGCAGAAATAATACTTAAAGGTCGGATCGACGCTGGAGAGCATCTTGATGTTGGCGCCGGCGGAGAAAAATTTGTCGCCCACGCCGGTCAGCAGCAGGACATAGACATCATTGTCCATGCGCGCCTTCAAAATGCATTCGTCAATCTGCCGGTTCATCTCGTAGGTGTAAGTATTCGCCGGCGGGTCATTGAGTTCGATTACAGCAATCCCGTCCTCAACGCGATAGTTGACCAGGGTCTTGGTGTCCGGTGCGGTGGTTGTCGCCATGGTTCAAAAGCTCCTTATAAAGTCCGAATCTTATTTTCTGAATCTTGGTTTGTAAAAGCCTGGTTCCGCAAACAATGGTTGGCCAGAGTCTCGAAGCCTAGCCGCTTGTTTTTCCGTTTTTCCGCCTGGGCTTACTGGGGTTGAGTACGCCACGAAGAAAGAAGTCGCCCATCTCCTGCGCCAGCGCTTTGGCATCGGCGTCCACCCGTGGGTTGTGCCAGGTATAAATCCAGTTGATCGTGCCGAAAAGACTCAGTACGGCGAGCCTTCCGGAAAATTGTAGTCCTTTGGCTCGCCGCAGGTCTTCCAGCAGCTCAAGACAGATGCGGTAATACTCGCGTTTGATGGCCCGGATTTCCGCTCCCCGCGCATCTTTGAGCGTGTCATCCTCATGGGTCAGAACCTTCATTGCCTGTTTGTTGGCCAGAAAGTATTCCAGGTGATTTTCAATGAAGATGCGGATGCGCTCCTCGGAATCGGTGGTGCTGTCCAGCCGCTGCTGCAGCCGTTCGATGATCGTCTGAAAGGCGTGTTTCTGGATCCGGTAAAGCAGCTCTTCTTTGGAAGCAAAATAATGATAGAGCCCTGCCAGTGACATACCGGCTGCGCGCGAAAGGTCGCGCATGGATGCGCCTTCGTACCCTTTCTCGCAGAAAATCTGGGTGGCATGGTCCAGGACCTTGGAAAGCCGGCGGTCAAAGCGCGTATCCAACGGCTCATTTCCGTTCTTTCGCAGGGCGGGCGCACCCCGCTCCTTGCGTCCGTCAGGGCGCGCCACCGGAAGCCGGGTATCAACGCTGGCCAGGGCCATAAGATTAGGTTAGCGAACGTTCGTTCGAATCTTTATTATCCCCTACGGCTGCCTCGCCCGTCAATTTCCCTTTAAAACCAACAGTTCTGCCTGTTCCGGTCTATATTTTCCCGCCGCAGCCCCGCCAACCCTACGCGCTGCGCGAGAAACTTGTTCCAGAGCTGGTGTGACCGCTGTCATATAACCAGAGCCAAAAATTAGATATTTTCGACGGCGGACTGAGAAAGCTCAAAACCTCTAAACAGCTTGGTCCCCTCCAGGAGAGATACACACAATGAAAAGCACTTTCAAGCACTCATCACCCAGGGCTGCCAGGTTGTTGGTCGTGTGCATGTTACTCGCGGCTGTTGCAGTTGTCACCGGATGCGGTGGCGGCGGAAGCACCGCCCTCGCCGGTGGACCGACTCCAACTCCACCTCCGGGGACCACCTCCACGCAAGTCCGCTTCGGCGACGCGCCCGCGGACAGCGTGATTGCTTTTGAAGTCTCCGTTTCCGCGCTGTCGCTCACGCCTGCCGGCGGCGGATCGCCGGTCACCGTGACCGTTCCCGCCAACAATCGCATTGAGTTGACGCACGCCTCCGGCAAGTTTGAGCCGTTTGTCGCCGGCAACCTGCCCCAGGGGACTTTCTCCTCGGTCAACCTCACGCTGGTCAACTCCGAGCTCACGTTTCTCTCGAGCACCGGCACTCCAGTCCACATCAACGGCCCGGCCAGTGCGTCCATCAGCGTTCCGCTCAACCCGAATCTGACAGTCGGCAACAGCCCGCTCGTCCTGAACATTGACGTGAACGTGGCCAACTCCATCACCACCACCGCCGGC
>DATBHX010000050.1:0-40588 GCA_036557225.1 Candidatus Angelobacter sp.
ATCCAGAGGGTGCTTGAAGGTGCCGTCGATGAAGCCGTACGAAACGAAGCCGCGTTCAGGCTCGCCCGCATTCACTTTCAGAAGGACCAGCTCGACGATGCACTGCAGGCACTGGGACGGATCCAGGGTACCGTGCCCGCAAAGATCAAGAACGATGTCGAGTTTCTGCGGGCCAACATCTATATGGCGACAGGCAAGCCGAATGACGCCATCGAAGTGCTCAACCACCTGCAGAACGATCCGAGCCTCGCCGGGTTTGTCGCCTACAACCTCGGTATCGCTTTGTTGCAGGCCGGTAAACAACAGGAAGCGGTTGAGCAACTGAATAAGGCCGGGCAGCTGCCGGCGAATGATCCCGCCAGCCTTGCGATACGCGACAAGGCCAACCTGGTGCTTGGCTCTCTCCTGTTCGAATCAGGCAACTTTGAGCGGGCAAAGCAGGCGCTGGACCGCGTCCGGCTCGAAGGGCCATTCTCCAACGAAGCGTTGCTGCGGGCTGGATGGGCCGACACCTCGGCCAACCAATTTGACCGTGCGCTCGTGCCCTGGAACATCCTGGCGGACCGTGAGCCAACGGATGTCGCGGTTCAGGAAGCTCTGCTTGCCGTTCCGCATACATACGCCAGCCTGAAGCTATACGGTCGCGCCGCGATGACATATGGGCGCGCGCTTGAACTGTACAGCAATCAAATCGAAAAGGTAGACGCATCGATCAACAGCATCAAGGAAGGGCGGTTTCTCAAGGCCCTGATCCGAGAGGAGAGCCGGGAGGACCAGACCTGGGTCATCCGCCTGCGCGGCCTTCCCGGCGCGCCGGAAACGTACTACCTGATGGCACTCATGGCGTCTCACGACTTCCAGACCGCGTTGCACAACTACCTCGACTTAGAGGACCTGCGTTCTAAGCTCATGGGCTACCAAGCCAGTCTTGAAGCCTTCGACGATATCATCCGATTGCGCAAACAGAACTACGAGCCGCTGCTGCCGGAGATCGACGCCAGGTTTCGCGAGCTGGATTCGCGGATGCGCGTGCGACTCCAGCAACGCAAGCAATTCGACGATCGCTTGCACGCCATGCTCACAGCGCCGCGGCCGGACTACCTGGCAACCGCGGACGAACGGATCGCCAGCGAACGCATCGCCCTCCTGGAAAAACAACTCGGCAACTCCGACAGTCCAGAATCACTCGCTCTTCGGCGCCGCTTGGCCCGCTTGCGTGGTGTACTCGCGTGGCGGGTGGAAACCGAGTATCCCCAGCGGCTGACCGCGGCATTTGAGCACCTCAAGGAATTGAATAAGCAGGTCGACGCTCTCAATCAGCGGTACGAGGAGTTTGTCAGGACGAGGCAGGCGGCGACGCACAGTTATGTCGGATACGATGCCCAGATTGCGCGGCTCCGCACACGCGTTGGCGGGGCGCTGAAGAGTGTCGATATCTTGATGGCCCGGCAGGGCGAGATGATCGAGAACGTCGCCATCAACCAGCTTGAGGCACGCCGGCAACGCCTGGTGGCCCAGCAGATCCAGGCTCGCTTCGGTGTCGCTGATAGCTACGATAGAGCGTCGCGCGCCCAGTCTGGCGGAGGAGGACGTTGATGCGTCGTCGCGCTATTCCGAACGTGCTTGCTCTGGCTTTCCTCGCCGGCTGCGCCGCGCAACACAAGCAGCCCGCGCAGGGGACTTTGGCAGATCTGCATAAAGTGGCCCCGGACGTGAAGGAGGTAGAGACAAAGGAAAGCGTCGATCAGGCCATGGAGCACTACCGGAAATTCCTTGATGAATCACCGGAAACGCCGATGACGCCTGAGGCAATACGTCGTCTCGCCGACCTGGAACTCGAGAAGCAGTACGGTATACACACAGGCGATAACAAACCTAAGGCAATGCCCACTCCACAGTCCGCTAAGGCGCCTGCGAACACCCCAGCTCGCACTGCCAATAAGACTGCTGCGACTGCAGGTGCAGGCCGTGGGGAATCCGACCAGGAATTCGAGCGACGCACGACTGCAGAGAACCGAATCCCTGCAAGCGGTGACAGTGGCGCCTCGTCGACAGAGGTACCAGGCGCTGAGGCAGCTCCCAAGGGCCCCCTCGAGGCAATCGCTCTCTATAAAAAGCTGCTCGCCGAATACCCCCAATATAAGGATAGTGACCAGGTCCTCTATCAGATGGCGCGAGCGTATGACGAGCTCGGTCGCACCGATGAAGCCATGGAAACCATGGAGCGCGCGATCAAAGCCAATCCGAATTCCGTGCACTTCGACGAAGTGCAGTTCCGGCGGGGTGAGTACTTCTTCACGCGGAGAAAATTCCGGGATGCCGAGAACGCGTATTCTGCGATTACCAATCTGGGCGCTCGTTCCTCGTACTACGAGCTTGCTCTTTACAAGCTCGGCTGGACGTTCTACAAGCAGGAGCTATACGAAGAAGCCGTGCAGAATTACATGGCGCTGCTCGACTACAAAGTGTCAACCGGCTACAACTTCGATGAGAAGCACGAGAAAGAGGACGAACGCCGCGTCGCCGATACTTTCCGGGCGGTCAGCCTGAGCTTCAGCAACCTCGGCGGGCCGGACGCGGTCCAGCAGTACTTCTCCACCACCAAGAGTCGGTCCTACGAGGACCGCGTTTATAGCAATCTTGGCGAACACTACCTGACAAAACTGCGCTACGATGACGCGGCCAAGACATTCAATGCCTTCATAGCACTCCATCCTTTCCACCCTGCTGCGCCGCGTTTCAGCATGCGCGTGGTGGAGACTTTCACCAAGGGCGGATTCCCCAAGCTCGTTCTGGAGTCGAAGCGGGACTTTGCGTCCAAGTATGGACTGCAGGCGGAATACTGGCGGCACAACAAGCCCGAAGAGTCGCCGGAGGCGCTGGCCTATCTGAAGACGGACCTGAAGGACCTGGCGACGCACTACCACGCTGAGTATCAGAGCTCGCAGGACGCGAACGAGAAGCTTACGAATTATCAAGAAGCGCAACGATGGTACGGCGACTTCCTCAAGTCCTTCCCGAAGGACGCGGAGTCGCCGACGATCAACTACCGGCTCGCGGATCTTCTCTTTGAGAACAAAGACTTCGGCCCAGCGGCCAAACAGTACGAGCGCACGGCCTACGAGTACCCGGCCAACGCTCAATCGCCGGCCGCGGGTTACGCCGCAGTCTACGCGTATCGCGAGCAGTTGAAGGTCGTAGCCAAGGAGAACCTGGAGGCCGTCAAGCACGATACGGTTGCCAGCTCGCTCAAATTCGCTGACACGTTTCCGACCCACGCGCAGGCTGCAGCGGTGCTGGGAGCGGCCGCCGATGACCAATACGAGATGAAGGAGTATCGCGCCGCCGTCACCTCCGCCCAACGCGTCATCGATAAATATCCGGGCGCGGAGAAGCCCATCAGGCGTTCTGCATGGATTGTGGTTGCCCACGGGTCGTTCGAGCTCGCCGATTTCCCGCAGGCGGAAAAGGCCTATACCCAGGTTCTGGCGGTTACGCCGGAGAGCGACGAGGCGCACGCTAAGTTTGTGGACAACCTCGCAGCTTCCATCTACAAGCAGGGCGAGCTGGCAAGAAACGCGCAGGACTATCGCGCAGCCGCCGATCACTTCCTGAGGATTCGCACAGCGGCGCCTACGTCCACAATCCGTCCGACCGCAGAATATGACGCTGGCGCCGCGTTGATTGAGCTCAAGGACTGGAAGCAGGCCGCGGGCGTGCTCGAAGCGTTTCGGGGCGCCTACCCCAAGCACAAGATGGCGGGCGAGGCCACCAGGCTGATCGCACGCGCCTACCGGGAGAGCGGGGAGTTCTCGCACGCCGCCGGGGAGTATGAGCGGCTGGCGTCGGAGTCCACGGATGAGACAGTGCGCAGGGAATCGCTGTTGGTGGCAGGTGATCTCTACCAGCAGTCCAATGCGAATGACAAAGCGCTGACTGCCTACCAACGGTACGTCACCGACTTTCCCAAGCCGCTTGAGACGGCCGTCGAAACCCATTTCAAGATGGCTGAGATACACAAGGGGGCGCAAGACGATTCCCTCTATCAGAAAGAGCTGGCGGAAATCGTACGCATCGATGGCGCTGCCGGACCCGAAAGGACTGGCCGGACGCGCACGCTCGCAGCCCGCTCGGCGCTGGTTTTGGCAGAACAGCTCTATCAGGCTTTCGTGGCGGTGAAGCTGCGGCAGCCGTTCGAGACCAGCCTGAAGGAGAAAAAGCAGCGAATGGATGACACGATCAAAGCCATGAATGGGCTGGTGGACTACGAAATCGCCGACGTGACGGCAGCCGCCACGTTTTACATGGCTGAGACCTATTTCGATTTCAGCCGCTCCCTGAAGGAGTCAGAGCGGCCAGCCGACATGAAGGCCGCGGACCTGGAGAAGTTCGCGGCGGACCTCGATGAGGCAGCGTATCCATTCGAGGAGAAAGCCATCAAGGTACACGAGAAAAATATGGAAATGTTGCATGCCGGCGTCTTCAACCCATGGACTGAGAAGAGTCTCAGCAGGCTTGCCGAGTTGATGCCGGGTCGCTACGCGAAGAGTGAAATGAGCAGCGGCTTCATCAACGCCATTGACCATTACGCGTACCGATCGCCGTTAGCCCAGGCCGCAGCCGCGGCCCTGGCAGCGAGCAATGCCGCCACGACACCAAGTAACGGCAGCACAACGCCGGGCAACAGCGGTACAACGCCAGGCAATCCGGACCAGACGACGCAACCGGCAACGGGCAATGGTGGGACGACGCCAAGCAAGCCGGAGCAGACGACGCAACCGGCAACGACGCCGAACAAGCCGGAACAAACAACGCACCCGGCGCCGATGGCCGTGAATCAAGGAGCGGTGAAACATGCCAATCCGCAATAAGACTCGATTGCTAAAAGCGATTTGCGGCGTGATGCCGTGGCTAGTCCTGTTCCTCGCTCTGGGCTGCTCGGAGACTGACCAGCGCGCGGTGACTGCCAAGTCGATGAAGGCGAAGCAGGCGCCGACATTGCCGGCTGCGCCAGCCGCGCCCCTGGACTTCGCAAGGGATGCAGACGGGGTCACGATAACCCAGCCGGAGCCCGTCCCGGACGAGGTGCGCGCCGAATACGACGAGGCGGTGCGCATGCTCGGCGTATCACAATACGATCGCGCGATTGCCTTGCTGGTGAAGATAACCGAACAGGCGCCCAAGGCAACGGCGGCGCACATCAACCTGGGTATTGCATACGCTCGCACCGGTGATCTGGACCACGCTGAGGCCAGCCTGAGCAAGGCGCTGGAATTGAATCCACACCACCTCGTCGCCTACAACGAGCTTGGCCTGGTGCAACGGCGCAAGGGAGAGTTTGCGAAAGCGCGCGCCAGTTATGAGGCGGCATTAGCTCAGTTCCCTGACTTCCATTATGCGCATAGAAACCTCGCCATCTTGTGCGATCTATATCTCGGAGATTATCCGTGCGCGCTGGAGCATTACCAGGCATACAGCCGGCTCGTTCCCGACGACGCCGAGGTCGTGAAATGGATTGCCGACCTCCGCAAGCGCACGAGCCGAAAGGAGAAGTCATGAGAGGGAACTTGCTACTCGTGTTTCTGCTGGCGACAGGTGTCGCCGCGCAAACCGATAAACAGCCCGATAAAAAGCCCGGGGCCGAACACGCCGCTGCCGCCAAGACGCAGGTAAAGACGGAAGCAGTGAAGGGACAAAAGGCGCAGGCAAAAACGAAAGCAGCTCCGCAAAAAACCGCAGAAGCGCAGGCGGAGACGAAAAAACAACCGGGGCAGGCTGAAGGGGCGCAGGTAAAGACGGAAGCAGCACAGACGCAAGAAGCTCAGGCCCAGACGGAAGAACCGCAGGCGCGGACGGACCAAGACGGGAAGTTAACTTCCGTCCCGGGAGGAAAAGCGCTGGGCATGTCGATTCTGGGCAATCAGGAAGCGCCCACGTCGCTGGTCATCGTTCCCTGGAAGAGTTCGGAAGTTGGCCGCGCGACTGGCATCTCGCCGATGCTTGACGACTCCAGGCAGCCCGTAGACAAGGAAGTGTTCATGCGGGAGCTGCGCTACTACGAGATCAGATCGGAAAAGAAGCAGTAAGCCGGCCGTTTGCGTTTCGCTGAATCGGATTGTTGGAAGCAATCGAGAGACTGATTGCGAAATGCTGCGCGGAGGTCTGCCTTGTTCAAAAGGTGAGATTCTTCGCGGCGGATCCATTCCATGGCCACCATCCTGACCCGCGAATCTGCTCATGAGAACTTTCAAATGAATTCTTGAGTGTTCTCTCGCAAGCCCTACCGGCGCACTTCTGAAATCTCCTCCGGAGATAGAGACATCTGTTCCTGCTGTCATTGACCGGCTGGCGATCACATGGGTGGCTACCCAATCAGGCGGCCATTTCGCGGTGAAAGCGGGTCATCCTTCCCCCCACGAGCGTTCCTGATCGGGCGTTACCTTCGACCATTCCAGGTTCGTAAACGACAACGCATCCATCGCCCTGCTGGACGAGGTCATTGGTGATTTTCATCCGCAGCACCGTGTACCTACGGAGGTATTGGCACCCAAATAGAGGGGACCTTAGCACCCGTGTACTGTTGTTGCCTGAAGCAGTCTGCTTAATACTCCACGAAGTCCGAAAGTACCGTCCAAAGAACTGCCTAGGGAGTCAGGGAGAATGAAATTTGCGGCGCATTCACCGGTTGTAAACGCTCTGGTACTGGCAGAGACGGAAGCTATGCGGATGAATTACTACGAAATCAGGTTGCAAACGGAGCGCCCCAGCGCTCGAGTCGACCAATAGGAATGCGGCGCAGCCCACGGCTGCGGCGCATAGGAGGATGCATGACCTTTACGGAGCTGCTGAAAAACGTCGGCATATTTGGGGCCGCCGTCATATGTTGCCTTGCCGCGCTGTCCATCTTTTCGGTGGCAGTGATGGTTGACAAGTACCGCCGCTTCCGCGCGGCCGCAAGCGAGACAGTGGCTTTCAAGCCCTTGCTGACGAAGTTCGCCCACGGGGGAGAGGTCCAGGAACTGATCGAAGCCGTACAGCAGCATCAGAAGTCCCACGTAGCCCAGGTAGTCTCGGCGGGCATCCTGGAGTACGACGGCGTGCGCGAGGCTGGAGGGGATCCGTCCGCTTCACTCGAGCAAGTCACGAGCGCGCTCAGAGACTCCATGTCGGAGACGCTGGTCCAATTGAAACAGGGCCTGGGCTTTCTGGCTACGATCGGCTCCACGGCCCCGTTCGTCGGCCTCTTCGGTACCGTCGCTGGAATCATCAACGCTTTTCGGAACATCGCGGCTACGGGCTCCGGCGGTATGTCTGTGGTTTCGGGCGGCATCGCCGAGGCGCTGGTCACGACGGCGCTGGGCATCTTCGTCGCGATCCCGGCCGTCGCCGCGTTCAACTACTTCACCGGCAGGATTGAAAACTTCCACATTGAGATGAATCGGGCGTCAACCCAGCTCGTGAACCGCCTCTTTAAGGCGCCGCAGATCGACCGGGTGGCCAAGATGTCGGTGGACGCGGAGGACAAAGCGTATGCGGCTCGGTGAAGGCGCCAAAATGCAGGCGTCCATCAACGTCACGCCGCTGGTCGACGTGGTGCTGGTTCTGCTGATCATCTTCATGGTGATGGCGCCGCAGATGCGGAAGGGGCCGGACGTCCACTTGCCGAAAACGGAGAAGCCGAGCCAGCAGGGCGACGAGAGAGGCCGGATTCTGGTCTCCATCGACGAGGCCGGCGGGCTGTGGGTGAACGATAAGAAGGTCGCAGCCGAGCAGTTCAGCGACGCACTCCACGCCGCAGTAGCCGCCGAGACGGATCCCAAGATCGTAATCCGCGGCGACGCCAAGCTTAACTTTCGCCAGGTCCGGGAGGCCATGCAGGCGGTTGACCAGGCCGGGTTCCGGGGTGTGGGGCTGATCGCCAAGGGCCGCAACGCAGGGGCGCAAGGAGAATAGAGTTTATGGAGTTCAACCGAGGCGATTCCGGATCGAATCTGCAGTCCGAGATTAACATCACGCCGCTCGTCGACGTAGTACTCGTGCTGCTGATCATCTTCATGGTCGTCGTTCCGCTCCTCATGCAGGGCTATGACGTTGACATTCCTAAATCGACGAATGCCGCGCCCGCCCAGTCCCAGGAATCGCGGCTAATCCTGATCATTTCTGCATCGACCTGCGGCATTGTGAAGCCCTCGGCCGAAGAGGGGCTTCCGACGGATTGCCGCGTGATACTGGGCGATCAAAAGATCGCTGCAACTGAGTTGCCCGCGCGCGTGGGAAACATCCTGGGCAGCCGGCCTCCGGAAAAGCGCGTGCTGTTCTTAGCCGCGGACGACCGCTTGAACTACGAGGGAGTTCTGCGCATCCTCGATCTCGCAAAGTCGGGTGTTGAGGACTTGAAGGTCGAGTTTATTACGAGCAATTGAGGTGTCTGCTTTGGCGACAACCATGGAAATCGGCAGGTTCAGAGAATCCGGGGCTTTGTCCACCCGCAGCATGGTGGAGAGCCTTGTGCTCCATGCAGTCGTGCTGGCCTTGTTTGTGCTCCTGGCGGCGTCAGTATTGGTTCGCAACGGCGCGCCTCGCACGAAACAAGAGATCGACATCGTCTTCTATCGTCCAGCGGCGGTTCCAGTCACGCCGACTGCGGTGCCGCCTCCTCCGGCAAAGGGAATCGGGGAAGCGAAAGCTAAAACGGAAGCTCCAAAGGGACCCGGGCGACCGGATCTCCCGGCAGGTCCGGATAAGGGATTTTCCGCAGAGGCGAAGCCGCCTGAGCCAAATGTGGGCACAGCCGGCATTCTGAAATACAAGGACCAGTTCGCGAGCCTGGCACAAGACCAGAACGCGCCGCGTCTCGGAAGCGATGCGCGTTACGGCGCTGCCGTCGATTCGGGCCAGGCATCATCGCGCTCCGTGCTGACGACCAATACGCCGGGATCAAGTGGTGGTATCGACGCCGGTTCGCTGAGCCGCAACGTGGGAGGTGGTGGGGGCAGAGGCGGTGGCGGCGGCGGCATGGGCGGACCGGGTCTGCAGCTGGCCCGCGCGACCAGCTCAATCGCCGGGATCGGCGGTGGCGATCGGCCCAAAGCGCACAGCGGACCTGGAGCGTCCCGCACCGATGAAGAAATACAGATCGTGTTTGATCGTTACAAGTCGGCGTTCTACCGGGATTACAACCGGGAACTGCGCCGCAATCCGACCTTGCAGGGCAAGATGGTGCTGCGTCTGACGATTGAGCCGGACGGCGCCGTGTCGATGTGCCAGCTGCAATCGACGGATATGGATGCGCCGGATCTGGTCACTCTGGTAGTGAACCGCGTCAAGACGATCAATTTTGGCCCGAAGGATGGCGTGCAAGCCGTGACGATCATGTACCCGATTGATTTCCTGCCGGCGACGTGAGGCCGGCGGCTGAAACCCGAAGGGCGAGATGGCCAGAAGGTTTTTAGAGCAAATCTGATGAGTTGACCCTCGATGCAATTTTGACAAAGGCAAAACCATCGAAAGATGGCGACGCAAAGTCACCGGTCTAACGGGCCACAAGCCCCACGACGGCGGGACCGCCGGAATTCAGTCCACTGCGTGGCTGCATCCCGAAATCACTGAGTGAGAGTGGAACGAGGGCGTAGATGAATTCCCCCAACACGAACAACGCGAGGCTGCGTGGCAGCTGGATCACCATCCTGCTCGACAAGCTGCGCCTCACTCTCGGCTTCCGTGTGCGATTTCCCGAGATCGATGACGCGCGGAACGCGCACATCGCTCATGCGGCTATTGGCAGCCCAGGAAGAGCACTGCTGTTCAACGGAGCACGCGCCAAGAGAGGGCTTTTATTTGTTTTCGGTCTCATTGTTCTCATGATGGGAGCGAACTCTGCGTTTGCCCAGACGCAGACGTGCGCCATTCTCACCGGCGGCGATGCCGGCCAAGGACGCGGTGTCAGTCCCACCTATCTCGGGAATCAAGACGGGCGCGCCAATGAGGGTTGTACGATCTTGATCACGCTCAACGCTGACGGGTCGATCGTAACAACTTTCCCCAATCCAGCCCCTTCTTACGATAACGGCCTTGACGACAACCTGATTGGTGTCGTCAACAACACCAGTAAGACCGTCACAGCCATACAGCTCACCAGCGCAACAGTCGATATTTTTGGTCTCGAGGACGATGGCGTTTGTGGCCTTCCGGGATGGACTTTTAGCCCGAATGGGCCGAATCCCAATTGCGCCATCGCAACCGATCCGCACGGTTATGGTCCTGCGGGAATTAACTTCACGATATTCAACCCGTTCAGTGGGATCGTCAATTTCGGCAACGGCGGCATTGCACCTGGGGGTAACGCGTTTTTCAGCCTTGAGGGTGGGCATCTTACTAAGATCGTCGTGCAAGTGATCCCCGGCCTGATCATTACCAAGCAAGTCAGCGTCGTGGGTGGCGGCGCTGCGCTGCCGGGCGGGCAGCTTGACTACCTGGTACACGTAACCAATCCCTCGAACAACCCCCCGAACTTCCAGGCAGACACGGTCGTACTCACTGACGATCTCAACAGCGCGGGCGCAGGTCGTCTCACGCTCGTGAATCCAGCGCCGACAATGAACGGCTTGACGGCCGGCGTCACTGTAGCCGGGTCGGTAATCACAGCAAACTACTCCGCATCCAACGGTCCATTGCAGCCCGGGCAGTCCATCGACTTGCGCTTCCGGGCGCAGATTGCTGCGGCAGTTCCCGCCGGCACCACTCTCACGAACACTGGTTTGGTCACGTGGAACACCCCAACAGAAACCGCCAGCGCCAGCGCTTCCGTCGTTGTCGGAGGAGTTGTCCCTCCCGGCGCCGGCACTTTGACCGGCACAGCCTGGCTCGACGCCAACTTGAACAAAATCCCCGACACCGGCGAACCGCTGCTGCAGGGCTGGACGGTCGCGCTGTTTCTGAATGGGGTGCAGTTGCAATCCGTCGTCACGGATGCCAACGGCGTTTATCGCTTTAGTAACGTGGCGCCGACCGACGGGACTCCAAATCGGTACGAGATGCGGTTCTCCGCGCCTGGCGCGGGGCCAAGCACGGCAAAGCTCGGCATCGCCGACTCACCCTTTACCAACAGTCTGCAGCGGATTACCAACATCGCCGTGCCTTCTAGCAGCGCCCTGCAGAATCTGAATCTGCCGATCGCACCGAATGGCGTAGTTTACAACTCGTTGACGCGCGCACCGATTCCCGGCGCCACGCTCACCATGCTGAGAGGCGGCTCTGCTCTCCCGTCGAGTTGCTTTGACGATACGGCTCAGCAGGGCCAGATTACCCAGGCGGGCGGCTATTACCGTTTCGATCTCAACTTCTCGGATCCCGCCTGCCCCGCCGGCAGCAGCTATCTCATCCAGGTGACCGCGCCGGCTGGGATCTATCTGGCCGGTGAGTCGAAGACAATTCCAGCGACTTCGGATGCGGCGACTGCGCCGTTTTCAGTGCCTACCTGTCCGGGTGGCCTGCAGGACGCGCTTCCAACCGTCCCGTACTGCGAAGCGCAGGGATCAGAGTTTGCGCCGCCATCCACTGTGGCCGCGCGTAGCGCTGGGACCGCGTACTACCTGAATCTCACCCTGGATGCTACCTCCGTGCCCGGTTCGAACCAGATCTACAACAACCACATCCCTATCGACCAGCAGATCGCGGGCGCATTCTCGATCACGAAGACGACGCCATTGCTCAACGTCACACGGGGGCAGCTGATCCCATACACCATCACGATCGGTAGTGTGTCAGGAGCGTCCGGGCAAGGTGTGCAGGTTGTGGACCGTTATCCGGCAGGCTTCAGCTACATCAAAGGATCCGCGCGCCTGAATGGCGTGCCCACAGAACCCATAGTGGCCGCCGGCCAGCTCGTGTGGAACAACATCAGCTTTGACAGCGACGATCATCCCATAATCACGCTGTTGCTCGCAGTCGGCGCCGGTGTTGGCGAAGGCGAGTTCACCAACCGTGCACAGGTCTTGCAGGGCGTGACGGGGCAGCCCATGTCCGGTGAGGCGACAGCGACGGTTCGCGTGGTCGCGGACCAAACGTTCGACTGCACTGACGTCTTTGGCAAGGTGTTTGATGATGTGAATCGAAACGGCGTTCAGGATCCTGGCGAGAAAGGCCTGCCGGGAGTACGCGTGGTGACGGCCCAGGGCCTGGTGGCAAAGACCGATCAGTACGGGCGATTCCACATCACGTGCGCGATCGTGCCGAACGATATTCGCGGCAGCAATTTCGCGCTGAAGCTCGACGACCGGACCCTTCCCAGCGGCTTCCGGATGTCCACTGACCTGATGCAGATCAAACATGCTACGGCCGGCAAGGCCCTGAAATTTGATTTCGGTGCATCCATCTACCGCGTTGTGGCCATGGACCTGTCGGATGCGGTGTTCGAGCCGGGCAAGACAGAAATCCGCGAGCAGTGGAAGCCACGTCTTGACGTGCTCCTGGGAGAACTGCGTAAAGCACCATCGATGCTGCGCCTGTCCTACGTTGCCGATACCGAGGATGCGGGGCTCGTCGAACGGCGCATGCAAGCGGTCAAGCGGCAATTGACCGAAGCATGGGATTCAGAAAAAGACAGGTATGTCCTGACGATTGAGCCTGAGGTCTTCTGGCGCCGTGGCGCCCCGCCGAAGAAGTCCGACCTGCGTGTGCCGGAGAGTAGGTGAACGGTATGAGCATGCAACGCCATCTACTGCTGACTGTCGGACTCCTGATCATGGCGGCCCCTGCGGCCTTCGGCCAGGTCAACACGGCGAAGCCGGGCGAGCCGGTGGAGCGGCATCTCTCCAGCGACCAGACATTCAAGCAATGGTCGCTCGACGCAAATCGGCCTGACGAGTTCAAGCGCGTCAAGGTCTGCCGAACGGAAACTGTCTGCAAAATGCGATACAAGGAAGGCCAGACGCCGCGGATGCGAGTCAAGAACCTCGTCATGCCACTGCGATACGAGGGCGAGAACGTTTCCATTCCCGACGCGTTCAGCAAACAGGTCCAGCAGGCCCTCAACAACTTGCGGGACAAACAGGGAGTGACAGTCCGGTTCATCGGCTACACGGATGACGCGCCGCTGACCGGCCGCGATGCGAGCGTTTTCGGGAACCAATTATCGTTGTCCAAGGCACGAGCGCAACGAGTTGCATTAGCAATGCAAAAAGCTCTGGGCTTGCCTGCTTCGGCGATCGAGAGCGACGGTCGCGGAGCCTCCCACCCGATTGCATCCAACGCAACCGAGCAGGGACGGACGATGAACCGTCGCATTGAAGTGGAATTCTGGTATGACGATCCACTTCAGGCGCTGCCGGACGAGCCGCAATTGTGCCCGGACGATATCGAGGAAACGGTAACCAGGGTTTACGATCCTGCCTGGGGCAGCATCCCGGAAATCAAGCTGGAGAATGGGCAGCTGATCATTCCACCGGGCTACGCGGAGAATCTGCATCGCGCACTTGCAGACATCGCGGATCGCCCCAACGCTCGGCTGCGGTTTATTGGTTACACGAAAAATGAGGGGCTCGACCGCCGCACCGCATCCGTGTACAGCGACGACATTGGCCTTTCCGCGGCCCGCGCTCGCCACGCGATGGACACGCTCATGAAGGACCCGCTGTTGGCAGGCGCCCGCTCCGAACACGAGGGGCGCGGCTACGTCCAATCCGATGACGTGGTGAACCTGGGCTTCATCCAGGGCGAAGAATCCTTTGTACGCGTGCAGGCCGTGTACGACGAACCATTGCCGTCGGACAAATACGAGGGCGTGGACATCACCCGTCACACGCAGGACCTTCAGCCGAAGAGCCCATACGAACTGAATGTGATGCACATTACGGTTGACGGCAAGCCGATCGATGATCTGGACCGCAGCTCTTCCGACGTCCAGCGCTGCACCGACGTTGCGCTTGACAATGCCAATATCCAATTTCACATGGACAATCTCGAGTCGCGGCGGCGGCTCGCAGTCGCGGCAGATCCAGTCGCCGTGGTGGTGAAGGAACCGCTCAGCGAGCTTGATCCACTGGTCGTGCATTTTCGGATGTACAGCAACTATGCGGCCTTCCTCAAGCGTGCTGAAATCCGGATCTTCGAGCAGCAGTCATGGCAGGCCGAGCCGCTCGCAATCATCCCCGTCGATGATACGGGCCTTGCGGAATGGCAGCCGGCGGCAAAAATTCTCGCCGGCCCGGCACGCGAACTCAAGTACCTGCTTCGCGCCTATGACGCGAAGGGCAATTTCGATGAAACGGATGCGCGGCCGCTGTGGCTCTCTCACCAGTCATCGCCTGGAAGCTTCGTGAAATCCGACAAGCCGCCAACACAGGCGTTGCTGGCCGCCTACGGCGAGAACGATCTGGCACGCCAGCAGATTCCGCTCGGCAGCGGTACCGTGAAAGTGCAGGGCAGCGGTGTACCAGTGGGCCACAAGGTTTGGATCGCCGGCCGTGAGGTTCCGGTTGACGCGAAGGGCAACTTCGTTGCGGAGGAGGTTCTTCCCAACGGTACACAAACCGTCGAAGTCGCGGTCCTTGACGACGCCGGCAACGGCTCGTTATATCTCCGCGATCTGGAATTCAAGCGCAGGGACATGTTCTTCGTCGGTATAGCCGACTTGACGATATCGAAGAACAGTGTGAGCGCGGCGGAAAAACTACAGCAGGGCGATAATGCTGCGCAGCCCGTCGATTCGTCGCTCGATGGCCGGCTGGCGTTCTATCTGAACGGCAAGGTAAGCCAGACCTGGCACTTGACCGCCAGCGCGGATACCCAGGAAGGCCCGGTGAAGGACCTGTTCAGCAACTTCCTGGATAAGACACCAGATTCGTTATTCCGGCGGATCGATCCCTCCTATTATTACCCGTCGTTCGGCGACGACAGTACCGTGGAAGAAACGGCGCCAACCCTGGGCAAGTTCTACGTCAAAGCGAGCCACGGCCAGGATTATGGGATGTGGGGGAACTTCAAGGTCAGCTACGTGGGCAACGATCTGGCTCACGTCGACCGCGGCCTGTACGGAGCCGATGCGCACTTCGGAACCGGACTCACCAGCTTCGGCGAGCGAAAGATCACGGTGGACGGTTTCGCCGCTCAACCGGGAACATTGGCCAGCTATGAACAATTTCTCGGAACGGGTGGATCGCTCTACTTCCTGCACCACCAGGATATCCTGGCGGGCTCAGAGAACGTTCGGGTCGAAGTCCGCGACAAAGCCTCGAACATCGTCACGGGCGTGGTCAACCTGCGGCCCAACGTAGACTACGATATCGACTACCTCCAGGGACGCATCCTGCTTTCCGAGCCGCTGTCGGCGAGCGCTAACGACAGCCTGCTGGTACGTACCAGTGGCTTGAGCGGTGACCAGTCTTTTCTTGTGGTCCGTTATGAGTACACGCCAGGGTTGGACAAGCTGGACCAGGTCGCCGTCGGCGGTCAGGGTAGCTACTGGTTAAACAATTATGTGAAGCTCGGCGTCACAGCCGACTCCAACGAGGGAGATGGCGCCAGTAACCTCGGCGCCGCAGACCTGACCTTGCGAAAAAGCGCTAACTCATGGGTCAAGGTGCAGGCAGGCCGCACCACGGGGCTGCTCTCGCCTTCGCTGCAGTCCACTGATGGCGGGTTCGGCTTCCAGGGCCCGGATGACACGTCCTTCACTAACTCAAAAGCCGGGGCGTACCGCGCCGACGTTAGCCTTGGACTCAGTGACTTCGTTAAGGGTCACGACGGTCGTCTCCAGTTCTACACGCAGAGACTCGATGCCGGTTACTCCGCGCCGGGGCAGCTGACGATCAAAGATACGGAGCAATACGGCGGCATGTTCAAAGTGCCGGTGACCAGCCGCCTGACTCTGATGGCCAAGGCCGATCAGAGGACCGAGGACCAGGGGCTCGACACGCGAGCGATGGAATTGGATCTGACCTATAGGGTGACCAACAGATGGAGCTTCAGCGCCGGCGTGCGTGACGATATGCGCAAGGACAATTCGCCGGTAGTCCCGCTGACTCAGGAGCAGGGCGAGCGCACGGATGCGGTCGCGCAAATAAAATACAGCCCTAGCGATACCTGGAGCGCGTACTTCTTCGGCCAGGACACGGTCGCGACAAGCGGCGGCCGTCCAGACAACAGTCGCATCGGCGTGGGCGGCTCCTATCACTTGACGAAACGTTTTCGAATCGATGGTGAGGCGTCCGATGGAGACCTTGGGCTTGGCGGAAAGATCGGCACCACCTTTCTCTATTCCGAGCGCACCAGTCTCTATCTGAACTATTCGCTGGAAAACGAGCGTACAGACAATGAAGATCTGGTCCACACCGGCAGCTTTGGCAGCCTGGTCTCGGGCGTGAAGACGCGGCTTTCCGACAGCTCCAGCGTTTACGCCGAAGAACGCTACCAGACTGGCTCGTCGCAAAGTGGCCTCACACATGCGACAGGCATCAATCTCACGACCAAAGAGCACTGGAATTTCGGCGGCAGCGGGGAGTTCGGCAAGCTGTTCGACTCGGAAACCGGCGCCGCGACCAATCGCAAAGCAGCTGGAATCCACTTGGGCTACGGCCTGGATAAGATCCAATTCTCAAGCGCGGTGGAGTTCCGCCGCGACGACGCGGAACAGCCCGACCTGAGTCATATCGTGCAGACTGTGCTGCTCTTGCGTAACAACTTCAAATACCAGATGAGCCCCAGCTGGCGCATGCTCGGCAAGCTGGATCACTCGATCAGTAATAGCACGCTCGGTGATTTTTATGCCGGTGGCTACACCGAGGCCGTGGTCGGCTACGCATACCGGCCGGTACGGAACGACCGGCTGAACGCCCTGATCAAGTACACATACTTCTATAACGTTCCAACCACCGATCAGCTGGGATTCCAGAACACCGCGACCGAGTACCTGCAGAAGAGCCACATCGCAGCGCTCGATCTTACGTACGACCTCACAGCCAACTGGTCCGTGGGCGGCAAGTACGCGTACCGGCTGGGTGAAGCGAGCCTCGACCGCGTTGACCCGACTTTCTTCGACAATACCGCAAACCTCTCCGTCCTGCGGCTGGACTGGCGGTTCCTCAAGCAGTGGGACACTCTGGCTGAGGTCCGGCAGCTTAGCCTCCCGGATATCAATCAACGCCGCCGCGGCGTCTTGACCGCGATCTACCATCACATCAGCAAGAACCTGAAAGCCGGCGTCGGCTACAACTTCACCAACTTCTCCGACGAGCTGACCGACCTGAAGTATAACCACAGAGGCATATTCGTTAATCTGATCGGAACCAAGTGACGCTCGAAGATCGTTGCAAGGCGCTTACCATCTCGGCGTTTGCCGGGCGGTACTGAGCGGATACTCGCACCGGAATGCGAGTACGCCTCCTCAAGGGCCTTAATGTCTGCCACACAACCCCCTACAGAGCTTGCGATACACTCGGCTTTTTTATGCCGTGAATCTACAACTGCGCGGGAATCAACCTGTCCTGCAACCGATTTTCACGCAGTTCAAAAAAGCAAAGCCATGACTCTCTCATCGTCGGCAACGGGACCAACGCGGGCGGTCATCCTATTTAACGATTGAACCAAACAGTTCGCGATCGTTCTTGTGAGGGGTTATGTCAGTAAGGACACAAAACAATCCGTCTGGTTCTGAGCCGGTACCGGAGTTTACGCAGATTGGTAGTATTCGATCCAGCCGGATCGGACTTGGAACGTGGGCAATGGGAGGATTTCAGTGGGGCGGCGCCGACGATGATGAGTCAGTGCGCACCATACACACGGCACTGGATCTTGGGATCACTCTGATCGATACAGCACCCGCATACGGTTTCGGGCACTCGGAATCCGTGATTGGACGAGCCATTTCTGAACGAGGCCGGCGGGATGAGGTGGTGCTGGCGACGAAGGTAGGCCTGGAACAGCGAGGCCAGGCCCTGTATCGAAATTCGACCAGAAAACAGATATTTAAGGAGATCGAGCTTTCACTTCAGCGATTGCGCACAGACTATATAGATCTTTACCAGGTTCATTGGCCCGATCTGGACACATCCTATGAAGAGACCGCCAAGGCTCTCCTTGATCTTCAGCAAGAAGGAAAGATCCGTGAGATTGGCGTTTCCAACTACTCTATCGAAGAGATGGAGCGGTTCCGCCGCGTAGCGTCGAAAGCTTCCGCGCAGCCGCCACTCAACCTCTTCGAACGGCAGGCACAGCGCGACATTCTGCCATGGTGCCAGGAAAACGGAGTGGCAACCCTCACCTATGGCGCGCTCTGCCGCGGATTGCTAAGTGGCGCGATCAACCAAAACACCAAGTTCAAGGGTGATGATCTTCGAAAGACGGACCCAAAATTCCAGCCCCCGCGATTTGAGCAATACCTGAAAGCGGTGAATCTCCTGAAGCAATATGCGCAGGAGCATTACGGAAAGAGTGTGCTTGCCCTTGCGGTCCGCTGGGTGCTTGATCAACCAGGGGTCTCAGTGGCCTTGTGGGGCGCCAGTCATCCGGGTGAACTTGATCCGCTGAACGACATTCTTGGATGGCACCTGGACGATGAGGCTCGTGCACAGATAGATGAAGTCCTCGCGCGGAGTATCAAAGATCCAGTGGGCCCGGAGTTCATGGCGCCACCCGAACATGCGCCCGATGTAGCAGCTTAGCCCTGCGAAGCTGGCTGTCGTCAGGCTGCCGGTTTAAGGCGCGTTTTCTCGATGGTTTCGGCTCCGTCCGATAGATCAAGCCGTCCGTGCGCAAACGCGTCCATTCGTCCCCAGCGGCCGGGGATTCCTTCCAATTCCAGCCATCGAATCTGCTTGGGAACAGCAGGGTCAACCAGTAACTTTTCCCCAACCGGCTCCAGCCCCAGCATTGAACGGAGGAACAGCAGTGGAGCGCCGGCTGACCATGCCTGCGGACTACAGGCCGTCGGATATTCCACCGGAAAGTTGGTTTCTTCTCGCGAGTAGCCGGCAAAGGCCTCAGGAAGACGATAGTCAAAGAATCTCGCGGCTTCGAGATTTCCCAGGGCCACCATGGCCGCTTCCTTCAAGAATCCATAGTTTCTCAATCCCTGTGCGACGAAAGAGTTATCGAACGGCCACACAGTACCCACGTGGTAGCCGATGGGGTTATAGGAGCCTTCTCCCACTGCCATGGTGCGGACGCCCCAACCGCTAAACAGTGCTGGACCGACAAGGTGACGCGCACATGCCTCAGCCTTATCGTCATCAACGATGCCACTCCAGAGCAGGTGGCCGATATTGGAGGTCAGGGAATCTACCTTGCGCTTTTTTCCGTCGAGGGCAAGCGCAAAGAACTGTTTTTCAGGAATCCAAAAATCCTGATTGAACCTGCGCTTGAATTCAGCGGCTTCTTTTTCCAATCGGGCGGCAGTCTTGGGATCGTTCCAGAATTCACGGGCGAGCCGCGCACAACGGCGCTTCGCATCATAGGCGTAACCCTGGATCTCGCAGGTTGCGATCGGCGTGCTTCCCAGCGATCCGTCAGAAAAAGCAATGGCATCCCACGAATCTTTCCAGCACTGATTCTCGAGCCCGGTTTTTTGCCGCCGCTCGTACTCAATGTAGCCATCACCGTCACGGTCGCCGTGTTCATCGATCCAGTTGAGAGCTGCCCTGGCTTCCGCTTCGAATTTGCGGACCACGTCGGCCCGTCCTGTCCAACGTTCGAATTCGTCCAGCAGGACCAGAAAGAGCGGAGTTGCATCGGATGATCCAAAGTACGGTGAGTGCGGCCGCTCCTCGAAAGCGGTCATTTCACCGTAACGCCCTTCGTGCAGGATTTTTCCCGGCTCTTCATCGCGAAAGTCATCACGCCTGGTGCCCTGTCGCACCGCGAGAACTCGCAGCGTGGATGCCGCCAAATCCGGCATAAAGGGCAACGCCTGGTAGCTAGTGAAGATGCTGTCTCTTCCGAACAGCGCCATGAACCAAGGCAGGCCCGCAGCCGGGAGAGCTTCTCCCGGTGCAAATCGCGAAAAGAACCGCAAAGCAGCCAGGTCGATTAAAGAGCGCTCATAGATTCGCTCGAAGTCCTTCCATGACGAATGAAGGTGTGGCGCGTTCTTGATCCAACTCTGCAGGCTCATGCCGATGTTTGGAGTCGGTTCATCGTGCACATCTCTGTACTTGGGCTTTGTCTTGAGTCCTTCCGTGCCATCTTTTGCAATGAGCACATTCATCCCCGTTGTCCATTCGGCATGAGGTTCAAGGTGGACTTTAAAGCGAAATCCTTTTTCGTCTACTTCGGCAGGCGCGCTGGAGGTAATTTGAGTTTCGCGCACAAAGCGCTCCCTCTGATAACCGAGAATCAGTTGATTTCCTTCCACTCGTCGGTAGAACTTGCCTGCCCGATTGAATTCTTTGTCTTTTACCTGAAACAGATCACAAAAATCTGCATCCGCTTCAATCCTCACATCCAGGTCGACCGGCTTGGATTTGTGATTCACAATCTTGATGTCTTCGTGGAACCCTCCGCCCACCGCCCGCTGTCGCACGATTGACAATGGAGAATCGACGTAGATGGTGCCGGTCCCCGGGACCAGAAAGAATTGCGAGGAGAAGTAGTTCACGTCGTCAGTAGACAGCGAGTTGGGGTTCTTTCCATCTACGGTCAGAATCCAGCGAGAGAGGAAACGAGTGTCTCCCTGGAATAAGCCCTGCGCCTCATCGGGAGAAATGGCGATATCCCCGCGGCGATCGCTGACAACGAAAGTATCACCTTCCAGCACGCTAACTGGCTTTGCTCTCATGTTTCACCTCCTCTTTCTTCGATCTCGTTGCTTTACCGGGCCGTTTTTCTTCGATCCTGGCGCTTACCAGGCCGTGGAACTTCTGCGCCAACGCCATATCACCTCGGATTTTCACTCGTCCCTGCATATAAGCAGTGATAAGTTGCCGCCGGCCTTCCACGATGTCGGCGAAGTCAGCTTCGTCACAGCTGATTGTGCAGTCTGCATCGCGCTTTTTCTCTTCCATATGAATTGCGCCATCGTCCACGGCGACAAACCAGCAGCCGACATTCTCGATATCGAAAAGGTAGGTTCCATGGACGCCGCGCAGAACAGGTTCGTGGCTCTGCGTCCGGTGACGGTTGAATATTTCCCTGGCAGTTTCTGGCATCTGGTGTGCCTCCTTTCTTCGTTTCAACAACTAACCAAGCGGCTTCAGCAGCGCGCGAGCGGGAGCGCCGTCGCCCCCGGGAATCCTGAGGGGAAGGCACATGAATTCGTATTCTCCTGGCCCTGCTTTGGACAGATTGAGGCCCTCGATGATAGCCACACCGGCGCCGAGCAGTGTTCGGTGTACTTCAGGGCTGCCCATGGAGAGATAGTCGATTCCAACGGCCAGGGTCCTTAGCTCAGCCAAATGGTGGGCGGCGTCTTCGGCGAGCGATACGAAGTCACTGACGAACTCTGAGCTGTTCCAGCATCGCTCGGAATTCAATGTCTTGAACAGAAGGCGTTCGGAATGCCCAATGTTGTGCCTGCGAAGCTCAGCCCACCGCACCGCGCTGGGGTCTTTGATTTCGATGACTCTTGCTGGTCCAATCAAGTTCTCGAGTGGAACCGCGTCCGTTCCGGGGCTCCGGGGCAGAAAATGGATGGGACCATCGATATGAGTTCCAGTGTGGGTACCCATCTTGAGCGCCGACAGCGTGCATATGTCTCCGCGCTCCACGTGCATGATGGTGTCAAGTTCGATGGGTGGGTTATCGGGCCAATGGACCATGCCGCTATAAATAGGAACAGAGACTTCGATCCATTCCATTGTTGCGGCTGAAGAATTCAAAGTTTGTGTATGCGTTTGTCCCATATTTTCACCTGATCAGGCTGCGCGGCCATTCAGCTGCACTACGTTCTTTATTCCCTTGCCATGTGTGAGCATTTGCTCTGCCTCGCCCAGGGGAAGACGGCGCGTGATCAGCTGGCGAACGCTTTGGGGAAAGAGAATCATGAATTGTTCCAACTGCTGAATCGCAGACAGGTAGTCTCTGCGGCCCGCATTCACCGTCCCAAAGACCACCTGGTTCTTGAGCACAATGTCACGCAGGGATCGTCCGGCGTCGATTTCAGTGACTGCATCTTCCGGAGGTATTCCCGTGAGCGCCACAACGCCATTCGGACGCAGCGAGCGGGCGGCTGCCAGCATCACCGGCGCAAAGCCTACGGCTTCGATAACGACATAGAATTCTCCGGTTCGTTCTGCAAGTGTCTCAATGGGCTGTGAAGCCGCCGAGACGTAGGAGCCGCCAATAGCGTTCACGAGCTTTCCCTTCTCGCCTCCTTCCGGCTCCCGCGAGTAGACCACGGTCTCATATCCATTTGCGACGAGAACCATCGCTGCAAGCAGACCTACGGGGCCGGCGCCCAACACCAGTCCGCGCTGCAGCCCTGGCTCGTAGGGGAGCCGGTCCAAAATGGTCCGGGACTGAACTGCTGCTTTCGCAACCACGGTTAATGGCTCGATCAAGACGGCAACATCAGCCAGAGGTTTCGGGACTTTCACCAGATACTCCTCGGCGTCTACCACGTACTCGGTCAAAAAGCCGTCTGCTTGTTTAATCCCACGCTCGGTGAAGTCTCCGGTGGTACAGAAATCTGAAAGCCCGGCGCGGCATGGGCGACATTCAGGATGAGAGCACGGTCTTCTGACCATCGCGACTACCAGATCGCCTGGACGCAGACTGCGTACACCGCGTCCCACCTCGACCACTTCCGCGAGCGTCTCATGTCCGAGAATCAGGTGATCCGATCCCGGAGGCGGGCTGCCGTATTCAAATGAACTGATTTCCCGATCTGTGCCACAGAGACCTACTTCCAGCACTCGGAGCAGTACGTCGCTTGCGCCCTGCAGTTTTGGCTGAGGCACGTCGACGAGTTGAAGCTTCTTCTGCGAAGGAAATACAGCCAGGGCCTGCATGAAATAACCCCATAAGAATCTGCGAGCAGGTGGACTGGCCACGATGCCCGGGTTGCTGCGCCGGTGTTCAAGCAGCAATGCCGATTGGCATGGCGACTTTGTTCACCGGCGAAAGAGGAGCTTCCCCTTTCAAGACGCGCACGGCTTCCTCAGATGCAAACCTCCGGACGATCTGAATCGACTGTTCTGAATAGTAGGCCGCGTGAGGAGTGATGATGACATTTTCCAAACTGAATAGCGGGTTCGTTGCCTTCCAGTTGGCGCGCTTCGCAGGTTCTTCTTCAATGTCGTCCAGGCCGGCTCCCGCAAGCCAGCCATCGCTGAGCACTCGATACAGATCTTCGTCTTTTACGATCGGTCCGCGCGCTGTGTTGATGAGAATTGCGCCTTTTTTCATCCGGCGAAGTTCTGCTTCGCCGAAACGGCCTTGTGTTTCCTTTGTGAGAGGAGCCTGGACCACCAGGTAGTCGGATTTGGCCAGCAACTCTTCAAACGATACGAGCTGCACGCCTTCTCGAGCGGCTTCTTTCTTGTCCGCGTAGGGATCGCAGGCAATGACGTGTTTGACGCCGAATCCTTTCATTCGGCGCGCGACTTCTCTGGCGATTGCCCCGAACGAAAACAGGCCGACTGTGCCTTCCTGCAGCCGTTGAATCGGCCGCCCGGTTTGCCAGTGCCAGTCGCCGGCTCGTGTAGCCCGGTTATATTGTGGGAGTTTTCGAAGCAGAGCCAATAGAAGCGCAACCGCATGATCAGCCACTTCGTTCATGCACCAGTCGTTCGGAACATTGGTGACGACAATGTTCCGGCGGGTCGCTTCGTCAACGTCCACGATGTCGACGCCGATTCCGTAACGAGCGATGATTTTGCAGCGCTTGAAGCTGTCGATGGCGCGCTTTCCGATCTCCGCGTATTGAGTCATCACCGCATCGGCATCGCCTGCAATTGCGATGACCTCGTCTTCAGTCTTCGCTTGCGCGGCCACTAATTCGAAGCCGGCCGCGTTGACAATGGACCGCTCGATATCGACGTCGCCATAGTCATAGTCGGCAATCACCACTTTGGGTGTGCGATTCGCACTCATGTTCCCTCCGGAGATCTCAAGCAAGCCTTCTTTTGGCCAGTTCGAGATGGGCGCTTTCGTTGTGCTTTACAGGTTCAGCTGCTTCCGGAACCGCGTTGGGTTTCGCTCCATCGCGCGGCGTCATCAGGGCGCCTTGCGAAGAACCCGTAGCGACGCGCGAGTAGAGCGAAAGAATTCCCCGAGTATGACGGAATGGCGGAGGAGTCCAGCGGCCGCGGCGTTCCGCCAGGATGCGCTCGATTCCTTCTGCTTCCATCGATTTTTTCCCTACACCTGTGATTCCCATGCGGCGCTCGGGAATGTTGATTTCAATAAGATCGTTTTCTTCTACCAGCGCAATCGGGCCGCCGTCGATGGCTTCGGGTGTGACGTGCCCCACGCAGGGGCCTTTCATCGCGCCGGAATAACGTCCGTCAGTGATAAGAGCGGTGGTGTGATTGAGAGCCGGATCAGCGGCGATAATCGCTGACGCGAAGTACATTTCGGGCATTCCGTTCGCGCGTGGGCCCTCATAGCGAATCACCACGACCTCGCCGGCAGCGACCTTCTTTGCGCCGTTTCTTCCGATCAGTGAATCCAGGGCAGCATCCTCGGTGTCGAACACGCGGGCCGGGCCTGTGTGAACGTGCATCTCTTTGGGAACGGAAAAGGCCTTGATAATCGCTCCGCCAGGGGCGATGTTCCCCCGCAGAATCGCTACGCCACCCTCGGCGCCGAATGGCTTGGAACGGGGCCGGATGATTTCATCGCGGTTGATCTTATAGTTGCGCAGGTAGCCGAGCCGCTCATCGAAGAGCCGGCTCTTCTCAATTTCCGCGAGGTTCTGCCCCAGAGTCTTGCCCGTCACAGTGAGGCAGTCGAGATGAAGAACGTCTCTCAATTCCAGCATCAGTCGCGGAACTCCGCCGGCGTACCAGAAATATTCCACCGGATAGCGGCCGGTTGTCTTCACGTTGGCAAGCACAGGAACAAGACGATGGATACGGTCGAAATCGTCAATCGTGATGTCGAGGCCTGCCTCATAGGCGATGGCCGGCAGATGAATCAGCGCATTGGTAGATCCACCCGTGGCGGCGTGAATGATGATTGCGTTCTCGAATGCCTTTCGTATCAGGATGTCGCGGGGCCTGATCTCTTCCTTGATCAGGTTTACGCTTTGTTTGCCTGTTGCTCGTGCATAGCGCAAATGCCTGGTTAGAAAACAGGGAGTGAGAGCCGAACCCGGCAAAGCGAGTCCCAGTGCCTCAGCCATGACCTGGCCGGTGCTTGCGCTGCCCATGAATTGACAAGCCCCACAAGTTGGACATGCTGTTCGTTGACGCGATTCCAGCGCCTCGCGAGGCGTTTCACCGCGCTCTACCGACATACCGATTTCCCACGTCTGATCTGAGGTAACGTAATCGGGTGCGTTGAGTTGAGTGCCTCCGGGAAGGAGTATCGAAGGAAGGTTGCAACGGGCCATCGCGAGCAGGTGTGCGGGAACGGACTTGTCATTGCCGGAGATGAGAACCATTCCGTCGTGAGGATGCCCGAGCGCATGAATCTCAACCATCGCGGCAATCACGTCGCGTTGAACCAGGGAGTAACTCATGCCCGCCGTTGCCTGGACAACGCCATCACAGATATCGCTGACGGTGAAGACACCGGGCTTGCCGCCAGCCTCAAACACCCCGTTGTTCACCTCGGTAATGAGAGGTTCGAAATGGAAGGTGCCCGGGTGTCCCATGCCCCAGGCGCTTTCCACCAGCACCTGTGGTTTGGAGAGATCCTCTTCGGTCCAGTTCATTCCCAGACGAAGAGCATCGCCCTGATGGTTGTGTGTTCGGAGTTCCTGGCTCCGCAGTTGCCGCTTATCGCGTGCCATGTTCTTTCTTCCGTATGCGTAGTAGCGCTTTTGGATGGACGAAATTTATGATGCGGCCCCCAAAAACCATGTTTGCCATTGAGTGCTCGATTTCCTTTGCCGGAAAATCAATGCTGCTCAAGTGCTGTGTCATGTCCGGAATAATCGAAGTCTCATCAGACTTGAATTGATTTCTCCGAGTTCAAGTGCAATGGCAAAGCAGTGCTGGTATGGAAAACCCGCACCCGGGCCCTGGCATCTTTTGTCTCCATCCGAAACGGAGCTCGTTTACAAGAAGGAATGAGCAGTCGCATGGAGGCGGATGCACGCCGCTGATGATTACCGTAGGCCAGAACGTCACCGTTGTCGCAGTAACAGTGCTCGCATCGCTGCTCGCGATGGCAGTGCTGAACAGGATTTGGCCAAAGGAGAGGCGGCGCGGTTACAACGATTTCATCGGCTGGCAGCTGGCCGTTCTTGGCACAACCTATGCAGTGATCCTGGGTTTCATGCTGTACGCAGTCTGGAGCACCTTTGGTGAAGCGGATCTAAACGTGGATGCTGAAGCGAATGCCATAGTTGACTTGTATCGTTTGGCCTCCGGACTGCCGGATCCACAGCGCACGCAGTTGCAACGATTGGCCCGCGACTATGTCGACACGGTGATCTCACGGGATTGGCCGCAGATGGCACGCGGGGAGGTACCGGAGCAAAGCACAGCCATCAATCAACAGATGTGGAAGGTGGTAATGTCTCTGCAAGAGGCATCGCCGACCGAGGTCAATGCTCAAGAGCATGCCATGTCAGAGTTGGAGTCTTTAGCACGACACCGATTGACCCGTATCCGGCAAAGCAAATCCAGCCTTCCTGCCATGCTTTGGTGCGTCCTTCTGGTGGGAGGCGTGCTGACAATCATTTCCTCATGCACGCTAAGCAGTGATGACGTGAAAATTCAAAGCCTGGAGGTGTTCTGCTTTTCTCTGCTCGTCTCTCTGACCCTGGTCGCCATCTCCGATATTCATCGACCATTTCGCGGCCAAATTCACGTTAGTGATTATTCGTTTCAACAGGCACGGCAAATCATGCAATTTCTTTCGGCAGACTGAGTGGGCGCGCGATGACTGGCCGGAAAGCTATCGGACGACTTAGCACCGTTCAGTTGCAGGTTGCAACCCTCCTTTCGATATAGGCATGTCCCAGCAGAGATGCCGCACCCTTGCCCGCGAAGCCTGCAACAATGACCGTCGCCAGGCAGGTCAGCATCGCGAGGCGATTGCCGCCCTGGCCGAGAACCATCGCAATCGCAGTGAAAGGCAAATGATAGCCTCCGCTGATGCCGCCTGCTGCACCGGCGGCGCCGGCAAGATCGTCCGGCACTCTGAGCGACGGTGCAAACACCCGTCCGGCAAGATCGCCGATGGCCAGAAACGGCACAAAAAGGCCGCCGCATCCGCCCGCCGCCGCGGAAGCAGTGGTGGCCACCGCGCGGAGTATATCGACCGCGAACACTGTAATCACGGAGGCCCGCGCACCCTCTACCCAGGTGATGGCTCCACCGCCAGGGCCCACGGCGGCTGCAGGAGCGGCGATCTTCGCGAGTATGACTGCGGCTGCACCCAAGACCAGCCCGCTCAACGTAAGCCGCGCGATGGGATGGACAGTGAAAGATTTCGCTCGCGAGATAGCTGCTCCCGAGACCGCGGTGATCGTGCCGGAAAGCGCTCCGATGAGGAGCGCAGTGATCATCGCCTGATGAAAGGCATGCGGTGGTTCCCTGGGAACAACTAGGCGCAACAGGTCGACACCGAGGGCAATATGCAGGAGCCAGCCGACAAATCCACCTACGAGCGCCGCAGTCACTCGCTCAGTGTTCAGCGGCGCGTGGTGCCGCCGGCCCAGCTCAAGAATATATGCTGTGCCAAGCAAAGGGATTCCCATCAGCGCCGCAACGCCGGCTGCGCCGCCACCGACGGCTGCCGGCCGAAGAAGAGAGCGCCAGCGGTTTCCAAGCGCAGCCCCCGTAGCCACCCCAATGTATGCTGCCGGCGCCTCGGTCCCCATCGCCGCGCCGAAGCCCACCGTGGCAATCATGGCAAGCATGCGGATCGGAGCCAGGCGCCAGGGAAAGCGCTCCTCCTCGCCTGCAAACCCCACCATATCGGCTGTCAGATCTGGCCGTGCGCAGCGCGGCGGGAAAGTTCTCCATGGTCCCGCCCGGCGTGGGCTTTGAAAACTCTGCGTTCCGGAAGTCAATCCGAATCCGTAAAGCACCAGAACGGAAAGCGCCAGTCCGAGCACAGGCACGAGGACGAGGACCCAGGTGGCCTGTCTCGAAACGAAGCCAAGCATCAGCTTGAGTACTGCTGTAAACCCGATGACCAATGCTGCTGCAACCGATCCTCCCAGAAGTCCACCGATCGTGGAAGTGGCAATGCTTGAAAGCAACGGTGGGCCTGTTGCAGGTGGTGAGAGCTCGTTGGTGATCTTCAGTCCCATTGAAGTGTTGACTAAGACCTTGTAGTAAAGGTGGGAAGATTGACGATGCTCCGGACGCTGATCCAGCGTGGCTGCGTTTGTCGCCTGGGTTAAGACACTGCTGGCGATCCGCTGCACTGGCGCGTCATTCTGAATGATTCATCGTTGACCTGAGCAGCCAATTCAGGCCGCGGCCTGGGGTTCCTTCGCTTCCAGCACGTCGCGCAGTGCCTTTTCGTCGTCTTTACTCAACGACGATTGGTACACCCGGCCTTTGCCCACGAACTGCTTCAAGCCATCGAGCACCTTGTCAGCCGTCACCTTCCGCAGCAGAACGAACAGGGCTGACGTTCCCGGTTTGAGTGATTCGCCGACCGCTTTCATCATGTTGTCATCCACACCAATGTCGCGAAACTTCCCGGAGATCGCTCCAGCCCCAGCGCCAACGAGGGCTCCAAGAAGGGGGTTGAGAAACAGCAGCCCGATCAGCATGCCCCAGAAGCCACCGCTGACCGCGCCGGCGGCGGTAAGGCTCACGGCCTGATGCAGGTTCGCTTTGCCATTCGGGTCTCTGGTGACCACTACTGCGTCTTCCATCTCGAGTAAATATTGCTGCTGCATCTTTACAAGTGCCGCGCGCATTTCGAAAGCCGTAGATTCATCGTTAAACACAACCGCCACAAGTGTGCTCATATTCCGTACTCCTTTCAATTTTTGCTGCTTGATCTTATGAGGTGTTGTCTCTGAATCGAGGTGCCTGAGATCTTTGAATCATCCCGTGTCCGCATCGCGTTCCCAAAAGTCCTTTTTCTTCAGGTTTCTCTACATTCACCCCGGACGACGACTCCTTTCCCGATGCGAAAGTCCCACCTTGAGGAGTCTGCACCGTGCTCCGCGTGCAGGTCTAAGCAGCGCGCTGAGAACGCGTTTTCCGCACGATGTCCAAGAACTGCTGTGCTGCGGCCGTGATCGCACTGAGATCACCCGCTTTCAAAGCAACCGCTGAAACCAGTTCTCCGCCGATCCCGAGGGCGTCAGCCCCCGCACGCAGGAAGTCGGCCGCGTTGCCAGGATTGACGCCTCCGGTTGGAATCATCGGCACATTGCGGAATGGCGCTTTCAGGGCTTTGATGTACTTCGGCCCGCCCACCGAGCCACAGGGGAATATCTTGACGAAGTCACTTCCGGCGTTCCACGCCTCCATCACCTCGGTCGGAGTAAGCGCTCCCGCCATAACCAGCTTGTCCAGTTTTTTTGCTCTCGCCACGATCTCAGCACTAAATCCTGGAGTAACGATGAATTCAGCGCCCGCTTCCACGCATTCTTCGACCGTATCGGCATGGAGGATGGTTCCGGCTCCCACGAGCAGGCGTGGTTTCATGTTCCTGCTCAGCTGCCGTAATGCTTCCACAGCGTTCGGAACCGTCATTGTGATTTCGACGATGGGTATATCGCCCTTGCAAACGGCCTCCGCTGCCTGCATCGCCTGAGAAACTGACTGCGCCCGGATTACGGGAATGATCCCAACATCCAGGATTCGGTTCCGGACTTCGTTTTTAGTCATCTGCTCTCTCCCGCTATCGAGCGATGCGTGCGCCAACGCCTTTCATTGCTCGAATCACTTCCTGCACTGTAACCATGGTCGTGTCGCCGGGGGTGGTCATCGCCAGAGCTCCATGAGCAGCCCCGCATTCAAGCGACCATTGCGGGCTTTCGCCTTTGAGAAATCCGTAGATCAGTCCCGAAGCGAAAGAGTCGCCCCCACCGACGCGGTCAAGAATTTCCAGATTTGCTCGAGATCTTGCCTCGTAAAATGAGCCGTCTACATAACAGATTGCGCCCCAGTCATTGATGCTCGCCGTTTTGGCATCGCGGAGGGTTGTGGCAACCACTGAAAACGGGAACTCCTGCACCACGCGCTCGATCGTTCGCTTGAAGGATTGAACGTCGATCACACTGATGCTCTCGTCCATTCCTGCCACGGCGAAGCCCAGCGCGGCAGAAAAATCCTCTTCGTTGCCGAGCATCACGTCGACGAAAGGAGCCAATCGTCGATTTACTTCCTGTGCGCGCTTCTTCCCGCCAATTCCCCGCCACAGCGACTCGCGGTAATTCAGGTCGTAGGAAATCACCGCGCCATGTTTCCTGGCAGCGCGCATTGCTTCCAGGGCCACCTCGGGTGTCGATTCCGAAAGCGCGCAGAAGATCCCCCCGGTGTGGAACCAGCGTGTTCCCAGTTTTCGAAAAATGTGCTCCCAGTCAATATCTCCGGGCCTGAGTTGAGAGACGGCAGTGTGCCCGCGGTCCGAGCAGCCCAGCGCCGGCCGGATGCCAAAACCGCGTTCGGTAAAATTCAGTCCATTGCGCGCACTGCGGCCGATTCCGTCGTACTCCACCCAGCGAACCAGCGTTTGATCCACGCCGCCCTGGTACATGAGATCCTGAAGAAGATGGCCGATGGCGTTATCGGCGATTGCGGTAACAATCGCTGACTCGAGTCCGAAGCAGCGCTTCAGGCCGCGTGCCACGTTGTACTCGCCCCCGCCTTCAGAGACCTGGAATGTCCGTGCGGTTGAGACACGATAGTCGCCCGGGTCAAAGCGCAGCATCACCTCTCCCAGGCTGATCAAATCCCACCGTCGACCTTCTTTGGAAGGGACTCTCAGTGGCATTGCGGCGCCTCCGGTTCCACGACTCAAGAGAAGTTGCGGCTCCTGTCCGTTGCTCCTTACGCAGCCATCTCGCTGGGCTCGGTGTCAGTACGTTGACTCACCGGTGCGATAACACGACTCAAATTTACCGCGGAGTTGACTAGCCCAATGTGTGAGAATGCCTGCGGAAAATTTCCTAACTGCCGGCCGGAAATCGGATCGTATTCTTCGGCCAGCAGACCAAGGTCATTGCGTACGTTCAGCAGCTTGTTGAAGAGTTTCAGGGCGTCGTTTCGCCTGCCCAACATAATCAGACAATCCACCAGCCAGAAGCTGCACAGAAGAAATGTCGCTTCCTCTCCCGCAAGACCGTCATCAGACTTTTCCAGGTCATAGCGCAACACGAAACCATCGACCACCAATTTGCGTTCGATGGCTTCAATGGTTGCAACCACACGCGGGTCTGATGCGGGCAGGAAGCCGACCAGAGGAATGAGCAGAAGACTCGCATCCAGTGCGGTTGATCCAAAACTCTGAACAAAGCTCCCCGCACTGGGGTTGAATCCGTGTTGGCAAACATGTGCGTGGATCTTGCTGCGTAAAGTTCGCCAATGATCGAGAGGGCCGGGTAGCTTAAAACGTTCGAAGTCTTTGATAGCGCGATCCACAGCCACCCATGCCATCACTTTGGAATGAGTGAACTGCATCCGTTCTCCACGTACCTCCCAAATGCCCTCATCCGGCTCCATCCAGATCTCTTCGAGATGGGCGATCCAATCCCGCTCGATTGCAGCACTCTGCTCCGGCACGGTCGTGGCACTTTTCCTGGCCTGATGCAGCGCATCAGCAACTTCACCATAGACATCCAGTTGAAGTTGAGTCGCAGCGGCATTGCCGACACGTACGGGCCTGGAGTTCTCGTACCCAGGCAACCACGAGACCTCCCACTCGTGCAGGCGCCGTTCGCCGGCAATTCCATACATGATCTGATCTTGCGACGCTTTTCCGGCCACGGCACGCAGCAGCCAGTCCTTCCACGCGGCAGCTTCGCTGTGAAATCCTGCGTTCATGAAGGCCAGGAGAGTAAATGTCGCGTCGCGCAACCAGCAATAACGATAGTCCCAGTTTCGCTCGCCGCCGATTTCTTCAGGCAGCGAGGTTGTGGGCGCGGCGACGATTCCGCCGGTCGGCGCATAAGTGAGTGCTTTAAGAACAATGAGTGAACGCTCCACCGCATCGGCGGCAGGTCCCTTGTAAGTGAAATGCGTAATCCAGTCCAGCCAGAAGCGCTCGGTCTCAGCCAGGGCGGCGCTGGCACTGACGGGCAAAGGGGCAGGATGGTGAGAGGGAGTGTGCACGATCACGAAGGGTACTGTCTCCCCGGCTTTCACAACGAACTCAGCTTTCACTGTGCCGTCAGAATGAGTGAGCTCGGTACCTCCATTGATGACCATGAGGTGCGGACCCACGATGGCATGCAAAAGGCCGTCTCCCACGGAACTGATCCAGGGCACAGACAGTCCGTAGTCGAACCGGAGCGTGAGGTCCATCGTCATGCGGACCTGCCCACTCTCTCCGCGAACGATACGGATCAGGTCCGCGTCCCCGGTCAACGAACTCACGGAGTGATCGCTCCGAGGACGCATGAAGTCAATCACGGTCACAGCGCCGTCCGTGGTCTCGAATCGAGTCTCGAGAATGAGCGTGTGGTCCCGATACTTACGGCTTGTCTTCTTTACTGCGGAAGCTGGAGCAAGTAGCCATCGGCCATTCGCGGGCGTTCCCAGGAGTCCTGCAAAACAAGCATCGGAGTCGAAACGTGGCACACACAACCAATCGATAGAACCGTTCCGGTTCACCAGGGCTACAGTCTCGCAATCTCCTATGATCCCGTAATCTTCAATGGCAGCGCTCATACTTCCTCCGGGGACTTGGAAGGCGTGCAGACGCAAAATGAGATGCGTGTGTGTGTGCGTTAGGGCTGCCGTATTTCTTCGGTAATAAGCCCCCGCAATTCCTGTGCATCGAAGAATTGTTGTTTAGCGGCGGGGCGCTCGGGAACACAGAGGCAGGAGAATGGTGTTCGAAATATTATTTTGGTACACGCGACATGGGCGGACGCTTCATGCTTGACGCCGGTTTACGATGTCGTCACAAACACCGGCGTCAGCCTGCTGCACGATGGCCCTGAAAAATCGCCTTCACCCTTTCGCGAAGAACCAGAAATCGTTTGTAACTACCACTCCATAACCTCAGCAACTTCGTCAGGACGTTGGATGAGCCGGAATGAAAAAGCGGCGTCGACGTTGTTCCACACGCCGTCGCTATTCGACGTCATTACCCGAAAGCGGTAGTTCCCCGGCGGAATGTTGGTGTAGTAGGCTACACGGCGTGTTCCCACTTCCACCCAATCGTCATCAAACCCTTCCAGCTTGTACTTGAATTTTACTTTCTCCGGCATGGTAAAGCTGGGCGCCGTGTAGTGGAATTCCAGTTCTCCCTTGAGTGCGGATTGGTTTACGGACCGGCCCATTTCGACCTGCTTGTGATCGATCACGACCTGCTCAATGATCACCGGGGGCATGACGTCCTGGGAGCGGATGTGGTCCGGATCAATGACAACGATTCCGTCGAAGGTAGGAACCCACAACCGGCCGTCAGAGGTCCGGCAAACATTAGGCGTCGTGCCGCTGGCTACTCCAGATCGCACTCCATCGGCGCGGCCGTAGCCGGTGGCGGTGACCACGGCAATTTTTCCGTCGACGACATCCTCCAGCTGTTTTTTGCTGACGCGGGAAACACCCTTTTGCCCACTCAACCAGAAATTGCCATTGCCGTCTTCGTGGATGTCCATGTTGTAGTCCTCGAAGAGGCCCTGCCTGGTGGTGATCACGCTGAAGTGGCCGTCTTTGAAACGATTGATCCCGCCGCCCATCGTCCCTATCCAGAGAGCTCCCTGCGCGTCGGCGTAGAGGCTGCGCGGAGTGTCCGATGACATGCCGTCTTTCATGGTATAGGTTCTGAACATCCCATCTTTTAACTCAGTCAGCCCGGCATTGCCGCCGATCCACAGGTTCCCCTCGCGATCCACAACGAGCATACGTATCATCTGGCTGGGAAGGCCGTCATTGAGGCTGTACGATGTGAACTTCTCATTCTGAAAGCGGTTGAGACCGTCATTGGTGCCGATCCAGAGAGTGCCTTCTTTATCTTCCGCCAGGCACCAGACCTGATCGTTGGCAAGCCCTTCGCGTTTCGTGTACATGGTTAGACGGCCGTCTTTGAGGCGGCCCAATCCGCTTCCCCCCGTGCCGAACCAGAGGCTGCCATCACGGCTTTCCATAACGGCTGTAACGCGGTTGGTGAACATCGAATTGGTATAAGTGCTAAATCTTCCGTTGTTGAATTGACTCAGCCCGCCATCGGAGCCAGCCCAGATGGAACCATCGCGCCGTTGCCAGACGGAGTACACCGAATCACCCGCAAGCCCTTCCTGCGTGGTGTAGCTGAGGAACCTGCCATCGCGAAAACGGTTGAGCGAGTTTGTGCCATCCACTCCAACCCACAGGTTACCTTCACGGTCTTCGAAGACCCCGAAAACATTATTCTGGGGTAATCCATCTTTGGAAGAGTAGGAAGAGAAATGGTCTTCGGTAAGACGGTTGAGACCGGCGACAGTGCCGATCCACAGGTTGCCATCGCGGTCCTGGAGAATGGAGTGGACGTAATCGTTGGACAATCCTTCGTGGGTGGTAAACACGGTCTGGTGGCCGTCCTTGAGCTGGACTCGTACCAGGCCTCCGCCGAAAAGAGCGATCCACACGTTGCCGTCACGGCTCTCCTCAATATCCGTAACCGGCTTTTGTCCTTTTTCCTTGCCCGGGAGATCCAGGAGAAGACGAGTGAATTTCCCCTGCTTGAACACGTCAATTCCGACTTCCGAACCCACCCAGATGGTCCCGTTCCTATCTTCATGAAGCACGCGGGTGCTGAAGCTGGTAAGTCCGTCGCCGGTTCCATAAATGATGAACTTGCCATTTTTCAGGCGATCCAGGCCGAGATCGGTGGCGATCCAGATGCTGCCGTCCCGCCCTTCAATAATCGAGCGTATAGTATTGTCGGAAAGACCGTCGTTCGTGGTGTAAACGGTGAAGACGTCATTCTGCAAGTGCACCAAGCCGCGTCCATTCGTGCCAATCCACAAACTTCCATCTTTGGCCGCCCATAGCGCTTTAACTCCGATCCCGGCAGCCTGTTTCATGCCGGGCGCCGTCTGCTGATCGAAGTAGGTGAGGGTGACCCCGTCAAATCGAAACAATCCGCTAAACGTTCCAATCCAGAGGTAGCCATCGCGTGTCTGGGCCATGACCATGCCGTTGCCATTGGGCAGGCCCTGATCCGCGCCCCAGACGGTATGGATGTATTGCGTGATGGCTTTGTGCGGATCCAGTGCTTGAGCGCTGCTGATGAACGAAAGTAGCCCGGCCAGAGCAAGTAAAAGCCGCCGCCGTCCCAGGGCAAGCCGATGGGAAAAACTTGAAAAAGGCACCTGAAAACTCCTTAATACCGTTCGCGGGCAAATATTGCTCAAACGATAACTCAAGCGGCGCGCAATCTGCTCATTACTTCCGTACCCAAAAATCAAGCAAGGGGTCGAAGTAGTACTGGTTGCCCGCACAACGAACGAAAAGTCTCCTGCCTCTTGCTGCTTGCTTGTCTATGCTTTCAAAGCTGAAGTAAAATCTCCCCCTCTGGAACACTTTTGTTCAGCGAAAAAACCTGTTTCGAGGAAAAATTAAGCAAATGGAATTCCGCTCCCAGGATCCCGGCGATGAGCAGGTGGTTGACGTCGGCAAGGATCGCCTCGACTCCTGGAAGGAGATTGCTCTCTATTTGCGCCGCGACGTTCGTACGGTCCGGCGTTGGGAAAAGAGCCAGGGGCTACCTGTCCATCGGCACCAGCACCAGAAAGCTGCCAGCGTTTATGCCTACCGTTCTGAACTGGATCTCTGGTGGAAGAACGAGAAAGACCGGTTAGCCGAAGAGATAGCGCCAGGGGAGGGGGACAGCCCGGACCTGCAGGCATTCCCGTCTCGTGCCAAGAATCCGAAAGTTCACAAGCTGGTCTGGTCATCATTGGCGGTGCTGGTGCTCGTATCCTTATTTATAGGTGGCTATCTGTTAAGGAGGGAGCAATCCACTGTTACTTCCGGCGGCAGATTGATGATCGCGGTTTTGCCTTTTCAAAATCTGACTGGTGAAGCAGGGCAGGAATTTGTAAGCGACGGGTTTACGGAGGAGATGATCGCTCAACTCAGTCAGGTTGGCGGGGAGCAAATGGGAGTGATTGCCCGTACTTCCGCAATGGCCTACAAGGGAACGACTAAGCCGGTGACTCAGATTGGCCGGGAACTCAACGTTGATTATGTTTTGGAAGGCAGTGTTCGACGCTGGGGAGACGAGGTACGGGTGACTGCGCAGTTGATTAATGTTCACTCGCAAACCCATATTTGGGCCGAGAATTTTGCCAGCAGCCAGCGCGACATCCTCGTCATGCAAAGCGATATCAGCCATGCAATTGCGCGACAGATTCATGTGCAGCTGTTACCGCCGGCTGCGGTCCGCGCCGGCGTTCAACATGCCCTGGATCCGGAGGCGCATGAGCTTTATTTGAAGGGGCTTCACTACCTGGAGCAACGCAATCGCGACGATCTCGAGAAGAGCACCGGGTTGTTTACGCAGGCCATCGCCAAAGACCCCAAGTATGCTGCTGCCTATGCCGGCCTTGCCGACGCTTATAACCTGGAAGCTTTTTATGGCCTGGATACAAGCCTGAATTCCGTGAGCCGGGCCAAGATCGCAGCCGACAAGGCGCTCGAACTTGACGGCTCAATGGCGGCGGCGCACGCTGCCGAAGCCTACACCGACTTCATGTGGCAGGGTGATTGGCCTGCAGCGGAAAGGGAATTCCGCCGCGCACTGGAACTTGATGACAATTACGTTCCCGCGCACCAGTGGTATGCACTCTATCTTGCTGCTAAAGGACGCACAGCTGAATCTGTCAGCCAGATGCAATATGCGAAGCTGCTCGATCCCTTATCGCCTTCCATCCACGCAGGTTTGGCTTACATGAGTTATTTTGCGCGCAATTATGCTCAGGCGATTGAGTCCGCGCAGACGGCGTTGAAACTTAACGCACAAACCATTCCCGCTCACACCGTCCTCGGATGGGTCTACATTGAACAGAAGAACTACCCGGCTGCGATCACAGAGTTCCAGACGGCCGCGAAATTTTCCGGCAATGCTCCTGTTCACCTCTGCGGCCTTGCGCGGGCCCTTGCTCTTTCCGGCAAAACAATTGAAGCCCGGCGAATCCTGGACCAGCTGGCCAGGAAACAGAACAGTCCGGAGGGCGCCGGTACTGCTCTTGCTTCCGGATATCTGGCTGCAGGCGACCAGGAAACTGCCTTGCATTGGCTGGAGATTACGAATCGGGGCGACATCCAGGCAAATTGGTTACGGGTGGACCCCGCCTTCGATTCCATCCGCGAGAATCCCCGCTTCGTCGCGGTAATCAACCGTATCGGGTCCAGCGCATCTGCCCCCTTCTCCGATGCAAGCCGTCGGTGAAAATCACAACACGGCTGCGGCCCTCTCATCTTGTTGCACTTTATTGCACCACCAGCGTGATCGGCGTTGTATGTGTCACGGTCCCGGCCGTAGCGGTGATGGTCAGATTGTAGGTTCCGGCTGGAGTACCTGCTACCTGGAAGTTCTTTGGTTTTCCCCCACACCCCATCAGCCCGACAACAATCAGTAAGACCAGTGCAGCGGCCAGACGCCCCCGCAGACCATGTTTGCGAATCTTTTTTCCCGAAAGCAGGAGTCCAGCGAAAGGCAGGCAGAGCGCGACCACCGGCAGGCCGTGGCGGAACACGTTATTTGCGGCGGAAGTGGTCGCTGCCGTGGTTGTGATGACCAGAGTCGATGAGGCAGGGTTCGCGCCAGGAGTGACGGAAGCAGGACTGAAGGTGAACGACGTCTTCGTCGGCAAGCCGCTCAACGAAAAGGTAACAGCGTTGTTAAAGGCTCCGTTTTGCGGACTGACCGTGATGGTATAGGTGGCCTGTTGACCGGCTTTCACGGTGGCTGAAGATTGTGAGGACCCTACGCCGTAGTCAGGCGTTGTCACAGGAGTTACCGTCACGCCCAAAGAGGACGAGTTATTCGCCACGGCCGGATCGCTTTCTGTTGCCGTGATGCTTGCTTGGTTGGTGCTGGTGCCGGCTGCTGTCGGCTGTACGGTGACCGTTACTGTCACGCTATCACCCGGGTTCATTGTGCCGATCGCACAGGTGACTTTGCCGGCCGAAGGCGCGCCGCAGCTTCCCTGCGTGGCCGTCGCGGAAACGAATGTGCTGCTGGCGGGCAGCGTGTCTGTGAGCGAAACTCCAGTCGCAGATGACGGACCAGCAGTTGCAATGGACACTTTGTATGAAAGGTTGCTGCCCTGGGCCACTGGGCTCGGCGTCGCTGTTTGTGAAACGCCGAGATCGGCTGAGCCGTTGACGGTCACGCCCGCGGAAGCCGCGTTGTTGGTCAAATTCGGATCACTCTCAGCTGCTGCCACGGAGGCTGTGTTATTGAGTGTGCCTCGTGTGGCCGGTGCGACTTTGACCACGACGGTCACTGTGGCTCCGCTTCCGCTGGCCAGGGTTCCCAGGTTGCAAGGCAGAGCGGTGCAGCTACCCTGGCTGGAAGCAACGGAGACCGGGCTCACTCCTGCCGGCAGCGTGTCACTTACTGTCACCGCGGAGGCAGAGCTTGCGCCGCTGTTGGTGATCGTCAGGGTGTACGTGAGGTTATTGCCGGCAAACACTGTGCCGGAACTTGCAGAAGTGCTGATGGCAACATCCGCAGCCGCCGCAATGATGGTTCCATCATTGGCGGTATTGTTTCCAGCATTTGTTTCTCCACCGCCGGACACGCTGGCAGAGTTCGTCAAGCTTGCGGGCGCGTTGGCGGCAACGTCCACAGTAAGAGCGAGTGATGGATAACTGCTGCCGGCGGCCAATGCGTCAGAGCGCGTGCAGGTCAGGGTCCCGAGTGCGCAACTCCATCCTGTGCCGCTCATGCTGGTCGCGGTAAGGCCGGAAGGAAGTGTGTCGACCACGGTTACCGTTCCCGTAGTTGGTCCTGTTCCTACATTGCTTACGGTGATCGTGTAGGTCGCACCGGTCTGGCCCTGGGTAAAGTTTCCAGTATGCGACTTTGTAACCGAAAGATCGGGAACGCTGGGTGGACCTACCGTGAGAATCACCGCGGTGGCAGTGACAGTCTTCGTCCAGACATTACCACCTGTAAGAGCCGGTGCATTCAGCGTCGCAAAATCGCCGGCATGGGAAGTAAATGTCATCACAGTGAAGGAATTGCCGGCCGCAGGCGTGAATCCTCCTCCCAGGGTCACGTTCAAAGCGCCATTGAGTGCGGCGATTCCTGAGATGTTGAGCTGGCTGTAGCCCGTGCCAGGAGAAGTTCCATTAATATCGACATTCAAGTTGCCCGCGGTATTTTGCGTGAAATTTCCAGCCATGCTCAGAATTCCAGGAGAGGCGCCGGGGTGAACGATTCCGGAACTATTCTGTACATCGCCGATGATGCCCGGAGGAGTCAGGGGATCGACGCCAAGAAGCGTTCCGCCTTGGATATTAAAAGATGGGCCGGTCGTGATTTTCCCGCCAGCGATTCGGGTCACACCTGCGGTCTGCGTGTAGGCGCCGGTGATCGACAGATTTCCGGAGAGTGATTCAACCGTTCCGGCGTTGTTGATATTCAAGCCGCTGGTGATCACGGAGGAACCGGTGTTGGCGGCGAGCTTGCGGATGGTGCCGTCGATGTTGACCGAACTGGTGTTGCCGCCGGCGTTGACGATGCCCTGACTACTTGTGCCAGCATCCTGGTCCAGAGCCAGAATGCCGCTGCTGGGTATGTGCAGAATGGCGCCGAAAGACAGATTGAACTGGGCGTTGGGTCCGATCATGGTGACCGTGCCGGTAGGCAGGTTCAAGGTGCGTTGCTGCAGTTGGTGACTGAAGCCGGTTGTGGAGCCGTTGGCCAGATCGATGCCGGCAGTGTTGCTAACGTTGAATATTGCATTGGGTGTGGCGGTTCCTGCCAGCACTCCTCCGGTCCAGGTGAAGAGTCCTGTAGGACTGAGGTTGGCCGAGCCGGTCAGAGTTCCACTGAGCAGATGCAAGGTGGTGAGTGAAAGCGGTGCGACGTTGAAAGCTACCGATGCTCCGTTGATGCTGGTATCTCCAGTCACGTTGTAGGGACCGTTCAAGGTCAGAGTGCCGCTGACGAAGGAGAAGTTGCCGCTGCCGCTGAGCGAAGTGGTGGCATCGGTGGTCCAGCTGTTGAGAAAGGAGATGGTTCCGGGAGCGGTAGCCAGGAAGGCGCCGCTGGTGCTGGTGCCCTGGGCTTGGAGAGACAAAGTGCCGGAGAGAGACTCGATGTGACCGGTGGCTGAGAGGTTGGCGTTCAAGCCGCTGGTGATCACGGAGGAACCGGTGTTGGCGGCGAGTTTGCGGATGGTGCC
>DATBHX010000051.1:0-3123 GCA_036557225.1 Candidatus Angelobacter sp.
ATGAGGTGTTGGCGAGACTGAGCTGCGAAATCCTGGAGATGCAGGGCTACCGCGCTGTGAGCGCCTATAGCGGCGCTGACGCTCTGAAGAAATTCGACGAAGACGATTTCGATATTCTAGTTACGGACTTCCGTATGGACGGAATGAACGGCGTGGAGCTCGCGCGCAAGGTGCATGAGAGGAATCCTGAAGTCCCGGTGATTATCGTCACTGGCTACGGTCCTGTCGATGGCGGCAAAGATGTGGCTGCCTGCTTGCAAAAAGAAGACCTCTTTCCTGCGCTGCTGGAAAAAATCAAGATGTTCCTGGGCGAAAGAGAACCCCTGCCCAAAGCCGTTAAGACCGCGTAGATTTACCACAGAGCACACAGAGAAGCACAGAGTGCTCGTGTCGAAGGTAAACAGCTCAGCTACCCAATCTTTTCCTTATCTGCCTCTGTGATCCTCAGCGTCCTCTGTGGTGAGACGTTTTTGTTAGACTCACCAGGTGCGCCGTCTTATCATCAATGCTGATGATTTTGGATTGACCGCGGGAGTCAATCGCGCGATTGCGGAAGCGAACCGCTCTGGAGTACTCACCTCGGCGACGATCATGGCGAATGCCCGCGCCTTTGAGGAGGCAGCAGGTCAGGCCAGATCGCAGCCCAGTCTGAGAACGGGCTGCCATGTCGTGCTGATCGATGGTGATCCTGTTTCCAGAAACCTTCCCACCCTGACCAATGGCACTACGCACTTTCGTAACAGTCTGAAAGAATTTGCATTGGCAGCCGTACGCCGCCAGATATCAGCCGTCGAAATCCAACAGGAAACTGAAGCTCAGATCTGCATGATCCAATCGCGGGGCATCACGCTCACCCACGTGGACAGCCACAAACACACGCACATGTTCCCCCACGTGTTGCGGCCAGTTCTGCAAGCAGCAAAGGCCTGCGGCGTCAGGGCTGTCAGAAATCCCTTTGAGCCGTTACGGGCCTGGCCATACAGCGCAGTGATGTCGACGCCGGCCCTGTGGTTGCGCTCGGCTGGCGTAACCACGTTCCAGATGTTTGCGCCGGAGTTTCGCCGGACACTAAAAGAAGAAGGAATGCGATCGACTGACGGGACGGTAGGCATCGCCGCGACGGGCAAGCTTGACCAAAAGATACTGCTGCGAATCCTTACGGCCTTACCTGAGGGAACCTGGGAACTGGTCTGCCATCCGGGATACTCTGACGGCGACCTTAAGGCCGCCGGCACCCGCTTGACCACTTCCCGGGAGATTGAGCTGGCTGCGCTAACTTCAAGGGAAACAAAGGAAGCGCTCACACGTCAAAAGATAGAGCTGATCTCTTATGCAGAGCTTTAACTATTTTGGTTGAATCGACTATCTGGGCCAGTGAATCTAATCAACTCCATGCTCGTGGACTCCCATCATTTCCACGGGTCGCAACAAGCGCAGAAGAGTTTTGCTTTTTGAAACGAGCTCCTTAGCGGTTTTGGAGCGAAGCGACAGAAATAAATGAAAATTGGAATCACCTGTTATCCCACCTACGGCGGTAGTGGCGTTGTCGGGACCGAGCTTGGCATTGAGCTAGCGGCGCGCGGGCATGAAGTGCATTTCATCGCGTATCAGCAGCCGATCCGATTGAATACCCAGCAACCTCGGATTTTCTATCACGAAGTCACGGTCTCGCAGTATCCCCTGTTTGAGTATCCGCCTTATGATCTCGCGCTGGCCACGCGCATGGCGGAAGTCGCTGAGATTTATAACCTCGACATTCTGCACGTGCATTACGCCATCCCACATTCGGTCAGCGCTTTGCTGGCGCGGCAGATGCTGGCAGCGCAGAATAACGGCAAGTCGCGGCGTTTGCCCTTTGTAACCACGCTGCATGGGACCGATATCACGATTGTCGGCGCGGATCGCTCGTATCTTCCGGTCACGCGCTACTCCATCGAACAGAGTGACGGTGTGACCGCCATTTCCGAGTATTTGAAACAGCGCACGCTGCAGGAGTTCGATATTCGCAAGCCCATTGAGGTGATTTACAACTTCGTGAATTGCGACTTGTACAAGCGTGATCCTAAGGCCGCCGAGAACCGCGCGCAGTATGCCGACAAAGACGAACGGATTCTGGTACATGTTTCCAATTTCCGTCCGGTCAAACGCCTTTGCGATGTAATTGAGATCTTTGATCGGGTGCAGAAAAAAATTCCTTCCCGCCTGCTTCTCATGGGTGACGGCCCGGACCGCTCCCGCGCCGAGTGGCTGGTGAATCAGAAAGGCCTGCGCAAAAAAGTGGAGTTCATGGGCAAGGTTGATCGTGTCTATGAAAAGCTCTCCATCGCCGACCTGATGGTAGTTCCGAGCGAACTGGAATCATTCGGTCTGGCAGCGCTGGAAGGCATGGCCTGTGAAGTCCCGGCGCTGGCCACCGCTGTGGGCGGCGTGCCGGAGGTGATTGAGCACGGACGCAGCGGTTTTCTTGCCGCGGTAGGCGACGTGGAGGCCATGGCGAAAGGCGCGATCGAGATACTCTCCGACGAAACCCGGCTGCGCGAAATGGGCAAAGCCGCGCGCTGGGAAGCCCAATCGCGCTTCTGCTCCAGCAGAATTATTCCTGAGTACGAAGCGTTTTACGAACGCGTACTGGAACGCGCTGCATAAATCGCCGAGGGATGCACTTCACCCGGCTCGGAGTGGAGCACCGGCAGTTCCAGCATCACCAGCGTTCCCTGGCCATCGCGGCTTTGCACGGTCATGCGCCCCTCATCGCCAAAGAGCACGTGCAGGCGCTCCGCCACGTTCATCATGCCGATTCCGCGCCCTGAGCTCATGTGCTCGGCGGCCACGGCGGGCGGCGCGCTCATGCCGACGCCATCATCTTCCACCTGGATGATCAGCTTGTTCTCCTGCAGGCGGCTGCGCAGGGTAATGCTGCCGCCGTCGACTTTTGGCGAAAGCCCGTGCTTGATGCTGTTCTCCACCAGCGGCTGCAGCAGGATGGCGGGGATCACAATGTCAAGTGTGTTTGGATCAAGGTTCTTGTAGATGCGCAGCTTGTCGCGGCCAAAGCGCACCACTTCAATGTCGAGGTAGTCGTCAAGAAATTCGATCTCTTCGCGGAGTTGCACAAATTCGCCA